>CAZDNG010000077.1:0-34317 GCA_964506835.1 uncultured Polyangiaceae bacterium
CCACTTTGCCGCGGCCAAGCAGTCGGCGACGCGGGTGGCGCGAATCGAAAAGGCGATGCCGGCGATATTCGAAGGCAGAGGGTTCCTCGAGAGGCACTAGCGATTCACCGTCCTTGCTAGGCAGCCCTCTCCTCTCATTCTCTCGCGTTACACTGCTCTCGAAGTCAACGATACACGGCGCCTTCGACCACCTCGGCGCTTCGACCGTTTCGGTCCAAGGTCCAGATGGCGGCGACTTCGCCTGAAGCGTTCATGGCAGCGGAAAAGCCGCCGAGCTGTGCTTGTGTCGAGCTGAGCGTCACTCGAGATCCCCACCCCACGGCCGGCAAATACGGAATGGCGGCGAGCTCGTATTCGGTGGAAAAGCTCGGAAAGATCAGCATTCCTTCGCCGCGCGAGTCGATGAGCAACGACCCGTTGTAGGCACCCGCTCCCGAAAGGAACCGGGCCCGCGCACCCCACCCCGAGCTCGGCGAAAACGAGATCGCCTGGACGAACTGGGAAATCACGTCGGTGCGCGCCCAAGCGACGAGCGCGTCGCCGCTCTCGTTCATCACGAGGGCGGGAACCGAGCTCGCGAATTCACGGATGACGGAAGAACCTCCATCGAGATTTTTGGAGGATCCATCGGCGTCGATCGAAACCGGCGCATCGAGCTTCTGCGGCGAGGACCAGGATCCCGGAATTTCGAGCCGGCTCGCATAGAGATCCGAGGAGACCGA
The DNA here is from genome assembly GCA_964506835.1 of uncultured Polyangiaceae bacterium. Taxonomy (GTDB): domain Bacteria; phylum Myxococcota_A; class Polyangia; order Polyangiales; family Polyangiaceae; genus DASZVB01. The sequence goes on from CAZDNG010000077.1 coordinate 723, forward strand.
ATCGTCTTCGGAAAAGACCGCGAGAAACCCGCCGTGCGTATCGGTTGCGACGAGAGGTCCCAGCTCATCGGCGTACCCGCTCGCCGCCGCGAGCGCTGCCGCCGACCACGTCCCGTGAAACGTGCTCGCATACGGACGCTGTTGACCTTCCATCCAAGCAACGACGGCGTTGCCGGCGCCGTCGATCGCGACGCTCGGCTGGATCGGCGTCAGCGGATTCGCGACGGTCGCGGCCGACTCGGTCCCCATCCAGCCCTTGTCGTTCGTGTAACGGTCCGCGCGGATGAAGCCGGCTTGGCCGCTGATCGAGCGCAAGGAGTCGGACCAAGCGACGACGGCGTTCCCATCGGGATCCATGGCGACCACGGGGACGGACCACACGTTGGGAATGGGCCATAGCGACGCTCCCGAGTCGGGTTCCTCGGGTTCGAATGCTGCGCTCCATCCCGCCGCGTGATCGTAGCGAGCGACGCCGGGGTGCGCCGGAAGTTCCCACGCCGGGGTCGGACCGGCGCCGGGCGCTGCCGAAATTTCGTCCCAAGCCGCCAAGAAGTCGCCGTGAGCGTCGGCGTGGAGCGAGAAGCCCGTAGCGTAATAGGCCGAGTAGGCGGGACTGCTGATCGTGACTTCGGGCTCCCACGCCGAACCGAAGTGCGCCGCGCGGATGACGAATCGATAGCTGCCGTCGACGAGCACGGTGTCCGACCACGCGACGACCGCGTTGCCCGTCGCGCTCGCGGCGACGGCCAGCGCGATCGCCATCGTGTAGAGCGGCTCCGCGCTCAACACGACCGGCGCGCTCCATCCGGATCCCGGAACGAAACGGCTCGCATAGACGTGCGAACCACCCTCGTTGCACTCCCAGGCCCCGAACGCCGTCCCATCCGGAAGGACGGCAACATTCTGAGTGGCGACTCCTCCCAAGTCGCAGTCGCCGAGCGTTGAGGGCGGCTCGAGCCGCGGGTCCTTATCCCAGCTGCCAAACGATCCCCGCGACGAGCCGTCCGCGAGCGCATCGCTCGCCTCGATTCCGCCCGAATCCGCGGGACCCCCGTCGGAAGTCTCGGTGGGCGCGCTCCCGCTGGTCCCTTCGAGCGCTCCTCCGCTTCCACCGTTCGGATGACCGCCGCTCGAAGAGCCCCCACTGTTCGACGGCGCGCCGCCGCTGCCACCGCCCCCCGAATTCGTTCCACCGGTCGTGTCGGCCGTCGCGCTGGCGGGGCCGCTCGTGCCCGACCCGCTCGACGAACAGGCCACGACGCCCGCGACCACGACGAGGCTCAACGTTCGTTTCATGGACGTCGACCCTTTCACGAAACGCGGGCGCCGCGCCGGGTACGGGAGACGAAACTCGAGGACATCCGGGGCCAGAGGCTTCGACCCTAGCGCGAAGCGACGCGTCGCGTCGGAAGCGTCGCCGGGCCATTGTGCGAGTCGGGCGCCGTCCTCACGCTTCGGGGGGTGCGGCGGCCTGCTGAGCACCCAGATTGGCCCGTGCTCGCAGCGAGCGAGCCGCGACGACGTCACGCGATAACGTCGCGGCGCGATCGCAAAGACCGCGGGTCAAGATGGGTGGGTGAGGCGCGGAAACGTGCATTGGCACGTTGAACACCGAGAGCACCCAGATTGGCCCGTGCTCGCAGCGAGCGAGCCGCGACGACCCTCAGTGGGACATGTTGGAGCAGTAACTCGGGAAGTCCGACGGAATCGTCGTGGCGTACGGCTCGGGGCTGACCTCGAACGGGTGCGCCTTGAAGAACTCGAGCGAGTGCGGCGCAACCTCGGGGTCGATTTCGTGGCCACCGGGGTGGTGGCACATCATCGAGTACCAGCCCAGGGGCTGGAACTGCTTGTACCAGGCGAGGCTCTGGGCGTTGAAGTCGAGAATGACGTCGTCGCTGCCGGGGTCGCCGTAGGTGAGAATTCCGGCAACCTTGTTGGCCGGATTTTCATCCGTGCTCGGGAGCAGGTAGAGACCGCCCGAATACGAGACGAAGCTCGCGATGTAGTTCGAACGAGCCTGCGCGACGTGCGTCGTGTGGAGACCGCCGGCGCTCCAGCCGAGCGTGTGGATGTGCGTGACGTCGATGTTCGCCTGCGCGATGGCGCACGAGACGATGGTGTCGAGGACCACGTCGTCTTCGACGAACCAGTAGCCGTCATCCGTCGTCGTGCAGCCGCTGCACGCGGTCGTCGCGGGCGCCGCGACGACGCCGCCCGCCGCGGTGACGGCCGCGATGTTCGTGTCGCCGAAGCCGGAGTGAACCTCAGCCGGACTCGAGAGTGTCGCGTGCCAGTAGATGATGAGCGGGCCGCCCGGCGCGGGTTTGCTCTTCGCGGCCGGATCGATATAGACGGTCACCGGCACGTTCGTGCCGCTTGCACGCTGGATCTGCACGACGCCGCCGTTGGTGAACGTCGGGCACATCTGCTTGGGCGCTGCGGGGAGCATTGGCTGGCCCGGCGTTCCTGTGGTCGTCGTACCGCCGCTGCCCGGTACGCCTCCGCTGCTCGGCACGCCGCCGTTGCCGAACCCACCCGTGTTGCCGATGTCACCACCGCTGCCGAACGGCGAACCGCCGGTGCTGCCGATGTCGCCGCCGCTGCCGGGGAAGCCCCCGAACGGGCTGCCACCCGTATTCACCGGCCCGATGCCGCCTCCGCCGAACGGATTGCCACCGCTGCCGACGTTGATTCCCCCTCCGCTGCCGAAGGGATTGCCGCCGCCGCTTCCAACGGATGTGCTGCCACCCGAGCCGAATGGATTGGTCGCCCCGCCGTTGCCGAACGAGTTCTCACCGCCCGTTCCACTTTGCTGGGCCCCTTCGCCTTCCGAGTTGCCATTGGCGCTGCTGCACCCGACCTCGCAGGCTGCGACGATACCGAGGAGAACAAGAAGGGACTTATGCATGACTTCGCCTCTCTGCGCTGAAGACAAAGGAAACCTGCGGGCTCGGCGAGTGGATTCGCCCCCCGGGATCCGCCGCTCGCGACTCAGTTACAGCAGGCGACTGGTCGACTCAGACATGGCGCTCACTGGTAAGCGAGCTAGCGACGTGATTTGGCCTGAAAAACAGCTTTCGAACTACGGCAGCACCTACACAAAGTCAAACGCAACTGAGGGTAATTTCGGCTGTCTAAGCTAGTTCTTTTTTCCGACGAAGAGAAAATTGTCGAGGCACCGCACATGATTCGCGCGCCGCGCGAAACGTACGTCGTTGATGCGTCGAGCGAGTCGCTCACGAAGCCTCTGAGCTCTTCAGTGCACAAGTATGGATTACTGCGATCGAGCACGCATCGCAGTGACGCTTCGCGACTCGTGCGATGCGCGTGCGTCGTGATTGGTGCCAGCGCGGTCGTCGCGTGTCATCGCGATCCGACGCCCGAGCCGACGCGCGAGCCGACGCGCGAGCCGACGCCGCAGCAGCACGTCGCGACCGATGACGCGAAGCGCCTGCTCGCGGAGCTCGAAGCGCGCGCTCAAAAGATAAAGCACGCACCGGCCCCGCGTCCGAGCGCGAACAGCGATAGGGTCGAGGATGAACCCACGACTCCCGAGCTGGAGCCCGAGACGGCAAAGCCGTCCGCGGAGACGGCGCGCGACGTCGCGGCGTTGCCGTGGATCCTCGACGGAACCGTCGACGTCGCGCCCGCGGGTCCCGCGTCGGCGTCGCCGCTCGGCGTGCTCCTCTATACTAGTGGGGGCGAGCTTCGCATCGCGCGGCTCGGACGATTGTCGCGAGCCGCCATTGCCGCGCCGACGCCGCTCCGCCCGCTTCCCGAAGGCTCGGGGCCCTTCCATTACGGGCGAGGGCCGGCGCTCTTTCAGGATCGCGTCTACTGGATCGATCACGGCGAGCTCTTGAGGCGCCGCGTTGCACCCGAAGGGATTGGCCCGCTCGAGGTGCTCGCGAAAGACGCGCACGACGGCACGCGACCCGGCGTGCCCCTGCCCTTGCCGGACAAGAAAGGGATGCAGCTCCCGGCGATGGTCGCGTACGTCGTGCGACCGGCGAAGGACGACGATCCGCTCATCGCAAAGCTGTGGGTCGAAGGCGCGCCGAGCGAAGTGCTGACCGCGGAAGGAAACTCGACACACAGCGTCTCGCTCGTCGAGACCGACGACGGCGTCACAGCGCTGTCCGTGCAAGCGCGCATGGCGATGACGCCGGTGCACGCGCGTCGCATTCGATTTCCGAGCGGCCACTCGCTCCTCGGTGACGACGTCGTCGTGTGGGTCGGCGGCGGCATTCAGCCGCTCACCGAGATGACGATCTTGCCGAGTCACGGAAACGATCTCTGGGGCTTCATTCCGGAAGAGCGTTCGATCACCGAGTTCGGGATCGCGCGACTCGACATCACGCAAACGCCGACCATGGACACCAAGACGAACTGGGTGCTCTATCCGAACGGCATCGACCCGGCGCCGGTTGCGGCGGGTCACGTGTGCGGCGAACCGGTCATCGTCTATGCACAGCCGCAAACGCCGGCCCCTGACTCCGCGCAAGAGCTCGTGGTTCGTGCCGTCGAGGACGCCGCCGGAGAGCGCCACGCGACGCTCGCGCAGGCAAAAGGCTTCGCCGAAGTGTCGATCGCCGAGGTCGAAGGCGGCGCGCTCGTGACCTGGGCGAGCAACGACGCGACCTCGGCGCGAACGGTTCGGTGCAAAAAGCGCGCGAAATGAACTAAAGAGGCGTCGACGCCTTTTCCCGGTCTCCGAGCGCCGTCGACCTCATGCCCAAAAAACGAACCCGCACGAAACCCAAGAAGCCGCGCTACACCGCGAAAACGGCGGACCGCCACGTCCTCTACCAGCTCTCGGTGCAAGACGCCGAGACGGAGGCGCGATTTCTCGATCGCGTGTTCCGGAAGATCACCGGACGCGTCCCGACGTCGCTCCGCGAAGATTTTTGCGGCACTGCGCTGCTCTGCGCGGAGTGGGCGAAGAAGCGCGATCGCACCGCGGTCGGCATCGATCTCGACAAGAGCGTGCTCGCGTGGGGAACCGAGCACAACTTGAAGCCCATCGGCGAGCCGGGAAACCGCGTGACCCTGCTTCGCCAGGACGTGCGCGATCGCGTGCCGGGCCATTTCGACATCACCGTCGCGCTCAACTTCAGCTACTTCATTTTCCAGTCGCGTGATTTGCTCCGCGAGTACTTCGCGAGCGTGCACCGGTCCGTCGCCAAGGGCGGCCTGTTCGTGCTCGACGCTTACGGCGGCTACGAGAGCTGGAAACCGGTCGAAGAACCGCGACGACTTTCGGGCTTCACGTACGTCTGGGACCAGGCCGAGGTGTACCCGATCGAAAATCGCGTCGTGAATCACATCCACTTCGAGTTCCCGAACGGCTCGAAAATGAAGAACGCGTTCACGTACGATTGGCGCCTCTGGACGCTGCCGGAAATCACCGAGGTCCTCGCCGAAGCGGGCTTTTCCCGCTCTGCCGTCTATTGGGAAAGCGCCGACGCGAAGGGCGAAGGCACGGGCGTCTTCCGTCCGAAGACCGGCGTCGCACAAGAAGCCGCGTGGATCGTCTACATCATCGCCGAACGCTGACGATCGCGCGGCAGGGCGCCTTTACGACGCGCGCCGCCATGATGCGGCCCGGGCTACCGCGTTGCTCTTCGCAGCTAAAGTCTTAGACTCCGGGCTCGATCGAATCAGCCGCTGAAGGAGTTTCGCCATGGGTCGCAAGGTGTTCGTCGTGGGCGTCGGAATGACGAAGTTCGAGAAGCCCGGTTCCAAGAACTGGGACTATCCGGACATGGTGAAGGAGGCGGGAACGAAGGCGCTCGCCGACGCTGGCGTGCCGTACTCGGCGATCGGGCAAGCGGTGGTCGGTTACTGCTACGGCGATTCGACGGCGGGCGAACGCGCCGTCTACGAGCTCGGCGTGACGGGCATTCCCGTCTACAACGTGAACAACAACTGCTCGACGGGGTCGACCGCGCTCTTTCTCGCGAAGCAACTCGTCGAAGGCGGCCTCACCGATTGCGCGCTCGCGGTCGGCTTCGAGAAAATGGAGAAGGGCTCGCTCGGCGCAAAGTTCATGGATCGCACGAACCCCATGGACAAGCACATGATGGTGATGATGGGGCTTCGCGAATTCGTCGCGGCGCCGCCCGCGCCGCAGATCTTCGGCAACGCCGGCCGCGAACACATGGAGCGCTACGGCACGACGGCCGAGCAGTTCGCGAAGATCGGGTGGAAGAATCACCAGCACTCCGTGAACAACCCGTACTCGCAGTTTCAAGACGCCTACACCCTCGACGAAGTGAAGAACGCGAAGATGGTATACGACCCGCTCACGAAGCTGCAGTGCTGTCCGACGAGCGACGGCGCGGGCGCCGCCGTCCTCGCGAGCGAAGACTTCGTGCGCCGTCACGGGCTCGAAAAAACGGCCGTTGAAATCGCCGGGATGGGCATGGCGACCGATTTCCCGAGCACCTTCGACGAGAAGAGCTGCATCAAGCTGGTCGGCTTCGACATGACCAAGAAGGCCGCCGAAAAAGCCTTCAACGAGAGCGGCCTCGGTCCGGAGAACGTCGACGTCATCGAGCTGCACGATTGCTTTTCGTGCAACGAGCTCATCACGTACGAAGGGCTCGGCCTGTGTGCGGTTGGAAAGGGGGGCACCCTCATCGACTCGGGCGCCGTAGACTATGGCGGAAAGTGGGTCGTCAACCCGTCGGGCGGGCTCATCTCGAAGGGCCATCCGCTCGGCGCGACCGGGCTCGCACAATGCGCGGAACTGAACTGGCAGATCCGCGGCCTCTCCGAGAAGCGACAAGTGCCCGGCGCGAAAGTCGCGCTCCAGCACAACCTCGGACTCGGCGGCGCGGCCGTCGTCACCGTGTACCGGCGCGCGGAGCTGGCGAGCTAGGCGGCGTTCGAACACGGACGGAGCGAACGCGTTGGAGCCGTCGAGCATCGTCGGGCGGCTCGCGCCGAGTCCGACCGGCAAGTTGCACCTCGGGCATGCGCGCACCTTCTTGCTCGCGTGGTGGCACGCGCGCGCGCAGGGCGGCACCCTGCTCATGCGCATGGAAGATCTCGACGCGCCACGTGTCGTCCCCGGCACCGCCGACGCGATCCTTCGCGACCTCGAATGGCTCGGCCTCGACTGGGACGGCCCGGTCGTCCTTCAATCGACGGGGCTCGAGCGCATGAACGACGCGGTTCGCTGGCTCGTCGAGCGCGGGCTCGCGTACCCGTGCGTGTGCACGCGCGGCGATCTGCGAACCGCTCAGAGCGCGCCGCAAGCCGGCACGGTCGAACCGCGCTACCCCGGGACGTGCCGCGGGCGCTTCCCGTCGGTGGAAGCCGCCGAGCGCACGTCGGGGAAACCGGCGGGGCTTCGTTTCGTCGCGCCGGGCGGCACGACGCGCTTCGTCGATGGCTTCGCCGGACCCGTCGTCGCAAACGTCGCCGACGAGGTGGGCGACTTTCTCATCGCGCGAAAAGGCGGCGCCCCCGCGTATCAACTCGCCGTCGTGGTCGACGACGCCGCCCAGGGCGTGACCGAGGTCGTGCGCGGCGACGATCTGCTCGAGAGCACCGCGCGGCAATCGTTGCTGCAAGAGGCGCTCGGCCTGCCGCATCCGTCGTGGTGGCACGTGCCGCTCGTCGTCGATGAAACGGCGCGACGACTCGCGAAACGCGACGACGATCTGAGTCTCGCCGAGCTGCGCGACCGCGGCGTGGATCCGCGGGCCATCGTCGGCTGGGTCGTCCGCGAGTCCGGGCTCGCGCCGGTGGAGCGCATTTCGGCGCGCGAAGCGCTGCCGGAGTTCGACCTCGGGCGCGTGTCCCGAGCGCCGCTCATGGCGCGTCGCGACCGTGTTCTCGACGAGCTCGGCGCGACGGCACGCTGACCGCGCCGGCCGAAAGACGCTGCCGGCCGGAACGTCGAGACTTTCAGCGGATTTTTCCACAAAAAGAGGGCAGACTCACGACACACGTGACTTCGACCTTCGAGCGACGCGAGTTTCGTCACACCAAGATCATCTGCACGATCGGCCCCGCCAGCGATACGTCGGCGATCATCGAGAAGATGGCCTACGCCGGCATGAACATCGCGCGACTGAACATGTCGCACGGCGATCCGGAGAGCCATTTGATGGCCGTCCGGCGAATCAAGAGCCTCAATCAGAAACTGAACCATCCGATCTCGATGCTCGTCGACCTCCAGGGGCCGGAGATTCGGACCGGCGAGCTCGAGCACGCGCTCGATCTCAAGGTCGGTGAAACGTTTTCGCTCTCGGTGCGGCCGGTCATGGACCCGGAAGAGCGTAGCGTCCACGTCGACTATCAGAGCCTCGTTCAAGACTTGAAGCCGGGCAACAAGGTCACGGTCGACAACGGGCTCATCAATCTCGAAGTGCTCGAGGTGAACGAGAATCGGCTCCTCTGCCGGGTCATCGACGGCGGCAAGCTCGGCTCGCGGAAACACATCAACCTGCCCGGCATCCGCGTGAACTTGCCGTCGATCACCGAGAAAGATCGTCGCGACATTCAGTTCGCGATCACGCACGAGCTCGACTTCATCGCGCTCTCGTTCGTGCGCTCGCCCAACGACGTGCTCGAAGCGCGGCAAATCGTCGAAGCCGGCGGCGCGAACATCAAACTGATCGCGAAGATCGAGAACCAGGAAGGCGTCGCCAACTTCACCGAGATTCTCGAGGTCGCCGACGGCATCATGGTCGCGCGCGGCGATCTCGGCGTCGAAGTGGATTTCCGCGAGCTGCCCGTCATTCAGCGGCGCATCGTCAGAGACTGTACGCGCATCGGGAAACCGGTGATCGTCGCGACGCATCTCCTCGAGTCGATGCGCGAAGCCCCGATGCCGACGCGCGCCGAGGTGACCGACGTCGCCAACGCGATTTACGAGCAGGCCGACGCGATCATGCTCAGCGGTGAAACGGCGAGCGGGCGCTATCCCGTCCGATGCGTCGAGGTGATGGACGGCATCGCCAAGCGCATCGAAAAAGAGCGCGGCCTCGACTTTTACTGGGAGCGTATCCCGAAGGGCGCGCGCGACGAGCTCGCGCGGTCGGCGTGTCGCATCGCGGATTCGCTGGGTGCGCCGGCCATCATCGTCATCACGCGCCGCGGCCTCCTGGGTCAACTCGTCGCGAGCCATCGCCCGCAGCGCGCCATCATTTACGCCTTCACCAACATGAGCAGCGTGCGGCGCAAAATGTGGCTGTCGCGCTCGATCGTGCCGTTCGTCATCGACTTTTCGAAGAACCCCGAAAAGACGATCCAGACCGCGCTCGACAAGCTCGGACAGCGCAATCGCCTCTTCCCCGGCGACCAGGTCGTCGTGATCACCGACGTGACCGGCGCCACCGTCGGCGTGCCGAGCGTTCAGGTGCGCACCTTCGGAGACCCACCGGCCTCCAGCGTCGAGTCGGGCGCCGAATCGGGCGTCGAATCGGGCGTCGAGTCCGGCGTCGAGCCCACGACGGAGCGCGACACCGAAATCCGGTGAGCACCCCGCCTCGTTTGCAGTACGCGGCCCTTTACGCCGCGGCGCTTTCACTGTGCCGCTGCCGGACGCCGGATATCGCGCCGAGGTCCAACGACAATGCGGCCACCGGAGTAGTCACTTCTGCGTCGCCCCCGCACGCCGTTGCCTCGACCGCGCCGCTCGCAGCAACCCCCTCCGCCGACCCGGGTTCGACTCCACCGAACGGCGGGGCCGCGCCGGCTTTGTCCGCGTCGTTCGAATACGTCGAACTCGCGACGGGCGGGCTCGCGGCGAACGCGCGCGCGCCGCTCGTCATCGCCTTTCACGGTCTCGGTGACCGACCGGAAAATTTCGCGGGATTGTTTCGCGATTTTCCGGTGCCGGCGCGCGTCGTCTTGCCGCATTCGTCGACCGCGTACGGCGATGGCTATTCGTGGTTCGATTTTCATTTGGGTGATCCGGATTTTTCTGCGCCCTTCATCGCCGAAACGGCGGATCGACTCGCGCCGTTCATCGCGGACCTCGGGCGTCGCTCGACCACGCTCGGCAAACCGATCGTCACCGGGTTCTCGCAAGGCGGCGCGCTCAGCTTCGCGCTGTACGCCCGGCATCCGGAGCTGATCTCCGCGGCGTACCCGCTGAGCGGCTGGCTTCCCCCGTCGCTCGTTCCAGGCGCGCGCCCGGCGGGCGAGCTGCGACCCCTGCTCGCCTTTCACGGCACGGCGGATTCGATGGTTCCCATCGAGCACGCGCGCACCGCCGTCGGCGCGCTCGCCCTGCGCGGCTTCCCCGCGGCAATTCGCGAGTTCGCAGGCGTGGGACACGCCGTGCCCGAGCCGGTGCAAGCCGCGCTCTTCGCCGCGCTCGCGACGAGCGCCCGAAGCGCGGCCCCGACGCCCGCGCACTAAGTAGGACGAGTCGACGTGCTCGTCCGCCAGCCGGAACCTACCCGACCCAAGAGGGTGAACGTGAGCCAACACAGGTGCTTGCAGTCATCAAATAGTTTGATTCATCGAAGTATCTCTCGCCGTCGCGCGAGACCCCCTCCATCACGAGCTCCATCCGGGAGATCGCCGAGACCCGATCTCGCGGCACTCCCTTCGACGCCGCGGGTGTCGTGCGGCAGCGGCGCGCCGTGACCGAACCAAGGCCACGACGGCGCGCGACCTCCCCGCGGGCAAAGCGCGAAACGACTCGACGGCTCGGGCGGTTCGCGCGAGGCTCGGGGCGTGTCACGGCCGCTCGTCGTGTTTGCGCCTGGCGCCGGCGCGCCGTCGTCGTCGGCATGGATGCAGCGGTGGGCGCGCCGACTCGAAGCGATCGGCGAGGTGCGGCGCATCGACTACCCGTACATGCTGAGCGGCAAACGGTCGCCGGATCCGTTGCCGAAGCTCATCGCCGCGCACCGGGCCGCGATCGCCGAGGCTCGTCGCGGCCACGACGGCCCGGTCGTGCTCGCGGGCAAGAGCATGGGCGGCCGCGTCGGTTGCCACGTCGCGCTCGAGGAGCCGGTGAGCGCGCTCGTGTGTCTCGGCTATCCACTGAAGGGCGCCGGAAAAAAGAACGCGGTTCGCGACGAAGTGCTGGTCGCGCTGCGTACGCCGGTGCTGTTCGTGCAGGGCACACGCGACCCCTTGTGTCCGCTCGATCTGCTCGAGACGACGCGCGCGCGCATGACGGCGAAGAACGAGCTCTTCGTCGTCGAGGGCGGCAATCACTCTCTCGACGTCACCGCGACGGCCCTCAAAGCGCAGGGTGCCACCCAAGAAGCCGTGGACGCGCGCATCCTCGAGACGATCCGTTCCTTCGTGGCGGAAGCGACCGCGTGAGCCGGCGCGCGTGGGTGTTCGCGTGCGCCGCGGCGACGGCGAGCCTCCTGTTCTTCGGCGCTCGCGCGCATCATTTCGCCGACGACGATTTTTCGCTTTCGAAGGACGAGCGCGACTCGAATCGTGCGCTGCGCCTGGGCGAGCGCATCCCGGACATCGCGGAGGTGGAGGCTACCGGCGCACCCGCCGAGCGCGTCGTGCGAGGGAGCGCCGGATTCGCGCGCCTCGTGCGTTGCGATTCGCCGGACATCGTCTTCAAGGACGAGGAGCACACCGGCGCGGATCGGATGATGACACCGCGACTGCGTGCGGCGCTGGGACGCCTCGCCCACGCCGTCACAGCGCGATGGCCGGACCTCAAGCTCCGGGTGACCGAGGCCTGGGACGAACGCGGCGAGCACGGCGCGCACAGCGTTCACTACGAAGGAAGAGCCGCCGATCTCACGACGTCCGACGTGGACCCGCAAAAGCTCGGGCGCTTGGCGCGGCTCGCGGTGCAAGCCGGCTTCGACTGGGTCTTTTTCGAGGATGGCTCCCATGTGCACGCCTCGGTACGTCGCTGACGGAAAAGACTCTTTTTGACATTCGGGGCCGGCGCCCTTTAACAGCTCGCTCTCGGACGGCATGCAGTGAGAGAACCAGTGGCAATGACCCAGGGAGCCCCCGCCGCCCTCGACGATCCGGCGACCCATACCGAAGCAGAGCTCGTCGCGGCGGTAATCGACGGCGACAGCCAAGCGTTCGCGATGTTGATCAAGCCGCACCTCGGGCTCATCTACCGGGTCACGACGCGGGCGACCGGCAATCTCGCCTTGGCGGAAGATGCGATGCAAGAAACGCTCGCGATCGTGCATCGGCGGCTCTTTCGCTACCGGCCCGGCACGTCGTTCAAGGGATTCGTCGCGGCGATCGCCGTGAAACGCGCGCGCACGCTCCTCCGGAGCGAAGCCCGTCGACGGCGACGTGAAGAGCTCGCGTCGCCCGGCGAAACTCCGCCGACCCCCGCCGATCTCGCCGCGGCGAACGAAACGGCCCGCGCCATCGCGCGCGCCCTGAACGCGATGCCCCGAAAGCGACAAGAAGTGCTCTTGCTTCGACTCGACGGCGGCCTCGGGTACGACGAAATCGCGCAAGCGACCGACACGACCGAGGGCTCGGCGCGTGTCCTGGTTCACCTCGGGCTCCGCGAGCTGAAAGCGACGCTTGCCCCTCATCTTGAAACCGAACGCGGCGACCCCGACCCCGGAGAACGACGATGACCACCCCCCCCGATCCGGAACACGACGCGCTCGAAAGCGAGCTCGCCGATCTGTTCGAGCGCACGGCAAAGGCGCCGTCCGAATTCGAGCACACGCGTCTCCTGGGACGCGCCGAAAACATCGCGAAGCGGCAAGGCTCGCGAAAGTCGCGGCTTCAGCTCGCCTGGGGCGGCGCGCTCGCGGCCGCTGCGGCGGTCGTATTTCTCGCGCTCGCTCCGGAAAAACCGAAGCCGCACCTGCCGACGCCGGCGCCCGTCGCGTCGCTCGCTGCCCGTGAAACGCCGCGCACGGAGCCTTCGACGCCGACGGCGAGCGCGACCCCGACGACCGAGACGCCACCCGGCGATCTCGACGAGGACGATCCGGTCGCCACCGTGTTCGGCACCGATCCCGACGATGGCGACTCGTTCGATCTCGGGCCGCTGTTCGCGCCGAGCGACCAAGACCGACGGCAGACCTGGCTCGAATCGACCGAAGAGGTTTCGCACGGGGCGCCTTAACGGCCGCGCGTGCGCCGGCATTCATCATCGTCCCCCGCGCGACGCGCGAGCAGGACAATCGAGGAGAACACCGATGACACCGATCCGCTGGATGCTCTTGCCGATGTTTCTTTCCGTCGCGGTCCCCGCGTGGGCCGCGCCTCCCGCGCCGGCGTCGGCACCCGTTGCGGCGCCGAGCGCGGACCCGAGCGACCGTCCCTTCGAGACGGTTCGGAGCCGGATCCTGCGGGAGCGCGTCGGGCTCACCGAAGAAAAGGCCGTGCGCGTCGAGACCATTCTCAAGAAGTACGCGCCGGAGCGAAAGCGTATCAACGGCAACCTGAAAGAGTCGCGGCAGAAGCTCCGCGCGCTCGTGACGTTGAACAGCGACGATCAGAGCGCCTACAAGAGCGCGCTCGAGGGGCTTCGGACCAATCGAAAGGCCCTCGCCGACTTGATGGATCGCGCGTTCATCGAGGTGAGCAAGGAGCTCACCGCGAAGGAGCAAGGGAAGCTGTTCCTCGTGCTCGACAACATGCGTGGACGGCTCGGCGCGCGGTTCGCCCGTCGCGTACCGGGCGGACGCATGGGCCCCGCGAATCCGTGAGCGCGTGCGCGTTCACCCTTCGCCGGGCAAGAGAAATCCGTAACGCTTCATGATCGCCCGGCCGTCGGGGCCGTTCAGGAAGTCTTCGAAGCGGGCGCCCGCGGCGCGGTTACCTCCGGCCTTGCAGAGCACCATGGCCTGATCGATCGGGGCATGCAGCGATTCGTCGATCGGCAGGGACACGCCGTCCTTGGTGACGATCGCGAGCGACAAAGCGACGACCGCGGCATCGGCGTTCCCGGTGACGGCGAATTGCAAGGTCTCTTGCACGTTCTCGCCGAACACGAGCTTCGACTTGATGCCGTCCCAGAGGCCGAGGTGCGCGAGCGCCTGTTCGGCGGCGCGGCCGTACGGCGCGTGTTCCGGGTTCGCGATCGCGACCTTGCGAAATCGCGCGTCGGCAAGGTCCGCGAGCGTCAATGGGGGCGCCGTGGCGGCTTCTTTCGACGTCCACACGACGAGGCGGCCGCGGCCGTACGACTTTCGGGTCGCGCCGTCACAGGCCCCCGCTTTCACGGCCTGATCCGCGTACGAAACGTTGGCCGCCGCGAACACGTCGAAGGGGGCTCCCTGTTCGATTTGCTTCTCGAGCAGGCCCGTCGAACCGAACGAAAATATCGGAGCAGGAAGGCCGCTCTTTTTGGCAAATGCGTCTCCCACTTCGCGAAACGCGAACGCGAGATCGGCCGCGGCAGCGACGCGAAGCGGCGGCTCGGGCGATGCGGTCTTGGCACACCCTGCCACGACGCCGAGGGTCGCGGTGACCGTGATTGACGCCGCCGTCCGGAATTCCACCATCGCTGCCTCGACGATACTCGAACGATCCCGTGATCCACCACCGTCGCGACTTCCATACAGCCTCGCGCCGTGTTCCGCGCGGCGCGAGGCTTCGCGACGTGTTGTAACCGCAGTGTCCCATTTCACGTAGGCAGTGGCGGATTGCCTCTCGCGGATCTGGGCCCGACGCGCGACGTCGAAGGCAGCGCGGGCCGCAGCGCAGAGGTGTCCATCCCGATGGAAGCAGATACGCAACGAGTGCTCCTGGTCGACGACCAGTGCGACGAACCTCTCCTTTTCAATTTGCGAGACGCGGGCTTCGACGCCGTCGCGGAAAGCACGGCCGAGGGCGCGCTGCGCAGCGCCACGACCTTGAATCCCGACGTCATCTTGCTCGACGTCATGCTGCCCGACGTCTCCGGAATCGAGACGTGCCGGCGCATCCGTTCGGACCCCGCGACCTCGGACATCGCGGTGCTGCTCCTCTCGGCGCGTGCCGACGAGTTCGACCGATTGCTGGGGTTCGAAGCGGGCGCCGACGACTACGTCGTCAAACCGTTCAGCGTGCGCGAAGTGGTGATGCGCGTGCGCGCGCTGGCGCGTCGCGTTCGGGATCTGAAGCAAGCGCGTCAAGCGCCGCGGCCGGGCCGATTCTTGTCGTGGCGAGGGCTCTCGGTCGACGTCGGTCGTCAACAGGTCTTCATCGACGGCCAAGAGAGCACGCTCCGCCCCCTCGAGTACAAGTTGCTCGCGCTGATCGTCGAGCACCCCGAAAAGACGTTCAGCCGCGCCGCGCTGCTCGAAGAGATCTGGGGAATCACCGGCGAGGTGCAGACGCGGACCGTCGACACCCACGTGCGCCGGCTTCGCGAACGCCTCGGACCGTACGAAGACGCGATCGAGACCGTTTATGGTCTGGGTTATCGGCTCCGAACGCCGGGATGAAGGTCGGTTCATTGCCGCTCTGCCGCGCCGGCTGAACCCGTCTGGCGCAACTTTCGTGCGTGGGTAAGCATGGGCGCATGCGGAGGAGGTTTCGAGGGCCGGCCGTCGTGGCGGCTCTCGTTGCAGTGACGGCGGCGGGTTCGGCGAGCGCCAACGGGCGGTACCCGTATTCGCAGCAGCTCGTCGTCGATCCGAGCGACGCGACGCGCCTCTGGCAAAGGACGACGTACGGCGCCCTCACGTCGAGCAACGACGGGAAAGCGTGGTCGTGGCTTTGTGAACAGGGCGTCGGGTACGGAACCGCCGAAGATCCGATGTTCGGGGCCACCGCGACGGGCGCCCTCCTCGTCGCGTCGGTCAACGGGATGCTCACGACGCCCGATCACGGCTGCTCGTGGACGACGATGCCCGACTTCGGAAAGCGTCTGATCAACGATCTCGCCGTCTCGAGAGACGGCAATCACGTCGTCGCGCTGACGACGTCGATCACGACGAGCAACGCGTTCGACCTGGTCGTCTATCGGTCCGACGACGCCGGCGCGCATTTCCACGCGCTCGGCCCTGCCCTCTCCGAGGACATCGACGGGCTCACGATAGAAATGGCGGCGTCCGATCCGATGCGCCTCTACGCGAGCGGCGTCGCGAACATCGGCACCGTCCCCGACGCCGGAGCACTTCCGGGTTCGGCCGTCGGCGATGCGGGCAAGGGAGCAAACGGCGTCTTACTCCGTTCGAAGGACGGCGGCGCGACCTGGAGGCGGATCCCCGTCGTGACCGCGAGCGCGGGTCAGCCGTTCATCGCCGCGGTGCACCCGACGAACCCCGACGTGCTCTACGTCCGAGTCGCAGGCCCCGGTTCGGACGAGGGACAGAGCGTGCAAAGCTTTCTTCTGTATTCGGAGGACGGCGGCGATCACTTCCGCGAGGTGCTCCGCGAGTCCGCCGACATGCTCGGGTTCGCGCTCTCGAAGGACGGCACGACCGTGTTCGCGGGGTTCGGCGATTCGTACGCGCTGAACGGCGAGCGCCCCGTCGATCCGTCGGTGCTCGGGCTCTATCGCGCCTCGGCGAACGACTTCGCGTTCACGCGCACCGTGGTCGGACAGGTCGGGTGCTTGTTCCAGGACACGTCGCGCCTCTACGTGTGCGGCGACCACGTGACGAGCGGCTTCGAGCTCGGCGTTTCCACCGACGACGGAGCGACCGTGCAAGCCCTCTATGATTGGGGAAACGCGCTCCAAGGGCCGCTCGAGTGCCCGGCGTCGAGCGAGGTGACGCGCACGTGTACGCCGCAGTGGCCCCCCATCTGCGACCAGCTCGGACCGTGCAGTCTCGATGCGGGGACGGCGTCGACGAGCGGCGCCACCAATTCCGCCCGCGGGGGTTGCGACTGCGGAAGCCCCGGACGAAGCTCGTCGTCGTCGAACGACGTGGGCTCGGTGAAGCTCGTCATGCCGTCGGAGCCGCTCGAGCTCCTCGCGGGGCTCAGCGCGCTCGGCGCGGCGCTCTGGCGGCGGCGCCGTCGCCGATGACGGCGCGCGCCGTCACTCTTGCACGACGTCGCGCTCGACGAAGAAGTGCGCTCGGAGGCCGAAGAGAAGCGCCGCGGCGAACATGAGTCCGGCGAACAACCAGAAGAACGTGATGAGGGGCAGTTTCGCGAACTCGGCGAGCAGCGACACGAGCACGTTGCCGAGAGACACGGTGAGGAGCCAAAAACCCTGGATCGTGCTCTTCATGCGGGTCGGGGCCTGGCTGTAAGCGAACTCGAGCCCGGTGATCGAGACCAACACTTCCGCGACGGTGATGATCACGTACGGCACCGCTTGCCAGAGGATGCTCACCGCGAGCGGCGCCGCGCCGTCGATCGCCGATTGGATGAGCGCGACGGCGATGAACGAAAACCCCGCGACGATCATCCCCGCCGTCATGCGGCGGAGCGCGGTCATCCGATAGCCGAGCTGCTCGAAGAGCGGGTAGACGGCAAAGTTCATCCCGGGGATGAGCAGCATCACGAGCACCGGGTTCAAGGCCTGGAGCTGCGCGGGCAACACCTCGAACCCGAGCACCTTCACCGTGTGCATCATCTCGGCCTGACGGATCCACGACGAACCGCTCTGATCGAAGAGCGCCCAGAAAATGCTCACCATGAGGAACACGCTCATGATCTGGAGAACGGCGTACGGCCCACGCGCGATCTCGGCGCCGAACTTGCGAACGGCGGGCGCGAAGAATTTGCTCTTCGCGAGGGCATCGCCCTCTTTCGGCGCCAAAGGTGCCGGCGCGCGAGCGTCGGTTTCGACGCCGGTGAGCCACGCTCGCGAGCAGTAAACCACGACGGCGAGAAAGCCGTCGTCGGGTTGACGGCGCTGGCGCACGACGAACAGGGCGATGCCGGCCGCGAGAAACGCGACGGTCGCCGACGCGATGACCCACCACGGCTCGCCCCCGGTGAAGAAGAGGTGCCCGACCGACAAGAACAGGCAGAGCGAGCTCGCCGCGTCGAGGAGCCCCAGGCGACCGCCCGGCGATGGCGGCACGTGCACGAACACGTCGCGACCCTTCCAAAACACGACGGTCGCAACGAACATGAGAACGCCCGGGATGGCGAACGCGATGCTGATGGCGTGCTCGCGCAAGAACCCGGTTTGCGTCTTCTGCCAGTCGAAAACCCACGGGATGAGCAACATGGAGAGCGTGCTCCCCAGGTTGATCATGAAATAGAACACCTGATAAATCGTGCGAAGGCGAAACCAGTTTTTCTTCCCGAACTGGTCGCCGACATGCGCGCTGACGCACGGCTTGATGCCGCCGGAGCCGATCGCGATGAGGGCCAGACCGCAAAACAGTCCGACCATCGTGCCTTCGGTGAGCGACAAGACGGCGTGGCCCGCCGAGTACACGAGCGAGAGCACGAGGATGGTGAGGTATTTCCCGAGATAGCGATCGGCGATCACGGCGCCGACCATCGGCAGTGCGTACACGGCGGCGGAGAACAGGTGATAGTGCGCCGTCGCGAGATCGGCCGCTCGCGCACCGACCATGCCCTGCGCCGGGTACAACGTGTTCGCCATGTACACGTACAGGATCGAGCGCATCCCGTAGTAGCTGAAGCGCTCGCAGCCCTCGTTGCCGACGATGTACGGCACGCCCGGTGGCCAGCCCGTGGTTTCCTGGTCCGGAGACGTGCGGAAACGAGGCTCGCTCATTCAGGTCGTTCCGGGGTGCGAACCATCCAGGCGAGCGTCTCGAAGTGGTGCGTCTCGGGGAACATGTCGAAGCCGCGAACCTCTTCGAGCCGATAGCCGGCGCGCGCCAGCGTACCGAGATCGCGGGCCAACGTCACGGGGTCGCACGAGCAAAACAGCACGTGCTCGGGCGCGAGCGCGACGACGTCCGAGAGCACGTCGCTCGCGCCGCGTCGCGGAGGGTCGAGGACGATCAGGTCGAACCGCTGCCGCCCGCGAAGCGCCTCGCGCAGGAACGGCCCGGTGTCGCCCGCGTTGAAGACGGTCGCGTCCAAGCCCTGAGCCCTGGCGGCGCGACGCGCGCATTCGACGGCTCGCGCGTCGCGCTCGATGGCAACGCCGGCGAGGCCCGCCGCGAGGAGCGGCAAGGCGAAGTTTCCGACGCCCGCGTAGGCGTCGCAGAACCGGCTCACGCCGCGCAACCTGGCGCCCTCGAGAACGGCCGTGACGAGTGCGTCGTTGACGAACCAGTTCACTTGAGTGAAGACGCCGGGTGCCGCGAAGAGGAACGCGCCGTTCTTCAGCCGAAAGACCTGATCCGCGTCGCCGCTCGGACTGGCTCCGGCGACGTCGAGCTCGACATCCGACGACGACAGCGCCCGAGCGACGTCGACGACGGTGTTCTTCGACGCCGACTCGCGCGACGCGATGGAGTCGACTCGGCCTCGCGTCCGCAACATGAGCCGCACCGACACCCGGCTCGGCTCGTCGGCGATGCGAAGCTCGATCTCCGCGAAGGGCTGCATGAGGTTCTGAGGCACGCGGCGCAAGGCGGCGAGCGCGGCGTCGAGCTCGGGACGACAGACCGGACAGCGTTCGATTTCGACGAGCTCGCGGGAACGGCGCGAAAAAAAGCCGATGGCCCCGTGATCGTCCACATGAAGGCGCACGCGAGTTCGATAGCCGAGCGCAGGGCCGACTTCGGTGATCGAGAGGGGCTCGGGGACCTCGGCGAATCCGCCGGTTCTCGTCAGCGCTTGACGGAGGATCTCCGCCTTGCCCGCGTTCTGCGATGCTCGCCCGAGACGCATCCAGTCGCAGCCGCCGCACCGATCGACGACCGCACACGACGCGTCGACGCGTTCGGCGCTCGAGCGGACGAGCCGGAAGCGCGACGCGCGGACGAATCCCTTCTTCGCTTGGACGTCGAGCGGGAACACGACGTCGCCGGGGAATGCTCCGCTGACGAACGCGACGCGACCGTCCGCGAGGCGCGCCATCCCTTCGCCGCCGGGCACGAGTCGGTCGATCGTCCAGAGCTCGTCGCTCGCCGGCCTACCGAGCTGGCTCGCGTCAGTCGAACCGTGCTCGCGAGCGCCGGAAGCCACGCTCCGCGCGCGCTTGGAGGTCACGGAGTCTTCCAGACCACCGTGCTGATGTCTCCGGTGCCACTGCCCGCGGGCGGGGGCCCCGATTCCGATTCGGACCACGACCCGGTGAACTCCTGAGTAGCGTAATCGTAGGTCGCGGTGAGGGTGCCTTCGAACGCGTAGACCACGAGGGAGCGCACCTGTCCATTGTCGAGGTTCGCTGCGAGCACGCCCGTCGCGCAGTCGAGGGTTCCCGCGACGTCACTCGAGAACGGCACGAACCCGTCGAGAGGGGTCTGAGAATCCGGACCCAGCTTCCCGGTGACCTCGAAGAGTGTCGCGCTCCGCCCGGGCGCGACGTCCAACGTCACGTCACCTTGGACGGGGATCGGCACGTTGGGCACGTCCGGGATGGGCGGAAACTGCACCGTTCCCTTGAAGCGACCCGCGTAGGATCCCGTTCGGCAAACGGTCGACGTCGCGCCGTCGCGCCCCGCGTCGAATGACGTTGGGGCTCCACCACTATTCGTCACGCCGCCGCTGTTCGGCGCGCCGCCGCTGGTCGCAGTGCCGCCGGCCGATGCGCCGCCGAGCGGAGGAGCGGCATCGGGTTCGTCCGTGGTGCCCCCGTTTCCCGACGTGGACGGACCCGAGTCACGCCCACCGTCACCCGATCCGGGAAGATTGCCGGCGCCCCCGCCCCCGAGCGTTCCGCCGGACGACGTCGTTCCCGACGCGCCGCTCGTGCCGCCGGTTCCCGCCCCTCCGGCCGACGCGATGACGTATTTGCCGTCGATGCCGAGGACGCGGGTGCACGATGCCGACACCACGCTCGCGAGGATGAACCAGGTCATCACATCGGCGCCGCGTGCGGGACGTCGCGAAGGTCCCGGGTCCATGTCGAAAGACTAGCTCAACTCCGAGCGGCTGCGCTCAGAGGGTGCCGAACACGCGATCCCAGAACCTCGACGACACGCCGAAGCGCCGGGAGTGGTCCTTGAAGTGATGCAGCATGTGGTGCTTCTTCAAGGTTCGGCCGTACTCGGAACGCGGGTTGAAGTGGTGGATGTAGTAGTGCGTCAAGTCGTAGCCCATGTAGCCGACGACGAAACCGGAGTGGAACGCCCAGGCGTACGTGTGACCGAACGCGAGCAGGAACACCCCGAGGAAAATCCAAAAGAGCGAGATGCTGACCGCCGGCGGCATCACCAGCCGGTACTTGTCGCGCGGCCAGTTGTGATGGACGCCGTGGACGAGAAAGTGCAGCCTGTCGCCCCACTGAGCTTTCGGGAGCCAGTGAAAGAATGTTCGGTGTAGCCAGTACTCGGTAAGGCTCCACGAAGCGACGCCGCCAGCGAACAGCAGGGCTGTCGTCCCGACACCGACACCGGCTCGCGCGACGCTGTACCAAAGCAACCCGAGGGCCGCGGGTACGAACATGATTGGAACGGCGGCCGGATGAGTCCGAGAGAACAAGTCGACGAAATCGTTCTCGAACATCCGGGGCGATTCGGGCGTCGCTTTCAATGCCTTCATCATCGACGAGGTTGCCTACGGTCGCACCGACGGCGCGCGAAACATAGAAATGAGGCGGGGCGTTTGCAAGGACCCCGCGCGGAAGGCCATTTCTTCGCAGTACTGCAACGGCAACACTTTCACCCGACACACGACACCCGTGTCACCCCTCGTTCGAGATCCACTCTCAGCGGAGTTTAGTCAGATCGCGGCGCGCCGCCGCCGGAACGCAGATAACCGCAATCATTACATAGCGATGGGGAATCGTGAGCCGGAACATGGATCGTCGGACTCATCGAATCGTCTGAGAGTGAACGGGAAGCGTAGCGTGGGCATCGTTGTTGCTCAGACACCAAGAGCTGGACGAGAGCCCGAGCGAGAAACGCCGAAGAGAGACCCTGAGAGAAACGAGAGCAGTCCCGATGTCGAACGGCGAAAAAACGCGACCTGAGCCTCGGCTTCCCTTCGATTCGCAATTCGAACGGGAAGAGAGCCAGAGTCGAGTCCGCCCGGCGAATGCCGGCGAGGCACCGAAGCGGTCAGGGTCGGGGACCTACGAGGCGTTCCGCAGTGACTCTCCCGCCTCCACCGGCGTACGTCGAGACGGAATCATCGCCGAGCGCACGGCGCGGATCGAGCACAAGGTCGAGCTCGGCACGATGCTGCTCGCACGAATGAATCCGCTCGACTCGCGCGCGCGACTCCTTGCCTCGGCGATCATGCGGCGCGACGAGGTGTTGCTCGACGGTGTGCTCGACGAACTCGGTGCTGCGCTGGCAAATTTGATCCCGAAGGACTCCACTCGGTAACGGAGTCTCAGCGCGGGCGCTCGCCGAAGGCGTGGCCGCTACGGCTCGTGCTACCGTATGTGGATGCATCCGAGCCAAGAGCCTCGCGTCATCATTCGGCACTGCGACTCCTACGATCCGGAAACGATCCGTCGAATCGTCCGAGAGGGGCTCGAAGAACTCGGATTGAAACCGTTCGGGCGCACGCTCTTGAAGCCGAATCTCGTGACGTCGGGCCCACTGTTCCCGCACGCCTACACGCGCCCGGAATTCACCGAGGGCGTGCTTCGGGCACTCCGCGACCGCGACGACGGCCAGATCGAGGAGCTCGCGGTCGGCGAGCGGTGCGGCATCACCGTGCCCACGCGCGAAGCGTTCCGCGGCGCCGGCTACAACGAGATGATCGAGCGCGTCGGCGGCGTGAAGAAGTACTTCTTCGAAGAAGAGCCGCAGGTCGAGATTGCGCTGAAGCACGCGGAGCGGCTCCGCGATTACATTTTCACGCCCGAGCCGGTCGCGCGCGCCGATTTCTTCGTCAATTGTCCGAAGTTCAAGGCGCACCCGTGGACCACCGTCACGTTCTCGTGCAAGGCGTACATCGGCATCCAGGACGACCGGCATCGTCTCATCGATCACGATCATCGCCTGAACGAGAAGATCGCCGATCTGCAGTACATCATTCAGCCGCAGTTCATCTGCATCGACGCCATCACCGCCGGCGAAGGCCGGATGCTCACGCCGATCCCCTTCCCCATGAACCTGATCATCATGGGGAACAACCAGGTCGCGTTCGATACCGTGTGCTGCAACATCATCGGCGTCGATCCGCGCGAAGTGGATCACATCCGCTTCACCAGCGAGCGCGGGTTCGGCACGATGAACCTCGACGAAATCGCGGTCACCGGCGACGTGACGCTCGAAGAAGCGCGGGTGCGCGGGAAGAAGTTCCGTACCGGCCTCATCCGCGTCGAAAAATACTTCGAAGGGACGCACATCAGCGCGTACGCCGGCCCCCCTCCCGAGAACGAGTTCACCGACTATTGCTGGGGCGGCTGTCCGGGCGCGATCGAAGAGGCGATCGAGATCCTTCGGACGTTCGACGCCGAGTGCGACGAGAAGATGGCCCGGATGCACGTGGTGTTCGGGTCGTACGACGGCCCGATCGACGCCGTACCCGGCGAAAAGGTCATTTTCATCGGCGATTGCTCGAGCTGGAAGGGCCAGATCAACGGAAAGCTCGTCCAGATCAGCTCGACGTACAAGGACCGGGCGACGAGGGATCCTTACGTCGCCAAGCACGACGACATCTTCGTGAAGATCGCCAACGTGCAAAAGCAGATCAGGTCGGCGGAAGGCGTCGACGTGATCCGATTCGAGGGATGCCCCGTCAGCGTCGCGGAGCAGGTGTTGTTTCTCGCCATCCTCGGAGGTGTGAAGAATCCTTACACCGCTCCAGGGAACAACTTGGGCTTCGTGCAGAGCTATCTCGCGTGGCGAACCAATACGTTCGCGAAGCGAATGCGCGGCGTGCCGTATCAGGTTCAGGGGCCGAGCCAGCGCGGCGCCGCGAAACCCGAGGTGATCGCTCCTTCCGCGCCGCCCGCGGAGTGATTCGTCACTCACACGCGCACCAACAAGCGCGACCTGTGAGAGCACGTGAGGCCACGTGATCGATTTCACCCTACGTGGAATGATCTTCAGCTCGCGCCCTAATGGTCGTAAAGATCAATCATGGGGTTTTTTCGCACTCTGTCCTCGATCTCCGTAACGTCGGTGCTGCTCCTCGCGGTCGGTTCCGCGAGCTCTAGTCCGGCCGACGATCGACTCACCTCCGGCTCCGCCGCGAAAGACGGCTCGTCGCTCGTCGCTGGCAACCAAGGGGCTTCGTACGATCTGCGCGGCGGCGCGCACATCGATCTGTCGGCGGGCACCGAATTCTCGTTCGAGCCCTCGATGAACTTGAAGCTCGAAGCGCCGGGGGAACCCGAGACGCTCGCTCGCGCGGTGCGGCTCGTGAAGGGACGCATCGATATCGCGTTGCCCGAACACGCGAAGTACCAGACGGCCGTGCTCGTGCGCGGACCCGGTAAGCTGAACTCGGTGAGCAAAGAAGGTCGCGCGACGTTCCTCATCAGCGACGACGATCGCCAGACCGTCGCGTCGCGTAAGGGCGAATTGCTCGTCGGCGTCGGCAACGAGTGGAAGACGCTTCACGAAGGCTTCGCGCGAACGGTCACCGCGCAAGATCCGTCGGCGCTACCGCGACCGATCCTCGCCGCGCCGGTCGCCAAGGTCGACCACGCACTCGCGATCGTCGAGGGCAACGCCGGCGCACAGGTTTCGACCAGCTGGGCCGGGGCCAAGGACGCCGCTCAGTACGAGGTCGACGTGCAGAACGACGGAGCGTCCGTTGCGCGGACTCAGACGACCAGCGGCAGCAGCGTGTCGTTCGACGCGCTCGTGCCCGGAAGCTACACGGTGACCGTCGCGGCGATCGACCGCTTCGGTCTCGTCGGCGCTCCGACGGCTCCGATCCCCGTTCGCGTCGTCGGCGTCGAGATGCCCGACGGCGCCACGATGGATGACGGCGTGATTCAACTCGGGCGAGACCAGCGCGTGCGCTTGACTGGCGCGCAGGGCCTTCAAGTGAGCTACGGCTCTTCGAAGCTCTACGTCAACGCGCCGCCGAGCCTCGGCCTCGCGCACAACGAGGCGACCATTGCTCGACTTCGCATCGCCAACTCCGCGGAAGAGGTCGCGCTCAAGCTCGAACCCGTCGGGCTGCGCGCACACGTCGATATCGGACCGCACGTCGCTCGCTGGCCCGCCGATCACGTGACGATTCGCGTCGAGCTCTACGACGCCAGCGGCCGCGCGGTGCAAGACAGCACCAAGGTCGAAGAAAAGGTGACCGTGAACATGGTGCCCGTCGCGTTGAACTGGACGCGCAAGGGCCAGACCCTGACCGCCAGCCTGGCTGCGCCGAGCGTCCCCGGTCCGTGGGTGGTTCGCGCCGAGGTTCGGAGCGAGCGCGGCGATCTCATCGGTCGCGACTTCCTCGAGATCGCTGGGATCGAGCGTCCCGCGACGGCGGCCACGCTCGCCAAGCGTTGAGCCCGACCGGGCTCGTTCACTCGGCCTTGCCGAGAAAATCGAAAACGACCCGCGCGAGCTCGTTCGTCGCTTCGAACATCGGCATGTGACCGACGCCCGCGAGGCGAACGAACTTCGCACCCGGGATGGCTTCGCCCAGTCGCTCGCCGTTCTCGAAGGGAATCAATTTGTCTTCGTCGCCGTGGACGACCATCGTCGGCTGCGTGATGTGCTTCACGCGCTCGGAGCGATCGCTGCCGATGATCGCCTGGACCTGAGCCAGGAAGGCCCGCGGCGACGTCGGCTCCTTCTCGACGTTCCGGAGTAGCTCGTTCAGTGCTTCGGGGGACCGTTCGATGAAGCCCGGCGCGGTGATCACGCTGAGGGTGAACCGCATCATGGCTACGGGGTCCTTGCCCCGCTTCACGAACTCCTCCTGGTCGAAGAGGCGCATCGCCTCCGGACGCGGCGGCACCAAGGAAGGGCCGCCGAAATGAGTCGAGAGAAGCACGAGTTTGTTCACCCGATCCGGATGATTCAGAGCCACGAGTTGGGAGATCATCCCGCCCATCGAGATACCCATGACATGCGCGCGAGCGACGCCCACGGCGTCGAGAACCCGGGTCGCGTCCTGCGCGAGGTCCTCGAGCTCGTAGCCGCCGGGCGCCGGGGGAGACGCACCGACCCCGCGATTATCGAAGCGAATCACGCGGTAGCGCTCGGCGAGGAGCGCGGGAAATCGGGTACCCCAATCGGCCGCGCGGCCCCCCAACCCCATGATGAGAAGGATGGCGTCGTCGGCCGTTCCCTCCACGGAATACGCAAGCTCGATGCCTTCGGCCTTCGCGATGCCACGTTTCATGGGAACGAAGCCTAGTACGGGAAACAACCGTACCGTCGTCGCGTCGCCGTTTCGGTACGGAAAACGGTAACAGCGGAGGCGCAACCGGGAATGCTCGCCCGGATCTCGTTGCTCCTGCTTCTTAGCTTGTTTATAAGCATTTTCCCGAACATGGAGCGCGCCATGGCCAGCGACGACCCCGACGATGGCTCCCTGTTCTCACGGGCATTGCGGGAGACGCTGGACACGGTGGTCGCGCCCGTCGTGCGTGACGCGTTGATCCATGACGCCCTCGTCTTGTCGGGCCTCGAGCGGTTGCCGGCCGACCGAGCCACGCTGTATCGGTTCGCCCGGAACGAGCTTCGCCACGTGACGGAGCGAGCGCTGGGCGTGGAGTTGGCCGAGACGATCGCCGAAGAGATTCTTCGAGTGACGCAAGCCATCCCTTCACGCTTCCCGCCGCCTGCCGCCCCGGCGAGCCAGCACGCTCCGTCGACTCGACCGCGTTCATCGACGCCTTCACTTCGTCGAACGCCGACGCCGGGGATCGTCACTCGACGAACCGCGCCGTTCGGAACGCCCGCGGCTCGCTCCACTCCGCCCCACGCAACGCATCCTCCGGCGACCGGACCGCGAACGTCGACTCCGCGCAGTCTTCGAAGCTGGCGCTCGGACAGCAGTGCGCCGGCCGAAACGGCCGAGAGCGAGCCCGATTCTCAGGTGAGGCCGCAGGAAGACGCGACCGCCGTCGTGCTGCTCGCGAGCGACGACCGAGAGATCGCGGAGTCGTTCGCGAGACTCTTCGGCGTTCGAGCAACCGTGAAGACCGTCGCAGGCACACTCGACTTCGTGCGGCACCTGGACCGCGCCGCCGATCGGCGACTCGTGGTGCTCCTCGACGGCAAAGGGCCGTCGATTCGCCCGAGCGTGCTCGCCGTCTTGCTCGAGGACATGCCCCAAGTCCACGTCATCGTCTTTCGCGCCGCTTCGGCGACGATGGAAGTGCCGCTCTCGAGCTCGCCGACGTCTTCCCGGTGGATCGTCTACGGCGAGCCCGCGTCGCTCGAACGCGTCGCCGAAGAATGCCTCGAGCTCGCGCTGCCCGGACGTATGCCGTAGCGGCTGCCGACGCGCCGGA
Source organism: uncultured Polyangiaceae bacterium (assembly GCA_964506835.1). Taxonomy (GTDB): domain Bacteria; phylum Myxococcota_A; class Polyangia; order Polyangiales; family Polyangiaceae; genus DASZVB01. Next base: position 28,027 of record CAZDNG010000077.1, read on the forward strand.
ATTGCCATAAAAATCCGCGAAAAATAGCGCCCGGACGTCGACGCACTCGCGAAGCGGCGTGTTTCGAGTAGAAATTCCCCAGATGAAAATCGGTATCATCGGCGGAAGCGGCAAAGAAGGTCGCGGCCTCGGCGCGAGATGGGCCCAGGCCGGCCACGGCGTGATGCTCGGCTCGCGCGACGAAGCTCGCGCGAAGGAAGCTGCCGCCGAGCTCTCGTCGCGCGGGATTTCGGTCGCCAGCGGTAGCAACGCCGAAGCGGCCGCCTTCGGAGACGTGGTCATGGTCTCCGTGCCGTACGCCGCGCACGCGACCACCCTCGCCTCGCTGAAAGCCGAGCTCGCGGGCAAGGTGCTCATCGACATCACCGTGCCGCTCGTGCCGCCGAAGGTGCGACAAGTCAATCTTCCCCCGGGCGGAGCGGCGGCTCTCGAAGCGCAGCGCGAGCTCCCCGAAGTGCGCGTCGTCGCCGCGCTTCATCACGTGAGCTCGGTTCATCTCGCCGACGCGCACGCGATCGATTGCGACGTGCTGGTCTGCTCGAACGACGATGCGGCGCTCGCCCTGGTGCTCGGCCTTGTCGGAGACCTCGGGCTCCGCGGGCTCGATGCGGGACCGCTACAAAACGCCATCGCACTCGAATCGCTCACGCCGGTGCTCCTTCACCTCAACAAGAAGTACGGTAAGCCCGGCATCGGCGTCCGCTTCACCGGTCTGCCGTGAGCGCGCCGACCATCGGTTGCGACACGCGCCTCGAACTCCGGGCGCTTTCCGGCGTGCCGCTCGTCGCGGAAGGCACCGATCTCGCCGACCTCGTCGCCGACGGGCTCGCTCGCGACGGAATCACGCTCCGCACCGGCGACGTCGTCGTGCTCGCGTCGAAGGTCGTCTCGCGCGCGGAAGGACGCTACGTCGATCTCACGACGGTCGTTCCGAGCGGCGAAGCCACGCGACTCGCCGCGGAGCTCGGCAAGGACCCGCGCATGGTCGAGCTCGTGCTCCGTGAAACTGTCGAGGTGTCGCGCACGGGGCCCGGCGTGCTCATCGTCAAGAATCGTCTCGGCGTCGTCTGCGCGAACGCCGGCATCGACGTCACCAACTCGCGTCCGCTCGACGCCCGAGCGGGAAGCGGACCCTGGGCGCTCCTCTTGCCCGAAGCTCCGGATCGTTCGGCAGATCGCCTCCGCCAGGCGCTCGCGTCGCGCTTCGACGCCGCCGTCGGCGTCGTCATCACCGACTCGGTCGGGCGTCCTTTTCGCTTCGGTACGGTCGGCATCGCGATCGGCGTGTCGGGCTTGCCGCCGCTCTGGGATCAGCGCGGAGCCTTCGATTTGTTCGGCACCCGGCTCGAGCAGACGATCACGGCGCTCGCCGATCAGGTCGCGGCCGCGGCCGATCTCGTCGCGGGACAGGCCGCCGAGCGGCGCGGCATCGTGCACGTGCGCGGGCTCTCGTTCCCCGTCGTGGAATCGGGCGCGAGCGCGCTCGTGCGCCCGGTGAACGAGGATTTGTATGCGCGCGCCGTCGAACCCGGAGCGCGCTCGTGAGCGGGACGTCATTTCGCTCGATCGTCGCGCTCTCGGGCGGCGTCGGGGGCGCCCGCTTCGCCGACGGGCTCGCGAAGGTCGCGGGAAGCGCGCTCACCGTCGTGGTCAACACCGGCGACGACTTCGTCCATTGGGGGCTCACCGTCTCTCCCGACGTCGACACCGTGATGTACACGCTCGGCGGCCTCTCGGACGACGAACGCGGCTGGGGCCTTCGCGGCGAAACGTTCGAGACGCTCGAACGCGTGCGCGCGTTCGGCGGCCCAGCGTGGTTCATGCTCGGCGATCGCGACCTCGCGACGCACCTCACGAGAACGGACGCGCTCGCCCGCGGCGAGACGCTCACCCAGATCACGGCGCGCCTCGTGAAGTCGGTCGGAATCGCGCCGACGATTCTGCCGATGTCGGACGGGCCGTGTCGCACGATGATCCACACGGCCGAAGACGGCGTGCTCTCGTTTCAAGAGTGGTTCGTGGGGCGGCGCGCGGCGCCGCGGGTGCGGCGCGTCGAGTTCGTCGGCAATCCGCCCGCAACGCACCAGGTGCTCGACGCGCTCCGTTCGGCGGATCTCGTCGTGATCGGTCCGTCGAACCCGTTCGTGTCGATCGATCCGATCCTGTCGCGACCGGGAGTCAGCGACGCGCTGGTCGGCCGCCGGGTGATCGCCGTGAGCCCGATCGTCGGCGGACGAGCCGTCAAGGGGCCGCTCGCGGAAATGATTCCGTCCCTCGTCGGCGATGCGCCGTCCGCGGCCGCGGTCGCAAACTATTACGGCGAGCTGCTCGCCGGGTTCGTCGTGGAACACGGCGACGAGGCGGCGATCTCCGGCCTTCGAGTGCACGCGACGGACACGATCATGAAGACGCGCGCCGATCGCGAACGGCTGGCGGCCGAGGTTCTGTCCTTCGCCGAAAGCCTGCGTTGACGGAAACGCCGGCCATGGGTCTATTCGCGTTGGTACCGGCGAAGCGATTCGAAGCCGCCAAGAGTCGCCTCGGCGGCGTGCTCGACGGCGCCGCGCGAGCCGCGTTCGCGCGCCGGATGTTCGAGCACGTCGTGTCCACGCTCGGCGAGTCGAACGCGTTCGAGCGCCTCGCCGTCGTGACCGACTCAGAAGACGTGGCGCGACTCGCCGAGGGTCTCGGCGCGCTCGCGCTGTCCGATCCGAGCTGGGCGCGCACCCTCGCCGATCGCGTCGACGCCTCGCTCGCCGAGCTCGAACGGCGCGGCGCGACCGCCGCTCTGGTCGTCATGGGCGACCTCCCGACGTTGACGGTCGACGACGTGTCGTCCCTCGTCCGCGGGCTCGAGGCCGCCGATCTGGTCGTCGCGCCCGACGGTCGCGGCCGTCACACGAACGCACTCGGGCTCCGCATCCCGGCGCCCTTTCGCACCCATTTCGGCGACGCCGAGAGCCTCGCACGGCATCGAGAAACCGCGACGGCCGCGAGCCTCACGCTGAGCGTCGTCGAAGCGCCGGGCCTCGCCTTCGACGTCGACACCGAGGCCGACTACGCGACGCTCGGGCGCTTGAAGCGATAGCGCTCGTCGGCGGCGAGCGCGGCGTACGTGCCGAACCGCGTGTCACCGTCCGAAACGCGGTCGAGCGCCTCGGTCTCGTCGGCTTCGGCGACCAATGGATACTCGCGAAGGGTCCGATACAAAGTGTCGCGCTGAACGGGCTTTCTGCCGGCGCCGCGGATCAGCGCGCGCAAATCCGACGGCGAGGTGCGCTGTCCGTGCGTCGCGCCCGCGGATGTCGAGATGCTTTCGTTGATGAGGGTGCCGCCGAGGTCGTTCGCGCCGGCGGAGAGCAGAGCCTGGGCGCGCTCGGGCCCTTCTTTCACCCACGAAGCCTGAATATTGCGAATTTCGCGGCCGAAAAAGAGGCGAGCGACGGCGAAGAGCCGGAACACCTGGTCGCGCGACGGCCCGGGTCGCACGTTCGGAAGGAGGCTCTTTCTGAAGAGCGGCGCCTCGCTGGCGATGAACGACAGCGGCACGAACTCGGTGATTCCGCCCGTTTCACGCTGCAGCCGGCGCAGCACGTCGAGGTGCCGGGCGAGCTCGGCGTTGGTTTCGATGTGTCCGAACATCACCGTCGAGGTCGTCGGAATGCCGATGTCGTGGGCAGTGCCGATCACTTCGAGCCACTCGGCGGTGGTGATGCGCCCGCCGGCGAGGCGCTTGCGCACGCCGTCGTCGAGGATCTCCGCCGACGTTCCCGGGATCGAGCCGAGCCCGGCGTCTTTCAGCGCGAGCAAGTAGTCGCGAATCGAGCAGCCGGAGAGCTCCGCGCCGTACTTCACCTCTTCGGGCGAGAAGGCGTGCACGTGGATCTTCGGCACGGCCTTCTTCACCGCCCGACACAGGTCGACGTAAATGCTCCCGGCGACGCCCGGCGCGAGCCCGGCTTGGATGCACACCTCGGTCGCGCCGAGCTCGTACGCTTCCGCGGCGCGACGGGCGACCTCGTCCTGATCCAGAAAATAGCCTTGCTCGGAGCGGTGCGTCCGCGAGAACGCGCAGAACTTGCACGCCTTCACGCAGACGTTCGTGAAGTTCACGTTCCGGTTCACGACGTACGTCCCGGCCGCGCCCGCTTGCTCGCGGGAGAGCGCGTCGGCGACGCGTTCGAGCGCCGCGAGATCCTCTCCCGCCGCCTCGAACAGAAACTCGGCGTCCCCGACTCCGAGATCGCGACCTTCGAGGGATCGCTCGAGCAGCGCGCGAACCTTGGCGCCCGTCTCGCCGAGCGTCGAGTCGACCTCGCGTTCGGTTTTCACGAAGGCTCCGCCTCTCTCGCGCGCGAGACGGCTCTCACGCCGATCGGCGAGCGCAACGAGGCGCGTTCGCGCTCGACGCGCTCGAGCAACGACGGATCGAGAAAGTCGCGGTTTTCGATGTAGCCATCGTAGATCGGAAGGCGCGGCCCGAGTGAGAAACCGAGGTCCGCGAGCACGCCCGCGAGCGCTTCGACGTGGGGCCAGGGGCGATCGGGATTGATGAAATCGGGCGTGACCGGCGAAATGCCGCCAAAGTCGTTGATGCCGGAATCGACGAGGAGCTTCGTTCGCTCGGGGTTCAGGTTCGGCGGCGCTTGCACCGAAACGTCATGATCGAGAATGAGGCGCGCGAGCGCCACCGCGTGCGCGACGTCCTCGTCCGTAGGCGGACGCGCGACGGACATCCGCGTGTCCGTGTGCGGGTCGAAATTCTGCACGATGACCTCCTGGACGTGGCCGTGCTCGCGGTGCGAACGACGAATGGCGAGCAACGCTTCGACCCGCTCGCGACGCGTCTCACCGATCCCAATCAAGATTCCCGTCGTGAAGGGGATGCGCAAGCGGCCCGCGTCGTCGAGCATGCGAAGCCGTCGTGCGGGTCGTTTGTCGGGTGCCCGATGATGGGGCATGCCGCGCGCGCAGAGCCGTTCACTCACGTTCTCGAGCATGAGCCCGAGGCTGACGTTGACGGGCCTGAGGCGAGTCATTTCTTCGGCCGTGAGGATGCCGGCGTTCGTGTGCGGCAAGAGACCGACCGACAGCGCGCGACGGCTCGCCCACTCGAGATAATCGACGGTGCTGCCGTGACCGAACTCGGCGAGTGTCGCTCGGTACGAGGGGAATGCCGTCTCGGGCGTGTCCCCCAAACAGAAGAGCGCTTCGATGCAGCCGTGCGACGCACCGCGAGCCAGCAAGTCGTCGACGTCCGCATGGGTCATCGTCCACTCACCCGCGTCCCCGGGCGAGCGCCTGAAGGCGCAATAGTCGCAACGGTTACGGCACAGATTGGTGAGTGGCAGAAAAATCTTCGGCGAGTACGTGAGCGCACGCCCCCACACCACGTCGCGCAATTCGGCGGCGCGCGCCGCGAGAGCAACGACCTCTCGAGGAGACGCTTCGGCCATGGCGAGGGCCTGCTCGTCGGAAAGCGGCGGGAACGACTCTGAATTCACGAGCTCACCCGCGCGGACTTTTGCACCGACCCGCGTCGGCTTCTACTGGTTGAGCGGGTCGCACTTCGATCTGCCTTCGATCCGGCCTCGATTTTTCACGGTTCGTCGTGACCCGACCATTGTTTCCGCCGAGGCGGTATCGGCGCGGAGCAGGTAGAACGCGCTCGACAAAAGGCGAAAAGTCGCTCGCCGCTCCGCGGAGCTGGGCTATGGAGAGCGTCGGAATCGGCGGACACGCTCGGCCAGCGGGCTGAATCATGCAGGATCGAAGCACCCCTCACGACGACTCGCGGACGCAGGCGCGGAACGGATTCGTCAGCGCGCGCGTGCTCCGGATGCTCGGCGTCCTTTCGACCGGACTCGCGTGCCTGATCGCCGGGTGCGCGACCGGCGGTGAAATACCGAGCAGCGAGATCGAGTCGTTCGACAGCGGACTCACTGGCGCTGGCGCGACCCCGGGCGGCGGCCAATCGGGAGTCGGCGGCGCGAACGGGAGCTCGGGCGGTCAATCGAATGGAAGTGGCGGCGCGAACGTCGGCGGCACCGGTGGCTTCGGCGGATTGAACGCCGGCGGGAACACTTCGGGCGGGTTCGGGGGTTCGGAGAGCGGCGGCTCGAGCGCAGGCGGCACCTCGGACCCCGGCGGCTCGGGCGCCACCGGGGGTTCGGAGAGCGGCGGCAACAACTCCGGCGGCACCGCAGGTTCGGAGAGCGGCGGGAGCAGCGGCACTGCCTCGGGCGGCACGACGAACACCGGCGGCACGACGTCCTCGGGTGGAACGACGGA
>CAZDNG010000078.1:0-33898 GCA_964506835.1 uncultured Polyangiaceae bacterium
GACCACCAATCAGGTGTGCGGCACCGCGACGTGCGTCGTGTCGACGGGCCTGTGCGGGTGCGTGAACCACACCTACCAATGCTCGAACAACACGTCGCAAGTGTGCACGAATGGGGTCTGGACCACGAACCAGGCCTGCTCCAGTGTCTCGTGCGTCATGACCACCGGAAAATGCGGCGTCTGCACGAACGGAGACAGGACGTGTTCCCAGACCACCCCCGAGGTGTGCACTGACGGCGCCCCTGTGGCCTCGAAGTCGTGCAGCGGCTCGACTCCGGCATGTCTAGGCGGCACGTGCGTCGAGTGCGACCCGTCAGCGAAGGATTGCACGAGCAACAACACGCCGCGCTCGTGCGACAAAAACGGGAACTGGGTGACGGGCAGCCCCTGTTCCGGTCTCACGACGTGCAGCGGTGGCGCCTGCGTTTGCAATCTGACGACGTGCGGCACCCTCTGCACCGACACCACGACGGACTCGAACAACTGCGGCGCCTGCGAGCACTCGTGCCAGAACGGTGCGTGCACGGGAGGGAAATGTCAGCCGGTGGTGCTCGAGGCCAACCAGAGCAAGCCGTGGGGCATTACCGTGGACGCGACCAACGTCTACTGGGTCGACCAGGGCAACAACACGATCTCGAAGTACACGCTCGCCACTGGCGAATCGGCGCTGCTCGATATCCCTGAAGGAAATTGCACCCTCGCCCAGGGCGCGACGATCAGCGACGGCACGAACCTGTACTGGAGCGCGGTCGACGTTTGTAAGCTCGCTGGCGGCACCGTCTCGGATCTCGCCGCCAATATGTACTCCGCAGGTTCCGGTGCGCTGACGGGCGTCGCGGTGAGCGGATCGACGGTGTTCGTCGTGGATCCTTCCGACAGCTTCATCGAGAACTCGACGGGTGGATATTATTTCTATATGCAGGCCAGCGTGTACGGCATCGCCGCAGACGCCGACGCGCCGTACTGGCTCGAACGGTCGTCAGCCGGGGGAAGTATCAAGGTCGGTGGTCCGTTCCAGACCGGTCAATCGACGGCGACCACGCTCGCGACGGGGGTCAACGTCTCCGAGGGGATCGCCGTGTACAACCACTATGTCTACTGGACGGACTCCCCGAGCACCTCGTCGGCGAGCGGCGCGGTCTACCGCGTGTCCACCACGCCGGGCGGTTCGACGGGGCTCATCGCGAGCGGCCAGACGAACCCGAGCGGCATCGCGGTCGACGCGAGCGGCGTGTACTGGACGAACCGAACGACTACCGGGGGCTCGGTCATGATGGCCCCGCTCGCCGGAGGCGCCGCCGTTGCGCTCGCCACCGGGCAACCCGATCCGCACGGCATCGCCCTCGACGCGAAGACCGTGTACTTCACGAACACCGCGGGCGGCCAGGTCATGAAGGTAGCCAAGTAGAGGTTGCCGCGCGCTTCACGCCGCGAGCGCGAAGCCATCCACCCAGCGGGCGAACGCGGCTTCGGGAAGCAAGCCGACCTGACGCGCCGCTTCGACGCCGCGGCGGAACATGAGGAACGCGGGGATGCCCGAGATGCGGTGCTTCGCCGAAACCTCGGGATGCTGGTCGCTGTTCACTTTGAGCACGATGAGGAGGCCCGCACGACTTTTGGCGAGCCGGCCCACGACGGGAGACGCGAGCCGACAAGGCCCGCACCAGGGTGCCCACACGTCGACCAAGACGGGAACGGGCGACGACGCGACGACGCGTTCGAGCTCCGAAGCGTCCACTTCTTGCGGCGCTCCCGAGACGTCGAGGCGCGCCTTGCACTGACCACAGATGGGCTTCTGCGCCACGCGCTTCTCGGGAACTCGGTTCAGCGCGCCGCACTGGACGCAGCGAAACGTGTGCATGGTGCACCGCAATTTGTGCACGATTTCGGTACCGTCAATGCCGCGGCTGGGCCGCCCGCGCAGCGAGCGCGACGCGAACCGAGAAACTGCGCGGCGCCGCGGCCGCGTTGACGGTGGCCCCCCATCAAACAAGAGCGTCATCTCGAGCCGCATGGACGGCGCCTCTCGCGTGTTCGTGTCGAGTTCCGACTCACGATAGCGTGCGCACCGATGCTTCACGCTTCCAGGCCCGCGTTTTCGCCGCGGAAATGAACCTTTTTGCGTCGCGAGCCTCGACGATGGCGTCGTCGGGCGGAACTCGGGCGGATTCGAGGAGCGAGCGGCCTCCGGCGTCGACGGCGATCGCTTTGAGGTGACCGAATGCGTCGCGAACGAAGTCGATGGCGGCAGCCTCCTTCGATAGGGCGGCCGCGCCTGCCTTCGACAAGACGACCGCGAGAGCGTCGAACAAGACCGACGGAGTGCCGGCGAGTTGACCCGCGATGACCGGCGTCGAGCCGTCCGAGAGCGCGATGCCCCTCACCTTTGGCGCGACGAGTTTCACGGTGGCTCCCGCGGCCTTGGCGGCGTTTTCGATGCCGGCAACGAGCTTCGCGTCAGAACCATCGGCGACGAGAATGCCGACCGCGCGCCCATCCAAGGTGTCCTTCATCTTGCCGATGATCTGGAGTGCCGGCGAGAGCTTCGCCTCGCGGGGTGGCGTGCTCGTCACCGCCGGACCCGGAATTTTTCCGAAGCCGAGCCCGGTGCCGACACGCGCGGCGAGGTCGTCGTCGATGTGACGAAGGTGGCCGACCATCTTTTCGCGAATGGCCGAGCGCTCCACCTTGGAGAGCTCGAAGACGAGCGCCGACGCGATGTGCGCCTGCTCGAACGCGGTCTGGCTCCGGAAGAAAAGGCGCGCTTGCGTGTAGTGATCGGCAAAGCTCGCGGCGCGAACTCGCCCCCGCGCGCCGTCCTCCCGCGTCGGCACGCTGCGAAAACCGGTCGGCGATTCCCGAAGTGAATCGGCGCGGAGCGAGCTCGGATCGTACGCGAGCTCGCCTTGGGGAACCGCGGTTTGCATGTGCGCGTCGCGCTGGTGGTTCGCGAACGGACATTTCGGGGCGTTGATCGGAAGCTGGTGAAAGTTGGCGCCCCCGAGGCGCGAGAGTTGCGTGTCGAGGTACGAAAACAAACGCCCTTGGAGCAACGGGTCATTCGAAAAATCCATCCCGGGAACGAGGTGCGACGGGCAGAACGCGACTTGCTCCGTCTCGGCGAAGAAATTGTCGGGCCAGCGATCGAGCACCATCCTGCCGATGACCTGCAACGGGACGAGCTCCTCGGGGATCAACTTGGTCGCGTCGAGGTGGTCGAAATCGAAGTCCGCCGCCTGCTCTTCCGTGAAAAGCTGCACGGCGAGCTCCCACTCCGGGTACGACTCGCCCGCGATCGCGTCGAACAGGTCGCGTCGATGAAAATCTTGGTCGGCTCCCGCGATCTTCACGGCTTCGTCCCAGATCGTCGATTGCATGCCGAGCTTGGGCCGCCAGTGGAACTTCACGAACGTCGAAGCGCCCTTTCCGTCGACGAGACGAAAACTGTGGATCCCGAACCCCTCCATCATCCGGAGCGAACGCGGAAGCGTGCGATCCGACATGATCCACATCACCATGTGCATCGCTTCGGGCGAGAGCGAGATGAAATCCCAGAAGGTGTCGTGAGCGGTCGCCGATTGCGGGAAACCGCGGTCGGGCTCCATCTTCACCGCGTGGATGAGGTCGGGAAACTTGATGGCATCCTGAATGAAGAAAACCGGGATGTTGTTGCCGACGAGATCCCAGTTCCCTTCCTTCGTGTAAAACTTGACGGCAAAGCCGCGAACGTCGCGCGGGGTATCGACGGAGCCGGCGCCGCCGGCAACCGTCGAAAAGCGGGCAAAAAGCGGCGTCTTTTCGCCGACCTCGGTGAGGATCTTCGCGTGCGTGTACTTCGAGAGGGAACGCGTGAGTTCGAAGAAACCGTGAGCCGCGGTTCCGCGCGCGTGAACGACTCGCTCGGGAATTCGCTCGTGATCGAAATGGGTGATCTTCTCGCGAAGGACGAAGTCCTCGAGGAGCGAGGGGCCGCGCGCGTTCGCGCGGAGCGAGTTCTGGTTGTCGGAGATCGGTATGCCCTGATTGGTCGTCAGTGGCGGGTGGCTACCCCCGGCCAGTTGATGCAGCTCGCCTCCTGTTCCCGTCCGGTCCCTGTCACCTGCGCGGTGGGGTGACGTCGCGTCACGCGGTCGTGGAGAGCTCTTCTTCGTCGCTTTCTTCACCAATGCCTCCGTGATCCCGAGCGGAACTCTTCTGGAGTACACGAGGCGTGCCAGTCCCGGCGGTTGGCTCCGAATTCGCGCGGCACGGGCGCCCGCCATCGCGATGCGCGTCGCTCACGGGACGGAACTGCCGTCGTGGGGCGCCACAGGAGGCACAAATGCCACGGCCCGTCGCGCGGGTCGGAGCTACTTCGCGTAGTAGAACGCGACGGATTCGTAGTCTTCTGCGGTCGCGGGAACGTTGGCGCCGTACTCGAAGCCGATGTCGAACGTGTCCTGGAACGAGATGGAGTCACCGAGGAGCTGCCACTTCACGGCGGCGACTTCGCCGGTGTTCGCGGCCGCGCCGGGCCCGACGAACGTCACGGCACTGAACGGCGCGGTGAACGTCCCGGTGTTGAAGTACCAAGCGCCGTCGAAGTATTCCTCGGTGCCGGTTCCTTTCGTCGCAGGTTCACCGTCGGCGGTTTCCAGATCGTCCCCTTCGAGGAAGTTGAACGGACTCTGGAACGTCGCGGTCGGATCCGGTCCCCCGACGAAATGAACGGCGGTGCCGATGTACTTCCCGCGCCCCGTCACATCGAGAGCTGTGTAGTGCGCGCCGTCGGGCGGCGTCATGGTTTCGTTTCGCGTCGCGTGCAAGTAGCCCCACTCCGCCGCAGGCGTTCCTGCGACGCCGTCGATTCGCGCGTGAACGGCGTGCAACGCGGTTCCGTCGTTCACGAGCGCGACGACCGCGTGCGTCGCGAAGGGCATCGGCAAGGTGAGACGAAGGGTGGCCTGGGTGCCTTGCACCGTGACGGACATCGGCAACGTGTCGAACGACGTGACCGTCGGATCGGACGCAAAGAGCGCGGCGAGCGGCACGTCGATCGCCGGAGTCGCTTGGTCGTCCCACACGACGTGCAGCGCGAGCTCGTCCAGCGCCGTCGGTGCGCCATCGACGCTGAGCTCCAACCGGTGAACCGTGCCCGGACCTTTTCGGTCGAGAATCGACGTCGTTTGCCCGGCGTTCACGGTGAAATCCGCATCTGCCCACGGCGTGGTTCCATCGAGGCCCGCGGCGCCCGATTCGACGAGCGCGACGTTCGCGGCTTCGACCGCGGTCGACGCGGCGACGTCGAACGTCACCGTGGCGCCCGATGAACGCCGATCGACCTGATAGTAATACGTCGTCGTCGACGTGAGCAGATCGTCGAGCACGACGCGCATCTTCGACTGATAGCTGATCGGAACGTAGCTCACGACGGAAGCGGACTTCGTGGACAAGAGCGGAGGGACGAACGGCGCCGTCATGCCGCTCTCGAAGTCCGCGACCGAGCCTTCGAACGCCGGCGTCGTGAGATCGTCGGCATAGATGCGAATGCGCTCGGTGGTGAAGTCGTTCGTGATGTCGCTCGGACCGACGATCGTGCCTACCGAAAGATAGAGCCGCGAAATGAAGCCGGGGCCGTCGTCCGCCGATGCGATCACGTACCCGTCGATGTCCGGATCGCACGGCGCGCCGTCGGAATCTCCGAGAAAGACGTTCGGCCGACCGCCGCATACCGCGATGAAGTTGTTGAAGTCCTTGTTGCCCGGCTCGGTGATTCCGGACACGCCCACCGTCTCGCTGCGTTGCTTGCTCGAGTCTTGCGACGCTCGCGCCGTCTCGAACACCGGAAGCGCGTCCCACGCGCCGAGCGCCGCCCATCCCGCGTCGGATGGCTGTTTCGTTTCGCCGTGCTCGCCACTTTCCGACCTTGCCGGATCTCCCCCGCACGCCGACGCCAGAAGCAGACAGACGGCCCACGCCAGCGCCCATCGCTCTCCCATCGTCATCGCGACCCATAACACGAACCCGGCATCAGCGCGGCGTCTCACGCTCACTTCACCACATCGACTCACCACATCGACGAGGAGCGCGCGCGCCCGGTAGAGAGAGGGAGAGGGGGAGCCGGCCGGCGCGATGGCTCGGCACCTGCCGGTGCCGCGGGCTCATTGCCTCTCCCACCGATGTTCGAAGGTACGCATTCGAGCACTTCCGGAGTCGCGTTCCGGCGCCCGTGCGTGCACGTCCGCGTGGACTTTTGCCCCTTCGGGCGCGCACCCGGTGTCAGCGCGTTGACGGCATTTTTGCGGCATTTCCGTACGAATTTCTCGAGCCGAAAGAGCGACGGCGTGGCATTTTCATGTGTTGTGTCCGCTCGCGACGTCGCGCTCGGGCATGAGGTTCGCCCCTCGAGCACGGTCCCATGTCGGTCACGTCGATCTCCGGTTACACCACGTCGCAGCTCCAGAGTCTCACGACCACGGATCTGCAAACCGTCGAGGCCACGGACTTCGCGGAGTTGGTCGCGTCGCAGCTAGCGGCGCTCAGCACGACTCAGGTCGGCGCACTGACGTCGCCGCAAGCATCGGCGTTGACGGTGGACCAGATCCTCGATCTGACGGCGGCCCAATTTTACTCGCTGGTCACTCAGCAGCTCGCGTCCCTGTCGACCACCGATGTTTCGGCGCTGACGACCAAGCAGCTCGGACAGATCACGGCCACGGAGATCGGGCAGCTCACGCCGGCCGAGCTCGCAGTGCTCGGTAGCTCGCAGATCGCCGCACTCACCACGACGCAGATGCGCGGCGTGACGCCCGATCAGATCGCCAACTTGACGCTCACCCAGATCGGCGGCCTGACGGGTTCGCAGATCGGCGTCCTCGGGACGCTCTCGATGGCGTCGTTCAGCCCCACGCAGATCGCCGCCCTGGTGACGACTCAGGTTCAGGGTCTGACGAGCACCGAGCTCGCCGGCCTGAACACGACGCAGTTCCTCGCGCTTCCCTCGACGGCGTTCGCCGCGCTCAGCACGACCCAGCTCAAAGGGCTAACGAGCTCCGACGTCGCGCTCCTCGGGACGACGTTGCTCGCTGCTTTGTCGTCGTCTCAGCTCGCATCTCTCGCCGCGACCGCCGTGTCGGGCCTCGACGACGGCCAGATCGGCGCGCTGACGACGCTGCAGCTGGTCGGATTTTTGCCGCAGCAGATGAGCGCGCTGACGACCACTGCGGTGGACGGATTGACCGGGGCGCAGCTCGCGGTGCTGTCGACTTTCCAGATCGGCGCTCTCGCCGGAACGCAGCTCGCCGAGCTCGGGACCAATCAGCTCGCGGCGTTGAACGCGACCCAAATCTCGGCCTTGAGCATCACCGCCGTCGCGCAGCTCGGCGACGCACAGGTCGCGTCGCTTACGACGGCTCAGATCGTAGGGTTCAAGCCCAATCAACTCGGCGCGCTGACGACTACGGCGTTCGCCGCGTTGAACACGACGCAGATCGCCGCGTTCTCGTCGACGCAGTTGAAGGGGCTCACCAGCACCCTGGTCGCGCGCCTCTCGAATAGCCAGCTCTCGGCGCTGAGCGGCTCCCAAATTTCGGCGCTAGCGTCGACCGCGATGGCCGGGCTCGCCGAGGATCAACTGTCGTCGCTGACGGTCACGCAAGTGCTCGGGCTCACCTCCACTCAGCTCGGCGCCCTGACCACGACGTCGTTCAACGCGATGAGCGTGAGCCAGCTAACGGCGCTCACCAGCACGCAGATCTCGGGGATAACCGCCGCGGAGGTCACGGCCGCAGACAGCGACCAGCTCGCGGCACTCGCGACGACGGCGGTCGTCGCTCTCTCCACGCTCGCCGTACGCGGGCTCACCGCGAATCAGATCGGCGCGCTCTCCAGCGGACAAGTGGCGGCATTTTCGGCGACTCAGATTGGCGTCCTCACGACGAACGCCGTCGGGGCGTTCAGCCAGGCGCAGATCGCCGCGCTGACGACGACGCAGGTGGGCAGCCTGACCGCGTACCAGGTCGGCGCCCTCGACGACACGGCGTTCGCGGCGATGAGCGCGAACCAAGTGGGCGCGCTCAGCACCACGGCGCTCCGCGGGCTCACGTCCACGGCGTCCGGCGCGCTGTCGAACGCTCAGCTCGACGCGCTGAGCCCCGCACAGTGGTCGTCTCTGATGACCTCGGCAATCAACGGCCTCGACGGCGATCAGGTCGCCGCGCTGTCGACCGCCCAGATCGCGAACCTTTCGACGACGCAGGTCGGCGCGCTGACCACGACGGCGCTCTCCGCGCTCGACACGACGGCCATCAGCGCATTTTCCCCGACCGCGATCGTCGGACTGACGCCGTCGCAGCTCGCTACGCTGTCGAGCACGCAAATCGGCGCGTTGACCACGTCGCAGGTCGCCGCGATGACGGTCGCCGAGATCCACGGCTTCAGCAACACGCAGATGGGAGCGTTCAGCGCGACCCAGCTCGGCGCCTTTGCCGCGACGCAGATGGGGGCGCTCGGAACGCAGGCCATCGACGGGCTTTCGACCAATCAAGTCGCCGGACTCAGCACCGTGCAGCTTCGAGGGCTCACCGGCGCCGCGGTCGGCGAGCTCAGTATCACGCAGTTCGCGGCGCTGTCTTCGACCCAGATCGGGGCGTTCACCGCCGGGCAGCTCGGCGGCTTGAGCAGCACCGACGTGAGCCAGTTGACCACGACGGAGCTCGCCGCCTTCTCGTCGACCCAGCTCGGCTCGCTGTCGGGCCCCACGCTGAGCGGCCTCTCGGAGGATCAGCTCGCGTCGCTCACGACCGTGCAAATCTCGGGACTCGTCGGCGGCGAGCTCGGAAGAATGGCGGACACGCAGTGGGCGGCGCTCTCGACGTCCCAGCTCAACGCGCTGACGACTAGCGCGCTCGGCGGTCTTTCGGCATCCGAGATCGCGTTGCTCGGCACGACCCAGATCGCTGCTCTGGCCACGAAGCTGGTCGGAGCCTTGAGCGCCGTTCAGGTCGCCGGGCTCACGTCTTCCCAGGTTTCCGTGCTCGGCGCGACGCAGCTCGCGGTGCTCTCGACGACCCAGATTGCGAGCCTGACTGGCGCGGCGGCCGCCGGGCTCACGACGACCGAGCTCGCGTCGTTGACCACGACGCAGATCGCCAGTCTGTCCGGCGCGAGCGTCAACGCCCTCGGCGCCACGAACCTCACGTCGCTTTCGGCGAGCCAGCTCGCTGCTCTGACGTCGAGCCAAATTCGCGCGATGACGAGCACCACGGTGTCCCAGCTCACCCCCGCGGAGCTCGGTGTGTTCACCACGACGCAGCTTGCGAACCTGTCGGCGACCGCCGTTCCTGGCCTCGACCAGGACCAGATCGCGGCGCTCACGACCACGCAGGTGAAGGGGCTGTCCAGCGTGGCCGTCGCGGCGTTCGCCGACACGCAGCTCGCGGCGCTCGCGCCGAACCAGATCGCGGCGATGACCACGACGGCGATCTCCGGCATTACCTTCGTCCAGATCGACAACCTGACGGCGGCGCAGCTCGGGGCGCTCGCGCCGTCGCAAGTGGCGTCGCTCAGCGCCGCAGCCATGCGCGGGCTCACGCCGACCCAGCTCGGCGCGTTCTCGACGACCCAGCTCGCCGGGTTCACCGCGACGGAGCTCGGCACCTTGACGACGACGGCCATCGACGGTCTCACGACGACTCAGCTCGGCGCGTTGAACGTCACGCAGATCCGAGGGTTCAGCGCCGCGGCGGTGAGCGAGCTGTCGCTGACGCAGATCGGCGGTCTCTCCGCGACCCAGCTCGCCGCATTCACGACCACGCAGGTCCGGGGTTTCACCAGCACGGATCTGAACCAGCTCACGCCCGCGGAGTTCAGCGAGCTCGCCGTGACCCAGCTCGCCGGGCTCACGCAAACGGCGGTTTCCGGGCTCACGCAAGACCAATTGGCGTCGATGACCACGACGCAGGTCCGCGCGCTCGCCGCGACGCAGCTCGGCGCGCTCACGACGACGGCCCTGCCGGCGCTGACCGCCGCGCAGCTCGGCGCCATCGGCACGACGGCGATGGCCGGTCTTCAATCGGCGAGCATCGCCGCGCTCGGTGCGACGCAGCTCGGCGCGCTAGCTTCGACACAAATCGGTTCTCTCACCACGCTCGCGCTCGCCGGGCTCACGGCGGATCAAGTGGCGTCGTTGAGTACGACGCAGCTCGGCGGGTTGACGACGACTCAAGTGCGTTCGTTGACCACAACGGCGCTCGGAAGCCTCGGAAATGCGCAGCTCGTCGCGCTCTCGACGACGCAGATCGGGGCGCTGGCGACGACCGAAGTGGGCTCGCTCTCCCTCGATCAACTCGCCGCGGTGCTGCCGTCCCAGGTCGGCGCGATCTCGCCGACCGCCATCAAGGGGCTCACGAACGATCAGATCACGTCGCTCACGGCGGCTCAGCTCGGTGGTCTGACGAGCACCCAGGTCGCCGCACTGACGACGACCGCCGTGGGAATGCTCTCGGCGACGCAGCTCGCGGCGCTCACGACGACGCAGGTGAGCGGGTTGCTCAATACCGAGGTCGCCACGCTCGCCGATACGCAGCTCGCAGCGCTCTCCAACGCCCAGCTGGCCGCGCTGACCACCGGAGCGGTCGGCGGCATGACCGCGACCACCGTTTCCGAGCTCGCGACGACGCAGGTCGCGTCGCTTGCCACGACTCAATTCGCCGCGCTCACCTTGCCCGCCGTCGGCGGGTTGTCCGCCGAGCAGGTCGCGGTGCTCGGCACCACGCAATGGAGCGCCCTCACCTCCGCGCAAGCACGCGGGCTCACGACCACCGCTGTCGGCGCGCTCGCCACGACGCAGCTCGGCGCGTTGAGCCCGTCCGCCGTCGGCGGCTTCACGACGACCGCGATCGGCGCGTTCGCCACCTCGCAGATCGCGGCGCTCCAGCCGACTCAGCTCGGCGCGATCTCCGCGACGCAGGTGTCGGCGTTCAGCGGCGATCAGCTCGCGGCCTTGACGCTCCCGCAGCTCGCGAGCTTCACGACGACGCAGCTCGCCGGGCTCACTTCGACGGCGATCGCCGGCCTCACTACCACGCAAGCGGCCGCGCTCACGACGACTCAAATGACCGGCCTCAGCAGCGCCAGCGTCGGGCAGCTGAACATGACCCAGCTCGCGGTCCTCTCGTCCGCGCAGATCGCCGCCCTCACCACGGCGCAGATCCGCGGGTTCTCGAGCGAAAGCGTCGTCGACCTGACCGTCACCGCGGTCTCTGCGCTCACACCGACACAACTTTCGGCGCTCGGCGTCAGCGCCGTTCAGGGCCTCACCCAGGATCAAATCGCGGCGCTGACCACGACTCAGGTCGCAGGCCTGACGACCACGGCAATCCAGTCGCTGTCAGGCGATCAATTGTCGACGATGACCGCCGCTCAGATCGCCGCCCTGAGCACCACCGCGGTCGGAGGGTTCACCTCCACCGCTCTCGGCGCGCTCACCACCACGCAATTCGCGGCGCTGACGTCCAAGCAGCTCGGCGCCCTCGGCAACTGGCAACTCCTCGGGCTCAGCACGACGCAGGTCTCCGCGCTCTCGACCACGCAACTCGGCGGGCTCGGCTCGGCTCAGATCAACGCGCTCACGGCGGGCGGAGCCGATGCGCTCACCGCAACGCAGATCGGCGCGCTCACGACCTTGCAGGTCCAGGGGATTTCCAGCCTGGGGATCAGCGCGTTCGACCCGAGCGGGTTCGCGGCGTTCTCGAGCTCCCAGCTCGGCGCGCTCACCGCCGCACAGATCAACGGACTCACGAGCACCAACGTGAGCGCGTTGACGACGGCGGAGCTCTCGGCGCTCAGCTCGTCGCAGATTTCCGCGCTGAACACGTCCGCGGTGCAGGGGCTCGCCGCGACCGCGCTCGCCGCGCTCACTTCGACGCAGGTCAAAGGGTTCTCGGCTCACGCCGTGAGCGCGTTCAGCACCGAGCAACTCACGTCGCTTTCGGCCGCGCAGCTCGGCGCCCTGACTACCACGGCGATGGGCGGCCTCTCTTCGACTCAGGTCGCAGCGCTCGGCGCGACCGGACTCGCGGCCTTCACGACCTCCGAAATCGCCGCGCTCGCGCCGGCCGCGGTGTCCGGCCTGACGAGCGAACAGATCTCGGCGCTATCGCCGACCCAGCTCGGCGTGCTCACCGCGACGGAGCTCGGTTCGCTGACGACCACGGCCATCGACGGACTTACGACGCCGGAGCTCGGCGCGCTCACGACGACCCAGGTTCGCGGCTTGAGCGGGACCGGGGTGAGCGAGCTCGGGGCCGCCCAGGTCGCAGCGCTGAGCTCGACCCAGGTCGGCGCACTGACGTGGACACAAATCGGCGTGCTCTCGCGAGACGACGTCGCGGAGTTCGCCGCGACGCAGCTCGCCGCCTGGACCTCGACGCAGATCTCGGCGCTGACGCCGACCGCGGTGACCGGCCTGACCGCGAATCAGCTCGTCGCGCTGGCGGCGACGCAACTTCGCGGCCTGACGAGCTCGTCCATCGCGAACTTCAGCGCCGCGCAGCTCGCGGCCCTCACGCCCGCGCAATTCGCGTCGCTCACGACGACCACGGTAAACGGACTCACGTCCACCCAGCTCGCGGCCCTCACGCCCGCGCAGCTCGGCACTTTGACGACGACCCAGGTCGCATCCCTTTCTCCAACCGGATTCTCCGGGTTGCCCGCGGCGTCCCTCGCCGCCCTTTCGACCAATCAGCTTGCCGCGATGAACGCCGCCCAGCTCCGGGCGCTCGGCACGGCGCAAATCGCGTCGTTCGGCGCCGGTGCACTCGGAGCGCTCTCGACGACCGCGGTGGGCGGCCTGACGGACACGCAAGTCGGTGCTCTGTCGCTCGCGCAGCTCGGCGCCCTGTCCGGCAGTCAGATTGCGGCCCTGTCCACGGTCGCGATCAGCGGACTCGGCACGACGGAAGTGGCGGCCTTGAGCAGCGCCCAGATCGCCTCGCTCACCTCGACGCAAGTGAACGGCCTTCGCGACAGCCAAGTGGTGGCGCTCTCGCCGGCGCAAATCGGCAACTTGACGTCGACGCAGTTGCAGAGCCTCACGACGACCCAGGTCGGCGACTTCGGAACGACGCAAATCGCGGCCCTCAGTGGCGCGCAGCTCGCCGCGCTTTCGACCGCGGAAACCGCGGGCTTCACCTCGACGCAGGTCGCCGCGTTCACCACCACGCAGCTTCGCGCCTTCGACACGACGCAGATCGCCGCGCTCTCGACCACGGCGATCGCCGGATTGACGGTGACCGGGCTCGCCGCGCTCACGACGACGAAGCTCGCCGCCATGACGTCGTCGCAGCTCGGCGCGCTGTCCACCAGCCTGGTCGCCAGCTTGAGCCCCGCCCAGATCTCGGCGCTGACCACCGCCGAGATCAGCGGTCTGGTCGATACCCAGATCGCGGCGCTGTCGACGCCACAGATCGCGGCGCTCTCCCAGGCTCAAATCGCGGCGCTGTCGACGACCGCGGTGTCGGGCCTGACGACGACCGAGATGGCGGCGCTCGCCGCGACGCAGCTCGCGGCGCTGCCGGCCCCGTCGATCAACGCCCTCACATCGACGCAGTTTGCCGCGATCGGTGCAACCCAGCTCGGCTCCTTCTCCACGACACAAGTGGCGCAGCTTTCGACGACGGTCGTCGCCGCGTTGCCGATCGCGGACTTTTCGGCGATGAGCGCGGATCAGTTCGCCGCCGTCACTTCCGTTCAGGTGAGCGCGCTCACCGAGGCTCAGGTCGCGGCGCTTCCGTCGACGTTGATCGCAGCACTCACGACGACGCAGGTGGGCGGCCTGGTCGACACCCAAGTCGCGGCGCTCACGTCCGCCCAACTTCGGTCGCTTTCACCGGCGCAGCTCGGCGCGCTCTCGGGGCTCGGTGTGAGCGGCTTCACCACGACCGGGATCGCGACGCTCGCCACGACGCAGCTCTCCGCGCTCGGTGCGGCCCAGATCGGAAGCCTCGGGACGAACCAGCTCTCCGCACTCACGCTTTCCCAGGTCGCCAATCTCGGCACCATGCAGCTCCGTAGCCTCGACGCGACCCAAGTCGGCGCCCTCTCGTCGACCCAGATCAGTGTGCTGAGCGCGACGCAGATTGCCGACTTGAGCGGCGTTCAGGTCGGCGCATTCGCCGACACCCAGGTCGCTGCGCTCGGCACTACTCAGCTCGCGGCGCTCTTGCCGAGTCAGATCGCAACCTTGAGTACGACCGGCGTCCGTGGATTGACCGCGGGTGAGCTCGGCGCGCTGACGACGTGGCAACTCGCGGCCTTCACGTCGACGCAGTTCGGCGCACTCACGACCGATCAGATCGCGACGCTCTCCACGACGCAGCTCGGCGTGATCACGGCCACGGAACTCTCCGGCGTCATGACGACGCAAGCGGCAGTGATGACCGCGGCGCAGGTGGGCGCACTGAATCCGACGCAGCTCGGCGCGCTGTCGACGCGCGCCGTGAGCGGGCTCACGACGACGCAAATCGCGTCGTTGGTCCCGACGCGCGTGGCTCAGCTCACGTCGAGCCAGATCGCGGCGCTCACCACCTCGCAGCTCGCGGTGTTGTCGGCCGCGCAGATCGCCGCGTTCACGAGCACGCAGATCACCGGGCTAACGAGCACCGAAATGGCGGCGTTCTCTCCCCTGCAGCTCGGCACGTTGGGCGGGACGCAACTCGGAGCACTGAGCGCCGTTCAGCTCGGCTCGCTCGGCAGCACGAGCGTCAGTGCGTTCACCGGCACGCAACTCGCCGCGCTGTCACCGACGCAAATCGCGTCGTTCGGAACGACGGGCGTTCCCGGCCTCACCCCGGCGGCGTTCGCGGCGCTCTCGACGCAGCAGCTCGGCGCACTCACCTCGACCGAGCTCGGCGCGCTCACGCCGACCCAATCCGCGGCGCTGACCCCCGCCGAACTCGCCGCGTTCTCGACGAGCGGGCTCTCGGGGCTCACTTCCACGGCGGTCACAGCGCTCTCTGCGACCCAGCTCGGTGCGCTGTCGACCACTCAGGTGGCCGCATTCTCTACGACCGCGGTCACCGGACTGACCGGTAGCCAATTCGACGCGCTGTCGACGACGCAATTTGCGGCGCTCACGCCCGTCGAATTCTCCGCGCTGACGACGGCGCAGGCTCAAGTGCTGTCCACGACCCGCATCGCAAGCCTGTCGACGACCCAGCTCCTCGGGCTCGCGTCGACGGTCGTCGGCGCGCTCACCTCGACGCAAATCCTCGCGCTCACGACGACGCAAATCTCGTCGCTCGCCGCGACCCAGCTCGCCGGCCTGGACTCGACGCAGGTCATGGTGCTCGGCACGGACCAGCTCGGCGCGCTCGGCACCACCCAGATCGCCTCTCTCTCGTCGGCCGGCGTCGCGGGGCTCGTCCCGACGCAATTCAGCGCGCTCAGCGGCGATCAGCTCGCGGCGCTGACGCCCGCGGAACTTTCGGCGCTGACGTCGACTCAAGCCGGTCAGCTCTCGACGTCGTTCCTGTCGGCGCTGAGCACGACGCAGGTCGCCGCGCTGAACGCGACGGACGTCGGCGTCTTGTCGAGCGATCAGCTCGCCGCGCTCTCCACGACGCAGATCGCCGCGCTCTCGAACGCCGGGATCGGCGGATTGACTGCGGGGCAGATGAGCTCGCTCGAGACGGACCAGCTCGCCGCGTTGACGAACGCCCAGGTGGCGTCCCTCTCGACGTCGGCACTCGCGGGGTTGACCTCGAACCTGCTCGCCGCCTTGTCGACCACGCAGCTCAGCAGCCTGTCGTCCACGGGGATCGCCGCGCTCACGACCACCGTCGTGGCCGCGATGACCACCACGCAGGTCGGCCGCTTGACGGCGACCGAGCTCGGCGGATTGACGTCGTCGCAAGTCGGCGCGCTCACGACCACGCAGGTCGCGGCGCTCACCACCACGCAAATCGGCGCTCTATCCACGACGGGCATCACCGGCGTCACGGCCGCGCAGGTCGCGGCGCTCACGACCGCACAGCTCAACGCACTCTTGCCGAGCCAGATCGGGTCGCTCTCCGGAACGGCGATCTCGGGCCTCACGAGCAACGAGTTCTCGGCCCTGACCACGACGCAGTTCCAGAGCCTGTCCGACACCGGCATCACCGGTCTCTCGGGGACCCAGATCGCCAGCCTGACGACCGCGCAGATCGCGCTCCTGTCCGACAACGAGCTCAGCGGGCTCACCTCCGCCCAGGTCGCCGCGCTCACGCCACCTCAATTTGCGGCGCTCGCATCCGAACAGCTCGG
Organism: uncultured Polyangiaceae bacterium; assembly: GCA_964506835.1. Classification (GTDB taxonomy): domain Bacteria; phylum Myxococcota_A; class Polyangia; order Polyangiales; family Polyangiaceae; genus DASZVB01. The sequence goes on from CAZDNG010000078.1 coordinate 16,282, forward strand.
CTCGCTCTCGCCGACGGGCGTCACCGGGCTCACCGCGACGCAATTCGCCGCGATGACGTCCACTCAGTTCGCCGGGCTCACGCCGTACGAGATCGCGGGGATGACCACCGGTCAGATCGGGCTCTTGTCGACGACGCAGATCGCTTCGCTCACGTCGTACCAACTCGCCGGACTCCAGCGCATGCAGATCCGGTCGCTCGGAATGACCCAGCTCGCCGCCGTCACGACCACGCAGATCCCGGGGCTCTCCGCGACGCAGATCTCGAGCCTGACCGCCGACGAATTCGAGAGTCTATCGGCCGATCAGCTCGGTTCGCTCACCGCCGATCAAGTCGGCGCGCTCACCGCCTTCCAGCTCGGCGCGTTGACTTCCGACCAGCTTGCAGCGCTCTCACCGAGCCAGCTCACCCAGATCAGCACGACGACGATCTCGTTCTTGTCGACCACGACGATTTCCTACCTGACCACGACGACCATCGAGGCGTTGAACGGGACGCAGCTCAGCGGGCTCACCGACACGCAGCTCCAGGCCATGAGCGACCAGCAAATCGAAGCCGTGATTGACTCTCTCGCCTAGGCCTGAGAGACCGAACGATGAAAATCGGAGATCCGAAGCGAGGGGATCCATGACCCAAGACGCCCTGGCAACAGCGATGATTCGTCCGATGGCGCACGAGCTCACCGTGCCCGACTTGATTCGCGCCGTCGAAGTGCTGAGACAGAGCGGTCAGCCACAATCGGCGGTCGCGCTCTACGCGGCGTGGATTCAGGAGAACTCCGCGCATCCGCTCTTGTATGCGGTGCTCTTCAACTACTCGGTGACGTTGACCGACGCCGGCTTGCTCGACGGGGCTCGTCTTTGCCTCGAGCGCGCGATCGCGCTGAACCCCGACTTCATTCCGGCCTATATCAACCTCGGCCGCGTCCATGAACGTCTCGGCAGCGTCGGTCTGGCGCTCGCGCAATGGTCGGCTGCGCTGTCACGCATGTCCGGCGTGACCGGGACATCGGTCACTCACAAGACGACGACGTTGAACCAGAGCGCGCGCGCCCTCGAGACCGCCGACCAAGACGAAGCGGCCGAGCAGATGCTCCGTCACAGCGCCGAGCTCGATCCGCGACAGAGGGAAGCCATTCAACACCTGGTGGCGCTCCGCCAGCGACAATGTGAGTGGCCGATCATGCTGCCCTCCGAGCGGCTCGATCACCGGACGTTGATGCGGGGCATGTCGCCATTGTCGGCGGCGGCGCTTGCCGACGACCCGCTGATGCACCTGGCGCTCGCGGCGCACTACAACGAACGAGACGTCGGCGAACCGGCGGAACGCATCGCGCTCCGCCCGCGCGTCGTCTCGGATTCGGCGCCGCTCCGCGTCGGCTACCTGTCGTCGGACCTTCGAGAGCACGCCGTCGGCTACCTGATGACCGATGTGTTTGCGCTGCACGACCGCTCGAAGGTCGAGGTGTTCGCATATTATTGCGGCCCGGAGTCGCGCGACCCGCTCCACGCGCGCTTCAAATCGACCGCGCACGTCACCTCGATCACGAACCTGGACGATCGCGCAGCGGCGCAACGAATTGCCGATGACGGCATTCAAGTCCTCGTCGACTTGAACGGCTATACCCGGGAAGCCCGCCTCAAAGTCGTCGCGCTCCGGCCCGCGCCGGTGATCGTGAACTGGCTCGGCTTTCCGGGGAGCATGGGGAGCCCGTATCACCACTACCTCATCGCCGACGACTTCATCGTACCGGCGAGCCACGAGCTCTACTACAGCGAGCAGGTGCTGCGCCTTCCATGCTACCAGCCGAGCCAGCGCAACCGAACCGTCGCGCCCCGCGCGCCGACGCGCGCCGAGGCCGGGTTGCCCGACGACGCGGTCGTGTTCTGCTGCTTCAACGGGTCGCACAAGATCCACGCATTCACGTTCGATCGGTTTCTCACCGTCGTTCGGCGCGTTCCCGGGAGCGTGCTCTGGCTCCTCAGCGGGAGCGATGCGACCAACGCGCGGCTCCGCGAGTACGCGGCGCGCCGCGGAGTCGCCGCGGAGCGCCTGGTGTTCGCGCCGAAGCTCGCCAATCCTCATCATCTCGCCCGATACCCGCTCGCCGATCTGTTCCTCGACACCTCGCCGTACAACGCGCACACGACCGCGTCGGATGCGCTGTGGACGGGAGTGCCGGTGCTCACGTTGAGCGGGCGCTCGTTCGCGTCGCGGGTATGCGGGAGCCTCGTGCGCGCCGCGGGCGTTCCGGAACTTTCCTGCGCGTCGGCGGACGAATTCGTCGAAACCGCCGTCCAGCTCGGCACCGATCGCGGCCGCTTGCGCGCCCTTCGCGACAAGCTCGGAGCCAGCCGCGACTCGTCGTCGCTCTTCGACGTGCCCTCGCTGGTGCGCCACCTCGAAGGCCTCTACCGGCAGATGTGGCAAGCGTACGAGAGCGGAAATTTGCCGCGGCCCGATCTCCGAAACCTCGACGTCTACCTGGACGTGGGGTGTCACGTCGTCCACGACGACACCGAAGTGCAGACCCTCGCCGACTATCGCGGCTTCTGGCTCGACAAGCTCGCCCAGCGTCACAAGCATCGTCGGATTCACCCCGACCAACGCCTCGTCACCGAGGCGGTCGTCGCGGGATGGGACGAATAGGACTCACGACGCTACGACGCGCTCGACGCGGAACGCCACCCAGCCGTCGCCGTCGTTTCGCGCGCACACGGTGAAGTCGAGGGCGTCGCACAGGCTCTTCACGATCGCGAGACCGATGCCGACGTGCGCGCCCGAGCCGTGTCTCGACGGATCGAGCCGCGAAAATCGCTCGAAGATGCGCTCGAGTTCGGAGTCGGGGATCGGTGGGCCGCTGTCTCGAACTTCGAGGACGAGGTTTCGCGCAAGGTCGCTGTGGATGACGATGGAGCCGCGTCGTTCGGTGTACTCGGCGGCGTTTTCGACGAGGTTCGAGAGTACGATCCGGAGTCGACCCGGATCGGAGACGAGCACGGTGCTGGGTGGAACGCGATTTTCCAGCGTGATCTCCCGGCTTTGAAGGCGGTCACGGACGGACTCGGTGACCTCGTCCACCAGATCATGGAGCACGACTTCGGACGTGACGGCGTTCCGCCCCTGCGCTTCCGTGCGCGCCAAGGTCAAGAGATTGTCGACGAGCCGCGAGAGCGTTTCGACGACGGCGATCGCCTCCAGCATCGAGGCACGGTAGTCGGCAGCGGAGCGCTCGCGAGAGACGGCGACTTCGAGGATGCTGCGAATGCCGGCCACCGGCGTGCGAAGCTCGTGACTGACGTCACTGCTGAATCGGCGCTCTTTTTCGAACGACACTTCGAGGCGAGCGAGGAGCTCGTTCAACTTGGCGACCGGTGCACGGAGCTCGCTCGGGAGCTCGTCTTCGGCGATGCGCTCGCCGAGTCGAGACGCGTCGATGGACTCCAATCGATGGGCGAGACGGCCCGCGGGCGCGAAGCCACGCCGCAGGATGATCCTCACGGCGATCGCCGACAAAACGACGACGAGCAAAACGGTTCCCGCGAGCAGACTCTCGAGCGCCGCCTTGGCCGCGGAAAGCCCTCGGTTCCCTCGTGCCACCGTGACCGTCAGTCGGCGCCCCGAGCGTGGTCCCGTTTCGCCCTCGTCGCGCCGCGTGACGAGCAATCCTCGGTAGGCTCGCCCGGCACGTCCATTCGGAAGGACGACGTCGACGGGACCGTCCTTGCCGTACTCGCGAGGCAGGTCGCGCCCGCCGAGCGCGGGCGATCGAATGAGCACCGTGCCGTCGTCCATCCAGGCTTCGAAGAAGAGAAGCCCGTGGTTCCGCTCGAACTCGTCGGGCGAGCCTTCCACTTCCCACGGGCCTTCGGTGTGTTCCTCGACCATGTCCGCGATGCCCTGCGCGTCGTCCACGAGGCGCGAATCGAACTCCTTCGTCAACGCGCGCCCGAATCCGACGTGGAGCGCGAGGGCAAACGCGGCGACCGCGACCGAGAGAACGCCCCCGATCGCGACGACGAGCCGGCGTTCGAGCGACGCCGGAGTCGCGCTCACGGCTCTTCCCCGAGCACATAACCCAACCCTCGCCGGGTATGGATCAGTCTCGGAAGGCCGCTGGAGTCGATCTTCTTGCGCAGATAACTGATGTAGACGTCGACGACGTTGCTCGCGGGCTCGGAGCGAAAATCGTACACGTGGCTCAGGATCTCGGTGCGGGTGACGACTTGTCCGCCGCGCGTCGCGAGGTATTCGAGGAGCGCGTACTCACGCGCCGAAAGAACGAGAACCTTGCCCGCGCGGGTCACCACTCTGCCGGCGACGTCGATGACCAGATCGCCGACCCGGACGACGCTCGTCGTTCCGCTGTAGCGACGCCTCATGATCGAACGCACACGAGCCAGGAACTCCTCGAAGGCGAACGGCTTCACCAGATAGTCGTCCGCGCCGAGATCGAGCCCCCGGACACGATCGGCGACCGTATCGCGGGCGGTGAGGACGAGCACCGGGGTCTTCTTGTGCTTTGCGCGGAGCGTGCCGAGGAGCGACAACCCGTCGAGCTTCGGGAGCATGAGATCGAGGACGATGGCGTCGTAGTCGCCGTTCTCGGCCAGCGCGAGGCCGGCGGCGCCGTCTTCTGCCACGTCCACCGCATAGCCCGCCTCTTCGAGGCCTTTTTGCATCGAGCGAACGAGGGGGACGTAGTCTTCGACGACGAGCACACGCATGAGGCACCGTGACCCTTGCCGAGCGCGAAGGGTCACGTGCGTAAACCGTAGCTCGCCAGGGGCGCTGCCTGCAACCGTGCTCCCGTCGGGGCCGGAGTGACGCTCCGCGTGATCCCGCTCCTCGCGGAACCTCGCGGAGGAGCGTCACTCCGCCGGATGAGCTCAGTGCGTGTTGACGTTGTTCGGAACGCCGGACGGGAGCGCCTTGCTCACGGTGAGCGCGACGTTGCCGATCTGGCGGTAATTGAGGAGATTGTTGTTCGGTGTCTGAACGCCGTAGCCGGCAAACGTCATGCTGAGGTGCGTGGCGTCGATCTGGGTCGCGGTCGGCGCATAGAGCCGCTGCGCGAACCAGGGCTGCGTCGGAACGAGCGGAGTACCCGACGGAATGGTCACCGTCGCTCCTCCGGCCTGGTTCTTCGTGGTGATGGTGTTGATCGACGCGATCGGGTTGTTGATGTCGCGCGACACCGTCCAGTTCACCTTGTCCGTCGATTCGGCGTACCCGATGAAGTGGAAGGCGTCCGAGTCGCCGTCGAGGCAATTGCCACCCGAGAACAACAATCCCCAGAGGCTTCCGTCGCCGTTCACGTCGATGAGCGTCCCGCGCGGGCTCACCCAGCGAGTCTTCGTGTAGTCGACCGTCGTCGGGTCGTTCAGACCGTTGACGATGCCGAGATCGACGAAGTGGACCCCGTCCGTAGTCGTGGCGAGACGGACGTTGGAAATATCGTCGTTCGTCTTGCCGCTGAACGGCGCCTTCGCGCATCGCTCCGCGACCGGCAGCGCCGTCGAACCGGTGCTGTCGCCGTTCAGGATTTTCTGGACGTAGAGGACCGTGACCGGTGACCCCGCGGCCGCGGTCGGCGACGTCGGGAATACGGCCATGATGCCGTCGGGATCGAGGAGCCCGCTCGTCTGTTGAACGATGACGGCGTTCGGCGTTCCGGCCGTTCCCGCCGAGTTGGTCAAGGCCGAGCCGATCGACTTGATGTCGTTGTTGCCGGGGCTCGTGTTGTTGGTGTTCCAGATCGGGAACTTGTTCGAGGAGCCCGTCAGGTTGATGACGTAGAGCGGCGCAACGTCCACGTTCGCCGGATTGCGGTCGAGCATGTAAAGGAATTGACCGGTCTTGATGTTGCCGACGCCGGGCAACTGGATGATGGCCGCGTGGCCCCAGCCGTCGTCCGCGGTCGAGCCGTTCGCCGAGGTAGCGTTCGCGTTGCTACCGGTGACCGTCGTGGGACATCCGGTCGCCGTAGCGGTCGCCAAGAATCCGCCGCTGATCGGGTTCGTCAAATCGGGGAAGAGCTCGAGCACGGTCTGCATGAAGAACCACGTCTTGCCGTTGTCGTCGGACTCGGCGGCAACGAGGCCTTCGTCGATGTCCTTCGGACGCCAATCGAAGAGACCGATGATCGGCGCTTTGCCGCCGAAGGCGTTGCCGGTCGTCGTGTTCACGGTGTTGTAGACCAGCGGGAAATAGAACGGCGCCATCGAGACCATCGGGTCGGCGCCCGCGGTTCCGGGAGCCGTGGTCTCGAACTTCGCGCCCGTGACGTGATTCACGCGCATCGGGGTCGCCCCCGAGTAGTCGCAAAAGCCGAACGCGCTATCGGGCACCGTGCCCGTCGACAGAAACGGATTCGTCGCGCTCTGGATCGTCTGCTTGTTGTTCGGGTCTGCCGCGAGATTCGTGAGCGTGAACGGTGTCGCGCCGTTCAGCGACCCTTCCCCGATCGCCGTGCCCTGGTTGATGGTCACTGCGTCCACGGTGGCCGCTGGGTCCAAGCTGAACGACAGCGCCGCAGGCGCGCCCCCGGTGGAAGTCGTGCCGCCGGTCGACGTCGTGCCGCCGGTCGACGTCGTGCCGCCGGTGGAAGTAGTGCCGCCGGTCGACGTCGTGCCGCCCGCACCGGTGCCCGCGTCGCTCGGCGCCGGCGAGCACGTGATGGTCGCCGTCGCGGTATCGCTGCAATCGCCGTCGGTGACCAAGACCTGCACGGTGGCGGTGCCCACGCTCGTGCACGTGAACGTCGGCGTCGCGGAAGACGGATTCGTCAGCGCGCCGCCCGTGCTGCTCCACGAGGTGGTGAGCGCGCTCGGGCCGTGGTCGACGTCCGTAGCGGACACGGAAAGCGCGACCGTCGTTCCGACGATGGCTTCCGCCGGATTCACCGTCAGAGAGTCCACGGTCGGGCACACGTTCACCGTGCCGTTGACCGCAACGCTGCCGGTCTTCGGCGGCACCGTACACTCGAGGTGTACTTGGACCGACGTGGTGGCGTGCGCCGTGACCGAGAACGTCGCCGAGCCCGTGCACGTGACGCCGCTCACGGGGTCGGTCGCGGTCAGGGTGATGGTGAAACCGTTGCCCGCGGGGACGCCTCCGATGACGCCGACGATCTTCGTGCTGTTCGCGACGTCGAGGCTTCCGGTCTTCTGAAAACCGTTGCCGCTGATCGTGTAGTTCACCGTGGAAAGTGAGATCCCCTGGCCGACTTGAAGGTCCAAGCCGACGGTGCCCGTGCTGTCGGTCGCGCCAGCGCCCGGTTGTCCCGCGCCGCCGTTCGCCGAGCTACATCCTGTCGCGACGATCGTGCCGAGCAGAGCGCTCGCCACGACGACTCCGTATCCCCGCAAATACAAGTTTCTCATCAGCATTCCTGCCTTTTCTTCGCGTTTCCTGTTTTTGAATCGTGTTCTTGGGCGACTAGCGTCGTTCTCGTCACAGACGCAGACCCGGAAGCGGCTGCGTGTTCTCTTTGCGAACCGCCTCGAGCGCGGCGGGGTCGAGATCGTCGATGCCCTTGCCGGACGGACCGTTCACGAGATCGTACGCGGGGTGCTTGTCCGACCACGCCGTGTATCCGCCGGCGGCTCGAATCACCTCGAAGACCGTGTTGACCTTGATGAAGTCGTGCGGGAAGACCGGGTTGCAGTTGCCGCGTCGATCCTTCGCGAGCGGTAGATTGCCGGGATCGATCGGGCTGAAGAGCTGCGTGAAGTCCTTCTCCAGGATCTCGAAGTACGTGGCTTCGGTTCCCGGGTTTCCCTGACGCGCGCTTCCCGGCGGAAACGGGGTGCGATCGACGCCGTCCTCGGCGAGCTCGGCGAGCGTCGAATCGGGGTGAGCAGCAATCCAATGAGCGGCGTCCGTCGTGTGAAGTCCATCGACGCCGATGAGCACGACGTGTCGCACGTCGGCGCGGCGTCCGCCGAACGAGAACTGCTCGGCCTCGGTCGTCGTCGCGGTACCGTCGCTCACCGGCGCGCCGGCGCCGGAGGCAGAACCGCAACCCGTCATCACCAACAAACCGAGCACTGGCAAACTTGAACGAATCTTCATCACGACGCTTCGAGTTGAAAGAACTCCGAACGGGCCAGTTACTCGAGCGCGTCGCATCGACACGTGTCGATGCCGCAACTTTTTTGGTGCTAAGTGCTGACAGACGACATGGATGGAATGCAGTGCACCGCAATCGACGCGGCTGCTGAGATGAAGATGAGAATCAGGTGAGAATCAGATGAGCGCATCGACGCGCGTGGCTCGCGAACGAAGACGTTTACAGCTCAACCCAGTTGAGCTGATCGAGAAGGACCACAGCGGTGACCAGAGTTCGGGCGAAACGGAGCTGGTTTTTGACCCTCACCCGTTGGGGGCAAAAACCTGCGGACGGTCAACTCAAGTGGGAATCGTTTTAGTTTGGTGTGGCGCATTGACCGTGATCGCCGGCGCGGGTTGCAACACTGACGCTCGACGACCCGCTGCTTCGAACGACGTACGACCGACACCTGTTCGGGAGGCGACGAGCATCGAGGCTCGCCTCACGCCGGCGGCGCGCTCACGCGACGCCGCGGCCGTCGCGGCACCCACCGTGACGGCGTTTGCGTTACCCGGCGCGACGGCACCAGCGTCGCTCGACTACATCGCCTACGACCGGGCCAGAGCGCGGGTCTGGGTTCCCGTCGGCGACACGGGAAGCGTGGACGCCTTCGACATCGAGAAGCGCACATTTTCTCGGATCGACGGCTTCGACAAAGCCCAGGTCGAGGTTCGGGGCAAGGTGAGAATGCTCGGGCCGAGTGCGGTCTCCGTAGGAGACAGCGTCGTCTATGTCGGCGATCGCGCGACGAACAAAGTGTGTTCGGTCGTACCCGAAGCGGCTCGCCTGGTCTCGTGCCTAGAACTCCCGACCCATACGGACGGCGTGCTCTACCTACCCGGCGTCAAAGAGGTTTGGGTTACTACGCCGCGCGATCACTCGGTCACCGTGCTCGACGCGTCGACACCGCCGACGCTGAGGCCAAAGCTCGTCGTGAAGGCGCCGGGCGAAACCGAAGGGTACGCCCTGGACGCCCAGCAGGGGCTTTTTTACACGAATCTCGAAGACGAGAACCTCACGATCGCGATCGACATTCGGACCCACGCCATCCGTTCGACGTGGAGCGCCGGTTGTCCGCCGGACGGGCCGCGCGGCATCGCCCTCGACGTGGTGCGCCGCCTGGCGTTCGTCGCGTGCACGGCGAACGTGCGCGTGCTCGATCTATCGCAAGGCGGAAAATTGGCCGCCGTGCTCGACACTGGCGCGGGCGTCGACAATATCGACTACGACGGAGCGAGCCGCCTTCTCTACGTCGCTGCCGGCAAAGCGGCGCGCCTCACCGTTGCGAAGATCGGCGACGACTGCCACGCCGAAACCGTCGCAACGATTCCGACGGTCGACGGCGCACGCAACGTCGTAGTCGACCAGAACGGCAACGCGTACGTCGCGGATCCGAAAGGGGCACGGCTCCTCGTGGTGTCGGCGGTGCCGCGCTGAGCGCTCGCCACAACGGTCGATGTCATGGCTTCGACGACGCTTTCGTGATCGCGGGGCGGCGGAGCGCGGCAGACCAGCTCTTCGCGCCGATGATCGGGAGCGCAAACGCCGTCGCGCGGTCTTCGTCGGGAGTGCCGAGAGCGCGATAGACGTACCAGGCCGGCTTCGCCCCGGACGGATCTTCGGGGTCGTCGGGGAAGCGACGGAGTCCGATGCGAAGTCCCCCCTCGCCCCGGTTGTCTCTCCAGTTGTGGTAGTCGAAGCCGAGGATCGTGGAGAGCGGCGCGATCTTCTTCCACACATAGGCAACGGCTGCCGCTTGCTCGGCAAGGGCGGCGGCGCCGTAGTCGGACGAGTTCGCGCCGAGCTCACTCAGATACACGTCGCGCACGGTGCGTCCGTCGTAGAGCGCCGCGCGACGACGCATCCAGGCGTCGAGCACCTCGATGTTGCGAAATGTGATTCGAGGCGTATCGAACGTGAATTTGGACCGAGAATCGCTCCACGGTAGCTCTCCATGGAGCGATGGGTACGCGTGATAGGCGACGCCCCACGGAAAGTCGCCTTCGGCACGAGAGAGTCCGATCAGGTCTTCCAGCAGCGCGCGCGGCGGGAAGCGTCGAGACTCGGCCGATGCCCAATTGTGCGTCAATGAGATGAGCACCTCGGCCGACGGATCCTGCCGGCGAACGACGAGATCCGTGAGACGCATCGAGCGGTAGTACTGGTCGAGGTACGCCAGCTCGGGCAGCCAACCCGCGTTCGTCCACAAGCCGCCCGCGTCGACTTCGTTGTGCACGATCCAGCGGTGGATACGGCCGTAGCGACCGTCGGCGCGCGCGTAACGCTTGGCGAGCACGTCGAGCACCATGACGTACGCCGCGGTGCTCTCCGGAGTGGTCAGATTGGGCATGCTGTAGATGCCCTCGCGCTCGTAGTTTGGATGCTGGAGCAGCGCGCCGAGATCGGGTGCCCCCCATTGCGTGGCCGGGGGAAGCAAGATGATTCCCAAAACCACCAGGTGACGCTCGGCCGCCGCGAGTAGAGTCGCGTCGAGCGACTTCCAGGCTTCGGGGCGGAGATACCAAGTGTGCCCCGCGGCAGTCACCGGCTCGGCACCGGGAGCCGGGTCGTTCTGGAAGAGCGTGCTCAAAAAAAGATTCACGGTCACGCTACCGACGCCGAATTCGTCGACGTCGCGAATCTGGAGCGGGTCGCCGACGAAGCCGGCGAGCCCCTTCTTGTTTCGCGGCATCACGTTGGCGAGCGTCGTCGCTGCGGGGAAAACGTCGGTCCAATGGGCGAACGACGCGAGGAGATCGCCGGCTTCCCGACGCCGTATCACCGCGAATCGCGACAGGAGACGATCGCGCCCGTCCTCGGCGAAGCGGGGCACGGTGACGGTGAACCTCGACCCGTGGAGCGGCCACGTCGTAGAAAAGTGCATTCCGACGACCGCGGGTTCCCACACGGGCCACTCGGCGAGAAACCAGTCTCCGCGACGCCTTGCCGTGCCCGTGACGGTGATCGTGGTCGCGGAAGCGACCGCATGCTCGATCTTCGCGGGATAGCGCCGGAGTAGGTAGAGACGCAGCGCGGCTTCCTCGCTGCGGGCAATCGTGCGTTTGGAAGCGTTGTCGGCGGCGACGATCTCGTCCGCGAGCGAGCGAACGCTGTCGGGAGACGAAGACGGGGGCGCCGGCGGGTCCTCGGCGCGGGCCGCGCCGGCGGCGAGCGCCAACGCCAGCGCGAAAAGCCCATGCGCCCGGAACGGCATCGCTCGTTGGCCGAGACGATACCAGCGGGCGACGCGTCTGCGAGGGTGCCCCCCAAAAATCGCTTCACCGTCCTTGCTATTCGACTCGGAGCAGAGTCATCTGGCGAAAACGAGCGATATCCGCTCGAAGAAAGGCACTCATGGGCGACAAGTCCCCCAAGGCAAAGCAACGCGGGCAAGATCAGAAGAGCGCGGCGAAGACTCAGGAAAAGAGCAATCAGGCGAAGCGCCAGGCGTCGTTCGCCACGGGCAACGCGGCCAAGGAAAAGAAGAAGTAAGCGACGGCCTCGTTGGCCGCTTCGTTGGAACGCGATCCGCTTCGTCACGCCGACGCGCTCGCGACGGGCCAGCACATCGAGCTCGACCGAGTGCACGCCCGCGGGCTCCGCTTTCGACAGATCAACCCGAAAGAGGCCTTCACGATCGTCGACCGCGTCGGCGCATTCTTCCGCGCATCGCTCACCGAGCTACGGGACGACGGTGGGAGCGCGACGGTGTACGAAGCGATGCCGAGCTCCACCGAGTCGCCGGCGCACATCACGCTCTTGTGCGCCGTGCTGGCTCGGCAGCGCATGCTCGGCGTCGTTCAAAAAGCCACCGAGCTCGGGGTGATGCGCGTGGTGCCCACGCTGACGGAGCGCTCGGTGCCGCGATCGGGCCTCGCCCACGAGAAGGCGCACGCGTGGCCCGGACAAGCGCTCCGCGCGTCCCGACAATGCCGGCGCGCGAGCGTTCCCGAAGTCGCCGACGCGGTGCCCCTCGCCGCCGCGCTCGGTGACGGCGAGGTTCGGAACGCGACGCATCGGTTCTATCTCGACGACCAGGTCGGAGAAGCCGCCGACCTCGGTGAACCGACGAGCACGACGCGGATCGTGTTCGCCGTGGGACCCGAGGGTGGTTTTACCGATAGCGAGCGCGCGCTGCTCCGCAGTCATGATGCGTCCGCGCTTCGCCTCGGCGGCCGGATCCTCCGCGCCGAAACTGCCGCCCTGGTCGGGCTCGCGCTGCTGCAACGAGCTTTCGGCGACCTATAGAGAACGGCTTCACGCGCCGCGTGGTCGGTGCTGTGAAGGATCGGTCGGCTCGGTGCAGCAACGGGGGATGAACCGAACGGGAATCGGGCGCTCGCGCGCGAGGGCTCGCATGCGACTCGTATTTTCTGCCGTCGTTGTCGTCATCGCCGGTTGTTCGTCGTCGAACGGCGGGTCGGGGAGCAGCGGCGGCGCGCCCAACGTGGGCGGCGCGACCGCCAGCGGAGGCGGGAACAGCGGCGGTTTCGGTGCGAGCGCACCGAGCGGAGGCACGGGCGGCACCGGCGGAGCGTCGGGCGGAGCGGGCGGTGTGAGTACGGGCGGCGCGCCCGGAAGCGGCGGTTCGGCGGGCGCCATTCGCGACGCGGGAGCGGACTCGAGCATCGACTCGAGCTCGCCCCCGCCGGACGGCGGCGATCGCGACGACGGCGCGATCGATGCGGGAACGAACGGACCGCTGCTCACCCTCGGTGATGGGGTGCTCGCCGGGAAGATCGTCGGCAAGACCGACGAGTTCTTGGCGATCCCCTACGCGGCGCCGCCGATCGGTTCGCTCCGATTCGCGCCACCCGAGCCCCCGCTCCCGTGGACCGGCGTTCGGAACGCGACGAAGGTCGGAAAATATTGCCCGCAACCCGCGGGCGGCGGGGTCGACGGAGGCCAGCTCGAAACGAGCGAAGATTGCTTGTTCCTCAACGTCTATGCGCCGTCGAAAACGCCGGCAAAGCCGGCGCCGGTCATGGTGTTCGTGCACGGCGGCAGCTTCGTCATCGGCGGAGGCGGCACCATGGACGGTCGTCCGCTGAGCGAGGCCGGCGGCGTGGTCGTCGTGACGCTCAACTACCGCCTCGGCGCGCTCGGTTTTCTGGTCGATCCGTCGATCGACCAAGCGATCGGCGTCCCGTCGGGGAACCTCGGCATTCGGGATCAGCAAGCCGCGTTCGAGTGGGTGAAGAAGAACATCGCCGAATTCGGCGGCGATCCGAAGAACGTCACCTTCTTCGGCGAGTCGGCAGGCGCCGTTTCCGGCTGCATCCAGATGTTCACGACCGGCAGCGAAGATTTGATCCAGCGGTTCATTCTGGAGAGCGGCGGATGCATCGAGAACCCCGGCGTCCCGATGCAACGTCCGCAAGTCGCGCGCCCGAGCGCCGCGCTCGTCAAAGCGCTCTGTCCCGGCGGAGAGGACACCCTCGCCTGCTTGCGCCGGCTCGACGTGAAAACGTTCGTCGACGCGACGAGCTACACCGGCTCGGTGGCAGACGCCGGCTCGTCCACGCCTCAAGACTACCTGGGCGAAGGGTTTCGTCCCCAAGTGGACGGCGTGTTGATCAAAGACACACCCGTCAACCTGATCGCAAAGGGCACGTACAATCACGCGCCGGTCATCACCGGCACGAACGCGCACGAAGCGTTGCTCCTCGAGAGCAGTGCCTCCGGCATCAACAGCGCGCTCGCGTTCACTCTCTATCTCGTCGCGACGTATCCGAACGAGTGGACGTCGCTCTTGCCGCTCTACGCGCCAGCTACCGATGCAGACGCGCTCGATTCGTTCGTCCGACTGACGACCGACACCTGGTTTCGGTGCCCGACGAGGTATTTCGCGCGAGCGATCGCCGACAAGGGCGGCTCCGTGTATCTCTACAGCTTCGACGTGCCCCCCGCAGCGCACACCGAAGAGCTCGACTACGTCTTCGGACTGCCGATCTTCGGTCCGGAGTTCACGACTCCTGCATATCCCGCGTCGGCCCCGGTGCCGCCGCTCCCCGGCCTGGTTGCCTCCGTGCAAAGTTACTGGACCACGTTCGCGCTAAGCGGCGATCCGAATACGCAGGGCCGATTCACATGGCCGAAGTACGCGACGGCGAGCGATCAGAACCTGGTGCTCGACCAGACGCCGAGCATCGGCACGGCGCTGGCAAAGAACGCTTGCGACGTCTGGGATCAAACCTACAAGCAGGTGATCGAAACGCCGTAGCCCGTCCTCGTGACGACGGCGACGAGTGTCACTCCCGCGGAGTCTGCCGGCCGCTGCGACGACCCGTGCGAAAGTGAACGACCTGATGCTGGCCGAGAGCGTTTCGCAGGCGCTGCGCCACGTCGGCACCGACGACGCCGCGCGCGATCACGAGTCGGGGTTTTCCGCCTTCGCTGACCACTCTTACCGTCACGTCGTCGAGCTCTGCGCGGTGCGCGATGTCCCGGACGTCCTCGAGAAAACGGCTGGGCGCGCGTCCCCGCGCCAGCCGGGCTTCGCCGAGACGCACGCGGATCGCGCAGAGCTCGTTGATGCGCGACAGAGCCGCGAATGCCAGAGCGACGACGCCGGCGAGCAGCGCTAGAGGGAAGAGACGCACTCGGGAACACATGCTGCCAGACCTCGTCGATCCGGTCGCGCATGTTGGACAGCGGCGAAAAAATGCGTCGTTCCAAGCCCGGATAGCGTGACGTCTCGCCGCGCAGCACATCTCGCCTGCACGGCGTGAACGTGTGACGGTGCGCGCGCCTTGCGCACATCACGCACCGCGAGTCTTGCTTCCCTCGCATGGAATTCACGGGTGCCTTCATGGCGAGGGCGATCACCGCGTGTTAGCTTCGAGGGTTAGTCGTGCGTCGCATCGTCGCGATCGCTCGGAAAGCTACTCGGAGGTATCGTGCGCGCGCTTCTAGGCATCCTCGTTCCGATCTCGGTTGTCACGGTGGTGGCTTGCAGCAGCAATCCGCAAGTCATTCAGCCCGGAAGTCAGCGGCAAGGGACCGGTAGCGGCGGCGCGTCGAGCACGCAGGGGTCGGGCGGCAAGGGCAGTGACACGTTCTTGTTCGAAGGCGGCGTTCGCGCCGAGGACGGCGGCGTCGTGTCGATGGAAGCCTCCGCGCCGGCGCTCTGTGGAGACGGCACGGTCGGCAACGGCGAGCAGTGCGACGACGGCAACACGAAGGCGGGCGACGGCTGCAGCGCGACGTGCCTCGTCGAGCCCGGCTTCACCTGCACGGAAGCAGCCAAGCCGTGCACTCGGATCGAGTACTGCGGCGACGGCGTCGTGAGTCTGGACATCGGCGAGCAGTGCGACGACGGCAACACCACGGCCGGCGACGGTTGCGGCGCGACGTGCCAGCTCGAAGCGGACTTCGTGTGCCCGACCGCCGGCAAGGCGTGCGTCTCGACGATTCGTTGCGGCGACGGAGTCATCGGCGGCACCGAGCAATGCGACGACGGCAACACCGCGGCAGGCGACGGTTGCGGCGCGACGTGCCAGCTCGAAAAGGGATGGAACTGTCCCGACCCCGGTAGTCTCTGCGCCGCCGCGGCGTGCGGTGACGGCATCGTCGCGGGCATCGAGCAATGCGACGACGGAGGGACCAAACCGAACGACGGCTGCAGCGCCACGTGTCGGATCGAGCCCGGCTTCGCTTGCACCACCGCGGCCCCGACCGTGTGCCACGCGACGACGTGCGGCGACGGCGTCAAGGAAGGGTCGGAACAGTGCGACGACGGCAACCTGATCCCGTACGACGGCTGTTCACCGACGTGCACGAAGGAATCGGCGTGTCAGGACGGCACGTGCTCCGCGGTGTGCGGCGACGGCCTCAAATTCCCGCAGGAGAAATGCGACGACGGCAACACGACCTCTGGCGACGGCTGCAGTTCGACGTGCCAGCTCGAGCCGGGGTTTTCGTGCACGGTCTCGACGTTGAATCCCCCTGCCTCGCTCGACATTCCGATCCTCTATCGCGACATGCTCTATCGCGGCACGACGACCCCGGGGACGGGGCACCCCGACTTCCAATGGAACAACGCCGGGGCCACCGGACTCGTCATGTCCACCCTCGGCGCCGACGGTCTCCCCGTGTTCGCGTCGTCCACCGGAAGCGGAACGACGCCGCTCATCACGGACGCGACGTCGTTCTACTGGTGGTACCACGAGACTCAAGGCACGACGACGAACCCCTACGACAAGCTCGTCTATCTCGACAAGAGCGGTAAGCCCACGACGCTGACCTTGGGGCAACTCAGCAGCGGCGTGTATCAATTCTCGAGCACGACGTTCTTCCCGGTCGACGGCCTCGGGTGGAACGCGGGGGCGAGCCCGCAAACGGATCTCGGACACGACAACGTCGAGCACAACTTCTCCTTCACGAGCGAGCTCCACTATCCGTTCACGTACCAGGGCGGCGAGGTCCTCGACTTCTACGGCGACGATGACGTGTACGTGTTCATCAACGGGCACCTCGCCGTCGATCTCGGCGGCGTCCACGGACGATTGGACGGCAACGTCACGCTCGACGAAACCACCGAAGGCCCCAAGCTCGGGCTCGCGAAGGGTGGCATGTACGAGATCGCCGTGTTCCAAGCCGAGCGCCACACCGCCGGCTCGAACTACCAGCTGACGTTGAGCGGCTTCGTGCACGCGGTCTCCGAGTGCACGAGCGTCTGCGGCGATGGCATCGTCACGGCCGGCGAAGTCTGCGACGACGGCGTCAACGACGGCAGCTACGGCGGTTGCATGCCGGGCTGCAAAGCCCGCGGACCGCATTGCGGCGACGACAAAGTGCAGAGTCCCGAGGAGCAATGCGACAACGGCGTGAACCTCGTCACCTACGGCGGCACGACGCAACAATGCGGCCCCGGCTGCAAATGGTCCGGCTACTGCGGCGACGGCGTGATCTCCAACGGCGAGCAGTGCGACGATGGGGCGAGCAATGGGACCGGCTACGGCCATTGCACGGCGCAATGCACCCTCGGCCCGCGCTGCGGCGACGGCATCGTCAACGGTCCCGAAAAGTGCGACGAGGGAGCGAAGAACAAGCCTGGCGCGATTGCCTATGGCAAGGGCGTGTGCACGAGCACCTGCGACTTCGCACCGTTCTGCGGCGACGGCGTCACTCAGAAGCAGTACGGCGAGCAATGCGACGGCACCTCGCAGTGCGCCCCGAACTGCACGTCGAACGGCATCGAGTAACGGGGAAACGAGAAACGACGAAGGCCCGACTCCTTTCGGAACCGGGCCTTCGACCCTTCTCTCGGTCAGGGCATGAACCCTGAGCGGTCTAACCGATCAGAAGCCGAAGCTGCCGCAGTTGCCGACGTTCGAGCTCCAGCCCGCGGGCGTCGGGAAGAAGTACAAGATGGCCATGCACATCTCGTTCTTGATCGCCGAAGTTCCGACGGTGATCGCCGTGGACGTGTCGTTCTGGTAGCTGCAGCTGTAGTAGACCTGCTCGTTCGACGCGAAGGTCATGTACGGCGGCGTGCCCCAGG
>CAZDNG010000079.1:0-32018 GCA_964506835.1 uncultured Polyangiaceae bacterium
GCGGGGCGCGGACGATTTGGCCACGTTATGACATGGCCACGCGCGCGTCCGAAGGACGTCACGCGTTTCGTCGTGGAGTTCGCCGGAAAGCCGCTCGAAGGGATCCGGAGCGACGAGCAGATCGTCGCGGTCGTCACCGCGTCGCGCGGAGACGTCTCGCTGGTCACCTGCGAGGCGATCCCCCACGGAACCCGCTGGCGCGCTCAGTTCTACCTGACGTTGCACGACGCCGCGCCCACCGAGCTCCGCGCGTACCTCCGCATGGGGGCGCAAACCTTGACCGAGACCTGGCTGTACCAATTCGAACCGCGCAGTACGCCGAGCTGACGGAAATCGGTCATTTCCCGGCGCCGCTTCGCACAGCCGCTCGAAACCCGCGCCGGCCGGAGAGACGAACGTCGCGCCGCGCGGGCGTCGATCCTGTACGAAACTCGGCCGCAATCCGTGCGCGGGCTTCCGAGCAACGTGAGCGTGCGCGAGGAGGGCGATGCTGCTACCCGAAACGAGCTTTGGTGGGGCGCGTGGAGCGTCGGATCGCGTCGAAGGAGTCGTCATGAGCACTTCAGATTCGTTGCCGTCTGGGGCGAGCTTTCTGTGGGATCCGCCGTCCGAAAAGACGGTGATGGCGCCGGAGCGCTTCACCGAGGAGCAGCGCGAGATCGCCAGCGCAGCGCGGAAATTTTCGGACAACGAGATCGTGCCGCGCATCGCGCAGATCGAGTCGAAAAAATCCGGTCTCGTTCCGGAGCTGTTGCGGAAGGCCGGCGAGCTCGGGCTCCTCATGGTCGATATTCCGAGCGACTACGGCGGACTCGGCCTCGACAAAACGACGAGCATGCTCATCGCGGAGGCATTCGCGGTGGTCGGCTCGTTCGCGGTGTCGCTCGGCGCGCACACCGGAATCGGCACGATGCCGATCCTCTACTTCGGGACGCCGGAACAAAAGGCGAAGTATCTCCCCGACCTCGCCACGGGACAGAAATTGGCGGCGTACGCCCTCACCGAGGCCTCGTCGGGGTCGGACGCGCTCGCAGCCAAGACGCGCGCCGATCTCTCGAAAGACGGCACGCACTATGTCCTGAACGGCACGAAGCAGTTCATCACCAACGCCGCCTTCGCCGACGTGTTCACGGTGTTCGCGCAGATCGGCGGCGACAAATTTTCGGCGTTCATCGTCGACCGCACGTCGCCCGGCCTGACCATCGGACCCGAGGAGCACAAGCTCGGCATCCGCGGCTCGTCGACGTGTGCGCTCACGTTCGAAGACGTCAAGGTGCCGAAGGAGAATCTACTCGGCGAGATCGGAAAAGGTCACAAGATTGCGTTCAACATCCTGAACGTCGGGCGCATCAAGCTCGGAGTCGGCACGATCGGCGCCGCGAAGCATGCCCTCGACGTGGCTGCGCGCTACGCGAAGGAACGTCAGCAATTCGGAAAGCCGATCGGCGCGTTCGGCCTGGTCGCGGAAAAGCTCGCGGAGATGGCCATCGGCATTTTCGTCGGAGAGAGCATGGGTTACCGCACGACGGGGCTCATCGACGACCGCTTCGAGGCGTCGGCCGACGAGGACGGTCACGTCGCGGCGATCGAGGAATTCGCCGTCGAGGCGTCGATCATCAAGGTATTCGGCTCCGAGGTGCTCGACTATTGCGCGGACGAGTGCGTGCAGATCCACGGCGGCTACGGGTTCGTCGAAGAGTTCGAACCCGAGCGGCTGCTCCGCGATTCGCGCATCAACCGGATCTTCGAGGGCACCAACGAGATCAACCGCTTGATCGTGCCGGCCACGATCTTGAAGCGGGCGATGAAGGGGCAAGTACCGCTCATCGCGCACGCCGCCGAGATCCGCGAGTCGCTCGCCGCCGGCAAGGTACCGAACCCCGGTACCGGCGAATTCGGCACCGCGACTCAGGTCGCCGAATTCTGCAAATGGATCGCGACGTACGTGCTCGCCGTGGCGGCCGAGACCTATCACGTGAACATCGCCGACGAGCAGGAGATCCTCGGCGAGCTGTCGAACATCATCACCCAGGTGTACGCGCTCGACTCGGTGGTCCGGCGCGTGAAGCAGATCGTCGCCGGGACGAACGAGCAGAACAAGGCCGTCGCCCGCGATCTGCTCACCGCGTTCGCTCCGCCCGCCTACAGCTTCTGCGTCCACACCGCGCGTCACGTACTCATGGACGTGTGCGACGCGGAGAGCCTCCCGAAACACCTCGCCGCGATCGGCCAGATGCGCATCGATTGGCCAACCAAGGTGATCGCTGCCAAGCGGCGGATCGCGAGAGCGACGCTGGAGGCCGGAGGGTATCCGATTCACCGGCTCGCTTGAGCGCCGAGCCATTCCGTCGTGGCGTGCTGAATCGCGTCGGTGTCGGTTTCGACGTCGATGGGAACCGGCCGACCCGACGCTTGTTCGAGGGCGCGGCGGGCGAAGTAGCGAACGAGCGGGTACGGATTGACGAGCTGGAGGGCGATGGCGGCTTCGGCGGCCCTGCCACCGCGTTCGCCGAGCACGGTCGCCGCGGTGGCTTGCTCGTGCGGCTTGCCGTAGGCGAGCGTCGCGAAGAGCGGATTGGCGTCGAGTTTGCCGTAGAGGGCGCGGAGCTTGTCGCGATCATAGTGGTGGCCCCACCAACGCTCCATGGTCGAGACGAGGGTTTCCACCGAGCGATCGGCGTGACAAAGCGCGCACTCGAGGGGTCGGTCGCCTTCGACTCTCGCAGGATCGTTCGGCGAGCCGATCCGGTGATACCGCGTGAGCCGATACGCGAGGCCCATGTTCTTCTTCGGCATGTGACACGAGAGGCAAGCGCTGCCTTCGCCGTCCACGGCGTGATGCGTGTGTTCGTGGAGCGCTTCCGGCGACGAAAATTGACGATGGCAATTGAGACAAGTGCCGTTGCCGGACACGGTGCCGAGCGCATCGAGGCGCGCGCGATCACTGCCGGCGTGCGGGTCGTGACACGTCGGACACGCCATTTGCGTCGCGCACGCGCCGAGAATGAAGTCGCGCGCTTCGCCGGAGTTGATCTGGCTTCCGCCGGGCGAGCCCGCGCGAAGGCCGCCTTCCCAGGTGTACGGGTACTCACTGAAGAGCACGGTGTGGCACTTCACGCACGTGCGATTGATCCACTCGGCGCGAGTCGGCGCGCCCTTCGCCCCGGGCGGGCTCTCGACGCGGAGCACGTCGCTCCGGAGCTCGAATGACGGGTACTTCGACGGATCCTGGACGTGTTCCTTGCTCCCGTTGTGACACGCTTCGCATCCGATCCCGAGCTCGACCAGGTGCCGTTCGCCGAAGTGCTCCCGCGTCTCGACGATGGCGCTCGCGAGAACCGCGTCGAGATCGCCCGTCGGACGCGGAACGCCGAGCACCGCGGTTTCATCGGCTACGGCGCGTGCCAGGCCGTCGCGATCGGCCGGCACGAAACGCCAGGTTCGTACCGCCGGTAGAAATCGCTCGCTCACGGAGCCCTGATACTTCTCTCCATTCGGCAAGAGATCGTCGTAGAGCGACGTGAGTCGCGGGACGGTGTTGTGACAGAAAATGCAGGTCTGTCGCCACACCGCGCCGCCGGCGGTGTGAGGGCGCTCGCGCAGCATCACTGAATAGCCTTTGTAACGCCACGCCGACGCGAACAAGAGCCACGAGACGGGCATGACGTGCTCGCCGCGCGCGCCATCGAGGACGGCGCTGTCGGGGTTCATGTCCGCGACTTTTTCCCCGACGTAGTCTTCGCGATAGTGTCCGCCGATGACCTTGGTCACTCGATACAGCTCGGCGCCGTCCTTTTTCGAATCGACGGCGATGTACCGGCGGCCATCGCGCTCCGTCATGGTGATTGCGTCACCCTTGAAGTGAAACACCTGCCCGTCGAACGGCGCGTGCACCTCGTCGCCGACGGCGCGGCGGGTCATCCGGTGCATCGGCGATTTCATGAATTCAGAATAGAGGGGTGCGTGACACGCCTCGCACGCCGCGGACCCGGCGTAGTCGGCCCGGAGCACGTTGCTCTTCACGAGCTCGGGCAAAGGGGCCGGCGGGGACGACAGCGCCGCGGCACACCCGGCAACCGCCAACGCGACCACGAGCGCGGCGAAGAGCGCACCAGACGGCGCGGCGGTCGTCATTTCCCATTCAGTGGACGAGCGCCCGCTCGCCGTCAAATCGCCGGCGAACGCGCCTCACCGTTCGCGCCCGCGCCGGCGCGTGCCGGCGCCGACGACTCCTTGGTAGAGTCGCCGCGTGGCCGATCGGCAACTCGACTTGTTCGGCGGAGCGGCGCCGGCCGCCGATCCGGATTTCGCCGAAGATCGCGCGCTCGTCGCCCGCGTCCCGGACCACGTGCGGTTCGGCACGTCGTCGTGGACGTTCCCGGGGTGGAGCGGCATCGTGTATCCGCTCGGCACGACGGCGCGCGAGCTCGGCGAACGGGGTCTCGAGCTCTACACGCGCTGCCCGCTCTTTCGTACGGTCGGTATCGATCGCTCGTACTACCGTCCCATCGAACGCGACGACCTTCGTCGCTACGCCGAGCAATTGCCGGGTGGGTTTCCGTGCGTGATGAAGGTGTGGAGCGAGATCACGAGCCGCGTCCATCCGTCCACGCGGAGCCCCAACCCACATTTTCTCGACGCTAGCTTGTTCGAAGACGCAGTGCTCGGCCCGGTCACCGAAGCCTTCGGCGCGCACGCCGGGCCGTTCGTGTTCGAGCTCGCGCCCCTGCGCGACCTGGAGCTCCCCGCGCCGGGCGAATTGCCGGCCGCGCTCGGCAGATTCTTCGAGCGGTTGCCGCGCGGGTTTCGCTACGCGGTGGAGCTCCGCAGCCGCGAGCTCTTCACGCCGGCGTACCTCGCCGTCCTCGCGCGATTCGGGGTCGCACACGTCTTGAATTTCTGGGAGCGCATGCCGGCCCTCGGCGCACAGCTCGCCGCGCCCGGCGTGCTCACCGCGCCCTTCGTCGTGGCTCGCCTTCTGATTCCGCCCGGGGAACGCTACGAGGAGAAGAAAGCCGAGTACGCCCCGTTCGATCGCATCGTCGACCCGCAACCCGGGCTCTACGACGACTTCGTGCGTCTCGTCGAAGCGACGCGGCGCCGCGGCGCGGAACTGTTCGTCATCGTGAACAACAAGGTCGAAGGCTCGAGTCCGCTCACGATCCGCGGTCTCGCGCGTCGCATCACGACACCCCCGTGATGAATCGATTTTTTTCGCCTTACCCAGCAATGGTCGATGGCGCCTCGCGATCGCCGCGTTAGGCTGGCCGCGCAGAGTTCGAGCCGACGTTGGACGGCTCACGAGTCCGGAGAGAAAGCCCATGTCGCAAAGCGCTTCCGTTGTTGGCCCCCGTGGTCCCACCGCCTCGCAGACGCCGGACGCGTCTCCCACCGGGACGAGGCCCGTTTCGCCTGCCGGGGAAACGATCTCGTATAACCCGGCCACGCTCGAAGAAGTGGCGCGCGTGCCGAACACGGAACTGTCGCGCCTGCCGGAGATCTTCGCGCGGGCGCGCGCCGCGCAAGAGAAATGGGCGCAGCTCTCGTACTCGGAGCGAAAGCGGCACGTACTCAAAATGCGCGACTACGTCGTCGATCACGCCGAAGAGCTCGCGACGATCGTGAGCCGCGACAACGGCAAGCTGCGCATGGACGCCCTGACCACCGAGGTGATCCCCGCCGCGCTCGCCGCCGACTGGTACGGCAAGAACGCCGAACGGTCGCTCGCGCCGAAGAAGGTCGGCATGGGGTCACTCTTGTTCTTCAACAAGCGGAACGAGCTCCGGCGCGTGCCGCTCGGCGTGGTCGGCATCATCAGCCCGTGGAACTACCCGCTGTCGATTCCGTTCGGCGAGGTCGTCATGGGATTCATGGCCGGCAACGCCGTCTTGCTCAAGGTCGCGGCAGCGACCATCGCCGTCGGGGAAGCGATCGAGCGCATCGTTGCCGCCGGGGATCTTCCGGACGGCTTGTTCCACCACGTGGTGGGCTCCGGCGGCCGCGTCTCGCAGGCCTTCTTCGACAACGGCGTGAACAAGTTATTTTTCACGGGGTCGGTGCCGACCGGCAAGCAGCTCATGGCCGCCGCGGCCAAGACATTGACGCCGCTCTCTCTCGAGCTCGGCGGCAAAGACCCCATGATCGTGTTGCCCGACGCGGATCTCGAACGGGCCGCCAACGGCGCGGCGTGGGCGGGGTATCAAAATGCCGGTCAGAGCTGCGGCGGAGTCGAACGCGTGTACGTCCACGAGTCCGTTTACGAGCCGTTCGTCGAGCTCCTCGCCAAGAAGACGCGCGCGATGCGGCACGGCCCCGACCACGAAAGTGACGTCGACATGGGCGCAATGACCACCGAGGAACAGCTCAAGACCGTGGAGCGGCAAGTGAACCTCGCGGTGCAAGCCGGCGCGAAGATCGTCGCGCAATCGAGGCTCACCGATTCGACCGCGCGCGGCTATTTCTACCCGGCTACGTTGATGACCGGCGTCGATCACTCGATGGAGCTGATGCGCGAAGAGACGTTCGGCCCGGTGGTGCCGGTGATGAAATTCGCGACGGTCGAGGACGCCATTCGCCTCGCGAACGATTCGACCATGGCGCTGACGTCGTCGATCTGGACCCGTGACGTCGCGCTCGGAAAGCGCCTCGCGTCGCGGCTCGAATCCGGTGTGACGACCATCAACGACCATCTCTACACGCACGGACAGAGCGAGACGCCGTGGGGTGGGTGGAAGGATTCCGGCGTCGGGCGCACGCACTCCGCGCTCGGCCTCGAAGAGATGACTCAGGCGAAGCTCGTGAACTGGGACATCGTGCCGTCGAAGCGCAACATCTGGTGGTACCCGTTCGATCAGCAGACGTACGACGGCATGCTCGCCGCCCTTCGGATGAATTACCCGAAGTCGCTGTTCGGCTGGCTTCGCGACGTCACGACGGTCTCGAAGCTGCTTCTCGGCAAGATGTTCTCGTCCTGGCGCACCGAATGAGCGCGGCGGAGAGCCGCGCTCGCGTCAGGAATCGGTCGCTTGGGTCGAGCCCATGGGCGGCGGCGGCTCCGACTCGCTCTTCCGATACGCCGCGGGGGTGAGCCCGGTCCAGCGCTTGAACGCTCGGTGAAATGACTCGACGTGGGCAAAGCCCGAAAGGAACGCCACTTCGGTGAGCGAGAGCTTCCCGGTGCGCACCGACTCGACGGCGAGCGCGCGGCGTGCGTCATCGAGCAACGCGTCGAAGCTCGTCCGTTCGCGCTCGAGGCGACGGCTCAGGGTGCGGCGACTGATGCGGAGCCCCCGTGCCACGCGTTCGGCGGACGTATCGCCGGAGCGAATGCCCTCGGCGACGAGCCGACGCACGAGCACGGAGAACGAACGCGACGCCGAGAGCTCGCCGAGGAGCGCCTCCACTCGAGAGATGAGGATGGCGTGCAGCGCCGCATCGGCACCGGGCATCGGAGCCTCGACCAACGAGCGGTGAAACGCGAACCCGTTGCACGGCGACGAGAACTTCAGCTCGGCGCCGTTGAAGATCCGTTGGTACTCGCTCGTGTCGCGCGGTGCCGCATAGGGAAACCAGACCTCGAGATCGGGCGCGGGCACGTGTTCGGCGATGTGCAGCTTGTAGAGCGCGCTCATCGCGAAGTCCGCGGCGGCGCGCGGCCAGCCGACTCCGTCTTCCAAGCGCAGGAGCACCTGCCGGCGCCACGGCTCGCACGAGAGCGTGAACGAGTCGGTGAGGAGCTTACTGTACGTCGATGCGACGACGAGCGATTCGCCGAACGTCCGCGACGAACGCACGGCGTAGTCGAACACACCGCCCGAGCCGAGACTCATCGCGCAGCCGAGTCGAAGGCCGAGCTGCTCGTCTCTGAGACGCTCGACGCCGCGCATTAGCATCGAGTGCGATGCCTCCAACGAGACACGCGCGTCTGCATCCGTCTCCCAGAATTCAGGAGGGACGAGATCTCGATATGCAGCTTGAGCTGTTGCGAGTTTGAGAAACGGCTGAACGATCCGCGCTGAACAAGAAATATCCATGGCGCACCCGGTCTATTGTTGAACAATACTCGCGGATACGTTTTGCTCAAAGCACCTCGCTTTTGGGCGTAAAAGTGAAGTGTAGGCCGAACGACTGACGCCGAAAGGTAGCTTTTGACGCCAAACAGCCTAGCTGACTCGGCCAGCGGTTCGTGGCTCGAATTGCGCGGTGTCACACTCGGCAACTCCTCGTGATTTACGCCTTCGGCGAGTTCGAGCTCGATCTCCTGCAGTTCCGACTGCGGCGTCGCGCAGGCGGTAGCGCGGTGGATCTCGACCGGAAGGCGTTCGACACGCTCGTCTTCCTCGTCGAAAATCGCTATCGCGCGGTCACGCGCGCCGAGCTGCTCGAGCGCGTGTGGTCGGGCACGACGGTCGTCGACAGCGTCGTTCCGTCGGCGGTCGTCCGAGTTCGACGCGCGCTCGGTCAGCCGAGCGACGCGCAGGAGCCGATCGAAACGTTGCGCGGGCGTGGGTATCGGTTCGTATCCGAAGTCTCGATCATCGACGACGCGGAGCCTGCGCCTCATGCGTCGACCGGCGCGCCGTCGAACGGAGCGGACGACGCGGGACGTGATCCGGATCCGTTCGTCGGTCGCTCGGAAGCGCTCGATCGGTTGAGCGTCGCGCATCAATCGGCTCGCGCCGGGCGAGGCCGCTTCGTCTTGTGCGTCGGAGAGCCCGGGATCGGCAAGACACGATTGGTTCGGCACTTTCTGCGAACCGCGGTAGAGAGCGACGGGACGTGGACCGCGCGTTGTCAGGAGGGAGAAGAGACGCCGCCGCTCTGGCCCTGGACGCAGCTCCTGCGGTCCGCGTATCGCAGCCTGGCTCCCGGGGAACGCGACGCACTTCCCGGCGGTGTGCTGGAGGATCTTTCGGAGCTCGTCCCCGAGCTCTCTCCGCTCGGCAGAACGACGTCAACCGAGAGCGCCCTCGGCTCGAAGACCGCGCGCATGCGCATGTACGACGCAACGGCGTGGTTCTTCCGTGCGCTCGCCGAGAAACGCCCTCGGATCCTCGTCGTCGAAGACCTGCAATGGGCAGATCCGGCGTCGCTCGAGCTCACCGAGTTCTTCGCGCGTTCGATCGAGGACCTCCGCGTTCTTTTGATAGGAACGATGCGTCTCGAGCCGGCGCCGAATCCGACACGACTCTCTCGCGAGCTCGAACGCGCATCGGCGGAGCCGGCATCGCAGCGGATCGAGCTCGGAACCTTGTCGGAGGCGGACGTCGGCGAGTACGTCAGGTCGGCGCTTCGAACGGCACCCGAGGACGATGTGCAGCGAGCGCTCTATCGACGGTCGGCGGGCAACCCACGCGAACTCCGCGAAGCGGTCCGCGCGCTCGCGTTGACGGACGCGGCCGATCGCGCGGCTCCCCCGACCAGCGTGGCGTCGTTCCCGGGCGGCCTCGGCGATTTTCGGCGGCGACTCGAGGGGTTCTCGCCCGCAATCCGACGCGTGCTGACGGTCGCGAGCGCCTTCGATCGACCCTTTTCGCTGGCCACCGTGGACGAGGTCTCCGACGTTCGCGGCGCGGAGCTCCGCCAGGCGCTCGACGACGCGGAACGCGCCGGGGTCCTTCGTCGCTTGCGCAACGTGACGCGCTGGGAATTCTCTCACGACGTCTTCCGCGACGCGATCTACGCGGAGACCGGCGCCGCGGAGCGATCGCGCGTCCATTTCGAACTGGCCCTCGCGCTCGAGCGACATCGGGCGGCGCTTGGCGTGACCGCGGCCGAGATCGCGATTCACTTTCAGCGTTCGCTCCCCCACGAACACGTCGACCGGGCGGTTTCCTATGCTCGAGAAGCAGCACGCGCAGCGGACCAATCACGGAGCCACGACAGCGCGGCGCGCTTCTACGAGATGGCCCTCGACGCTCTGGCGTTCGATCCCGGCGCCGACCCGCGGCAAGCCGCGGAGCTGTGGCTCGCCTTCGGCCGCGCGCTCGTCGCGAGCGGTCGTCTCGTGGAGGCGCAGCCTCCGCTCGCCCACGCGCGCGAGCTCGGACGCTCGCTCCGCGACCCCGTGCTCCTCGCGCAAGTCGCGCTGGCTCCGCGCCGCATCACGCGGGTCTGGCATCCGAACGAGCCCGGCGCCCTCGACGCGCTTCGCGAGGCGCTCATCGATCTTCCGCCCGGCGAGCGAGATCTTCGCGCGCGCATTCTCGCGAGCATCTCGATGAACGTCACGACCTCCATGGAGGACCGAAAACGAAAGCTCCGTGAAGCGATGGAGCTTTCCCTCGGCTCCGCCGAACGCGACACCATCGTCGCCGTTCAGGTGTCTCGCCTCGGTGTCCTCGAAGGGCCGGAGCACGCCGAGGCGCTCAACGCGACGGCCGACGAGATCATGAGGTTCGCCGAGACGGAAAATATTCCGGAGCTCGGAATCGCGGCACGCACCCAGCGCACCCGCGCGCTCCTCACGCTCGGAAAGCCGCACGCAGCCCTCGCCGAATGCACGGAAATCGAGCGGATCGGCCACGAGACGCATAACCCGGCCACGAGCTGGGGCGTCACCATCGTCAAAGCCGCCATCGCGCTCGCGCAAGGCCGCTTCGACGAGGCCGAACGGAGCTTCCTCGACGGGCTCTCGGCCGGGCAGCGATTTTACGGCGAGCCCGCCGTGATGGTCTTCCTCGGACAAATGTCGGAGCTTGCCGCCGCGCGCGGACAGATCCGCAAACGCGCGCCGGCCGAGCTCGACCGCATGCGACGGCGGTTCGGCTGGGCCGGGTTCGCGCTCGAGGTGCATCTGGCGACCGTCGCGCACGAGTCGGGCCACGTCGACTCGGCACGCACCGCGTTCGAGCGACTCGCGCGGCTGCGTTTCCAAGACGCGCCTCGCGGCCTCGGATACCTCACGACGCTGTGGCGGCTCGCGCACCTCGCGGTGAACCTCGAAGATCAGCCGCGCGCCGAGCAGCTCCTCATGCTTCTCTTGCCCTACGCTCATTTGAACGCCGCGAGCGAATACGCGCTCTCCTACGGCGCCGTCGCGCACGCCGCCGGGGTCGTGGAAGATTTTCTCGGTCGAACGAACGACGCGCGGCGCCACTACGAGCAAGCCGTGGAGTTGAACGACGCCATGGGGTTCGTGCCGGCGGCCACGCGGAGCCGTGGCGCGCTCGGGCATCTGCTCGCCCGCAGTGCCGAGCGCTGGGAACGGGTGCGCGGCGCCGAGCTCATTCGGGCCGCCGAAGACCGACGTCGCGAGCTCGGCATTCAACAGCCCGCGAGGAGCCCGGTCACGTCGGTTCAAGCGCCCGAGCTGCCTCTGTCGGACGCCGAACGATGGAAGCGTAACTGATTTTTGGGGGCACCCTCGGCGTCGTGCGCGTCGCAGACTGCGGCAAGTTGCGACCGACGTCGCACCCGTAGATTGTCACGACCGTCGTGAACGTCGGGACATCGCCGCGGCGATGAGCACGAGGCCCATGACGGCCGCCCGCTGATCGACGCCGCGACTCGGAATCGTGCACTGGCAACCGGCGTGAGCGTCGACTTCGTTCGACGACGGCGCGTCGTCTTCCGGCGGCGTCCCCGCGCCGCTCGCCCCGCCGCTCGCCGTTTCGAATGCGCCACCGGTTCCACTCCCCGCGACGCCCGCGGAGCCCGCCGCGCCGCCACTTGCCGTCGAGCCGCCGGACCCGGGCGACGACTCGCCACCGCCGGCTCCACCGCCCCCCGTTGGACCGCTCGCGTCGAACGCACCGGCGCCCGCGGCGCCACCGCCGCTGCTTGCCGTCGATCCGCCGTCCACGCCCGCGTCTCGCGCGAAGCACACCGATTGCACGACCGCGAGGGCGCGCAACGACGGAAACGTGAGCCCGTTCTTCGGATCGGTGCGCGGCACGCCCGTGCGAACCATCGCGGCGCGGATTTCCGCGGGCGACAAGGTCGGATCACACTGGAGCATCAGCGCGGCGACCCCCACGGCGGCCGGTGTGGCCTGCGAGGTTCCGAAATACGTCTCGGTCTGACCATACAGCGTGTCGGACGTGATGGGCGCGCCGGGCGCGACGATCGCGAGGTCCGCGTTGCTGTTCGTGAAGCACGTGATCTGATCGAACGCCGTCGTCGCGTCGTCGCAGTTCGCGAAGCTCGCGCCCCAGCGCGACGCGTACGTCGTCGCGCCCGGCGGTTCGTAGCCGACGTTCGAATCGTAAGTGGCACCGACCGCGATCGCGCCGGTGTTGCAGGCGGGCGCGGACATCTGCGTCGGTGACCCGCGGTTGCCCGACGCGGCGAAGACCGTGACGCCCGCGGCGACCAGGTTTCCGACGGCCTCTGCGAGCGCCGGCTCGCCGAGGTCGCACGACGCGCGATCCGTATAGAGCTGGTTCGAGCAAATGCTCAGGTTCACGACGTTGACCTTCAACGTCGCAAGATTGTCGTAGACCCAGTCGAGCCCCGAGACCCAATCCGACTCGAGGCCGGAGTCGTTTTCGTCGTCGACCTTCACCGCGACGATGCCGGTGTCGGGGGCGAAACCCGGAGCAGAAACGATGCCGTCGGACGTGATGATCCCCGCGACGTTGCTGCCGTGACCGTGATCGTCCTCGGCGCTGGTGCCTTCGTTCGTGTGAAGCGGCGGGCAATCGCCCTGCGTGAAGCAGTGTTGAGCGACGATCGAGCTCTCGAGATCCGGATGCGTCGTGTCGACCCCGGTGTCGAGCACCGCGGCGATGACGCCTTTTCCGGTGATGCCATACAGCGTCTTCACCTTGTCGGCGCCGATCGCCGGGACTGCCTGCGCGAGCTGCCCCTTTCCCGCGCCATCGCGCTGGACATACGACACGCGCGGGTCGTAGCGGAGGCGTTCGAGAGCCGCCGTCGTGATCGTGCCGGCGACGGCAGGAACGTGGCGAAAGCGTCGAGTCAACGAGAACACGTCGGCGTTGTCGGCGAGAAAGGCACTCACCGACGTTCCGATCGCGCGCGCTCGCTCTTCGCGGCGCCTGCGGTCGGGAAAGGTGTCGCGGAAATTGACGATCACCGGCACGAGGCGCGATGAATCGGCGAGCTCGCGGGCCAAATCCTCTTGTATCGACGCGGTCGCTCCGACCGACAGAGTCGCCTTCGACGGTGGATTCGACGAGGAACTGTCGCAGCCCGACAACGACGCGACGAGCACGCCGCTCAACACCGTTCCTGCGACGACGAGCCGACCCGGGCCCCGCGTCGCGCGACGGAAAACCGCAGGGAGGATGAACGCGCTCGGGTGCGACACGACGACTGGATGGCTCTCCGGGAAGACCCTCGCGATCATCGCATGGAACCGCCATTTTTCTCCCTCCCCCATTCGCTCATGTTCATTCCGACGAAGCGCGTCGCCGCGCCTCTCTTCGTCTCGAAGGTCTCTCGCGGCGCGTCGACGGCGAAGCCAGGCCGAGTCGAAGCGCGTCATCATGGCGTCCACTGCTATTGCTCGACTGCTCGAGCTGCTCGAGCCAGTTGAAGAGGGCCGTCGTGCTCGTCACGCCTCACAGGTGCGCTGAGAAATTCCAAGAGCTCGATGAAGCTCGCGCTTTGTTTTCGTGAACGGCGGAGCCGGACTTCGCGTGGATGGTAGCTACGCCGCACAGGAGCTTACGAATCCCATGCACCGTCCTCTCGTGCGCCGCGCTCTAGATCTCCGCTCGCTAGCCTTTGGACTGTTTGGAGGCGTCGCGCTCGCTTGCTCGAGCAGCCCGACCGGGAGCAATGGCGGAAATTCTTCGCCGGGAGGCGGCGGATCGAGCGGCAATCCGTCGAATCCATTCTCGAGCGGCGGACTAGGTCAGGGCGGCGGTTCGCCGGGTGTCTCCGGAGGTGGCGGAGGGATTTCGGTGGGCGGAGTTTCGGGGTCGTCGGGCGGGGCGATCGGCGTCGGGGCTACGCCGGGAACGGGTGCAACCCCGGGCAGTGGCGGCGCAAACCCATCCACCGGAGGGGCGGGCCCGGGCACCGGGACGGACGGGGGCGGCTCGGACGGCGGTACGACTTCGTCGAAGCCGAAGCTCGACCCAGGAACCGGCGATTGGCCCGTCGTCGCGCCAGGCGACGTCGCGAGCGTCTGCAAACTCGATCCGGCAAAGCTCATGGCCGCAGAGACGACGCTGACGGTGCCGTGGGCGATCTTTCGGTACGGGAAGCTCTGTTACCAACACAACGCGACGAATTTCGCGCCCGCCGAAGCATGGTCGACGACGAAAACGTTGGGCGCGACGGTCGCCGGCATCGTCTCGTATCAGACGCGGAACATGAAGAATACGGGACCGAAAACCGGACCCTTCAGCGATCAAGACCGCGTCGATCAATGGCTCACGAGTTTCACCTACAACAAAGACGCGCACGTCGCGCACGTCATGGCGATGGTCGCGCAGAACACGAACCTCGCGCTCGGACAGAAGACCATGTCGTACGACACGATCGGAACCGTGCAGATCAATTCGATCAGCGACATGCTGAACGCAGCGATCGCCCAGGACACGACCGATCTGACGGCGAACCTCGAGACCTTCACGCAGAAATTCGTCTATACGCCGCTCGGAATGAAAAACTCGGTGTGGTCGAGCGGGTCGCCGACCAAGACGTTCGCGTACACCTGGAGCACCGACTTGATGGACATGGGGCGCGTCGGAACGCTCCTCATGCACCAGGGCGTGTGGAACGGACAGCGCCTGCTCGACGCCGATTGGGTCTACAAGATGACGCACCCGTCGTTCGAAGACGCGAATACCGGTTACGGCTATCTCACCTGGCTCAACTCATCGTCGAACTACACGTTCGGTGGCCTCACCGCGGCGATCCAACCCGACGCGACCGGGAAGTACCAAGGTGCGTATTCGCCGGGCCCTTGCGCGCCCGTGTCGATCTTCAAGACGCATCCGCACGGCCTCTCCGACTCGCCCGATTGCAACTACTCGGCGCCGTACACGTGCGCGCCTCAAAAGTACGACGTCGGGGTCTTCAACGCGGTCGGCTACATGGGCCAGATCATCCAGGTGCACCCGGGGCTCGACCTCGTGGCCGTCGCTCGCAACGTCGAGCCCGGCGCGATCGGAGCCGACGCGACCAAGACCGTCTGGGACGCGATCAGTCCCGCGGTGATCGCCGGCGACCCGACGTACAAGGGCGACACGACGTCGTTCTGCAAAGACTACGGCGGAAACGCCTACGCGCCGGATCTGTGAGCGCGCAGGCCCGCGCGTTCACGAAAGCCGATCACGGCGTGCGCACCGTCTTCGACTCGAGCAGTTGCTGTACCGGGGCCGGCACCCGCGACAGAAAGTCGTAGCCCGTCGCTTCTTCGATCTGATCGACCGAGACGACGAAGTCCGTCCACTCGTTTCTGCCGACTCCTTCGCGGTTCGGCATCATCACCGCGATGACTTCGGTCGAGTCGTCGAGATCTCGCGCCGTCCCTCCTTGGGCGCCGACGACGATGATCTTGTACGTCGCGCTCGGCACGGCAGTTCCGTGGCCGATCGTCGGCGCCGGGTCGTGGAAGACGCCGCCCGCGACGATGTAGAGCTCGGCGCCCGGTTCCGAGGCTCGATGGCGCTCGTACTCCTCGAGCTTTTCCCAAGGACCGGCGTTCAGCTCGTGGAGCTGAGGCACGACGTTGGTCATGAGAAAGGTCACCGCGTTCATGTCGCGATCGCGGTCGCGATCGGCCGACGGACAGAGGTGCCCGCGGTCGTAACCGCTGCGTGCATAGTCGTGAGACGAGACGCGATACACGGTCACCGGCAGCGACTCGTCGGGACGGAAATCGTCTCGACGCGGAACATGACCGAGATACGACGGGTCGAGGCGCCACGCGACCCAGTTCGGGTCGCGACGTCGCGGGTTGTACGAGACGACGAATTGTCGCTCGTCGAGGAGAACGTCGTCCGACGAGTCCGCGTCGGTCGGCACGCCGAGCGCGACGTGCGGACTCTCCGTTACGGGGCCGATGGGTTCGAGCGGCGCGCTGCCTCCCGAACCGCCGACAATGACGGGAGCGGGCGGCGGGCGGGCGAGCCGGGCGCACCGCGGCAGCACCACCGCCACCAGGACGAGCAGCACGAGCACGGGAAGCAGCGAACCGAACGGTGCGCGTCGCCGACGGCGATTCACCCGAGCGAGTCTAGCCGCGCGCCCGCAAATCGCGAGCCGAGGTAGGACATTTTCTGTCCGACAAACGCCCTATGACGGGGGCGCGACGATCGTCTGACAACCGAAGCTGAGCCCGACCGTCGGCGCCGTTCCGAGGTCGCCCGTGATAAACCCGCCGTCGCCGCGACCCGCGTTGATGAGCGAGCACGTATTGTCACAGAGGAGGATCTTCGTCGGCGTGTTGGGGTCGTCGTAGTACCAGGCGTTCGCGTTCGTCTTGTCGCAATCGGCGGCCGAGGCGACCTGATCGATCGGCACGGGCGCACCCGACGGATCGGTGAAATTGACGTTCACCTTGTTGCGGTCGAACGTCTGCCCATTCGGCGGCGTGCTCGGGAGCTGAAAATCACAGGCCAGCGCCGTCGTCTTGGTGACCGTCGTGGTCGTGACCGTCGTCTTCGTAACGGTCTTTCGAATCGTGGCGACCGCCGTGGTGAAGTCCGAACCGCCGCCGATGTCGCACGCCTCGTTCCCGGGATTGGTGGGGTTGCAATTGGTTCCACCCGCCTTGGCGACGCTGTTCAGGAAGTCGAAGTCGACTTCACCGGCGTTCTGGCTGGCCATGCCGATCGCGAACGTGAGGATGCCCTTACTATTCGCGTCCGCCGCGACTCCCACGAGATCCGCGAGGGTCGTGTCGCACGACGTCGGCTGTCCGTCGGTGACGAACACCACCGCGCACTGCTCGTCCGGATGCTGCGATTGATACGCCAAGCAGAAGTTCTCGGCGCCGCGAAGGCCGCCCTCGGTCGGCGTCCCGAGCCCGGTGGGATTCGCGGGAAGCCCCGCGCTAATCGCCATCGCGTTCCCCGGAAGCGGCGCGACCGGCACGGTCGGCGTGTCGTAACCGGCGCCGGTGCAGTCGCCCGTCGAGCCGAAGAGCGGCGGAAGAAACCCGAGACCGACGTCGAGCCCGGCGGATGCAGGATCGTTCACGAAGGCGTTGATCCCGTCGGTGACGGTCGACCATTTCGTCCCGGTCATTCCGGCCTCCGCCATGCTGCCGGATTGATCGACCATGAAGTAAAGGGCGACGGGCACCTTACTCGTCGTTTTCACCGGGATCTGACGCGTCTCGGTCGTGCGCTCGGCCGAAACGACGGAACCGGCGCACGAAGCATCCGGCATTCCCTGGCCTCCACCCGACGCCGGCGGATTGAACACCACACCCTGGCCGCCCGCGCCCGAGGAGGATGAACTGCCGGCAGAAGGCGTCGTCCCCGACGCTCCACCAGCGCCAGCGCCACTGCCCTGACCCCCAGCGCCCGTAGAGGTGACCGGACCTTCCGCTCCGTTCGTTCCGCCTGCCGACGGCGCACACCCCACGCCGAGCGACAGCCCGATGCACCCCACGGCAAAACAATGCCTGCCGATCGACATGAACGCGCGCCTCCGTCCCTGAGTCAAAGAATCGTCCGACCGCCCGACTCGCGCAGTCTACGTCTCCGCGACAACAAGAATAGACGCAAACGAAACAGTAACCCTCAGTGGCGCTCGATTGTCACCGCACACATCCAGTGCGTCGAGAAACGGATACCCGCGCTGCACGAGCAGCGCCCCGTGTCCGCGAGAGCTGTAGTGGAGCGAGCGGTCGACACCGCGCGAATTCGCGCTGCTTTACAGAAAAACCTCGACGCGAAAGAGTACCGAGGTGTCGCGCAGGGTCTATCCGACATGACTCGGGGAATGTTCACCTTGCTCGGCGCGGTCGTCGCTGTGGGGGCGTGCGCGCCCGCCGCGCGTTCGCCGTCCTTTGCATTGGCGGCAGGCGCGGCGGCACCGCGAAGTGCGACCTTGGTCGAAGAATTGGCGGCACACGATTTCGCGCAGGCGGAACGCCAATTCGACGACCGGCTCCGCGTCGCTATCCCCGAGGCAGCGCTCGGCGTGGCTTGGGCCCGCGTCGAACACGACGTCGGCGCGCCGGTCTCGATCGAAGCGGATCGAACCTTCCCGCGCGACGGCGCCCTCGTCGAAGTGACGACCCTCCGTTTTCAGCGCGGCCTGGCCGACCTCCGCGTTACCTGGACTCGCGCCGGCGCCATTACGGCGCTCTCGGTCCGGCCCGGCGACGTCGCGGCCCGGGCCATCGCCGTCGCCCGCGCCGCGCTCAGCGGCGATTCCGCGACGCTTCACGCCGCGTTCAGCCCCAAGATGCAAGGCGTGCTCTCGGCGGAGCGGCTCGGGCGACTGCTCGACGAGCTCCGCGCCACGCTCGGCCCCTTGCAAGGCGTCGAGGACGTGAGCGTCCGCTCGGGTCCATTCGACGTCGCAGCCGTCGAATGCCGGCTCGACCACGGCCGACTCGTCGTGCGCGTCGCGTTCGGGCTCCACCAGGGTCCCATCGAGGGGCTCTTCTTTTCGCCCCCGAAGTCAGAACCCGATCCCGGGCTGCCCGCCTACGCCGACCCGACGAAGTTCGTCGAACGCGACGTCCGCGTCGGACTCGGTGACCGTGCGCTTCCCGGAACCCTGACGCTCCCGAAGAACGCCGCGAACGCTCCGGCGGTCGTGCTCGTGGCGGGCTCGGGTCCGCAGGATCGCGACGAGTCGAACGGCGGCCGGCGTCCCTTCCGCGATCTGGCCACCGGACTTGCCACTCGCGGCATCGCGGTGCTCAGGTACGAGAAGCGCACCTTCGGGCGCAACGCGCTCACCATCGCGGACCCGGCGACGCTCACCATCGACGAGGAAGCCGTCGACGACGCCGTCGTCGCGGTGGCGCTCCTCGCGAGCGAGCCCGCCGTCGATCCACATCGGGTCTTCGTCGTCGGGCACAGCCAGGGCGGAACGATCGCCCCGTTGATCGCCGAGCGCACGACCGTCTCGGGCCTCGTCATCCTGGGCGGCTCGGCGCGTCCGCTCGAGGACGTGATCCTCGAGCAAGAGACGGCGCTTCTCGGGACGGAACCGAATCACGCCGAACAGCTCGAGCACGACCGAAAACAAGTCGCGCTCGTGAAATCGGACGAGCTCGAAAGCGCGCGTCCGGAGGAGCTCCCGCTCGGGATCCCGGCGTCGTACTGGCGCTCGCTTCGCGGCTACCAACCCGCTGAACACGCCAAGGCGCTCCATCGACCCCTGTTCGCGCTGCGAGGGACGGAAGACGTCCTGACCACCGCGGCTGACTTCGAGGTCTGGCACACCGCGCTCGCCCCCGAACCGAACGCCACGTTTCGAACCTTCGCCGGTCTCGACCACTTCTTTTCGGAGCCGCGCAAGGACGCCCGACCCGACCACGTGCGCGCGGACGTCGTGGACGCCATTGCGTCGTGGATCGCCGCGCATTGATCCCGCATTGATCGCGCATTGATCGTCACAACGCCCGTCGCCGACGAATCGCCAGGCGCCACATCTTGACGATGACTAGATTGGGCGATATGAAGCGGCATGGTCGCTTCTTGGTTCGAATCGGCCGTGCTGCTCTCGACCCTCTCCGTCGCGGCGTGCTCGAGCTCCGTTGAGCCCGCCTCGAAGCCCCATTCGACGCCAACGCCCCTGGCGGACGCTTCGACCGCGGACGCCGGAGCGATCACGACGATGGACATCACCGTCGGGAGCTTCGTGTTCCACGCGCGCGTCGCGGGACCGGAAGACGGACAGCTCGTGCTGCTGCTTCACGGGTTTCCCGAGACGTCGTACGAATGGCGGCGCCAGTTGCCGGCGCTCGCCAAGGCCGGGTACCGCGCGGTCGCGCCCGATCAACGCGGGTACTCGCCCGGCGCCAGGCCCGAAACGGTCGACGACTACAACGTCTTGAACCTCGCGACGGACGTCGTCGGCATGGCCGACGCGCTCGGCGCGAAGCGGTTCCACGTCGTGGGCCATGATTGGGGCGCCGGTGTGGCCTGGGTCGTCGCGAAAGCCGCCGCCGATCGCGTCATCACCGTGAACACGCTTTCGGTTCCCCACCCCGACGCCTTCGCGACGGTCCTCGCCGACCCGACGTCGTGCCAGTACACCGCCTCCGCGTACTTCGACACGTTCTCGGCGCCCAACTCCGAAGACGCGCTCCTCGCGAACGACGACGCGGGGCTTCGCGCCCTTTACACGGGCGTCGACGAAGACGCGATCGATGAGTACGTCCGCGTCCTCGGCACGAAAGACGCCCTCGGCGCCGCGTTGAATTGGTACCGCGCCAACTTCGCCGGCCGGATGATCAAGGCGCCGAAGCTCGGCGCCATCGGCGTTCCGACGATGTACATCTGGAGCGACGCCGATACGGCGCTCTGCAAAGACGGGGCGGATCTGACGGCGAACTACGTGACCGGGCCGTACGAATTCGACGTCCTTCACGGCGTCAATCACTGGATCGCGGACACCGACTCGGCGGAACTGACGCCGCTCTTGCTCGCCCACCTCGGCAAGTTCAAAAACTGGGACTGACCGGGTTCATTGGATTGGGGTTCCCTTCCGCCCGCGAGGCGGGCGCGGGTTCGTCGATGGCGAGCCGCCCTTGAGATAACGGACCACCACGCTGGTCACTTCGAGCACGAACGGCTCGCCGAGGAGCTCCGGCCGTCCCAGCACGGCGGCGTGAGTGAGCGCCTCGACGATTCCGACGACCACGAACGCGGCGAGGTCGAGATCGCGCACGACGAGCTCTTCGCGCCTCGATTCGAGATAGCGGCGCAAGATCGCGGTCACCTCGGCTTCGAACCCCGCGACGCGATCGAGCGCGCCGATTCGCGGCACTTGCTCGACGAGCACCTTGTGCAACTTCGGATCGACCGAGTGCGCTTGCACCATGAGCCGGACCGCGCTCTCCGCCGCTTGCTCGATCGGCGCGCCCATCAGCCGCCCGAGCTCGGCCTGAATGACGGTGCTCATTTCCGACATGTGACGCTCGACGAGCGCCGCGACGAGCGCTTCCTTGCTCGGAAAGTATTGATAGAGCGACCCGATGCTGACCCCGGCGGCCAGAGCGATCTTGTTCGTGCTCGCGCGGTCGTACCCGTCCTTCACCAGGATGCGAGCGGTCGCCTTGAGGATGGCGTCGACGGTCGCTTTCGAGCGCTCTTGAAGGGCCTCTTTTCGGGGCTTCGTGCGGATCTTTCGGGTCATGCGTGCCTCACCGGAATGCGAGTATCATTTGTGAGCTATCGCTCGCATACTGACGTCGACAAGCCGAAGGAACAAGCCATGAACGACGCCGTCCCCCGCATCCCCGGTCATTTCCTGTTCGGAAGTTTGCCGGCCTTCAAGAGCGACCGCGTGAACTTCCTCGTCGACATTCCCGAACGGTACGGCGACCAGTGCGAGATGCGGCTCGGCCTATTTTTCCGCGTCGTCGTGCTCAGCGCGCCCGAGCTCGCTCGCGAGGTGCTCATCGAACAAGAGGACGCATTCGTGAAGAGCCTCGGCTTGAGTGTCTTTGCGAGACCCTTGCTCGGCAACGGTCTCTTGACCAGCGAAGGCGACGTTCACCGGCGTCAACGCCGGCTGAGCGCGCCGGCTTTCATGAAACAACGGATCTCCGGGTACGCGGACACCATCGCCGAATTCACCGATCGCCACGTCGAGCGGCTCCGAGGCACCGACCGCGTCGATCTCTCGGAAGAGATGATGCGGCTGACCTTCGAGATCGTCGGCAAGACGCTGTTCAACGCCGACGTCAGCGGCGACGTCGCGGTCGTCGAAGCGGCCTTGACGGCCGCGATGGAAAACCTGATCGCGCAGACCAGCTCTCTCATCCCGCTTCCGCCGGCGGTGCCGTCCCCCGCGAATCTGCGAGTGAAGCGGCTGGTCGAGAAGCTCGACGACGTCATGTATCGACTCATCCGCGACCGGCGCGACTCGAAAAACGACGAGGGCGACTTCCTGTCCATGCTGCTCATCGCCCGCGACGAAGATGGCACGGGCGCCATGACCGATCGCCAGGTTCGCGACGAGGCGATGACGATCTTGCTCGCCGGACACGAGACGACGGCGAACGCGCTCGCGTGGACGTTCTATCTGCTCGCAC
This sequence comes from uncultured Polyangiaceae bacterium, assembly GCA_964506835.1. Taxonomy (GTDB): domain Bacteria; phylum Myxococcota_A; class Polyangia; order Polyangiales; family Polyangiaceae; genus DASZVB01. The sequence continues at coordinate 22,151 of CAZDNG010000079.1, forward strand.
AGAACCCGGCCGTTCGAGAGCGGCTCCACGCGGAGGTCGATGCGGTCCTCGAGGGTCGCCGGCCGACCCTCGACGACTTACCGCGCCTTCCCTACTCGCTCCAGGTCTTCAAGGAGGCGATGCGGCTTTACCCGCCCGCGTACATGATGCTCCGCCGCGCGACGCGCTCGGTGAAGATCGGCAAAGTCGACCTTCGCAAAGGCGACATGGTCCTGGTCAACATCATCGGGATGCACCGGCGCGCCGACTATTTCGCGAACCCGACGCGCTTCGACCCCGACCGCTTCGCGCCCGAGGCCGAGAAGAAGCTCCCCAAGCACGCCTATCTGCCGTTCGGCGCTGGGCCCCGCATCTGCATCGGAAACCACTTCGCGCTGATGGAAGGACAGATTGCCCTCGCTCATCTCGCGCAACACCTGTCGTTCGACCTCGTGCCGGGTCGCGAGGTCGTCGTGCCCGAGCCGCTCATCACGTTGCGACCGCGAGGGGGTTTGCCGATGCGCGTCCGACCCCGTGCGGTTCGCGTCGCTGCGCCTGCCCCCGACGTGGCCGCACACGCCTGACGGCACGGCACGGCGCTACCAAACAAAACGCGCGAACCCCGCCCATCGAGCGTCTCGACATCGTCGAGCGCGACGGGCGGGGCCCTCGTGCTTCAGCTCACTCCGGCTTGCCCGGATCGAAGTCTTGCGTGTAGATGCCGTTGCCACCTGGCGCCGGGTAGAACGTCCCGGTGAAGATGCACATCTCGTTCGTCGACGCGGACTCTCCGAACGCGAGCGTGCTGCCGGTCGTGTTGTTGTACGAGCAGGCCCAGTGCACGCCGGTGCCGTTCCCGAGCGTCATCGCCGGCGTGAACGCCGCGGCCGTCGGTTCGTCCCAGACGTTCGTCTGGTAGAGCTGCGTCTTCGTCCCGTCGGGGTTCGTCGCGGTCGCGACGAAGTTCGTCCCGCGGCGGTGCATGTGACCGGACGCCGCGAGCAAGTTGATGTCCTGGCCCAGCGTGAAGTCGAAGCCCTGCGTGCTCGTCCCCGGGGGCACCTTGATGCCGACCGAGTTCAGGAAGATCGAAGCGGCGAGCTGCTGCGCCTGCGCTGCCGGCTCGTAGTCGAGCTTCACGCCCACGCTCGCGGTGATGTCCGACGTCGTCGTGTTCAGGTAGTGGACCATGACGCGAATGGTCTCGTCCTGGTTGAACGCCTGCCCGATGCCGGAAGGATAGGTGAAGGTCTGGTCCGGCGTCTGCGACGCGTGCACGTACGGATGGAACTCGACGCCACCGCTCGGGCAGTCGACGAGCGGGCCCTTCGTGTTGTTGGGGCCGAGGTTCGAGGCACCGCCGTAGAAGCCCCCGCTCGACAGACGAAACACGAACATGTGATGCGACCCGACGGTCATCGTCGAGTTGCTCTTCACGATGGCGATGTCTCCACCGAACGTGTTCGGGAAGTCCTGGCACTTGTAGTACTCACCGCCGGCTGGCACGACGAACGAGTCCATCGCGAACTCCGCGCGCTGCGTTCCCGGAATCGTGGGGTCGGCGCTGGCGGTCGGCGTTCCCGAAGTACCCGTAGGCGCCGGCGGATTGCCCGTCGCTGCCGTACCCGATTCATTCTGAGAGTCTCCCCCGCCGCATCCCGCGAGCACGAGAACCAACGACCCGATGGTGAACGATCTGATGAACACTCTTCATGCCTCCATGCGATCGGCACACCCGCGAGGATCGCGAGAGCTCTGCCGCGCGCAAAATACAGCTAGTATGGCGTTACTCACGCGCTGACGCTCGGAGTCCTGAGCGAGAGACACGACCCGGCCGGCCTTGATTTCAGAAATGAAAGATTCGCGTTCGCCGACTCCGACATCCGATTGGTAGCGAAGTGGCGATATCGCACGAAAACGGTCGGAGTTTCTGCGAATGAGCCGCAGATTTATTGGGGCGCGTGTCTCGGCACACGCGACCAAGTGGGGGCAATCGCGCCCAGTTGGGGCTTTTTAGGCCGAAACTACGGGGTACAACGGGCCGCTACGCACTTGCCGCTACTGCAAGCTCCGCTGTAGCAGTCACCGTCCGCCGCACATGCCGACCCATCGTGCGCGGTTGCGTGGCACGTGCCGTCACTTCCGCACGCGAGGGGCGGCGCGCAAACATCGACCGCAGTCGTCGAATCGGACGGAATATGACTCGCGCAAGCCGCCGAGTTTCCCGGCGCTGCCTTGCACGTTCCCGAAACACCCTGCGTCCCCAGCTCGCAATATTGTCCGCTCGGACACTCTTCGGGAATGGCGAGATGACAATCGGCGCCCGTCACCGGCTTTTCGCAATTCCACGTCGGAGCGCCGGTGATGGCGTTGAGTGCCGTGAGCCCGCACACGAGGCCACCGACGCAGAGCGTGCGCGACGATGGATCGCACGTCGCGCCGAGAGGCGCGGCAAACAGGCTGGAAAACGTCACGCACTTCGACGATGTCGCGTCGCACGACAACGCGGGCGCACACGGCGGGTCTGCCGGTTGCCCGCAAGCGGCACCAGCTTGACCGGGAGCGACGCATTGTTTGTCGGTGCCGCAAATGAGCCCGTCCGCGCAATCACCGCTGCTCGCGCAGGTCGTCCCCGTCGTTCCGAGTTTCGTGCACTTGCCCGGGCACGACGCCCCCATCTTGCAGTAAGCGCCGGCGACGCACTCCGAGTTGATCGCACAATCGCCCCCGACGGCGACCGTCCCGACGAGCACGCCGGGGCAAATCGTGCCGAACCGATGCACGAGCAGGCCACAGCCGGCTTTCCGAACCATCGCGAGGCAAGCGTCGACGTTCGTCCCGTCGTAGTTCACTGCGCCTTGTTGCACGGCCGCGGGAACGAGGGAAAGAGGCCCTTCGTTCGTGCCCGGTACGAGCACGTCTTTGCACGTTGCTCCGTTGAAATACGTACCTTGCGCGGGGCCTAGACACTGATCGAGCGCGGTGCACGACGCCGCCGCGAACGCGGCGAGAAACTCGGGCTCGGTGGGACCATTCGGACCCGCGTCGCCGAGGACGCCCGAATCACCCCCTCCATTGCTCGAGGTTCCGCCGGTGGCCAGCGATCCGCCCGAGCCGCCCGTATTGGAACTCGCTCCGCCAGTTCCGCCGATCGCTCCGCCCGTGCCACTTGCGGACGTGCCGCCCGAACCGCCGCTTTGAGTCGGGGCTCCGCCCGAACCGATCGGCGATCCGCCTCCGCTCGACGAAGGGACGCCTCCCGTGCCCGATGAGCCACCAGAACCGGCCGCGCCGCCGTTCGAGCCGCTCGACGACGAGCAAGCGCCGAGCACGGCGGCCAAAACGACGGGCAGACCGAACCGAATGATATTTCGTTGCAAAGGAAGATTCCCTGTCGCGCCGGAGTTGAGAAAAACCCGCCCATCAGCGCTCTCAGGCGAGCGCCTCCTGCCGGGTCGATCGATGAATGCCGCCCGAGGACGTTTCCGTTCGAATGACGCGCGCGGTCGCCCGCGGAAACTGCGGCGCAGGTTGGACCTGCAACCGGTATGATTGAAGAATCCCGTCGAAACCGGCAGAAACAAGGGATGCAGAACCGCCCGCCGTCCGGATGCGTCCGAGGTTTCGCGCCGCTACTCGCGGTCGTCGTGTTCGGTTGTGGTTCGTCGGGGAACGGCGCTGCCGAAAAGCCGGCGGCCTCGGCGGAGTATCTCGGGCTCGCGACACCGACCGACGGATTCCAGGTGCGCGACGTCGGAACGACGATCCCGCCCGGCGCGGACGAAGAACCTACCCGGACGGAATCGGGCGCTTGTACTACGGCGGTCAGCGCATCGTGTTCGACTATCACTTCTTGAACACCAGCAAAGATTCGATCGAAGCGCGGAGCGCGTTCAATCTTCACCTCACCGACGAAGCGCACGTGCAGCACCTCGCGGGCGGCATCGGGTTTTACAACTGGACGATCGATACGCCGCCCGGGAAGCAAGGCGCGTTCACGGCCGAGTGCCACTTTGGAAGCGACGTGATGACCGGCGGTCTCACGCGACACACGCATCGCTGGGGAACGGACTACTCCGTCTGGTACTCCGGCGGACCGAACGACGGCGAGCACCTCTGGACGAGCCATGACTGGGAGAACGACACCAGTTTTCCGTTCGATCCGCCGGTCGCCATGAACGCCGGCGAAGGCTTCAAGTTCGAATGCGATTACACGAACACGGAAGACTACGATCTTCGGTTCGGCACCAAGGCCTCCGACGAGATGTGCATCCTCTTCGGGCTCGTATGGGATCCGAACGCGTTCGCGGCACCGAGCGAGGGATGCGACGTCACCTGGGTGGACTCGAACGGCGTTGGCCACCCGGCGACGGACGACGGCGGCTTCCCGACTCCGCCCGCCGCTGATGCGTCGCTGTGCCTCGCCGCGGCGACGCCGAGCGGTGGCACCGCGGACGTTTGCCTCACCTGCAAGTGCGACTCTTGCGCGACCGTCCTCATCAAATGCAAGACGGACGCCGAATGCGGTCCGATCATCGACTGCTACCAGCACGGCAGCGGCATGTGCGAACCGGTCATCGACGCTCATTCGTCCGGAGTCGGCCTCGCGAAACAAGTGTCCGCGTGCATCGGCAGCAAGTGCGCGTCGGCGTGTCCTCGCGGCCCGAGCGCAGCCGACGCCGGCACGCCGTAACTTCACCGACACGAGAGCGTCCAACTCGCGACGAACGGCGCATGCACTCGCCGTCCAATTCGTCTCTGGATCCGCGCTGAGCCGAATTCGAAAGGATGCGCCAATAAGTCTCCACGAGACCCACATCGGAGCCCGTACATCGGTCTACGAAGTCGCCTTCAGATGGTGAGACTCGATTCTTTACACTCGCTTCCGAGTTGACATAACTTGATGCGTTGAAGCACCGCCATGGCGTTACAGACCCGAACTGCGAAAGCAGATTCACCCACTCGCCTTAGCTCGCTAACGACGACGACCGAGAGTCGGACGATCAACGCTCCGGACACGTGGGCCGAACTCGACTCGCGTATCGACGAAGCACCCGCGGACGCGAAGATCCGCGGGATGTTCCTGCGCGACGCCGCTCGCCTCGGCAACTCTGCCGAAAGCGCCGAGTCGCGGTACGTGCCTTTTTCGATGTACCCCGCGCGCGACTACATGCGGCTCTTGTTGAAGACCGCTCGCGCGCGGTTTCCGAACAAGGTGCCGGCCTGCGCGCTCCTCGAACTCGGGCTCCGCGTGTACCCACTCTTTGCGTCGAGCATCGCCGGAACGGCGATCTTCGCCGTCGTGAACGTCGACTTCAAAAGGCTCTGCGAGGTCGCTCCACGCGGCTATTCGGTCACGCTGAAGCCCGGCTCGGCCAAGGCGGCTCAGATTTCCGACTCGGAAGCGACGATTCAGCTCCGCGACGTCTGGATTTTCCCGGAGATCTTCCACGCCGGCGTGTGGCTCGGCGCGATGGAAGCGACGAAGGTGAGAGGAAGCATCGACGTGACGCGCCACTCGCTCAGCGACGTCGATCTCCACCTGCGTTGGCAGCCGAAGTGAGCGTCTCGCTCGCGCCGTCGCCTCGCGCGCGGATGAGGCTGTTGCGCGGCACGGGCCACGAGCTCAGCTGTTCGTACGCCTCGAGGTAGCCGTCGCCGATCGGCGCGTCGAGCAACGACGTCGGAATGCCGAAGGCCTCGGTCAAGAGCGCGGCGTGCGGGAACAACTCCGCGGCGAGCCGATCCCTCTCGGCGCCGCTCTGCTCGACCGTGTCGCGTTCCATGACGCCGTCCGCTAGGAGCGCCGCGAACGACGGTGCCAGCTCCTGTAACGCAAAGAGCCGCATGAGGCGCTCGAGGACGTCGCGGGCAGTAGTGTCTTCGACCTGGTCGAGCGCCCGATTGAAACTCTCGAGAACCAGTCGCACCGTGTGAACGGTCACGAGCTCCGTCGCTTCCGTAAGATGTCCGTTCCAGACGTCGAAGAGGCTCGACGTCGCCATGGCGGCGCCGATCGACTGCGACAGGTGCTCATGAAGCCGGCGTTCGCGTTCCCGCGCGAGTGAAACCAGGTAGTCCGTCGATTCGAGCAACGGCAAATGCGAAGCCATGCGCGTCTCGTTCGGCGGCGCGTACGCGGTCGACAGCAAGAGCTCTCGCGCCGACTTGATGATGAGGACTTCATTGTCGCCCTCGGCAGTGACGATGCCGTTCGTGTGCACCCAATATGTGACGATTCGGTTCGCGCAAAAGAGGCCCTGCGCACCGATCCGTTCACGGCAAGTCGACATGATTCGCGTCGCGCGAGACGACACGAAAACCTTTCCCAGGGCCAACAGCCGGTTCACCTCGACGTCGTCGTCCGCCGGACGGCTTCGATACGCGTTCGCCACGTCTTCCAGGAAAAAGGCGCAAGCGTAGGACGTCGCCACGCCTTCGAAGATCGCGCGCTGCTGCGGGCGGTACGACAAGATCGACACGTCGGCGGCCCCGGGCGCGAAGGTCTTGCGCTGCTGCGAATACCCGAGCGCGAGTCGGACGGCGCCGCGAAGCATCGACAGGCCGGCAACGCTCAAGCACAGCTTGCCTGCCTGCACGCGCTCCATGGACGTCAGGAATCGCTTCCGCCGCGAGCTCACGTCGCTCGAAAAGACACCCTCCTCGTCGATACGACTCCCCGCTCCCGACAGCCATTGATGAAACGGGATGCGGACGTTGTCGAACGACGTGATCGCGTTGTCCAACGGGAAATCCGGCTTATCACCGAGGGCAATGACGTTGACTCCCTCGCACGGGGCGTCGTTCGTTCGGATGCGAACGACGAACGGAAAGACGCCGCAGTCTTGTCCGTCGACCCGAAGTCGGGCCATCACCACGGCCAACTTCGCGATGCCATCGGCGCCCGTGTTGGGCATGAACTTTTGAGCCGCGACCGAGGGCGTGTGGATGACGAACTCGCGAGTCGCGGCCTCGAACGTCGCGGACGTTTCCAGCGCTTGCACGTTGTTGCCATAGCCGAGCTCGGTGGCCATGAACGTTCCGACCGTATCCATTCGCTCGAGCTCCTCGAGGAACGGAACGAGCTCCGACCTTCCATTTCCGTGCTGTAAAATACTACCGATGCAGAGATTGTAATGAATCGTCAGAAGGGTCGTCAGCGTTCCGTCGATCAGGCTCGTCCAGTCGTGCAGGGCGAGCAACTTGTCGAGGTCGCCGAAGAGCTCGTCGGTTCGTAGCCGCAGCCGCTCGTTCAAGTGCAGCATGCGGCGATAGGTGAGCGCGCATTGCTCGGTGGGCCTCAAGTCTTCCACTCGGCGAAAAACATCGTCGTGGAGAACGTCGATGAGTCTCTTCTCGAACGCGCTCACCGTCCGACCACGAATGGCGCGAGCCAAGATCGTTTCGGTGGACGGTTGTAGCGGGCGCACGGCTTCGGGATTCCTCATGGTATTTTTCCCAAACCAGGGCTCCGCGGTGCAGGCGTTTCGACCTTCGAAATGCACGCAAACCGCATGTGCAATCTCTTCGGACCAATCGTCGAAATCTGTGGGATACCCTCGACGGTTCGCGAGCGGACTACACGTCTCTCTCGCGCGCGTCGACGTAACCTCTACCCGTTTAGCGTCGAATCCTACTTTCCACAATTTAGCTGAACTGGGATCTCTCCGATAGCTACGCTAGAGCGCCGGACCGTTAGCTTTTGCTAACGTCGCCGCGCACAGCGAGTTCAACCGTCTCGCGAACGTCGCGGAGTGGACGACTGAGCTTTTAGATCGGTCGTGCCGAGCCCGATCCCGTATCCACCCGGCGTGGTTTCGATCAATGCGCCGGCTTCTCCGAGCCGACGGCGGAGGCCATGAATTTGAAATCGAATGTTCACGGTGCCGTCTTGGTGCGTCCCTTTGAGCGTGCCCTCGACGAGCTCGTTCACGCCCAGCGATCGGCCGACATTCGCGAGAAGTTTCGCCAAAATCCGGAACTGTGCGGGCTGCAGCTCGACGCGATTTCCATCGACGGTCGCGGACTGGGAAACGAGATGGACGGAAATCGGACCGAAATGGAGCCGGGCAATGTATTCGCTGGAATCGAGAGACGGTGGCCGCCGCGACAGAGCACGTTCGGCGGTTCGACCAGCGAGCGCCCCCTCGATGGCGGCGAACAGATCGTCGGCGCCAAAGGGCTTCGGGAGAAGAATCGCTCCGCAGCTTTGCAATTTCAGGGAGCGCTTCGAATCCTGCAGATTGACCGAAGTCGCCACGATTGCCGGCTTCTCCTCCCAATCGCGGAACGTCTCGGTCACGTCGAGTCCGTCACCGTCTGGAAGCTGCTGATCGAGCAGCACCACGTTCCATTTACCGGGTATGTCGAGCGCCGCCCGAGCCTCCGCAAGCGTCGCGACCATCGTCACTTCCGCGCCCGCTTGCTGAAGTACTCGCCCCAGGGCGACCGCGAACGCCCGTTCGTCCTCCACCAAGAGGACCGAAATACCGGCCAGACTCGGCTGAACCGCAGCGGTCACAACGATGCCGTATCAGAGCAGATCTCACGTCGCGCGAGAAGTCGGCACACGACGAATCAACGGGCACAGAACCGGAACGGTTACATCTTTTATACCTCGTGCGTCGATCGGGACGGCGATTTCGCGAATGCGGCCGCCTCCGGCACTCGCCGGGCAGGAATGGGTAACCCGAGACCATCCACGACTTCCCGGATTGCTCCGTTTTCCGGCGCGGGCCGAACGAGCTTTCAGGGACGCCTGAGCGTCGCGGCTACCCAATCCGCGTTCGCTTCGAGGGCGAACGGCATCGTCGAAGCGCGGTCCACCCAGTTGGGCTCCAGCGTCTCGGCGTTGTCGAGACAACTCCGCTTGTCGAACCAGCAATGGTCGGCCGAGCTCGTGACGCAGTCGATTTTCTGAACGATGATCCACCCGCTACCGTCGTCCCGCAGGCATTGCTTACGTCCGTCGTCCGGGCACTCCGTCGCCGTAAATCCCGTGGTTTGGTCGAGACCGGGCACGGTGGCGTTCCCGGTGTCGCCCTCGCCGTTCACCACGCGAAGCCGGTTCGTGGGCAGGGTCGCGCGCGCGTCGCCACCGTACCCGGTGGTCCACGCGGCGTGCACGCGAGCGTCGTAGTTCGACGCGAGATCGGCGAGCAGCGCGCCTTGACTATGCCCCCACGTCGCGATGCCGAGGTCGCAGTTCACGTTCGGGAGGGCGCAAGCAGCGGCCAGCACACTGGTCGTTTTCGTCGTCGTGAACAGGCACGACAATTGATTGTCGTGATCGCTGAGCCACGCAATCGCACCATTGTCGTATTCGACGGAGAGCGCGACGAATCCGCGTCGCGCCATCGCCTCGGAGACGGCGCGCGCCGCCTGGCAATCGTAGTTCGTGCTCACGTCGCCCGACACGAACGTCGTCCCCACGAAGTACAAGAACAGCGGATGCCGCGCCGGCGTTCGATCGACCGGCTCGAACCCGAACGTTCGATACGTCGTGTCGCAGTTCGCACCGTCGTTCAGCGTCCCGAGATAGGTCGGTGGCGCCGCGATCTGTCTCGTCGCCGAGCCGCCGTCGGACGCGCCCCCCGAACTCCCCGCCGCCGACGCGTCCGGTGCGCGTCCACCCGCTCCGTGCGTCGCGCCACTGCCGCACCCGACGGCGAATGCCGAACTCGCGACCAGCGCGAGCCGGGCCGTCCGCCCGCGACCAGGAGCGAGGCTTCTCATCGTCCGATCATAGCAGTTGGGCCACCATGCGAAGCTCGTCGCCATCGCGCGAGGTCTGCCGTCACGGGCCGTCCCGACGCAGCGATCTCGATTTCGGACGCCGCTGATTCAGTGGGCCGAGCGGGAATCGAACCCGCAACCTTCGGATTAAAAA
>CAZDNG010000080.1:0-31966 GCA_964506835.1 uncultured Polyangiaceae bacterium
ATTTCTGACCACTCAAGCCGCATAACGAGTGTCAACGGATTCGAGGGAACTCCACTAGCCCCAAAACCCTCCCCCCAAACTCTCCCCCCTAGCCTTAGCCCTAGCCTTAGCCCTACCCCCCTACGGCGGAATCCACAGCGGCTGCCCGACGCTCACGCCGTAGCGCGGATCCAGATCATTGGCGCGGGCAATCTGGGCGACGGTGACGTGGAAGCGGGCGGCGAGGGTGTCGAGGGTGTCGCCGGCGACGACGGTGTAGAGGGAGTGGCGCGAGAGACGAGGATCGTCGACGGGCCAGAGGGCGGGATAGACCTCGACGGTGGTGCGGCGAGAGTCGAGAAGGCGCGCGCCGGAGATGCGGCGCACGGTGTCGCGGGTGAGACCGGCGAGCGCGGCGTTGCGAGCCAGGAGGCGAGCCGCGTTGCCGGCGGTGACCTCGGCTTCGACGAGATCGCGGGCTCGCGTTTCGAGACGTTCCCACGAGAGCAGTGCGTCGAGCTCGAGATGCGCGCGCGCTCGGTCGAATTCGACGGGCGCGGGGCCGACGAGACGGAGTTGCTTCAAGGTGCCGTCGACGAAGCGACGGGCGCGGTCGACGCTGGCGCGTGACGAGAGATCGAAACCGACGCCGAGGAGCTCGCCGCCGTCGAGCGTGACGCGCCACGACTCGGCGAAATGCGAGAGGCTGCGCTCGTGCACGAGGAGTCGATGGAGTCTCGACGAACGGCGCGCGGCGAGCAGGTCGAACGCGAGGCGAAGCGCGGCGTCCTCTTCCGGCGTCGTTTCCGAGACGAGCCACGCGGTGCGGACGAGCGGCGTGGTGAGCTCGGCGTCGAGCACGGTGAGTCGTTCGCTGGTTTGATGGAACACGCGGGGCGGCGCGGGCGGTGGTGGCACGGCTCCGTCGGCGTCGAATAGCTTCGTCGCGACGGCGGCGGCGTCGGTCACCGTCACCGGGCCCGCGACGACGAGAACGCGGCGCTCGGATGCTCGGTCGGGCGCGCGGCTGCCTTCGAGGGCGAGCGCGACGGCGCGCTGAGTCGCTTGGTCGCGCACTCGGTCGCCGGTGTCGTTCGCTTCGCTCGCGCCGAGCGGCTTCGCCTCGGATTCATGAGGCGCCGTCGACGGGTCGGACGCCGGGGCGGACGCCGTGCGCGATTTCAACCGTTCGACGACGGTCGTGAGCTCGACCGCGGGCGCGGCGTCGCAGGATACGGTCGTGCGACCCGTTGCTTCTACGACGCCGAGGCACGCCGCGATGGTTGCCGCGTCGGGCTCGGGGCTCACGACGAGGACCGTCGCATTGCCGAGCTCGCGGCGCTCGAGCGCGAGATGCGACCAGATCGAGTGTCGGATCTCGGGCGGGTGCTTGGCCGCTCCTGCGGCGGTCGCCATCGTGAGCCCGAGGAGCGCCGGGACGGCGAACCCGAGAATCCGTCGCCGCGACGTCGAGCGCGGCGCGCCGCGCGGCTCGCGGCGAGTCACGGCGTCGCGTGTCCTGTCGCGCTCGCGCTGGGCGCGCGGGGTGCGCTCGGGGTGCCGGCCGAATCGGACGCGTCGGGTATCGCGGACGGGCTCGGTGCGACGGTGGCGTCGCGCGTCTTCGACGAGTCCGCGCCGGGAACGCTTCCGGTGAGCGAACCCAAGAAGGCGACGATGGAGCTCAACTGCTCGGTTCCGAGCTCTTTGTTGAGCTGGAAGTGCGCCATGCTCTTCACGGCTTCGGGCAACGTCTTCGCGGAGGCGTCGTGGAAGTACGGCGCGGTCTTTTCGACGTTGCGGAGCGGCGCGACCTTGAAGAACAAGGCGTCGGCGGGCACTTTGGTGACCTCGGCTCGACCTTGGTCACGCTGATTCGGCCAAGGATTTTCCTTGCCGAGCTTCTGGTACATCGTGCCGCCGACGAGCGGGCCCACGTGACACGTCGAACAGCCGACCGAGACGAAGTCCAAGAAACCTCGTTTCTCGGCGTCGCTGAGCGCCGTTTTTTCCCCGGCGACGAACCGGTCCCACGGCGACGGCGTGAGCAAGGTTCGCTCGAACGCCGCGACGGCTCTGGCCGCGTTCTCGATCGAGATCGGGTTCGGCTGATCGGGAAACGCCGTCCCGAACGACGCGGCATACGCCGGAAGCGCCTTCACGGCCGGCGCGAAGCGGCTCGACGTGGGCCAACCGAGCGCCGATGGATCGCTCATTTCCTCTTCGGTCGCCGCTTCGATGGTGTCGGCGCGCCCGTCCCAGAACTCGGCGAACTCGAGCGCCGCGTCGAGCACGCTCGGCGTGTTCCGCTCGCGCACCGGGCCGTTCGTCGGCGACGAGTCCTCGCCATCGACGCCGTACCGGTCGAGATCGTGACAGTGGTTGCACGAGGTCTTCGCGTCCTTGGAGAGCCGCGTTTCGGAGTAGAGCTGCCGTCCGAGCGCGACCATTTCGGGCGTGGCAACTCCGTCCTTCGACGCGAACGACGCGGGCAGCGCGCTGAACGGTTTGAGCTTCTCTGCGTCGACCTCCACCGCGGGTGAGGGGAGCGTGAGACCCGAGTGGCCGTGCCGTCGGTGGTGGCCATGGGAGGCGACGCGGCGATGGCACCCGACGAGCGAGAGCGACCCGAGCAGCAAGAGGAGCCAACGCGCACCGTGTGGCCTTGGCCGCGCTACCTGGGGACGCTGCATGATGTCGTTGGCGAAGCGGCGTTGTCGCGGTGTTGGTCCGTCGTCAACGGGACGGACCACTTTGGGCCGTCCTATTACGGTGCCGAGAACCGCTCGGTTTGCGCAAGCCGAAACCAGCGTGCTACGAAATTGGCGTGCTGAAACGTTTTCCGTTCCGCGCGGCGACCTTGGCGTGTCTCGCGCTGCTTGCTTGCCAATCCGGGCCGTCGCACGTGGATCGAGAAACGACGGGCACGCTCGGTGCGAGCATCGCGGCTGCGGCGACGGCTCGGCCGGCTGCCGTCGCCGCGCCGGTTCAACCGCAGATTGCCCCGCCGCAACCGACGGCGGTCGCGGAACCGACGCCCGCCGCGCCTTCGCCGAACGGCGTCGAGTGGCATGGCGACATCCAATGGCATTCATGGACCGACGGACTTGCGCTCGCCAAAGCGCAATCGAAACCGATCATGGTCCTCGTCTACGCCGATTGGTGTCCGCACTGTCGTGCGCTCGGACCCGTGTTCGCCGACCCGGATATCGAAGCGCTCGCGAAGGGTCTCATCATGGTCAAACAGAACCATGACGAGAATCCACCTTGGCTAGAACCTTACAACGAGAAATTCGGCGGCTACGTTCCGCGGATCTTCTTCTTCGATTCGAACGGGAAGATGCGCGAAGATCTGACGAGCGGACATCCGCGCTACCCGTATTTTTACGCCGCGGAAGCACCTGAGTATCTGAAGCGCACGATGCGGCGCGCCGTGGGGACCTGACCGGCCACGTCCTCTTAGTGAGACGAAAGTGAGCGGGTCACTGGTGACTCGCTACCGCCGGTCGCCATGGAAAGGGATCTAAAGGTAACTCCAGTTACTGGCGGACGCGCTACGATCCGGCGGCCCGCGGTACTGATACGCCCTCTCGCCCGCTTAGCCCGAAATCACCGAGGGGCTTCCGGTCACGGCGCGCATGTAACAGAAAAGGGACACGAGCGATGAAGACGTCCGACTCCTCGCCGAACTTGCTCGATGAGTTCTTTCCGGAACTCGCCGCTGGCCAGCCGTCATCCGGAGGCGACGATGCGCCTCGTACCGAGCGAGCAGAGTCCGGCGCGGAGATGCTCGACGCCCCCGTCAGTCGGCGCAGCGGTCCACCGCCTGCGCCCTCGGCACGAGGGATCGCGCCTCCGCCTCCTCCTTCCATGCGACCGCGCCGCAGCTCGCCGCCTCCGCCGCGGCCAGGTGGCTCGCTCATCACCGCGCCCGGCACGCGATCGCGGCTCTCCGCGCCGCCCCCGCCTCCGCCGTCTCGGCGCCGAAAGATGCCGACGCTCGAAGACTTCGTGATGGAAGACGACGGCGCTTCGGAGGAGGCGAGCGTCGACGTCGCGGTAGACGCCAACGAGTCGCTTCAGGGCTCTGGTGCAGAAGCCGGCGCCTCGTCGAACGACGACGTCGGTCACGCCGAAACGACCACCGCGATGGACGGAGCGAGCGCCGCCGACGCGGTAGCCGCCCCCGACACCGTGAGCAGCCCCGAAGGGGCGCTCGAGCACAGCTCGACGTTGCCCGGTGGTGTCGCCGCCACGTCGGACGACACGAGCGGGTCGTCGAACGTGCTCGCCGCGATGGCGAGTGCGACGAGTGACGTGATGGCTCCGCCGAGCATCGACGCTCTGGCGACCGCGCCGGTCGACGCACCGAACGACCGCGTCGTCGATTCGTTCGCCGCGGCCATCGAGGACGCGGTCTCGGCGCCCCTCGTGCCGATGCTGACGCAACCGATCGGCGACGCGTCGCACGACCAGGCCGCCGCTCCGGACGCGTCGTCGTCCATCGGCGAGGCCGTCTCTGCGGGAACCGGAGAGCGCGACACGTCGAGTGACGCTCGCGCCGCGACGAAGTCCGCGGCGGATCTCCTCTCGGCGTCGCTCGACGCCGGGTGGGACTCTTCGGTGTCGAACGCCGACCCCGACGCGCCACGGCTCGCGATGGTCAGCCTCTCCGACGACGATTTGACCCGGCCGTTGCCGGCGTCGCTCGCGATCGATTGGGACGACGAGGGGACCGGCGCGCCGCTGCGATCGCGCGGCGATCACCCGACGCCCACGTCGCCTCCGACGTTGGACGAGCTGGCCGCGATGGCCGCGCCCCCCTCTCTGCCGGGCTTGCCCGACCTTCCGGGTCGCCGTCCGCCGCTCGCGGCGCCGGTACCCGCGGGCCTTCGTCGTCCTTCCGATCCGGCGTTCCCTTCGGCCGCCGCGTTGCCTTCGGCGACGTCCTTGCCGCCGGTGCCGGTGCCCCCGCCGACGGCGCGCCGGACGATTCCGCCGCCCTCGCGTCACGGCGAATTTGCCGAGTCTCGCGCGGCGGCGCCTCCGCCGCGTTCCGTCGGGATCGGACCGACCGAGAATACGCCGACGATTCAGATCTCGCCGCTCTCCGCCGATTCTCCGCTCGAGTTCACGCCGACGGTGCAAGTGCAGCGGCTCAAGGTGCCGGCGTTCCCGATGATGGGGTCGGATCGCGATCCGACGCTGCCGAAGCAGCTCCCGCCGCCGGGGCCCGAAGTGGATCGCGATCCGCGGTCTCCGTCGATCCCGCCGGTCGCCGGCTCCGTCGCGCCGCCAGCGTGGCGCCGCCCGCCGATGTTGCAGCGCTCGCAGCGCCCCTGGGTTGCCGGCATTGCGCTCGCCGCCGTGGCCATCGGCGCTCTGGCGTTGGTGCTTCGCCCTCGCACCGGCAATCTCACGGTGACGGCTTCGGCTTCCGACGGCAGTGAAGTGAAGGATCTGTCGGTCCGCGTGGACGGCGTCGAGCGCTGCACGTCGTCGCCGTGCGAGCTGAAAGATCTCGCGTCGGGGACGCATCTCGTCAGCGCCGCCGCGCCGGGATACGCGCCCGGCGTGGAGCGCGCGCTCGTTCTCGAATCGGGTGAGCACGCGGCGCACCACGTGACGTTGGTCACCGAGCAGCGCGCACACTCGGAGCTCAGCGTCTCCGCCATCGGCTCGAACCTGCGCGTCGTCATCGACGGTCAGGATCTCGGCGCGCCTCCGGTCACCATCCACGACGTCGCTCCGGGAACGCACTCGGTCCGCGTGCTCGGCGACTCCGGCTACTACGAGGCGTACGACCAGTCGGTGAACGTCGAGGCGGGCGAGCTCCGCAGCCTCGGCCCGATCCGACTTCGCGTGCTCAAGGGTCGGCTCGAGCTCACCGACGGACCCGATTCCGAAGGGGCGTACGTCACCGTCGATGGTCGGCGAGTCGGGCATCTCCCGACGGAGATCGATCTCTCCGCAGGCGACTCGCACGAGATCCAAGCCCGCAAGCGCGGTTTCATGGATTTCACGCGGCAGGTGGTGTTCGACGGCAACGCGAACCAGAACGTCGAGATCACGCTGACGCCTGCGGAAGGCAGCGCCCCTGAGCCGCGTGCGTCGTACGCGTCGGCACCGGCGCCGGTTCGATCGAGCAGCGCGGCCGCCGCGCCTCATCCCGCCGTCCAGGCGAGCGCGCCTGCGGCGAGCCCGGGGCTCCTCGACATCACGTCGACGCCTCCGTCGCGGGTGGTCGTGAACGGCCGTCCCATGGGGATGACGCCGCTTCATGGCGTCCGCGTCGAGCCCGGGCACCAGACCGTGGTGTTCGTCAACCCCGACCTCGGACGACGCATCGCTTCGGCGAACGTCGCTTCCGGAGGTCACGCGAAGGTCGGCGTGACGTTCTGAGGCTCCGGTACCGACCGTTCGGACGTGAAAGCAGATAAGAAATCTGCAATCGTGGCCCGCGATGCCGCTGCCAGACGTGGACCCCGCGGATTCGAGCGACACGCGCTGGGCGCTCCAGACGGCCCAGACCTTGTGGGGCTCGGGCGAGCAACGTGAGGCGCTCCAATGGGTCCGGCGTGCAGCCGAGGCCGCTGCAGAGTCCGGCCAGGACGATCGCGCCCTGGCTCTGGCCAAAGCGGGCGCGGAGCTCCGGGCGCACCTCGAGATCCCCCGGACGATGCCCCCGCCCGCCCCGACGGCGAAAATCTCCGAGGTTCCGCCGCCGAACCTTCGCGGAGAGTCCGAGCTCGTCGTGACCCTGGTCTCCGCGGCCGGCGAATCGCCGTCGCCGGACGCGTCGCTGGTCGGCCATCGCGCGGTTCGCGTCGCCGTGATCGGCGGCAGCGGGTCGGACGTGCTCACGGTGCGGGTGCTGCAACCCGGTGAGGTCGCTCCCGACGGAGCGACGGTGGCGCTTCTGGTGGCGCTGGCTTCCGGGAAGTCGCCGCTACCGGGCAGCTGAGGGCACCGCGAGCGCAAGGCCGCCCTCGCGGCCGTCCGCGTAGGCGTAAGCGACCCCGTCCTTCAACAAGACGTCGTTCGCGTCGCCGATGAACAGCGTCTTGTGCGACAGGTGATGCCCGCGACGCTCGAGCTCCGACAAGACGGCTTTTGCCGGCGGTCGCGCCCCCTCGTAGCGGATTTCGTCGGGGACGAACCCATGGTGAATGCGCGGAGCGTCGATCGCGGCGTCGAGCGTCATGCCGTAGTCGACGACGTTGCGCAGCACTTCGGTCACCGTGTTCGGAATCGTGTCCCCGCCGGGCGAACCGAGGAGCAGCACCGGCGCGTCGCCGTCCAACACGATCGCCGGGCTCATCGACGTGGTCATCCGGCGTCCGGGCGCGAGCACGTTTTGCCCGACGGTGCCGAACGCCGCGAGTGAATCATTGAGGACGACCCCGGCGGCCATCGCTTTCGAACCGAAGCCCGCCGACAAGGTCGTCGTGCAGCTGACGACGTTGCCGTCGCCGTCAGCGATCGAAAAATGCGTCGTGTGCTCGAGCTCCTGCACGGCCTTCGTATACAAGGGATTCACCGCTGCCGACGGCGTCGCGTGCTCGAGGTCGATGAGCGGCGGCGTGGCGAGAAATCGCTCCACGTCGAGCCACGACTTCTCCTTGGCGGCCAGATCGTAACCGGGCACCGAATCCGGATCGACGACGTCGAAGCGTCGAATCGCGTGCGCGCGACGGGCCACTTCCGCGAAGAGATGGAGCGCGTCGGCGCTTTCCGCCGGGAAGCGCTCCGCGTCGAGTTTTTCGAGCGCGCCGAGCAGGATCGCGACGGCCACGCCGCCGGCCGACGGAGGCGGCGCGAGCTCGACGGAAAATCCGCGATAGCGCGTGCGAAGCGGTTCCCGGATCTCTGCCGCGTACGCCGCGAGATCGTCTTCTCCGATGAGCCCGCCGCGCTTCGACAGCGCGGCGATCGCCGTCGCGGTCTTGCCGCGATAGAAGCCGTCCGCGCCGCCGTCGGCGATGCGCTCGAGGGTGTCGGCGAGGGCGCGCTGGACGAGGATCGTGCCTTCTTTTTTGGGGGCGCCCTTTGCGCCGAAGACGGCGCGGGCTTCGGGATCCTTGGCGAGGTCCGACCACGCCCAGGCGATCGTTTGGGCTTCGCGACGGCCGAGCAAGAATCCTCGGCGCGCGAGCTCGATCGCCGGAGCCATGACGTCCGGGCGCGAGAGGCGTCCGAATCGCGAATGGGCGAGCTCGAGCCCCGCGACGCTTCCCGGAACTCCGGCCGCCGCGGGTCCGACGGCGCGAGCGGCGATCATGTCGTCGAACGCGCGCTGGGTCACTCTGCTCGGCGCACTTTCGCGAAAATCGATCGCGACGGTCGCGCCGCCTTTCGGGCGGTACAACAAGAAGCCGCCCCCGCCGAGGTTGCCGGCGCTCGGATGCGTGACCGCCAGCACGTACGCGACGGCGACCGCCGCGTCGATTGCGTTGCCGCCGCGTTCGAGCATGGCGATGCCGGCGCGGGTGGCGTGATCCTCGACGGAGGTGACGACCCCGCGCGTTCCCGAGACGACGTGCGCGCCTCCGGCGTGGATCACCGGGGCGCTCGACGCCGTCCGGCGTGGAGCACTCGCGTCGGGCACACCTCCGTCGAGGGGGCGATGCGTAACGGCGGGCGCCACGCGCGCGACCAGCGGACTAGCCGTGCTCGGCTTCCCGCGCGGTGCGATCGCGCCGTCTGCAGGAATATTCGGGCGACCGCACGCGACGGCGACGGTGGCCGAGGCGAGGAACAGCGTCGCACCACGCACCAGACCTGTCCTACCGGTACGAATGACGTTGCTCCGCTCGCGATCCCTACGCACCGAATCGGTCCAGGGCGACTTTAGCCCAAAAGCGGCTCGCACTCGAAACGGCCGCAAACGCTTTGGGGGCACCGTGCGATCTTTCGAGGGACTTTTTAGGGGGCTTCGCTATCTTTGCCCGATGAGCGAACGCCTCTTCGTACCGGTGAACGTCGCCGTGCTCACGGTCAGCGACACGCGAACGCCCGAAACGGACACGAGCGGCGGGGCCATCGCGACGGCGCTCGACGTTGCCGGCCACTCCGTCATCGCCCGGCGTATCGTGCCGGACGACATCGAACGACTCCGCAGCCAATTCGAAGAGTGGATCGGCGACGGCCGCGTCGACGTCATCATTTCGACGGGCGGCACGGGAATCACCGGGCGCGACGTGACGCCGGAGGCCCTCACGCCGTTCGTGACCAAGCCGATCGTCGGCTTCGGCGAACTGTTTCGTCACCTGAGCTTCGCCGAGATCGGCGCGAGCACGATCCAATCACGCGCCGAAGGAGCGATCTGTGGGACGACGCTCGTCTTTCTGCTGCCGGGTTCGACGGGCGCCGTGCGGCTCGCGATGTCGAGCATTCTCTTGCCGCAACTCGACTCGCGCACGAGGCCGTGCAACTTTGTCGAGCTGATGCCCCGCTTTCGAGAATGAATAACGAAGTGTGGCGAGGTGTTAAGTGAGACGAGCGGCGCGGGGTTCATGGACTAATATGAGGCACTCGACATGACGACCGTCTCCCGGGAAGCCGACGGCCCCGCCGTAGGGGGTTCGCGATCGACGGCAGGCGCGGGCGTTTCGGACGACAAACGCGCGCGTGCGCGAACACGCGCGCGTCGATTGAAGCAATGGTTCGGTTTCTCCGCGCTGGCCGTCGCACTCGGGGTCGCGGCGTTCTTCGGCTATCGCTATTGGCGAAAGAGCCAGATCCCGAAGATCCACTACGAAACCGCGGCGCTCGATCGCGGGCACATCGCGGCGAAGGTGACGGCGACGGGTACGCTTTCCGCGCTCGTCACGGTGCTCGTCGGCAGCCAGGTCTCGGGCCGCATCGAGTCGATGAAGGCCGACTGGAACTCGATCGTGACGAAGGGCGAGGTCATCGCGCAGATCGAGCCGTCGCTGTTCAAGGCCGCCGTCGAGCAAGCCCACGCGAACTACGTCTCGGCGCTCGCCGACGTCGACAAGTCGAACGCCCAGGCCCTCGACGCCGACCGGCAGTACCAACGCTCCAAGGTCTTGATGGGGCAGAAGCTCATCGCGCAGGCCGACCTGGAGACGGCAGAGGCGAACTCCAACGTCGCCAAGGCCCAGGTCGCGGCATCGAAAGCGGAAGTCGAACAGGCGCTCGCGTCGCTTCATCAAGCCCAGGTGAATCTGAAATACACCACGATCTATTCGCCGATCGACGGCGTGGTGATTTCTCGCAGCGTCGACGTCGGTCAAACGGTCGCCGCGTCGCTGCAGGCGCCGACCTTGTTCACCATCGCGCAAGACCTCACGAAGATGCAGGTCGACACGAGCGTCGCGGAGGGGGACGTCGGGAAGCTCCGCGAGGCCATGCCGGTCTCGTTCACCGTCGACGCGTACCCGACCGAGCGCTTCGTCGGTACCGTTCGTCAGGTTCGCGACGCGCCGACGACCGTGCAAAACGTCGTTACCTACGACGCCGTCATCGACGTCGACAACTCCAAGAAGCTGCTCAAGCCGGGCATGACCGCGAACGTGACGTTCGTGCACGCCGAGAAAGACGACGTGATTCGCGTCCCGAATGCCGCGCTCCGCTTCCGGCCCGATGGAGACATCCTGAAAGCGCTCGGACCCGACGGAAACGGCCCTCCTCCTCAAATCAATCCGAACGAACGCGCGCTGTGGATCTTGCACGGCCGCCGTCCGAGTCGCGCGATCATCGTCCCGGGCATCACCGACGGCTCGTTCACCGAAGTCGTGAGCGGCAACGTGAACGCCGGAGACGCGGCGATCACCGAGGTCATCGGCGCGAGCGCGACGACCGGCAAAGGCGCGCCGG
Source organism: uncultured Polyangiaceae bacterium (assembly GCA_964506835.1). Taxonomy (GTDB): domain Bacteria; phylum Myxococcota_A; class Polyangia; order Polyangiales; family Polyangiaceae; genus DASZVB01. The sequence goes on from CAZDNG010000080.1 coordinate 10,822, forward strand.
CAGGGACGTCGCGGATGCCCCTCGGCGGCGCGCGCCCCGGCGGTGGCAGCGCCGGCGGCTCGCGACGGATGTGAGCGTCGGCGAAAGTCGCGCATGCTGATCGAACTCGAAGACGTCACCAAGATCTACACGCTCGGCGACCAGGTGCTCCGGGCGCTCGACGGCGTGACGTTCGGCGTGGAGCGCGGCGAGTTCGTCGCGATCATGGGTTCGTCGGGCTCCGGGAAGTCCACGCTGATGAACGTGCTCGGTTGCCTCGATAAGCCGTCGACCGGGAGCTACGTCCTTTCCGGTCGTGACGTCTCGAAGCTCGACCGCGGCGAGCTCGCCGAGGTGCGGAACGAAGTGATCGGCTTCGTCTTCCAGAGCTTCAATCTGCTCACGCGAACCTCGGCGCTCGAGAACGTCGAATTGCCGCTCGTGTATGCCGGCGTTCCTCGGCACGACCGCGTCGAGCGCGCGCGCGCGGCGCTTCAGCGGGTCGGCCTGGGCGATCGGCTGCATCATCATCCGTCGCAGCTCTCCGGCGGGCAGCAGCAACGCGTCGCCATCGCGCGGGCGATGGTGAATTCGCCGCAGATGATCCTCGCCGACGAACCGACGGGGAATCTCGACTCGCGGACCAGCGACGACGTGATGGCGCTGTTCCAGGCGCTCTGGAGCTCCGGGCTCACCATCGTCGCGGTGACTCACGAACCGGACATCGCGGAATACGCGTCGCGCGTCATTCAAGTGAAGGACGGAAAAATTCTTTCGGACCAGCGGCAGACGCCGCGCCGCGCGGAGCCCGCCGCATGAACGTTCTGCAAACGCTGCCCGTCGCGAGCCGCGCGCTCCTGCGCAACAAGACGCGATCGTTCTTGACGACCCTCGGCGTCGTGATCGGCGTCGCGTCGGTCATCTCCATGGTCGCCATCGGCGAAGGCGCCAAATCGCAGGTCGAGGATGCCTTCAACGCGATGGGGACGAACCTCCTCATCGTCATGTCCGGCTCGACGAGCTCGGGCGGCGTCTTCGGCGGCATGGGTTCGATGCCGACGCTCTCGTGGGACGATCTCGACGCGATCAAGCGAGAAGCGCCGGCCGTCCGCGCGGTCGCGCCGCTCCTCACGACGAAGCTGTCGCTCATCGCCGACGACGCGAACTGGAACACGCAGGTCGGCGGCACGACACCCGACTATTTCGACATCCGGAATTGGCCCGTCGAGCGCGGCACCATGTTCACCGATTCCGACATCGAAGGGAATTCGAAGACGCTCGTGATCGGTCACACCGTCGCCGATCACCTCTTCGGCGCCGGCATCGATCCCGTCGGGCGCACCATCCGCATGCAATCGATCCCCTTCTTGGTGCAAGGCGTGCTCGTGAAGAAAGGGCAGTCGCCGGTCGGGCAAGACTACGACGACGCGGTCTACATCCCGTACACGACGTACCAGACGAAAATCAAAGGCGGGCTCCAGAAGTACATCGCCGGAGTCCTCTTCGTCGGCGCGAAATCCAGCGACGATACGCCGCGCGCGCAAACGGAGATCCAGGCGCTGCTTCGCGATCGTCATCACCTCGACAACGGCGTCGACGACGATTTTCAGATCCGCAACTTGACCGAGATCGCCAATGCGCAGCAGGAAGGGACGAACACGTTCACGTCCCTGCTCGCGGCGATCGCCGCGGTGTCGCTGCTCGTCGGCGGCATCGGCATCATGAACATCATGCTGGTCAGCGTGACGGAGCGGACGCGTGAAATCGGCGTGCGCATGGCCGTCGGTGCGAAGCCCTGGCACATCCTTGCGCAGTTTCTGGTGGAAGCCGTCACCTTGTCCGTCGCGGGCGGGCTCGCCGGCGTCGCGCTCGGGATGGTCGCCGCGGGGGCACTCGCCGACAAGCTCGGATGGCCGCTCGTGGTGCGACCGGACATCGTCATCGTCTCGGTGCTCTTCAGCGGTCTCGTCGGCGTCGCGTTCGGTCTCTACCCGGCGCGAAAAGCGTCGCGTTTGGATCCCATCGATGCGCTGAGGTACGAATGAATCCGTTTCTTCTCGCCGCCGCGGCGGTGACGACGGCTGCCGTCGGTGCGGGCGCGCCGTCGCCCGCTTCCCCAGGGGCGAGCGCCGCAGCGCCGGTTCCGTCCACCGTGACCGTCGGTTCCGCGCCGGCAACGCCGCCCGGCGTGTCGCCGCCCGCGGTGGCTCCGCGCGGGTCGGCGCGCGTCCTCGGGCTCGCCGAGGCCGAGAATTTCGCGGAACTGCATCAACCGTCGCTCACCGTCGCGCGCGCCACGACCGACGTGTCCCGTGCTCGCGCCGATCAGACGCTCGCGCCACTCTTGCCGCAGGTGAACGCTCAGGCGAGCTATCAGCGGCAGACCGAGAATTTCGCCGCGCGCTCGTCGACCTTGCCGTCGTCGGTCAACTCACAGAGCTCGAAGGCGAATTTCGACACCGTCGGGGTTTACAACTTCGGTCTCGGCGCCTCCGAGCTGGTGTACGATTTCGGGCAAACCTACGGCGTGCACCACGCCGCGAGCGTCAACGCCGAAGCCACGAAGCAATCGGAGTTCACGACGCTCCTCGGCGTGCTCTTCAACGTGCGCTCGGCGTATTTGCAGGCCTGGGCGCAAAAGGCGTTGGTCGCCGTCGATCAAGTGACGCTCACCAACGATCAGCGTCACCTCGAGCAAGTCGAGGGCTTCGTGAACGCCGGGAGCCGACCGGAGATCGACCTCGCGCAGTCGCGCGCCGATCTGGCGAACGCCGAGCTCGCGCTCGTGAACGCCCGAGGCGCGTACGATTCGGCGCGCGCGCAACTCGTCCAGGCGATGGGCCTCGACGCGATGTTCGACTTCGAGGTCGCGGACGAGGCCGTCGGTCCCGTCGACGGCGAGGATCTTCCCGCCGATCGACTCATGCCGAGCGCACTCGCGGCACGGCCCGAGATCCTCGCGCTGGGGAAGCAATTGCAGGCGCAGGAGCTCACCGTGCGTGCCGACAAGGGCGGCTACGGCCCGAGTCTGTCCGTGTCCGCGAATGCGTCCGAGAACGGCGCGGACATCACCTCCCTCACGTGGAACGTCTCGGCCGGCGCGACGCTCCAGTGGCAATTGTTTCAGGGGGGGCTCACGCGGGCCGTCGTGCGCGGCGCGGTCGCGAACGAGTCGTTGATTCGCGCCGAGCTCGTCCAGGAGCGGCAGCAAGTGCAGCTCGACGTCGTGCAAGCGCTCCTCGGGGTGCGTGGGGCGAAGGTCGCGATCACGACGGCCCAGGAGGTCGAGACGAATACCAAGGAGCAGCTCCGGCTCGCCGAAGGCCGGTATCGGGCCGGCGCCGGTTCGATCATCGAGCTCCAGGACGCGCAGGTCGCCGATTCGAGCGCCGCCGCGCAGGTCGTTCAAGCCGAATACAGCCTCTACGTGGCGCGTGCGTCGCTCAAGAAGGCGCTCGGCCGGCGCTGAGCGGCGTCTCCCCCGCGTCGACGAGGGTGATGCCCGGATCGCGCGCGGCCCAGTCGCGGAGATCGCCGGAGGGCACGGTGACGACGGGGACGCCGAGGGCGCGCGCCTCGCGAATCGCGGTCGGCGCCCCTTCGTCGCAGGACGCGCTGACGAGCACGTCGGCTGCGGCGATCCACGCGAGCGCCGCGCCGCGCGGGAGCTGTCCGACGAACTCGACCGACGGGTAGCGGCTCCGAAGCGCGCCGGCGAGCGGCCCCCCGCCGACGACCACGACGCGAACGGCGCCCAACCCAAATGCCAACTCGATGCTCGCGTCCACACGCTTTTCGGCGATCAGACGGCCGACGATGACGCACAGGCGTTCGCCTTCGTCGATGCCGAGGGCTGCGCGCGCGTCCTGGCGATTCGGTGCGGCGTGCAGGTCGATGGGGCTCGGCGCGACGCGACTTCTCGTCAGGAGCTCCACGGTCGTCGCGCGCGCCAGCCGCTCGGCGAGCTCGTTCGAGACGAACCGGAACGTGGCGCCGCGACCGATGAGCGAGCGCACGATCGCGACGCGCACCGGGCGCGGCAGTCGCGCGAGCAGGCGCACGTCCGAGCCGTGCGCGACCACCTCGAGCGCGCCGCGGCCGAACGACGCGATCGGCCACGCCGAGGGAACGATGAAGTGCGCGACGGTGACGTCGGGATCGAACCGCGCGAGCGCGCGGTGAGCTCGCACCGCGAACGCAATCGCGCCGAACAGCCTCGACGGCTTCTCGCGAAGTCGGGGGAGCGCGCCGGGAAACCCGAAAGCGTCGCTCGCGCCGAGCCATTGGACGCGCGCTCCAGCGATTCGCGCTTCGCCCTTGCCCGGCGCGACGCGGGGCGCGAGGACGAGCACGTCGTCGCCAAGGGCCGTTCGTTCGCGCACCTCGGCCGCGACGAAGTGTCCGGCCGCGTCGCCCTCGAAGGCGGGGAACGACGTCGTGACGAACGCGACGCGCGCCACTCAGCCGTCCGGCAGCCGCGGCAAGCGTTCGGGCATGCCGTCGCCGTGCTCGAGGTGGAGCTCGGCGAGCCGGCGGAGGTATCTGAAGGTGTAGATGCCCGTCGTGTGTCCGTCGGACCACCCGAGCTCGAGGGCGTAGTTGCCGACCTGTCCGATGTCCCTGAGCTCGGGATCGCCCGCGTCCTGAAACTCGATGCCGGAGCCGTGCCCCTGGCAGCCGGCGCAAGGGCAGTAGCCCCGAAGGAGCCGGTGAGGGAGGCGAAAGCTTCGGCCGTCGGCCCAGGAAATTTCGAAGACGTGCGCGCCGTGCGGCGCCTTGACGCCGGTGAGCTCGGTTTTGGGGTCAATGGACATGGGAAGCGACGGGGCAGGGCGTAGCCTGCCGCGGCCGGAAAGGCCTTGCAAGCCGGCGGATCGTCTGTCATATGCCCTGGCCAACGTGTCGAATCCGAGCGAAGCCATCCAGTGCAAGCCCCTCGAAGTCTCCGTCGGGGACAAGGGGATCGAGCGAGCCATCAAGCACCTGAAGCGGAAGATGGCCGCCGAGGGAATTCTCCGTGAGCTGAAGCGCCGGCGGCACTACATGAAGCCGTCGATCAAGCGCCGGAAGAAGATGAGCGAAGCCGCTCGTCGCCGTCGCAAGCGCGAGAAGAGCATCCAGTTCTGACCCTGGGGCGCGCGCGTCGTCGCGCGCTTCGATCGGGTCGGTTCTGCGTTCGAAAGTTGGCCGACAAGTCGGTCGTCGCGTAGTCGAACGACATGCGCGCGGCGCCCGCGCCCGCTCCGCCTGAACCGGCGGCTCGGCCGTTCCGACTTCGGCACCTGCTTCTCCTCGGCCTCCTCTGGATGGTCGGGTCGTCCGTGCTTCCGCGACTCCGCGCGGCGTGGCAACTCCCGACCGCGGCGACGGCGCTCGCCGACTACGCCTTGTGCATGGTCGGCCCGACCGGCCCTTCGCTACTCCGCGACGACCCGACCGAGTTCTGGAGTCTGGTCCGTCGCCGGCTGGTGTCCGCCGGGCCCGACGATCACCCGTTCGCGAAGTGCGCCAAGGCCGCGGTCGAGCTGACGGGCTCGCCGACCATCGGGCGCGCGCACGAAGCGCCCGCGGTCGGCTTCACCGAGTACGGCAGCGACGACGCGAGCGGTGGTCTGGCGTTCCGTCTCGGCGACCTCACCGTGAGTACCCGGAAGCTCGCCGAGCTGGCCGACGCGGCGTGGCCGTTCGCTCGGGGCGGTTATACGAACCTGGTGAAAGCTTCCGCGTTTGCACCGGAAGCGGCGCATCCGATCGAGCCGCCGCGTCCGGCGATCGGGCGCACGCCGCTTCCGCCGCGCTCGGTCTCGACGTGTCGCAGCGCCGGCGCGCCCGGCGAATTCGCGCTCGGGGTTTCCGCCGATCATCGATTCAAGGTCGTGCGCACGGTGACCCCCGACGGCGTCGTCACCGAGTCGGCGTTCGCTCCCGCCGAGGCGCGCGTCTTCGCCGTCGGCTGCGACGCGAGTAGGGCGGTCATCGCGTTCGGGCGAGCGGGCTCGCGCAAGGTGGCGCTCGCGCTGTGCGCGTACCGCGGCGATTGCTCGGCGCTCAAGCTGCCGCGCGCGGGCGCCGAGGGCGACACGGTCCGGTTTCCGCTCGACGTCGCTCGCGTCGACGGCACGACGGTCATCGCGATGAACGCGCACGGCATCGTGCGAGTGGCGTCGAGCCGCGACGACGGAAAGTCTTGGACTCCGTTCGTCGTCGCCTTCGACGCCGTGGCGCACCGAGACGTCACGTTCGACGTCTCGCCGCCCGATCGTCTCTTCTCGCTCGGTCGACGGCTCGCACTCGGCGCCACGGGTCCGCGACCCTCGTCGACGTACCCGCTCCTCGTCTCCGACGATGCCGGCGCGTCCTGGCACGCGCCCTGAACATGCCCAGCTCTAGCGCCCCGGCGGTCCGTTTCGAGAGCGCGGGAGCGGGTTGACCACGACGTCGCTTCGCGACGCTCCCCGATTTTTCGTCGGTGCGTCCTTGGGCTTCTGGTCGGCGAGTCGGTAGAGCATGCGCCGGGTCCACGTCGCGCTCTTGGCGGCGCCCGCCGCGACGGGATCGAGCTCCGCGGCGAGCACGGTGAGCGCGCGCACCTCGAGCTTGGCCCGCGCGGCCAGGTCGTCGCTCGTCGCTTCCGCTGCGACACGCCGCCACTCGGAGAGCGCCGCGAGCCACGCGCGTCGCTCGGCGTACCAGGTCGCCAGCTCGGCATCGCCGTCCGGTTTCGCGGCGTGGCTCGACGCGTTCTCGAGGTCCGTGAGTGCTTCGGCGTCCCGTCCTTGCGAACGCCGCAATCGCGCGCGCTCGGTGAGCGCCTCGCTTTCGACGTCGGGGTCGCGCGCGGCCATCGAAAACAGACGCTCGGCTTCTCCGGGGTCGCCGATCCGTGCGCGAAGACGTCCGAGCGCGAGCAACGCCGGACCGCGCGTCGGATCGAGGCGGAGCGACTCGGTGTAGGCCCCGATCGCTTCGCTGATTCTTCCCGAAGCTTCGAAGCGCTGGGCCCGTTCGAAGAGCAGCTCTGCCCCATCGCTGGGGCGCGACGCTGCGGGCGCGGGCGCCGTCGCGGTGGTCTCGTCGAAGCTCGCCGTCGCGTCGGCGAAGGCGAGCGCTGGTCGAAAAAGAAGAGCGCCGCTCAGGACGCGCGCGAGAGCGAGCCCGCGTTTCAACCGCCGAGCCCGACCTTCTTCCGGAGCTCGGCGTAGGCCTCGCCGACGCTGAAGACGAGGACGTCGCGCGCCTCCGCATTGCGCTGAATCCACTTCGAGCGCTCCGCGAGGTCGACCGGGGGCCCCTCCGGTTGCCCGAGCGCGGCGGCGATGCCCCGGAGCGCGACCGACGGATTGCCGACGGCGAGGAGGGCCGTTCGGCTGCCCCACTGTCCGACCGCTTGCCCGAGCTGACTCGCCCGATTGCCGATCGCGCCGCCCACTTCGAGAGCGAGGGTCGCGAGATCTTCGCCAGGATGCGCCGGCAGCGCGCTCGCGATGCGTCGGCGTGCGTCGGCGAGCTTCGCCGCGTCGACGCCCTGGGGTTGATAGCTCGGCGCGAGCAAGCTGAGGAGGGCTGCGAGCGCCGGCCACAGTTCGATCGGCGGGATGCGCGTCAACGCGGCCGCCTCGGTTTGCAGCATCTTCAACGCGCGGAACAGGCCGAAGTAGCGGCCTGCGTGATCCTCGCTGTCGAGGAGCGCCTTGCCCATGACGATGCGCGGCGGCGACGTCGACGCCGGGATGAACACCGGTCCGAGCGAGGGCGCGACGAGCACGTCGAGATTACGAATCCCGACCGACTCGGCGACGATCCGCATCTCTTCGGCGAGATGGACGGCGCCGTTCGGCACCGGGGTTGCCCGGAGCCCCTTGGTGTCGAACGGGAACGCCGCGTCCAGCACGCCCGGGATGCGCTTCAAGAGCGCGCGGAGCGACGGAGACAGGAGCTCCGGCGCGATCGCGTCGTCCAGATCGGGCTGACCCGCCGCAGCGCCCGCTCCGGTGAGCGGTTCGCTCTCTCGGTTTTCGAGCGCGTCGAGGGCCGCCGCCGTGACCTTCGCGGCATCCACGTCGCCGCGGACTTCCGCGCATGCCCTGAGCACGCCGAAGAAGGCGGCGTCGAAGCGCCCGTGTCCGAGCGCTCGCCGCGCTTCCGACGAAGCCCGATCGAGAAGGACGTTGAGCGCCGCCGTTTCGCCGTGCCGCGCGTGGAACTCGGCGACGGCCTTGAGCACCGCGCTGTCGTGCGGCCACGTCTTGCGCGCGCGATCGAGGATCCCGGCGGCGCTCTTCTTGTCCTTCTTGGCGTCCTCGTAAATACGAGAAAGGACGAGCGTCCGATCCCGCTTTTCATCGTTGTTCGTCGCGCGGTCGAGTAGCTCCGTCTGCAGTTTCACTGCGTTCGTCGCGTCGCCGGAGCGCACGTAGACGCCGACGAGGCCGTCGGTCGCGGCCGGGTCGTCGGGCTTTCGTTTGAGGATTTCCCGGTAACAAAGCTCCGCGCGTTCGATGTTCGGCAAGGCCTCGACATAGAGCGCGGCGAGCTTTCGATAGACGTGAACCTGCTTTTCCGGATCCGCGAAGATCCGCGCGAGGCGGATCCAGGACTCTTCGGCCTGCGCGTAGTCTCCGTCCGCCGCGGACAGGCTCGCGTACACTTCCAGCGCGTCGGCGTGATCGGGGTCCGCTTCGAGCGCGGCGCCGAGCGCTTTCCGCGCCGCGACGCGATCGCCCACGTCGGCCAGGGCGCGACCGCGAGTCACCTCGAGCGCGATACGCTCTTCGGGGTCCGTGGTGTCCGCGAGCCGGCGTTCGAGGAGCGCTGCCAATTTTTCTCGATCGCTGCGCTGTACGTAAAGGAGCTGCAAGCGATCGAACAGGTCCAGCTTGACGATGTCGATCGCCCCGGCTTGCTCGAAGGCGGCGAGTGCCCGATCCGAGTTCCCGGCGTGGTCGGCGAAGAGCACGCCGGCGCGATACCAGGCGTCCCATTGATAGTCGCGCCCGACGCACGCCCGAGCCAGCGCCTCGAGATCTTCGGCGGCGGCGGCGGCGTCACCGAGCCTCTCTTCGATGTCGGCGCGAAGCGCGCGAGCCACCAGATGGTCGGACACGGCGCCGATGGTTCGACCGAGGAGCGCGAGGGCTTCGCGATCGTGGCCGAGGCGGCTCTCCGCTTCCGCCGCTCGAAGGGCGAGCGTTCCGGCGTCGACCGGACGCCCCGTCCGATCGGCGAGCTCGCGCTCGGTCTCCGCGACGATGGCCCAATCGCCGGCGATGCGCGCGTGCGCGCTTCGCTGCCGGAGCGTCCAGAGCGACTTCTCGGGGAACCGCGCGGCTCGCTCGACGAGCTCGCGACCTTCTTCCCACGGCGACGTCTTCAATCGCAACCGAACCGCGAGGCGGGCGTGGGCCGCCGACTCGCCGCGGTCGGGGAGATCGACGAGCTCGGTCGCGATCTTGGCGACGTCTTCGACGTGCTCCGACGCGAACGCCTCTTGTTCGCGCGCCCGGAGCGCGAACAACCCTTCGAGCGGCGGCTTTCTGCCGCCCCCGAGCAGCCGTTCCGACGCGACGCGAGCGAGCTCGCTTCCCGCCGCGACGGCGGCGGCGCTGGCCGCGGCCCGCGCCGCGTCGAGGTCGCCGTCGCGTTCGTGCTCTGCCGACGCTTCGAGGTAGAGCCACGACTTGGTACGCGGATCCACGGCTTCTGCGGCCGCTTGCTCGCGCCACTTCGCCCGCTCGGGCGACGGGCTCGGATCGAGCCGCTCGGAGAGCTCGCGCAGGGCGACGTCGTCGGGCCGCGCTTCGATGGCCTCGGCGACGCGCGCCGCGGCCTCGGCGGGGTGGTCATCGGCGCTGAGGAACGCTTCGCGCACCAGATCCAGTGCTCGGGCGATGGGATCGCGCGCGTGCTCGCGCCGACGCCGGAGCCACGCGAGGAGCCCCGAGACGTCGCCGCGGGCGCGCGCGAGGTCGCCGCCGAGCCGCGCCGCGAGCGGAACGTCGGGGGCCGCTTCGTGCGCTCGAACGAGCAAATCTTCCGTGCCGTCTTTGTCGTCGACACCGGTGCGCACGCACGCCTCGAACAAGAGCAACGCCTTCCGCGTCGTCGATTCGTCGCCGAAAAAGTTCGCGAGCGTCGCGATCAGGTCGCCGCCGGCCGCCTCTTGCTGCACGAGCGCGCGCACCGCCGCTTCCGCGACGGATAGGCTGCCGAGTGCGCCGGCGTAGTGACGCCGGGCGATGTCGAGGTGGCCCGACGCTTCTTCGGTGAGGCCCGCCGCGAGCTTGCTCTCCGCGGCTTGCTCGCTCGGGAAGAGTCGCGTGAGCTCTGCGGCCACCGCGCTGGTCGCCGACGCAGCCGCGTCGAGCTCGAGCGAAAGCACCCTGCCGAGCATCGCGTTCGGCGTCGCCGCGCGCAGCGCGTGCAAAGCGTCCTTGAGCTCCTCGGGCACGGCGACCGTCGCGAGTCGTCTGCCGAGCACGAGTCGCGAGCGCGTTTCGGGATCGCCGAGCGCCACGGCTCGCCCGGGTTCGGTCGCCGACGTCGCGGCCGCCGCGAGCGGACGGAGCGTGTCGTCGTTCGCCAGTTCCGCAACCGCCGCCCGCAGCACGTCGGGTGCTTCACCGGAGAGGGCTCCGAGCGCGACGCGGTCCTTCGCATCGAACGCGGGGTCGCCGTCGGGTTGGTCGGCGAGCGCGCGGGTCATCGCGTCGGTGTCGCCTTGTTCGAGGGCACGAGCCGCGAGAGCGCGTCGGACGGCCCGGAGCGGCGCTCGTTCGAGCAGCTCGCGCAAGGACTGGATCGAATCTTTCCGCGTCTCCTTGCCGGGCGCGAGGAGCGCCGCGGCGAGAAAGAGCGAGCCGTCGCCGATGCCGGGAACGGTCCGGAGCGCGCCGAGGGCGGCGCCCGCTTTTTCGCGATCGCGGTGGGCGAGGGCTCGGCGCGCGTCTTCGAACGCCAGCGCGGCGGACGGCGCCTCGTCGTCGTGCGGCGCGCCGCGGAGGTGCGCGAGGTCCGTACCGGCCCGAACGAGCGGCGCGAGCGCGGGCGCCTCCGGTCGCGCCTTCGTGCCGAGCGCGAGCTTCATCGCGTAGGGCCGCGGGTCGCCGGGAAGCGTGCGTTCGAGTAGCGCGAGCTTTTTCTCCGCGGCCTCGGCGTCGCCGAGAACGAGTCGATGGATTTCGGCGGCGAGATACGCCGCGTGTCCGCGCGCCGCGTCGCTCGTCGACGTCTTTGCCTCGGCGTCGAGCGCCGTCGCGACGGCCTTCCAATCTCCGTCGACGGCGGAGAGCCAGCGCGCTTGACGGCTCGCCAGGGCAAGCTGAGGGGCTGCCTGGGCGGCGCGAATCGCGACTTCACGTGCTCGCGAGACGTTGCTCGCCATCGCCCAGAGCTCGCTCGCGGCGAGCAAGAGTCGCCCGCGCGCGCTCGCGTCCGCCGCGGTCTGCGCCTCCGCTTCGAACCATTCGGCGCGCGCGATCCACGCCTCGGTCATTCGGTGATCGCGGAGCCGATCCGCCACCGGCCGGAGCTCCGAAAAGTCGCGCGGCGCGTCGGGTGGCGCCGATTTTCGATTGTCGTCGAGGAGCGCTGCGGCGTCGGGGTCGGAGAGGACGCCGAGCTCGTCGAGGGTCGCGGACGTGTAGTCAACCGAAGCGTCGGCCAGTTCCCCGTCGAACGAGGGCACGCCGCCGTCCTCGGAGGGTGGCACGCGCAGCGACGTGACCGCCTCGTCGTCCCATTCTTCGAACTGCGACTCGTTGCGCAGCGGCGGCGCGCTCGGCTCCTCGACCCGCGGGGGCGGCGCCGGGGGCAACTCCTCGACGAACGTGCGCGTCGGTCCGTCCGACTCGAAGTCGCCATCCGGAGGCGACGCGGAGAGCGAACGGTTCGGCTGCGCAATTGCGGGCGGCGGAGGTGGCTCGAGGTTCGGCACCTCCACGGCGTCGAGCTCGTCGAGGCTCTCGTTGCCGACGTCGGGCGGCAGCCAGGATTCCGCCGCGCGCTCCGCGAGGTGTTCCTCTCCGGCGAGCGCGCTCGGCTCGTTCACTCCGGTCGCTGGCGGCGCTGGGGTCGCCCTCCAGGGCGCGGACGACGGCGCCCGTTGCGACACCGGAGGCGAGGCGGGACGCGCGCTGTTTACCGCCGGTCGAGGGCCGGGCACGGTCGCGGGTCGGGTACTGGGTTCCACCGGCGGCTGTGACAGCGGGAGCAGCGCGGCGTCGATGTCCGACTCGTCGATCTGATCGGCGCCTTGGAACCGCCGCGCGGGCCGAGGGACCGGGCGCGTGGTTGCGGAGGCGGGCGCCACCGGTGCGGGGCGTGCCGTGGCGACCCCCGCGGGCGCGGGACGTGCCGTGGCCGGCGGCCCTGCGGGCGCTGGCCGCACCGTGACCTGCGCGGCGGGAGCAACGAGGGGTGGCCGCGCCGTCGCCATTGCCGACTTGGGTACCGATTCGAAGGGCGCCCGATCGGGCGGCTCGGTCTTCGCCTCCGCCGGGGGTTTCGACGCGCTCGGCAGCGCGGGTCGGGCGGTGCGGGTGAGCGGCGGTGGCCGTGGACTCGTGACTTTGGCGATGCCGGTGCCGGGAAGAGGCGGAGGCGTCGCCACTCGCGTCCCGGGCCCGCTCGACGGGGGCGCGGGCGGCGGGATGCTGCCTTCGATGAGGTCCTCGACGTCCGCGGGCATCGTTGGTTGCGGATCTCGATACTCGTCGTCGTCCGTCAGGGACGCGAGCAATCCGTCGACCTCGTCGCCTTCGTCACGGGGACCGTCACCCAATTCGCTCACCGGACCCCCATGCCGAGTTTCTCGCGCACCGCGAAGAACGTCGGAGACAGCACGAACGAAAGTAGTCGGCTTGCTCGCAGCTTGGCCTCGGTCGTCGAAGGCGCCTCGCCGCGCGCGGTGCCCTCTCCGGATGCGAGCACGAACGACACGTCGCCGACGGCGATCGTCGCGATCCGGTCGAGGCTCGACTTCGCGGCGCGCACCCACTCGAGCGGGTCGCGCCCCTCTTGCGCTACGTTCTCGGCGAGCTCCGGCAAGAGCTTCTTGGCCCGCCGCGACAGATCCTTCGACAACTGCCGCTCGAACTCCGCGAGCATCGCGTAGGGCGGGCTGTCGACGCGCGCCCCGGAGACGTTGCACGCGGCGGCGATGAGCGCCGCGACGTCGGTCGCGTCGCGGTGACGCAAGATCGTGGTACCGAGTTTCAGCGAGAGGAGCTCGCGAGCGAGGGCTTGTCGGTGCGCCGTGGAAAGCGGCTGAGCCACGCGGTCGCCGACGATGATCGCCGGCGTCTCGGATGGAACCCCGAAGATGCCGTCGTTGTCGCGGCCGCCGACGTACAGCTCGAATTCGCCGAGCCCGAGCGCTCCCACCCACGCCGATATCTCGTTCCTGAGCGGCAAGCCGTCCTGGGGTCGGATCCGCTCCTTCTTGCCGACGCCGAACGTCGCGAGCCCCGGACCGAGGACCTCGTTGAAGCTCGTCGCGAGGGCCGCCATGAGATCGGCGATGGGTCCGCGGTCGTCCGGATCTCGGAGGCTCTGGATGACGCGATCGTCGATCGCGATCTGCGGCGTCTTGGCGACGCGCGAATCGAGCGCGTCGAGCTCACCGAGGATGTTCCGTTTGGCGTCGCCGAGCGCCACCACCGCGCCGAGCGTCACCTGGCGGAGCTGGACGTCCTCGAGCTCGCGCGCAATCTCGGCGAGCCGCGCCATGCGCTCGAGATCGAGCGGCGAAGCGGCGAGCGCATCGAGAGTCGCTGCCCGGCCCTGTTGCAGCAAGCGTCCCGCGATCTGGCGCGGAAAATGTCCCGACAGCACGAGGTCGAGCGCCTCGCCGTCGTCGGCCGACTCTTGAAGCAGGCGCTCGACGGCGCGCGCGGCGCGCCGGGGTTCGCCGATGCGGTCGCGATAGACGGCCATCGCCAGGCGCGCCGCCTCGATGCGCCCCTCGCGCGTTTCGCGCTGCCCCATGAGCTCTTCGAGGATCTCCGTGGCGGTGTCCCACGACTCCCTCTTCGCCGCGACGCGCGCGAGCCGTTCTCGGACCGGGAGCGTGGCCAGCCCGCCGCGATGCAACGCGACGAGCACCTCGAGCGCGCGATCGACCTTGCCCAGTCTGTTTTCGTACAGATCCACCGCGGCGATGCCGCTCATCAGGCGTTGTTGCGATGGGGCCGCCATGAGCGCGGCGAGGCGCGCGAGTTTTTCCGCGGCGTCCTCGAATCGTTTTTCGGTGATGTAGATCTCGCCGCTCAGCGCGAGCGCACCGACGTGATCGGGCTCGAGCATGGTCACGTTGTCGAGCGCCTCGAGCGCGGCCTGCGCGTCGCCGCTTTCGCGGAGCACCCGGGCGCGTTCCCAATACAGCTTCGCGATCTCGTCGGGGTCTTCCGCGACCGCGAGACGCTGCGAGACGAGCTCGAGCAGGCGCGGTCCGTCGCGACGCGCGCGCACCATCCGGAACAGCCGATCGAACGCCTGAAAGCGGGTGATGTCGCGCGCGACGGCTCGGGACAGCGCTTCTTCGCCGCGCACGGGGTCGCGCAGCTGATCGAGCAAGATCGTCGCCGCGCGTTCCCAGAGCTCGGCTCCTTGGCCCGGATCGCTCGACAGGTCGCCGAGGGCCGCCGATGCCTCGGCGAGGAGCGGCTTGTCCGCGGCGAGCTCGGCCGCCGCGCGGAGCCCCTCCCAACCCACGATATCTTCGCGATGCTCGTCGAGATAACTCCGGAACGCCCGGATCGCGCCGGCGGTGTCACCTGCGGCCAGAAGGTTCCACCCCGCGAGTGCGATCGCCGGCGCGGTCGACGCGTCGTCGAGGAAGTTCGCACCGTCGAGGAGCGCCGCGGCGCGCCGTCGCGGATCGCAGGACGGGGGAGCGAGCTCGAGATTCGCGAGCACGGTCTCCGCGTCCGAACCGGCGAGAGGCGGCGAATCGACGTCGTCGTGGACGAGGCGCAGGAGAAGCCGCGCACTCGTGCGGAAGCTCTCGCCGAGCGTCCCGCCGAGGCGCTCGCCGAGCTCCTTGCGCGCCGCGATCTCGCGATCGACGTCTTCGGACGCGATGGTGCGCGTGAACCACTCGAGCGCCGACGCCACGGAGCGGTCGGAAGCGGCCCACCGCTCCGCGGTTCGTAAGGTTTCGGCCTTCGTCGCGGCCGGATCGCTCATTTTCCCGAAGTGTGCCGACGCGCGCGCGATGGCGAGCGCGGCATCGCTGCGAGACGCGAGGCTCGCGAGCGCGTGTTCACGCGCCTCGGCGTCCACCGTCGGTGACAGCGCCTGGGTGAGCTCGAGCGCCACGCCGAGCGCGCCGTCGTCGGTCACGACGGGTGCGGCCGCGAGCGTCCGGAGATCGCCCTCGGCGCCCGCTTCGAGCGCGAAGCGTTCGATGTACATCGCTTCGCGCACCTCGCCGGGTTCGGCGGCGTCGAGGGCTTTTCGGCGCGATCCGACGTCGTTCGGCAATGCCGCGCGAAGCGCCCACGAAAAGAGCCCGGCGGCGGCCTCAGGAGACCGCGACGCGGCGGCTTCGAACCGCTCGAGCGCGCCGGCTCGGTCGCCGGCGAGCCAGTTCACGATCCCCGCCTCGAGATAGAGCGACGCGGCGACCGCGTCGTCGGACGCCTCGCCGGCACAACGCGCGAGCACGACCGCGGCCTTGGCCGGCTCGTCTTTGCGGCGGTGCAACGTCGCGAGCGCGACGGCCGCGACGACATCGGACGGCTCGGACGTGCAGAGCTCTTCGAGCTCCGCGATCGCGCGATCGAGCTGGCCCGAGAGCTGGAACCGGAACGCAGCCGCCGCGCGGAACGCGCGCGCGCTCGACGAATCTTCGGCCAGCGACGACAGCTCCGAGAGCGCGGCTCCCGGTCGAATCGCCGGGGCGGATTCTCCCGATTTCGCCGGCGGCACGGCGTAGGCGCGAAGCACCGTGCCGAGCCAGGCGCCCCCAGGAACCGTCCCGAGCGACGCGAAGGCGTCGGCGGCACCCGCGACGTCGCCTTTCAGAAGTCGCGCGCGGCCGAGCTCGAACCATAGCCCGGCGCGCTCCGCTTCCGGCGGGTTCGTCGCGAGCAGGCGGCGCGTCGATTCGTCGAACCACGCGCCGTCGCGGGCGAGGGAAGCGAGCGTGCGCCCGACGCGGGCGAGCATTTCCGGCGAAGCGCCCGCGCCGCCGGCGAGCGACAGCGCGGCGCGCGCGGCGCCGGTGTCACCCGCGACGCGGGCCCACGTGTCGGCGGCGAGGACGAACAGCTCCGCGGCAACGGTGTCGCTGCCGAGTTGCCCGGCCGCGGACTCGAGAGCCGTCGCGAGGGCGACGCCATCGCCGGAGCTGCTCGAGATGTCGAGCTTCAGCGCTTGGGCCGGAATCGAGCCCGGGTCTTCGCCGAGTGCCTTCGAGAGGGACGTCAGTGCTTCGGGGCCCTCGCCGCGTGTCGCAGCGGCCTCGGCGACGCGGATCCAGAGCGCAGCGGCGACGCCGCCTTTGACGCCGTGGCCGAGCTCGCCGAGGGCGAGCCGTTCGACGGTGGCGGTGTCGCCCAGGAATTCTGCGACGCGCATGCGCGCTGCCGTCGCGACGGGGTCGTCGGGGAGCCGTTCGACGACGCGATCGAGCAGCCCGAGCGCGCGTTCGACATCGCCGCGCGACCGATGCAGGCGCGCCGCGCGGAGCCAGAGATCCGCGACGTGGGCGCTGCTGCGACGGATCTCGGGGACGCTCGCCGCTTCGGGGTCGATGCCGCCCGCGAGCGCGCGTTCGATGAGGGTCGCCTGATCCTCGAGGCTCTTCGCGGCGAGGTCGGGTCGATCCGCCGCCAGGCCGAGCAGTCCGAGCTCGTCGAGCGCCGTGAACGTCGCGGCGCTCTTGGCGTCGACGGCGTGCTGCACGGTCGTGATCGCTTCTTCGAGCGAACCGCCCGACGCTCGAAGCCGAGCCGCGTCGATGAACAAGAGCGCGCGCCACGCCGGTTCGGTCGCGAGATCGGCCCGAGCGGCGAGCGCCCGCGCGCGGAGGTCGTCGTCTCCGGTACGCGCCGCGAGAAACTCGAGAGCGAGCCAGGCGTCGACCTCGTTGCCTCTCGCCTGGATGGCTCGCTCGAGCGCCTGGCGCGCGCCGACGAAGTCTCCCTCGTGGTCCTCGCGGTACTCCGCGAACGCGACGAGGGCCCGCGACAGCTCCTCCGGGGTCTCGGCGATCTTGACGAGTCGATCGACGAGCTTGCCGAGATTCTTGTGCGACTTCCGGCGTTCTATCAGCACCATCAACCGCTCGAGCGGTTCGTGGAACTCGGGAAGCGAGTTCACGGCGGACAGCAGATCGCGAGCGGCCTGCCCGTCGTTCTGGACCGCGTCTTCGAGGATCCCGACCTCATGAAGGAGGATGCCCCGGCGCGCGTCGGATTCGGCCGCGTCGACCTCCGCTCGTAGCTTGCCGATGGTTTCACGGAGGCGAGTCGCGTCGAGCGAGTTCTGAGACGGCGTGGAAGCGAACGACATCGGATGCGTCTTCGAGCGACCACCCTAGGCCGCTTCGATGGAAAACGATGCGACTTTACACCAAAGCCCGCTTCGGAAGCGCGGCGCGAAGCGCGACGCGCCAGGCGGGCGAATGCGCCGATGTGGGTAGAGGAGATAGATTACTTCACTCGGCCCGCGAGACGCCGCGTCGGCGGCAACCCCGGACGCGGACGCGAAGGCACGATCGACGTTCGCGATACCCAAGGCGTCGCGGAGGCGGAAGTTACCGAGATACCGAGATACCGAAGACGATATTCAAGAGGGAAGTAGCGGGCGAACCCGCCCGCGTGCGATTCAATGCGGCTCAATAATGGTAGTCACGGGTTTCTTTTGATGATCCAATAGCCCCTTGGCGTGTCGACTGGCTCGCCATAGACCTCACCCTTCTTCAGAGTGAAGATCACGTATTCTACGCTCGGCTCCATCACGCCGCGTGGGACGGAGCCAGCGTCGTCCATCGACCCGCGATCGCCCTTTTTCACGGCTTCGCTGAAGTTGCTCTTCGCATCCGCGACCAACGACTTGGCGCGAGCGAGGGCTGCCGTTTTTTCCAGCGCGTCGTTGGGTGCGGATTCCGCCCCACGATACGCGATGACGACCACGCCGAACGAGGCCCGAGCCGGCGCATCGGCCGGCAACTCGGGCACCTTTCGGCCGTCTGGAAGCGTGTCGTAGCCGACGAAGCCTTGGCCTGGATCGGCGCTCCCCGAGAGCTCCGGCGTGTCGTCGATGACCGAGGGCGCAGCGGCGCTCGGTGGCGCAGGCGCAGGCTCGGTGACCGAGACAGACGCGGTGGCGCGTGCAACGGGCTCCGCGGGAGGTCGCTCCGCGCGATGGACGAGCCAGACCACAGCGCCCGTCGCGACGATGGCGAGCGGTCCGGCGAAGGCCATCCGAGATCGCGCCATTTTGGCCCGCGTATCATGGCCGCCGCGGGAAGGCGAAGGGCGAGCGTCCGTGACGGCAGCGAAGGTCGATCGCCGCGACAAGCCCGCGGGCGACCTGCTAAAAGTGAAGTCTAGGGTAGATGTTCAAGGTCGAGTGTCCGCGTTGTAAGGCTCCCTATCAGGTGGATGAACGCCGGGTCCCGCCCACCGGCCTGAAGATGCGGTGCCCCAAGTGCGGCACGAGCTTTCAAGTCGAACCACCCCCCGCCGATCCGCGCGACACCGGTCCGAATGCCGTAATCGGCGGCGCGCTCGGCATCGACCCCGCGGCGTCCGAAGCCGGCAAACCGCCGCTTCCCCGCAAAAAGCCGGCGATGCGCGGCACGATGATCGGTGTCGCGCCGCCGCTCGCGCGCGGCGGTCCACCCACCGCCGAGAAGAGCTTCGGCCATGCAGCGACGGAGCCCGCGTTCCCCGCGTCTCGTCCGATCGCGCCCGAGGTTCCCGACGAGCTCGACTTGCCGGCGGTCGTCGACAAGAGCGCCTCGTCCACGGACCCATTCGGCGAGGTCGATCTCCCCGCGCTGGCGCGCGCCGAGCCGCCTCGAGCCGGAGCCGGAGCCGGAGCCGCGGTGCCGCCGCGCCCGATGGGCAAGCCGCCGCTCCCCGCGGGGAAACCGACGACGCCCGCGATCAAGCCGCCGCTCCCTGCGGGGAAACCGACGACGCCCGCGGTCAAGCCGCCGCTGCCGGGTGCAAAGCCCGCTGCGCCCGCGGCAAAGACCGGCCCGCTCGCGCCCGCGCCCGCGCCCACGTCTGCATTCGACGACGAGCTCGATCTGCCGATCCCCGCGGCGCTCTCGGGCCGCACCGTTCCCGGTTTTGCATCTCCGGGACGCTTCTCCGATCGCGCTCCCGGCGTTCAAGAGCCGGCTCCCGCAATCCTCGATCTGCCTTCGCCAGCGCAGCCACGCGCGGCGCACGCTGCGGCGGATCCGTCCGAAATCGAGCTCGATCTTCCGTCGCTTTCGAGCGGCATCGATCTGCCGTCGCCGAGCTTCGGCGCCGATCTTCCGTCGCCCAGCGCCGCGGTCGGCTTGCCGTCTCCGGCGATGCCGCGGGGCGTCGACACGCAGCCGGGCATGCGCGCGTTCGGCGACATCGACCTTCCCATCATC
Organism: uncultured Polyangiaceae bacterium; assembly: GCA_964506835.1. Lineage (GTDB taxonomy): Bacteria > Myxococcota_A > Polyangia > Polyangiales > Polyangiaceae > DASZVB01. Next base: position 30,401 of record CAZDNG010000080.1, read on the forward strand.
AGCGCTGACCTTCCCTCGCCGAGCGCCGGGCTTCCGTCCCCGATCGCGGCGGGACTCCCATCCCCGAGCGCCGGCCTTCCTGCACTCGCCGGAGGGCTGCCTGCGCTCGCCGGAGGGCTGCCTGCGCTCGCCGGTTCGTTGCCCATCCCCGTGGGCGCCGGATTGCCGTCGTTGACCGACGATCCGTTCGGTTTGTCACAGCCCCGCGGACGCGGCGCTGTGGCTTCGTCGCCGCCCGACGCGTTCGGTTCGCTGCCCGAAGATCCCTTTGGCGCCTCGTCCGCGGATCCGTTCGCGGACGCGAGCGGCGACGTGGCCGATCCGTTCGGCGCTCCCGCGTCGTTGCCCCCCGACGACGCTTTCGGCGCGGCTCCGCGCGACGTGGATCCGTTCGGTCCGTCGGACGACGACCCGTTCGCCAACGCGTTGCCTCCGCCGTCGATGCGGCGACCGACTCCGGACCCCTTCGCGGGGGCGCTGCCCGCCGATCACCACGACGCCGATGAATTCGCGCCGCCGGGGGAAGCGCATGGAGCGTCGCTGGTGCGCCAGGGTGGCGGGGGCGTCGCCTACGGCGAGGTGAACCTCGACGACGGCGACGCGGGCAGCGGAGTCGCCATCGAAGGAGACGTGCCGGAGCCGGCGGAAGCGCCGCCCGGTGCGGAGTTCGTCGGCTTGCCGACGGAGGGCGCGCCCGGTCCACGCTCGGTGCCGTCGAAACGGCTACCGGGCACGCCGGTGGTCGGCGGCGCGGTCCAAGAGATCCAGGAGAAAAAGCGACGAACGCGGCTCCGCGTCGTTCTGGCCGGCGTGGTGGTCGCTACGCTCGCCGGCGGTTCGCTCACGTTGGTCCCCGCCCTCGGGCCGTTCGGCGCGTACTTCGTCGTCGATCAGCTCAAGAAGGGCGACTACCAGCAGGCTCTCGCGCATGCCGAAGAGACGGCGCGCAGCGACCTGTCGCACGACACCTTCCCCGACGCCGAGCGGGCGCGTTCGATCGTCCTTGCCGCGGCGTCGGGCTCGCCGCGCTACAAGCCGCTCTCGGCCTACGGCGCCTACGTCGGGTTTCTACAGGGGCTCAGGTTTGGGCAAGAGCCCGACGTCTACGCGCAGGGCAAGGTTGCGCTCGAAGAGCTGTCGGAGGCGAACGACGTCGACAAGGTCGAGCTCGCGCGCGCGACGAAAGCCGCGGCCGACGGGCAGCTCGCCCGTGCGCGCGACGCGCTGTCCCGCCTGGCGGCGAAGGCGCCGAACGACGTGGACGTCGCCGTCGCGCGAGGCGAAGTCGAGCTCCGCGCTCGCGACGCGAACGCGGCCGTCGCGGCCTGGACCGCGGCGGGGAAGCTCGAAAATGGAGCGCGTTCGCTCTTCGGGCTCGCTCGCGCGAAGGTCGTCGCCGGCGACGTGCCCGGAGCCGAGAAGCTTGCGGCACAGGTGCTCGCCGCCAATCCGCGTCACGTCGGGGCGCGCCTGCTCCTCGCGAAGACGAAGTGGACGACGAACCGCGACGAGACCGCCGCGACGAAGTACCTCGGTGAAGTGCTGGCCGCGTCCGCCGACGCCGGC
>CAZDNG010000081.1:0-4479 GCA_964506835.1 uncultured Polyangiaceae bacterium
TAGCGCGCACGGTTCGGGTCCGTGAGGTCGGCAGTTCGAATCTGCCCGCCCCGACTAGAGAGACGAGAGACAGAATGAAAACCCGGCGCCCGAAGCCGGGTTTTCGTTTTTTGTGGTCCGTGACTAGTCGCCCGGACGCGAGTCGTTTCCCGCTAGTTACCCAAAGGCTTCGCGTTGCCCGGAAGCCGTGACACGGCGTCACGAAGGTCTGCACCTGAAGCATGCAGGTAACGCTGCGTCGTCAGCAGCTTCGAATGGCCCGCGAGCTCGCGGACCGCTTCGAGGTTGGCGCCACCGCGCACCAGCGCCGACAGGAAGTAATGTCGGAGCGAGCGGAAGCTGCGCGGCGGCGACGAGTGCCGCCTCTGGACCTCCTTAAGCGCGCTCAGGACGGCTTGCCGCGAGGGCGTGTGGCCATTGGAGTTCAGGACGACGCGGGCCGCTGGGAGCTTCCCGCGCATCGCCTGCGTCAGCACCTCGGCCAGCGGGGCGCCAATCGGGACTACCCGTTCATCCCTGATTTGGGGGCAACGGGCTGGTTTTCTGAAAGCACCCAGCGAACCGTGATGCGCACTGCCAAGCGCTCCACTCGCGATTCAATCCATGTCGGGCAACGCACGGGTCTTCGTGGGCACCGTAGAGCGAGGCGGCTACGACCGCGAAGCGTTCCGCGCCGTACTTCCGGCGACGGTTTTCGAGTAGCTGTCGCGCTTTTCTCAATGCCAGCGACGTGAATCAAGGCCCCGCGTCGCTGCCGGATGGGTGGTCAATTGGCACGGTGACCACGACGTTCGCCTGATCGGCGAGCGTGAAGTCGACGGACACCTTGTAGAGCACCTGCTTGTCGAATCCACCGGCCGGCAGCATTGCCGGAGTACTCGAGTACACGGGCACGGTGACTCGGTACTGCCCCGGCGGTGCAGGCACGGCGTCGTAGCAACCACAGCGTCCGTCCGTGGAGAGTTCGGAGTAGTCGAGCTCGCCTTGCCAGACGTCGTTGACGGAGATCGTACTCGTGACGGGGTCGGGCGCGTCGTTGCATGCTCCGCACGACCCGCACAAAACACTCGGGCACTTCGATTCGCAGAACACCGACTTGGGAAGGGGCGTCGCGTAGGCGTCCGCGCACGTGGTGATGTCGTACTCGAGGGTGCAGCCCGACCACACGGCGACGCCCGCGTTGCTCGCGTTCGTGAATTGGAACGTCACGGAGTACTGAGCGGGCGGCGACGACACCGTCGTCACGGCGCAGACACTATTGCACTCCGCATCGACGTGGAAGCTGCCCTGGGGACATTGGACGTCCTCACCGTTGACGTCGGGGCAAATCCCGGTCCGTCGCTCGCCGTTCGTCGTGCAGCACGTGGCGGCGGACGGAGGCACGAAGCACGTGTTCGGCGGACAGGAATCGACGGGCACGGTGTTCGGCGGACACGTCCAAGCGCCACCGACGCACACGCTTTCGCTGAAAACATCCGAGCCGCAGAACTCGGGGCACGAAACGGCCGACGTTCCCTTGCAATCCTTCGCGTTCGAGCAGAGGTTTTTCACACAGACCGAGTCAGACGCCACCTTCGTGCAGTCCGTGGTCGTCTTGCACATGATGAAATGGGTTTCGCTGCCCTCGCCTTTCGTCGTCGCGCAGCCTTCGAATACCGCCCCAAGTGTGACGACCGTGACGAGAGCCGCGAGCGAAAGCCGCGTGCGGTGTGATTCATTCCGACGTTTCATCTTCGGTCGACTCCTCGGTGTCGATGACGCATTGGCCGCCGTAAATCACCACGCGCGACGTCTTCTGCGGCATCTCACGGTCGCGGTTGTAAGCCGCTGCGCGTCTGCGAAGGTCGCCGACGCGGCTTCGAAAATTCGCGAGCTCGCTCTTCGCTTCGGCTTCGAGCGGGTGGCCCGGCCACACGTGGATGCTGTACGTGCTCCCGCCGGTCGAATCGTCCGCGGCGGCGAGCCCCGGCTCCGCACGGAGCTTCGTGACGACCGTCGTCACCAGCGCTTGAAAATGATCGAACACCGCGGCTTCCCAGCCCCGAGATTCGCCGAGCGGAATGACGAGGCCGTGAGCCGCGTACGCGCCGGCGGGCCCGCGCCGTTCGACTCGATCCGCCACGACGAGCCGCGCGAGAGAAGCGTCCAGCTCAGTTGCCGGAAGCGTCACCTCCGTGCCCAGTTGCTCCCGCGTGAGTGGCCCGAGCTGATACACGATCGCCCACACGAGCGCGTCCGTGTCCTGTGGGTCTCGGCCCACTTCCCGGGCGTAATCGAGTTCCTCGCGCGTCGCGGACCGGTACGTGACCGTCGCGCCCCGCCCTGCGGAATAGACGAAGCCGCTCTCGACGAGATCTTGCAGCACGCCGCGAACCATTTCTTCGTCGTCTCGATGAAAGCGCTGAAGGACGTCCGTACGCGAGGCGAGCGGCTGTTGTCCGATGTAGTCGTGCACGGCTTCCCAGAGCGAGCGTCCCGACACGGTTTGGCTCTCCGACAGGCGCTGCACTTTCCGCCGATACGTCCGGAGCGCCATCCCGAACATGTCCGCCGCGACTTTTCGGCTCACTCCCTGTCGATGAAGCTCCCGCGCGAGATCCGCGAAGATCTGATTCGCGATATCAGCGAGCGGCGTCCGCGAGCCCCCTGACGTCGCGAGCTGCGCGATCAGAATCGTCGTCTGGCGCACGACCGCGTCGATCAAAAGCTGCGTGTTCATACCCGACACGAAGCTTATGAATTCTCGGCGCCGCGGGGGAGGGACAACTCTGGCCGCCCGCTCCAGGGGCTTGTCTCGGCTCGAACGCCTAGACGACAGCTACCCAGAAGCTCCGTCCGCGCCCCTCAGTCGTCCTCGTCGTCCGGGATCAGCATCGCAATGTCAGCAAGACCGTCAACGGGGACCGTCAGATGCGACCCCAAGTAATGCCGCGGCCCTGCGCTACGCAGATCTTGCTCGAATGCATCCAGTCGTCGTCTGTCGTCGGCGCGCCGAACACTTCAGCATTCGCCGATCCGAGATGCGTCGTGCGACGAGCCATCGTCGCGCTCCGCTTCGGCCGAAAACCGTACGAGCATGGTAGAAAATCCGCCTCGAAAATCGGCTCCAACACCAGCTTCGCTGCCATCTGCACCACTCGATCCCGGATCGTCGGGATGCCCAGCGGTCGCCTCTTCCCATCAGCCTTCGGAATGTACCGGCGGAGGACCACACTCGGTCGGTACTCACCTGCGCGCAGTGTGATGCCGAGCTCTTCCAGGAAGCGCTCGACACGGTACCCAACGCCCCGTGGTCCGGCGTCACCTGCCGTCTCCATCCGTCGGGGCGGCCGACTCGAAAACCGCAGTTTTCGTGTGGATCGCGCATGGGCAGGCGCCCTCCGTGATGGCGGGCGTCGAATCTGCCCGCCCCGACTAGAGAGACGAGAGACCCAAAAATACGCCGGTGACCCCGAAGGTCGGCACTCGACGAAGCGAGCGCGGCCCCGGGGCTCCGGCGGGCGGACGCGAAGCGGACGCGGGGTTCGGGGCGGAAGCCCCGAGGAAGCTAACGTCGCTGACGGCGCCCGCGGTCCCGGAGACGGGGTAAGATCCCGGGATGATCGTAGGCGTCCCTTACGAGATCAAGGACGACGAATACCGCGTGGCGCTCCGTCCGGTGGGCGCGGACCTCCTGACGCGCGACGGGCATCAGGTGCTCGTCCAGCGCGGCGCGGGTCGCGGCAGCGGGTTCGCCGACGAAGAGTACGAGCGCGCCGGCGCCGTCCTGGTCGACACCGCGCAGGAGCTCTTCGCGCGCGCGAAGCTCATCGTCAAAGTCAAAGAGCCGCTCGGCGCGGAGCTCGACATGCTCGGTCCCGAGCACGTCGTGTTCGGCTATTTCCATTTCGCGGCGTCGCACGAGCTCACGTCGCGTTCCCTCGCCGCCGGGTACACGGCGATCGCGTACGAGACGCTCAGCGATGCCGCTCACCGGTTGCCGCTCCTCACGCCGATGAGCGAAGTGGCCGGGCGCATGTCGATTCAGGAGGGCGCGAAGCACCTCGAGAAGCCGATGCGAGGCCGCGGGATCTTGCTCGGCGGCGTACCCGGCGTCGAGCCGGCGAACGTCGTCGTGCTCGGCGGCGGCGTCGTCGGAGAAAACGCCGCGCGCGTCGCCGCGGGCCTCGGCGCGAACGTCGTCCTCATGGACGTCAATCTCGATCGATTGCGCGTCCTCGACGCGCAGATGGCCGCGAACGTGACGACCATTTACTCCGATCCTCACGCCATCGACGCTTACCTCACTCAAGCCGATCTGGTGATTGGTGCCGTGCTCGTTCCTGGGCGGCGCGCACCCCGCCTGGTGACCCGCGAGCATCTGAAGCGGATGAAGGCCGGCGCGGTGATCGTCGACGTGTCGATCGACCAGGGGGGTTGTCTCGAAACGTCGCGTCCGACGACGCACAAGGACCCCATCTACATCATCGACGACGTCGT
>CAZDNG010000081.1:4579-17311 GCA_964506835.1 uncultured Polyangiaceae bacterium
TGCGCGCACCGCGCCGTCTTCCCCGTCTTGCGTGGAGGTTCAGATGCCGACCCTGTCGAAGTTCCTCGTGGCCATCGATTTCTCGGAGCACTCCGAGCGCGCGTTAGCGTTCGCCAAGGACCTCGCGCAGTCGCTCGGGGCGTCGATCCACCTCGTTCACGTTTACCCGCTCGCGGCCTATGTCGCGCCCCCGATGACGCCCGCGCCGGTGCTCGTCGGGCAATTTCGCGAGCAGAGTGAGCAAGCGTTTCGCGAGTACCTGACTCGCGTGCGCAAAGAGCAGGGCGTTGCGTTCGAAGGCACCCTGGCCGAGGGTGTCCCGCATGAAGAAATAGTGAAAGTCGCCAAGGCGCTCGGAGCGGATTTGATCGTCATGGGAACTCACGGGCGAAGCGGCTTCGAGCATCTGCTGCTTGGTAGCGTCGCCGAGCGCGTCATTCGCGTCGCCGGCATCCCCGTGCTCACCGTTCCGAAACCTGCCTGAACGGCAACGTTATCAACCCGAATGCGACGCGTCGGGGCTGGCGCGCCGTCACGACTTTTGCTTCGTTTGACGTTGCGCGGATCTGCTACGTCTGACGGGATGAAACGGTTCGCACGCCTCGCAGCTCTCACCGCGCTCGGACTCGGCCTCACCGTCGCGTTCGAAGCGTCGGCCGCCGACCACACGCTCCGTATCGCGAGCCTCGCCCCCAAGAACTCGTCGTGGGGCAAGGTCTACGGCGTCTGGCAAAAGGCGCTCGACAAGAAGACCGACGGCAAGCTCGAAGTGCAGATGTTTTACAACGGCGTCCAGGGCAACGAAGACTCCATGGTCGCGAAGATGAAGACGGGCCAGCTCGACGGCGCCGCCCTCACCTCGGTCGGCCTCTCGTACATCTACAAGAGCGTGCTCGTGCTGCAGCTCCCGGGCGTGATGAGCAAATGGTCGGAGCTCGACGAGGTGCGCGACGCGCTCACGCCCGATCTCGATGCCGGACTCAAAGCGAACGGATTCCGCGTCGTAGGCTGGGGCGACATCGGGCTCGTCCACGGCTTCTCGAAGGGCTTCGAAATTCATCGCCCGCAGGATCTGAAGAACCGTCGTCCCGCGACCTGGCGCAACGAACCGATGGGACCCGCGTTGTTCTCGGCCATCGGCAACGTCGTCCCGGTCGTCGTCGATCCGATGGAAGTGCTGCAGGCGCTTCGGTCGGGCTCGATCAACACCATCAGCGCGCCGGCGCTCGCGGCCGAGCAGCTCCAGTGGACGCCCTATCTCGATCACGTGAACGACCAGGTCTTGGTCTGTGCCGTCGGCGCGATGGTCTTCCGTAACGGAGCGCTGGAAGCTCTTCCGCAAGATCTACGCGAGACATTCGAAGAGCTCCAGAAGCGCGCCAGCGTGCAGCAGCTGAACCGCATCCGTAAGCTCGACGAAGAGTCGTACACGCGGCTCCTCGAGAAGATGACCCTCGTCCAACTCACCGACGCCGAACGCGACGAATGGAAGGCCCTCCTCCGGAAGGTCGTCAAAGGCCTCGCCCACGGCGTGTTCGACAAAGCCCTCGTGAACAAGGTCCTCAAGATCCGCGGCCAGGAGCTGGTGGACTGAGAGTGGACGCCGGGATTTTGCGCCCCCGCAGGTGTGGGGGGCGAAAATCCCGACCCTTTTCCACTGCTCTGTCCCCCAGCTCGATTGTCTCGTTTGTGCGCGCCTCCGGCGCGCCGGCGGACTTTGACGTCGTGAGATTGTTCCTGGGGGGCGTGCCCGCCCTTCGGGGCGGTCCCCCTGGTATTCGCTTCGCTCAAGTTAGCCGCTGCGCAACGTTGGCCGTTGCAAGACGTTGGCCGCTGCGCGATGTCGAGCGTCAGGGTCCGCCTCTGGGGGTGTGGGGAATGGGAGGCAGCCCCCACTCGAACCGCACGTGAAGGGCGCGAGCGAGCATCGCAGCCGGAGGCGAGAAGCGCACGCGAGTGTTCCGCGAAGAACCGCGACGCCGACACAAAAAACTCACGACGTCAGAGTCCACCAGGCAATCCGGCGCGGGACGCCCCCCAAGAACAATCTCACGACGTCTTTGCCGCTTGGGATACCAAGCTTTCTCCACGCCCTTCGCCCCCTCAAGTCGTCCGCGTGGCGAAGCGCCGAACTGTACTGGTGCACGCGAGCCACAACGTGGCAGCCCCCTCTTCTCTGGGCGAGGCTCGAGTGCCAAAGACCGCGTGCTGAGATGACCGGGTGAGGCCCCGGAAGCGTGCGCGTGCACGCTGAGGACCGAGAGCGGTCGAGCGGGCGCGTGCTCGAAGGCAATCGAGCCTCGCCGTCCTCCTGAGCGTCGGCGGTTGCGAAGACCGCATGCTCAGATGGGCGGGTGAGGCGCGGAAGCGCAGATTGCTACGCTGAGCACCGAGAGCGCCCAGATGGGCGTGTGCTCGAAGCAAACGCCGACGCTCAACAGGAGAAGAGCGAGGCTCGAGTGCCAAAGACCGCGTGCTCGATCGACCGGGTGAGGCCCCGGAAGCGTGCGCATGCACGCTGAGGACCGAGAGCGGTCGAGCGGGCGCGTGCTCGAAGGCAATCGAGCCTCGCCGTCCTCAGACCATTTTGAACCAGGACTGCATGGTCTGCGCGAACATCATGTCGCCGGACAGCTTGAGCTTGCCCTGGAAGAACGCGGTCTGACCATTGAGCTTGCCGGTGACGAGGCGCAGGAAGTCCGGCGCGGAAAGGGTCAGGGTGACACGCGCGCTCTCGGGCGAGCCTTTGAGGAACTCACACTTTCCGTCGGCGACCTTGAGCTGGTACGAGTGCTTTCCGTCGATGCCGTTCACGTCGTACTGAATGACGGCGCTCGTTCCGCCGGCTTTTTCGGGCAGGAACGCGGCGACCATTCCCTCGAACACCTTGTCGAGCGCGGGGCCGACGCCCGAGGTCCGGAGGCCAGCGTTGATCTCGTCGTCCGATCGACCCGCGATGAGGGCGCGAAGCTCCTCGGGCGAGGTCGCCGTAAAGTCGGGCATGGGTGGGTTCTCCTTCTACGAACGGCATCCAGCGCGGGCCGCGGGAGTTTCACAGGTTGAACCAGTGTGATCTCTCGTCGTCATCCGTCGCCGCACCACCGGGACGAATACGAATGTCGTTCGCCGTAGTCAAGCAATCCGCTCAATCGGATGGACGCGACGACGCGCTGCACGAACGATGCAGCGCGTCGTGACGGCGAGCGGAGTTGCGCTTTCTTGCGGGGGCGAGGAGCGATTACTTCAGCTGATCGCGCGAGTAACCGAGCACGCGCCGGGCGATGATCAGCATGTTGATCTGCTGAGTGCCCTCGAAGATGTCGTTGATCTTCGCGTCGCGCATCCACTTTTCCAGCAGGATTTCCCGCGAATAACCGAGCGGGCCCATGAGCTCGACGGCCTTCTGGGTGATCTGAGTCACCGCAAGACCGGCCTTCGCTTTGCAGATGCTCGCCTCGAGGTTGTTGTGCTTCTTGTTGTCGCTCATCCACGCCGCCTTGAGCGTGAGGAGCCAGGCGGCCTTGAGGTTCGCCTCCATGTCCATCAGGTCGCGCTCGCGGGCGGTGAGCTTGTGGGGGTTCGTGCCGTAGCGCGGCTTGATCCCCTGCTTCGCGAACTCCGCCTGGATGAATTCCAGGGCGGCGCGTCCGATGCCGATCGCGCTGGCTGCGACCGCCGGCCTGGTCGCATCGAACGTCGCCATGACGCCCTTGAAGCCCTTGTTCAGGTCGACCTCGGCGCTACCGAGCAGGTTCTCCTTCGGGACGCGGCAGTTCTCGAACACGATCTGCGCGGTGTCGGAAGCGCGGATGCCGTGCTTCTTCTCGACGCCGAGGAGGATCATGCCGGGGGTACCCGCTTCGACGACGAAGGACTTGATGCCGGCGCGGCCCACGTTCTTGTCGACGGTCGCCCACACCACGACGAACCCGTTCGAGTCGGCGATGGCCCGTTTGCCGCTGGTGACGAAAATCTTGTGGCCGTTCAGGACGTAGAAGTCGCCGTCCTTCGTCGCGGTCGTCGTGATCGCGGCGGAGTCCGAACCGCATCCCGGCTCGGTGATCGCCATCGCACCCCAGATCGGCTTGTCGCCTTCCTGGAAGCGCTTGAGAAATCGCTCCTTCTGTTCGTCGGTGCCGGCGGCAGCGACCGCGGCCCCGCCGAGTCCGGCGACCGGCGTTGCCAGATAGATGCCCGCGTCGCCCCACGACATCATCTCGATCGAGACGGCGCCGAGGACGTTCCCGAAACCGGGCTTCTTCGGCGCGTTCGGGTCTTCGTCCTTCTTCTTCTTGGGGCCGCCCGTGAACTGCGTGGCGGCCGCGCCCCCGGCGCCGCTCTTCATCACGTCCCACATGAAGTTGATGTACGCGGTCGGATCGGTGTGCTCGTGCTCGTCCACTTCGCGAGCGGCGGGGCGCATCATGCTCTCCGCCATCTGACTGATCATCATGCCGGTCTGTTGAACTACGGGGTGGTGCTCGAAGTCGATCATGGTTCTGGTTCCTATAAATCTTTGAAGGGTGGGGTTCGTTACGCTCAGACCAGCGCCATGCCGTCGAACGTCGTGAAGCCGCGCGCGTGGCGCAGCCAGCCTTCCACCGGATTTTCTCGAATGTAGCCGTGTCCGCCCATCACCTGGACGGCGTTGTCGGTGACCTTGAGCGCGTTCTTGTCGGAGTACATCTTCATCAAGAAGGTCTCCTTCGTCGCGGTCTCGCCCTTGTCGAGGTGCCATGCGGCTTCCCACGCCATCACGCGCATCGCGTCGATTTCGAGGGCCATGTCGGCGATCATGAACGCCACCGCCTGGCGCTGTCCGATCGGCTCACCGAAGGCGTAGCGCTCTTTCGCGTACGTGATCGAGTGGTCCATCGCGGCGCGCGAGACGCCGATCGCGAGCGACGACAAAGCGACGCGCGAGTAGCTCATGATGCGCTCGAAGTTCACGCCTTTGTCGCCGCCGAGCACGGCTTCCTTCGGCACTTTCACGTCGTTCAACGTGAGACCGACCGTGTCGAGCGCCTTCACGCCCATGTTCTTTTCTTTTTCGCTGACGGTGAGGCCCGCCGCGCTTCGCGGCACGAAGAACGCGCGCACGTTCTCGTAGCCGGGGCCACCGTCGCGCGCGTAAATCAGGAAGAGCTCCGCGGTCGACCCGAGCGGCACGAGACACTTCTTACCGGACAGGACGTAGCCGCCGTCCTTCTTCGTCGCGATCGTCGTGAGCTCGGTCGGATCGAAGTCCCAGGTCGGCTCGAGCACCGCCGCGGTCGCCTTCGGAAAACCGCTGCCGGTGAAGAGCGGCAGATACTTCGTCTTCTGTTCTTCGGTGCCGTAGTCGACGACCGGATACGCGACGAGCGCCGGTGCCAACGTGGCGATGCCCATCGCGACGTCTCCGTACCCGAGCTCCTCGGCGAGGAGCGCGCCGGTCACCGCGGAGCGCTCGATGCCGCTTCCGCCATACGCCTCGGGGATCCCCGCGACGGCGAGCCCGAGCTCCCACGACTTCTGAAGGAACCCTGCCGGAAGATCGCTCTTCTCGTCAGCCTCCATGCTCTTCGGACGCATTTCGGTCTTCGCGAAGTCGCGCACCGTATCGATGATCGATTGCTGCTCTTCTGTCGGCTCGAACGAGTACATGCGATGTGCCTCTGTGTTTCGAAGGGCCGTCGGTCGACGTCCATCGGGATCGCCGCTTATGCCCAGTCATCAGCGCCATCGTCGTAGCAGAGCCGAACAGCCGCGTCCCGTCGATTTTGGCTCACCGGCCACTTTTCCGCACCGACGGGAACGCCTCTGTTTCGAGGCCATGCGTCGCAAAATCACTGTCGGTGAATTGCCGCAGCGCGGCGCACCACTTCACGGCATCGGGTGCTTCAAGAAGAAGTCGATGATGTAACTCGACGCGTCGATGTCGTTGCTCGCGATGCCCGCGCCGAACGACGCCCCGCTCCCCGGCCAGGCGTGGCCGCCACCGGTGATCGTGCAGAGCTCGACCTCGCTCCCCGCCGCGCACGGCGACCACGAACGGCACGTCGCGTTCCCCTTTTGATAGACGGTCTTCGAGTCCACGAAGGAAGCGTCCACGTCGGTGGACGTATCGTTCGCGTCCGGACAGGAGTCGAGGGTCTTGAACTGGTTGATCGATTTGGCCACCGACGGGATCGGAAGGACGTGCACGATGCCGTCGGTGCCGCCGTAGTACGGCACGATGGAGTCCGACGTCCCGTGGAACGCGAGCACCGGGACCGGACGCGGCGGCGTGCACGTCCCGACCTCGACCGAGCCGGACACCGGCGCCACCGCGGCGAACACGTCGGAGGCTTCGCAAGCGAGGCGATACGACATCATCGCGCCGTTGGAGAGCCCCGTCGCAAACACCTTCTTCGGATCGATGCAGTAGTCCGACTCGAGCTTCGTCACGAGGTGCCGGATGAACCCGACGTCGTCGTTCGTGTTCAAGCAGCACACGCCCGCGTTCCAGCTCGTGCCGAGCGCGCCGCTCAGCCCTTGCGGATACACGACGATGAAGTTCTTCTGATCCGCCACCTCGGACATCTTCGTGTAGTTCGCTTCCTGCACGTCGTTGCCGAGGAGCCCGTGCATGTTCACGACGAGCATCGTCCCCTTCGTCGGGTCGTAGCTCGCCGGCACGTGCACGATCGCTTCACGCACCCCGCCGTCCTGCCCCGGCACCTGCACGTTGTGGTAGCCGACGCCGCCGTCGAAGGTGCTGTCGCTCGGTCCCGGCGCGGACTTGCCCGAACACGTGACGCCGCTCGGCGGCGGCTCATTGCTCGCCGCGTCGGCCTTACCAAGCGACGTGCTGTTGCTGCACGCGGCAAGAAACAGCGCGCTGAGTGCGACAGTCGAAGTGGCGTAACGGACAGCGACCGCGCGTTGCAAAAGTGAAGTCATCGATGAAGCTCCTTGGCCGTCGGACGGCCGGCCGCCCAACGAATGCCGTCTCTATCACCGTTCTCCCCCGCCGCGTGCGGCAACTGCCGTTTTCGCGGTGATTTTGCGACCGTGCTACCCTCCCGGTTCCAGGAGGTTGCCGGTGCGGCTCCATTGCTACACGTACCTCGAGTACCGCTCCCTCGAGGACGCGAGCGTCACCAAGCACGAGTACTTGGACGGCGAGATCTATGCGATGGCGGGCGGCACCCCGTTGCACGCGGCGCTCGGCGCAGCCGTCGTGACGTCCCTCGGCAGTCAACTCGGGGGCTCGCCGTGTCGCGTGTACAACTCCGACCTTCGCGTGCGCGTCGTCGCCACGGGCCTCGCCACGTATCCGGACGCGACCGTCGTCTGCGGTGACGTCGAAAACGATCTCGAAGATCGCCAAGCGGTCATCAATCCAAAGGCGGTGGTCGAAGTGTTAAGCGACGGCACGGAAGCGTACGACCGCGGCGAGAAGCTCGCGCACTATCAGAAAATCGCGTCCCTCGACGCCGTGGTCCTCGTTTCGCAGAAGGAGCGTCGAATCGAGCTCTGGCAGCGAGAGAGCTCCGGATGCGTTCGCGCCGACGCCGGTCGTGAACAATCCGTCCTCGTGAACTCGATTGGTTGCACCCTCACCGTCGACGCGGTGTACGACGCTGCGGGTGCGGAGTAGGGCGAGTCATGTCTCTCGGCGAAGACCCGAGCCGGCTCATCGAGGAGGCGACGCTCGCGGATTTGATTCGACGCGGTCTATTCACGCCGCCGCGTTTGCAAGACAAGCGTCCGCCACCGCGCTTGCCGGTCATGTCCGTGAACACGCTTTTCGACGATATCGCGAAGGACCGCGGCGAGCGGTGACCGAGCTCGACGGGTGAACGACGAGTGAATCGCTGAGCAGCGCAAGAAATTCGCCCCCCCGAGATCTCCGGCGAGCCCGTCCTCGCCGGCTTCGTGCTGGACGCGAACGTGCTCTGGTAGATTCCGCGTTCCGGCGTTCATGCTCGCCGGGCCCGCGGGGCCAACCGCGACCCTGTTTGCGCCTCGAGAGACGTCCGAGTGGCGCGGACGACACTTCGATCGGATCGCCTGAGCCTCTGGCACACGTGAGCCATCGACGCGAAGGAGCGCAGAAAATCCGCAAAAACGAACCTTGGCACACCGAGTGCTTTGTTCGGCGAAATTGCTCAGGGAAACCGCTCACCTGGGGCGGCGTGAGGGGCTGGAGGCCCGATTCATCTGGATGAAGGCATCGCGAGGGAACGAGTGCACAAATCGGGCGGTCTCAATCGGCCGCCTTCGCAGCGTGGTCCCGTTGTGGTTCGCGATCTTCACGATCGCGGCATTGGCGACGGGCTGTAGCGCGCGCCCGGTCAACGGCGATCTCCTTCGAGGTCGCTCGCCCACTTCGGCCACGCACGCTCATCGAGCGGAGCGGATCACCGACGGCGTTCGAGCCGTTGCCGGTGACCTGTGGAACTCCGATCTCACGAGCGTGATCGGCGCCGGCGGAGGCGTGGAGTGGGACCTGGGGTCGCCGCGGAAGATAGCGGCCGCGTGGATTCAGGCCGACGACAACGATATCTACGCGGTCCTCGCGTCGAACGATGGCCGATCGTGGAAGACGATCTGGGAAGCGCCGAGTGTGGCTCAGCCGCAGCTCCAGGTTCGTTACACGCGGGAGCTCGACGAGACTGTACGCTATGTGCGTCTCGAACCGCGCGCGGGCGACGGCAACTACGCCGTCGCCGAGTTTGCCCTCTTCGACACGGCGCAGGCGGAGATCCCGCCGCGCTTCGCCGAGCGAAAGGGCCGACCGGAAGCGGACGCGGAGCTCAGCGAGGAGGCCGTCGCGCTGGCCATCGCCGGCCCGCTCGCTCTTGTCGCGCTCTGGATGGCTATGCGTCGAGCGGCGCCCGGCGAGCCACGTGGTACCTGGCAGTGGCTGCGCGAGCCGCTCGTGTGGACACTGCTCCTTTCGTCCGCGTTGCTCGCGGTGACGGCGTGTCGCTACCGGGCTTCTTACCGCTACAACACCATCGACGACGCCTACATTTCGTTTCAGTACGCGAAAAACTGGATCGCCGGAAACGGAGTCGTCTTCAATATCGGCGAGCGCGTCGAGGGCTATACGAATTTCTTGTGGGTCGCGGTGCTTGCACCCCTGTGGCCGCTCGTCGGCCGAGATCCGGTGCGCTTCGCAGAAGCCGCGTTTCTGACGACGCTCGCCCTGGCGTTCTTCGGCCTTATCGGCGTGGCCATCGTCGCCCGGCGTGTGCTCACGCATCGCTTGTCCTGGACGATCGCGGTCCTGCTCGTCGCGTTCGACGATTCCTACGTTTCCTACGCCGTGTTCTCGCTCGAGAATCACCTGCTCGTCGTGTGCATGCTCGCTGGGCTCATCGCGAGCGTGTATCGGTTTCGAAGATGGGAGCTCGTGCTCGGCGTGAGCCTGGCACTCGTCGCCATGACACGCCCCGACGGGGTGCTCTGGGCCGCATCGTTCTTCGTCACCGAGGCCCTGTCTGCGGCGCGAGCCGCCAAAGCCGACCGGAAGGCGTTGCTCGGCGCTCTCGCGCGGGCCGCCGGAACGTTCGTCGGTTGCTACGGCTCGTACTTCGCCTGGCGCTTTGCTTATTACGGGTACCTGTTCCCGAACACGTTCTACTTGAAGGTCGGCGATACGTTCGCTGGCGTCCAACGGGGGCTCGACTACGTGAAGGCGTACGTCGTCGAACGCTGGGCGGCCCCGATCGCCGCGCTCACTGGGCTCCTCCGGCTCCGAGAGCAATGGGTTCAATGGCTCGTGCTGCACGCGCTGCTTCACACGGCGTACGTCGTTTACGTCGGTGGCGACTTCTATTCGGGGCAGCGGTTCCTCATCGCCCTCATTCCGTCGCTCGCCTTGCTCACCGCTGCGGGGGCCGACTGGGTGCAAAGCCGTTGGTCATCTTTGGCTCCGCGGGTCGCGGTGGCCGGGGTCGCGCTCACGCTCTGTCTCCTCTTGCGCTGGGGCACGATCACGAGCGGACCCGGTGTCGCCGAAATCCGCGTCTGGGGTGACAACGTCGACACGCAGGTGCGCCTCATGCGGTGGATGAAAGGGGTGGCGCGTCCAGAGGGCAGCATGGTGCTCGGTGATATCGGCGGCGCGGGGTTCTTCGCCGATTTGCGGGTCGCGGACGTGTACGGCGTCATCGACCCCGTCGTCGCGCATCGCAAGGTCGCCGGATTCGGAACCGGAAAAGCGGGCCACGAGAAGGTCGCCACCGCGAGCGAGCTGCTCGCAAGAAACCCGACCTACATCAAGCTCGGCTTTCTGCCGGTATCGACCGTGCCGCCCGGCTACTACCTCTTCAACGATCTGCCTCCCAGCGTTCACTATGAGGGCATCTTCGTCAGGGACGATCTCGAGCAAGGAGAAACCCTATCAACAGACGCGCTCCGCTTGGATCGAAACGCGCTCGCAAGATGGCACAAGGAGGGCGACGCCTTCGACGACGCGCTGACTGGCGGAAACGCCCGAAATCGACCCGTCGTTCAGTTCGCCTCCGGCACGTTGATCGATACCTTCGCTGCCCGCCACGGCGATGAAGCAACGGGACGACTCGTTTCGCCTCCCTTCACCTTGCGTGGCGATCGCCTGCGACTCCTCGTCGGCGGCGGCCGTGACCCGGTTCGACTCAGAGTCTCGCTCGTCGTCGATGGAGCCACCCTATTTTCGGAGACAGGAACCGGATTCGAAAGCCTTGGCCGTCGCGAGTGGAACATCGCGCCCTTGCGCGGCAAGGTTGCAACGATCGAAATCGTGGACGACGCCAAGGGTAACTGGGGCCACCTCCTCGTGGACGAGATCTACGAATGGGTCGGAACACCGAACGACACCGGAAAGCTATGAGCGCGCGGCCCGCTCATCGCGCGACCCGTCGCTCGAACGTGCCGGCTACTTCCGCTGCCTCCGTTGACGCCAAGTGAGCGAGCCGAGGCTGCCAGCTGCCTCCGTTGACGCCAAGTGAACGAGCCGAGGCTGCCAGCTGCTTCGGTTGATGCCAAGTGAGCGGCGGAGCGCGGCTCGTTGCCGCAAATCTATGGTGCGTTGCCGCATTGATCGCAGCCGTTGGCCGACAATGCGGCCATCGGCCTCGAAGAATTCTAGCTGGCAACGGAACACACGACCATGTGTCGTGATCCGGAGCTCCTGGCAGCCTTGAATGCGGCAATGCTTGCCGGATTTCGATGGTCGATCTAGGCAATTCTCATCATGGGGAACGGGACGTACACCATTCAGGCAGCAGTGCTAGCGGAGGTCATTGACCTCGAGCACTCATAGGCCCTTCGAAGCGATTCGCCGACCAATCCGAAGCTTGTGGGCGCTTTCAACCGGTGACGTGCACCGGTTGAATCTCACCGCGACGTTTGGCGATTGGCGACGCGTCGGTCTTCGCAATTCGGCGGTGTCACCAGTTCACAGCGCACACGTCGACGGCGCGCCGCTCGGTGCGTCGAGCTGGAGGTTCGTGCCCGCGAACGTCTGGTACGCGACGCTGTGATAGGCGTCGTGACAGCTCGCCGTCTTGGGCGAGTTCGTCGCGGCACACCAGTCCCCCATGGGCAGACCGGTGTCGTTCGGAGCCTGAGGGTTCCAGCTCTGACCCACGCAGGTTTTCGCGTCGGCGGAAAGGAATCCGGCAGGCTGACTTCCCGGCGTCGAGATACAAAGCGTAGAGCCCAGATCGTCGTCCCAGACCTGTTCGATTTCCGTGATCAGGGAGTAACCCGTCGTGCTGGATGCGGTCGTGCCCGGCGCGCATGTCGCATTCCCGGTGATCAGCGTGCAATCGCCACCGCCCCAAGACGAGTTCGACGCGGGATCGCCGCCGGGGCTGCAGGAGTTGCGATCCGTGGTCGCGATGTAGTCGCCGATGCAATCGGGATGATTGATGTCGTTGACCGTGCTCTTTCGCTCGACTTCGCGAATGGGGACGACCGTCGTCTTGCCTGGCGCGTCCGACGCGCCGAAGACGATCTCCCACGAAAGAGGGCTGAACCCATGGTTATACCCGGTCGTCTCGTCGTAGTAGAAGACGCCGGTCCACGGCTGACCGGCGCTGTCGACGCCGAGGTAAGACGGATCGGTCGCGTCGAACATGGCGAGCACGGCTTCGCGCCCCGGTTCGGTCGACACGTCGAAATCGGTCGCGATGCGCTTGTTCCGGGTCGGCGCCACTGTCCACGGCGTCGAGTTTCCACTCGCGTCCATGAGTGGCATGGGGTTCGGGAGTCCCTTGGCGGGCCAGCCCGTCGTCAGGCTCATGTCGCCTGGCCCGAGCCGGACATCGGGGGCTTTGCTGCCGGCCGCGGGAATGCCCGTGTAAGCGCCCTCTGCGTAACAGAGCGTCGGTGCTGCCGTCACCGGAATGCCGCTGTACGTGGCGAAGCCATCCCAAGCGTAGTCGCCGTCGATGAACGCGCGGGTCGTCGTGTCCTGCGTGAACATGTCCGTGAGCTCGATGAAACCGCCGGCTCCGTAGGCAGTCGCATTCGCTCCTTGGTTGCAACTGACCCAGTTCAGCTCGCTTCGAGCGGCGAGAATGAAGTAGGCAATCGCCGGCGCGGCGTTGCCCGACGGAGCGATCGCGTTGTAGTACGTCTGGCGCAGCTGGATGTGCTGTTGCTCGGTATTGTCGCGCGTGGCGAGGCATTCCGAGCCTGGGGAACCGTTGCCCGCCGGCGTCGAATAACAACTCGGATCCGTCGGGCAGCAGTCGCCCGTGCAGCTCGTGA
>CAZDNG010000081.1:17411-31691 GCA_964506835.1 uncultured Polyangiaceae bacterium
CGGTTGTGTTCGTCCACACGACCGCGGAGCGCCCCGAACATCTCGCGAAACTGCTTCAAGCTACCGAGCACTTCGTCGCGTAACGGATGACCGGGCCATACCGCGTACGTGTATGTGCTTCCGCCCACCGTATCGGCGGGAGATGATTCCGGTTCGGCTCGGAGCTTCTGGCAAATCGTGCGCACGAGCGCGTGATAGTGGTCGAGGATCGCGGCTTCCCAACCCGACTCGGAGCCGAGCGGCACGATGAACTCGCTCGCGCGGTACCGTGGATTGGTTCCGTCATCGCGCCGAATTCGGCCGGCTCGTGACAGTCGCTCGAGCGCATCGGAGACGTGCAGCGACGGCGCGCCGGTGAGCTTCGCGAGCGCCGATTCGGCGATCGGGCCTTCGCGATAGACGATGACCCAGAGCAGTTCGTCGATACGGCCCTGGGTGAACTGGCGCATCTTGCCGAGCTCGTCCTCGGTGGCTGCGCGATACGCGGAGTGCGGACCCGCGCCCGCCGCGAAGACGAGGCCGCTCTCGGTGAGGTCGTGCAACACGCCGCGGACGAGCGCTTCTTCGTCGCGGTCGAACCGCTCGATGACTTGCTCTCGCGTGACGACTTCTTGCTTCGCGACGTAGTCGTAGACGGCTTCCCACAACGTGCGACCGCGCTCGGTCGAGCTCTCGCCGAGTCGCTGCACCTTTCGGACGTAGGCGCGGAGGGCCATGCCGAACATGTCGGCGCCGACCTTGCGACTGACGCCCTGAGCTTCGAGCTCTTTCGCGAGGTCGAGAAACACCTGATTGGCGACGTGCGCTAGCGGCGCCCGAAGCCCGCCCGCCGTCGCGAGCTGCGCGATGAGCACCGTCGTCTGACGCACGATCGAGTCGATGAGGAGCTGGATGGTCACGGGTTCTCTCGCGGGGCGGGTTCGTCGCGGCGCCCCATTGAACCCAAGCTACGCTTCGCTCAGAACCCCGGGAAGATGACCGAATGGTCTCCCGGGGCCCGGTCGCCGCGAAACGGGACGCGACCGTCGCTCGTCGCCCGCGTCACAAACGAGAATGCACGCTCTCGTGCGTGCTCAGCGAGGAGGACTCAATGGTCATCTCGTCGCGTCGCGCGCCGCAGCGTAGAGTGACGACGTGACTTCAGGGGCGCGCTCGCATGACCTCGACGACTGCAAACCGACCGAATTGGCGAGCCCGCTCCACGCTTACTTCGAGCGCCGCCGGCCCGTTCCGGCGACGCTTTTTCCCGGGTTAGGCGGCCGTTTTTCTCGCGTCGTCCACGCCGAGAGTGATGCGTCGCGGCGGGAGATTTTTATCGAAGCCGAGGACGTCACCGCGGCAAAAGCGTCCCATCACGTTAAGCCGTTTTGCGCCGCCCTTTGCGCTATAGTCCCCGCGCCAGCCAGAGAGGGCGGCATCCCTTACCGGTAGTGCAGGGCGCGCTCCGGTTTTTCCCAGGAACGATCATCGCTCGCTATCAGGAGGCATTCATGGTTCGCAACCGATTTGGATTTCTTGCCGCACTCGGCGCCCTCGCAGGGGCAGGCGTGGCGGCGTGTTCGAGTGGCAACGGCGGCCCCGTCATCATCCCGCCGCCGGCAACGGGCGGCGGCACCGCCGCGGGCGGCGGAGGCAACACCACTTCGACCGGCGCGACCGCCGGAGCATCGGGAAGCAGCGGCGCAGGCGGAAGCAGCGGCAGCACCGGAACGGTCGCAAGCTGCACCGGCGACTGCTGCCCGACGAGTTCGACCTGCTACTCGACGTCGGCAGGCAACGGGTCTCCGGGCTCGGAATGCCTTGCGACGCAGGACAACACGGGCAAGCAGCACGTGCAGCTGCGACAGACGTACATCAACGTCACGTCGCCGGCGGGCAACGCGGCGCCGTCCATTGTTTATTCCATCCTCGCGGGTCGAAGCGAGCTGAACTGGCCCACGTGCAACGAAGGAGCCAACGCCACCACATACGGCGCCGGCGGATACATCGAGCTCGTCGACTTGTTCACGCAGGATGCGACGAACCGCACCTTCACGGCGGGCGACTACGCCTACGACGGCTTCGCCGTCTATGACGGGGACATGATCACCGGCGCGGCTCCGACGTTGTGTTACTCGCAGGGGACTTACACCGGGATTCCCGCCGCAGGCAGCAAGGCGCCGGACGTCCGGCTCGGCCCGACCGACATGAGCCAGACGACAGGGTGGCCCGCCAAGGGACTTCCGAACCCCATGGCGCTCAAGGACGCGAGTGGAAACTCCACGCCTTGGACGGTGGCTCCCGCTCGGAACAAGCGCGTCGCGACCGATTTCGACATAACGACCACGGCCGGTCGCGCGGCCACGCTCGCGATGTTCGATTCGACCGATCCATCCTACATCGGCAAGGACAGCACCGGCCAGCCCTGGACTGGCATCTTCTTCTACGACCCGACGACCGGGTACAACCACGGGTTCAGCCCGCTTTCGTGGGTCATCGTGTACGGCGCGACGGGAGCAGTCGGCAAAACGACCGTGCTTCCCATCCGCGAGATCGAGAAGAAGAGCACCGTCAACGACATCAATCATCCCGATTGCATCGGCGACTACATCGCAAATATGAATCGCACGCCCAACTGCAACCCCGGTGGCGACCCCAAGATGAACTCGTCGTGGGGCGGTGGGGATTGCACGAAGGTCACTGGAAAGGCGCAATGCGACCCGGGAACGACGGCGTCGAGCACGGTCGGGTACTTCCTGATCACCGAGCTCGAACAGGTCTGGGCCGACGACCTGGGCTCTACGGTGTGTATCTCGACGCCCGGTAGCCAGCCCGCTCCATTCCTCTCGGCGGATGGGAAAACCTGCATCGGTTCGGGCTGGGACCCGACGAAAGCGGACGATGCCGGTCTGCCCATGGGCGATTGGTGTGCGGCGACAAACTCGGCCGCCACCTCTACGTGCCACGACGCCTATCACAACGTGTCTTACAACGTGTTCCAGGGAGCTCCCATCAAGCTCGACCCGAGCGGCACCCCGAGCCAGTGCATGGCTACGTTCTAGAAAGAGGAAGGATTCCTCTTAGCTGAGGAGAAGAAAGACGCCGGTCGGGGTCGCACCCGGCCGGCGTTTTTCGTTTTCGCGCGCATTCGAGAATGCGCCGTGGGCGACCGCCCGCGAGGTTCCTAGAAGTGGACTGTGCCGCCGAGCGTGAACGTGTGCGCGTGCTGTGAGACGCTTCCGTCGTTCTCGGTCTGGCCGCTTCGGAACTGCGTGTAGTTCGCCGCCGACGTGGCCTTCTCGTTTTGCGTGGAGAAGGCGACGCCGTCGTAGTTGCCCGAACCGACGACGGTGTGCATCGCGCCCTGCCCGTTGTTGTCGAGCCCCGCCGACCAGTTATACTGATACCCCATCGAGATATCGATGAAGTCTTGCCGGAAGACAAGGCCGCCGCCGAACCCGCCGCGCGTCGCGCCGACCGGAAACACCGAGAGCCAGGCTGCTTCCTGGGATTGAGTTTCGAACCAGGTGCCGGCGCGAATGCCGAGCTTGTCCTGGATCACGTTGTACTGGCCGCCGAGGCGCAGGCCAAAGGAGTTCATGTATCCGTTGTACTTGTCGGCGTTGGGCGGCACGAACCCGGCCGGCAGCACCTTCGAGAGGCCAGAACCACTCGGGGCTGCCGCGAAGCGCACCGTGATGGTGTTGGCGTCGGTGTTCAGCGCGTAGCTTCCGTCGAGCTCGATGTCGAACACCTCGTTGTGGAGCGGATCGACCTTGGGAAAGCCGGCTTTCGGTGTCGAATCTTCCTGCCACTCGGTCTTTTCACTTCGTGGCACGTGGAACCGGATGCCGACGCGCACCTCCGGGGGGAAGGGAAATCGGAACTCCTTGAACGTGTGGTTCGCGTCGTGATCACTAAAAGTGTTCACGACCGAATTCGAGCCGGAGCAGGGGACGGCGACGTTCGCCGGACACGAGGGATAGATCGACGTCCCTCCTGCAGAGGTGAAGTTGTAGGGATTGGTTACGGTCTGAAGCGTGCCCTGGGTGGTATGCGCGTCGCTGATCCAACGACCCCAGGCGGCGACGTCCAGCTGCTTCAGTGGCGACCAGTGAATCGACAGGATCGCCCCAGGGACGAAGAGATCCCTCGTACGCAGGGTCGACAGCGAATCGTTGATGTAGTTATCGCGTTGACCGCCGTTCGGCTTGGTGGAGTCGATGTTCGGCTGCTGCTGGATGCCGGCGACGGACGTATTGAACACGTCGATCCCTGCGATGAACGCGGCGCCCACGCGGAAATTCGGCAGGACCTCGTAGCCCACGCCGAACGTCGGAAAGATGATGGTCGAGAGCTGATTCAGCGACTGGAAGCGATACGATGCCGGAACACTGACGAGCTCGCCCGACTTCGCGTTGTACCCCGGCGAGGTCGGCGGAAAGTCGCCGTCCGTGTTGCCATAGACGTTGGGCGGCACGACCGCGAAGCCGAGCCCGAGCTTTTTCGACGCGCGCCAGGCGATGGAAATCGACGGGATGGTCGCGGGAAATGACGCCTTGGAGTTGCACGCCGGCAAGTAAATGAGGTTGCCGGACGAGTCCGCCGTCTCCGGCGTTCGACCCGGACCTTCGCGCGTGTAGCAGACCGTATTGAAGTTCAGCTGCTGCTCGATGCTGAAGCCGCTGCCCTGGATCGCGAGCGCCGCGGGGTTGTAGTGCGCTGCGATGGGTTCGTTGGCTAGGGCGAGCCAGGCGCCGCCGCGGGAGAACGCGGCGCTGCCGTTGTCGGGGTACTCGAGCGGGTTCGACGCGAGCGCGCCGGACGCGACGAGCAGCGAGGCGCTGCCGAAGGCGGCTCCGAGAAAGGCGCTGGTTCGCTGGGTTCTCATGCGCCTGACTTTCAAAACACGTCCACCATGTACGCTACGAGGATCTGTAGCGGCAGGCGGAAGGCCTGGGTGCCGAAGAGATTCTTATCCTTGGTTCCGGCCGTCGTGTAGACGCGCACGAGGAGCGTGTCGGAGTTCGCGACCCAGTTCGGTCGCATGCCGGCGAGAAAGCCGTATTGAAACTCGAACTCGTGCTTCACGACGCACGGCAAGCCGGGGACGACGCCGGGCTGGCAGGAGCTGCCAGGCGGTATATACAGGCCGGCCGGGCCCCCTTGAGGCGCGAACGCGACATTCCCGTTGTCGATCCGGTTGCGGGGCACGTACATGGCGCGCACGGCCGGGCCGATGAAGCCGGTGTTGCGTTCACGGAGGAGCGCATACGCTTCCCACCGGGCGTTCCAGCCGCCGTTCAGGACGGTGCCGTTCTCCCAGTCGAAGCTCTCGTTCGGGCGCGCGTCGTGGCGCGCCGCGAGCGTGGACACGCCCATGAAGTGGTTGCCGGGCCAGAGGAAGCCCCAGCGGAATTCGTAGAACGGCCAGGCCTTGCGCTGCTGGTCGTCGTTCGCGTCTTTCTGAGCGCGCGCGTCGAGCGTGAGGTCCGTGAAGCTGCGTGCGGCCTGCGTGAGCGCCGGCTCATCGGTCGTAGCTTGACCTGCGAAGTCGGTCCCTGTCTTTGGGTCGGGACGAAACTGCAAGACGTGCCACTCGTTGTGGTAACCGACGCTCGCGCCGAAGTTCATCAAGAAGAACCGGACGTCGGCGTTCGCGCTCACCTCGGCGAAGGGAAGCGACACCGTTCCCATCACCTGCGTGCGCAGCTCGCTCACGTCTTTTTCGATCTTGAACCGGTGATCGTAGATCGCGCGGAAGCCCGGGCCGACGAACGGCATGAGCGTCAGGTGCGGACCTGGATCCTGCGGATTCAGGAAGTCATCCGTCGGCGGATGCGCGTGCGCTTCGAGGCCCACCGAAAGGAGCCCCCAACATACCGCGACCGCCAGAAACGCCTTGCCGATTCTCATTAACGATGCTCGGGCAGATCGAATCCCTCGGGGCGAGTGCTACCTACGATCCCTCATAGAAAAAGGCCCGCCACGAGTAACCGGAGGGCGATTGAGTGTCAACAAGAAGCGTCGAGCGTGCTGCCAAGAGAGCGGCGCGATCGATGTCGGAGTAGCTTCCTCTAGCCCAGGAAGACTCGCGTGACGTTGAAGCGCGCTTCTCTCGGGGCGACGACCTGGGCGATGCGCGGCACCGACGCCGTTCGGCAGCGTCGACCGACGCGGCGCGAGCTGATGACATCGCGAAGAGTGCTTTTGACACCGCGCGCCAGCGAGCGGCGATTCGTGGATGACTTTACCCGACCGAACCGCGCGCGAGCGCCCACTGATTGAAAGCGACGCGATCGCTTCGGAGATATACTCTTCACGTTGACCGGCCCGAGGGGTCCGGGGGTCATAAAGAGGGGGAATGCCACGTCAGGGGCTCGAAATACTCGCAGCGGGGAGCGCGTTCGCGTTGCTCGTCGCTTGCTCGAGCCCCCAGAACGGCCCCGTCTTCGTCATCAAGGGTTCGAGCGGCGCGACGAGCTCCGGCGGGTCCGCAGGCTCGGGCGGCGCCCCGAGCGGTGACGGTAGCGGCGCCCTCGCGGCACCCCTCGCCTGCACGGCGTCGTGCTGTCCGACGGACCCCACGTGCTACTCGGATCCGAGCAAGGGATCGAACGCCCCTGGCGCCGAGTGTCTCGCCACGCGCGACAACACCGGACAGCAGCACATTCAGATGCGGCAAGCCTGGATCCATCCGATCGCGCCGCCCGGCAACGCGAAGGCGCCGATCATCTACGAAGCGTTGAGCCAGCTTTCCGATCTCCCCTACGCGCCGACCGCCGCCGGACTGACGTGTGGTCAGGGCGCGGGTTTGAATTCCGGGCAAGGCGCGGGCGGCTACATCCAGCTCATCGACTTCTTCCTGAACGGCGGCTCCGACATCTCGCACGACTACGCGACCGTGGGCTTCTCCACGCTCATCGGTGTCGATGGATCGACCGCGACGACCAACACACTGACCACGGCGTTGACCGACGGCCTCTGCATGGCGACGCTGGACTACACCGAACCGACCGATCAGATGGTGAACCATCAGCCGTACACGCAGTTTGCGCTCAAGCCGAGCCAGATGGGGAGCACGAGCGGCTGGCCCCCCGTCCTCGTGTCGCTCGAGCCGCCCATGCCGCTCGAGGACGAGAACGGGGCGCCACTCTCGTGGAAAGTCGCACCCGCGAAGGAGAAGCGGCTGGCGCAGGATTTCGGAGACCCGACCGATCCGGCGGTTCGCGCGACGTTGCTCGACATGTTCGACTCGACGAGTTCGGCGTACGTCAACAAGAACTCCGAAGGGTTCAGCGGCGTCTTCTTCTACGATCCGGTGACGGGCCACTCGCACGGCTGGGCGTTGATGTCGTTCTTGCTCATCTACTCCGTCAACGGGAACAAGGCACCGACGTACATCGTCGTTCCGATCCGCGAAGCCGAGCTCGAGAGCACGTTCAACGATCCCGATCACCCGGACTGCTCAGGTTACTACGATCCGACCGAGGCTTCGGGGACGCCGGCTCTGCCCCCTGCGACGTGCAACATCGACGGCCTCGACGTCAATCACGCTGCCTGGGGTGGCGGCGACTGCTCTCCGTTCACGGATTCGATGCCCCCGGGAACGACGCCGTGCGCACCGGGACAGGGGCCCACACGAATCAAGGGCTACTTCCTGAGCACGGAGCTCGAGCAGATTTACAACGGGCTGCTCAACTCGACCCTCTGCGTGAGCTATCAGGACCCGGACAAGCGCAACCCGGACGGCAGCGGCGACTTCATCAACCTGGCAAACCACAGCTGCCTCACGGCAAAGTGGGACCCCTCGCTGCAGGACGACGCCGGACTCCCGCCCGGCGATTGGTGTGCGGCGACGAACCAGGCGGCGACTTCCACGTGCCACGACGCCTGGCGCAGCATCTCCTATCACGTGTTCAGCGGCGCGAAGATCAAGCTCGCCGCCGACGGAACGCCCGCGACGTGCAGCGTTCCCCCACAATAGGCTGCGCGAGCGAAGCGAGCCCGGCAAAGCCGGCACGTGACGCCCGACGCGAGCGAAGCGAGCCCGGCGAAGCCGGCAGGGGGAGCGGTCGCGTCAGCGAGCCGCGGGGGACAAGGTCCCCCGGAAAATAATCCGAAGCGAGCCGCGGGGGGCAACACCCCACTTACCTAATAGCGGACAGTGCCGCCCAGCGTGAACACGTGCGCGTGCTGGATCACGTTTCCGTCGTTGACGGTCTGGTAGCTCCGAAACTGCGTGGCGCTGCCCGCGTTGCTGCCCGGCGGATTGTCGCTCAGGTTGAACGCGGTACCTCCCACGGCCTGCACCGCGCGGCGTGCGCCGACGCCGCCGTTGTCGAGGCCGGCCGACCATTGATACTGATAGCCGACCGAGATGTCGACGAAGTCCTGGCGCACCACGACGCCGCCGCCGAAGCCGCCGCGCGTCGCGCCCACTGGATAGACCTCGAGCCACTCGGCGCGTTGCGATTGCGTCTCGAGCCAGGTCCCCGCGCGAAGGCCGAGGACGTCGCGGATCGCGTTCCACTGCCCTCCGAGCCTCAGACCGAACGAGTTTTCGTACCCGTTCCAGATATCGGCGTTCGGCGGCACTTCGCCGATCGGTTTCACTGGAGCCGTGCCGCCGCCGTTCGCCTCCGCGAAGCGGATCTCGATGGTGTTCGCCGCAGTGTTGAACGAATAGCTGCCGTCGAGCTCGACGTCGAAGAGGTCGTCGTGCAGGGGGTCCCGCGACGTGAACCTGCGCGTCACCGGCGTCGAATCGAAGGGACGCTGTTCGACCCCTGCGCGCGGCCGATGGAATCGAACGCCGACCCTCACCTCTGGCGGAAATGGGAACTTGAAATGCCGAAATGCATCGTTCCCATACTGGTTGATCGGCGAGAGCAAGGCGTTGTTGTAACAGGCCGAGCCGCGATTCGCCTGGCAGGTGGGCTGGAGCTTGGTGCTCGTCGTGGCACCGGTGGAGTCGAAGGGCTGAGTCTGAATCGACAGGTCGCCGGTCGACGAATCGAGGGGGCTGATCCAGCGTCCCCAGGCCGCGACGTCCAGCATCGGCGTCGGCGACCAGTGCACCGAGACGACGACGCCCGGCATGAACAGATCCTTCGTGTGCAACGTCGAGATGGCGTCCGCGCCGGGGTTGTCGGTCGCGACCTGTCCCGGGCCGGGCGGCGTCGTGCTCTGGATGGCCGCGACGGAGTTGTTGATGACGCCGATCCCGGAGATGAAGCCGACGCCGATCCGCAGCGTCGGTAGGATTGCGTACCCGACGCTCACGGTGGGAAAGAGGATCGTCGAGAGTTGCTGCAGTTGCTGGTAGCGGTACGGCGCCGGGACCGTGACGTACGGGCTGCCGCACGTCGACGCCGGCTTGCCCGAAGCGAGGCAATCAGCGGCCTTCAGGTTGAACCCGGTGGCGAGCGGCGGGTACGCGTTGTCCGCTCCCGCATAGGTCGACGGCGGCACGATGGCCATGCCGATCCCGAGCTTCTCCGACACACGCAGGGAGACGGCGATCGACGGAATGGTGCTCGGAAACGCCGTCCGCCCGTTGCAAGCGGGGAGGTAGAAATCGCCCGCGAGCCCGGTGGATTCGGGCGTCGAGTTCGGACCCTGCCGCGAGTAGCAGACCTTGTCGTAAGCGAGGTTCTGGTCGATGCTGAACGCGCTCGTCTGGATCGCGAGAGCGGCGGGATCGTAGTGCGCGGCGATGGGCTCGTTGCCGGTCGCGAGCCACGCGCCGCCCCGCGAGAACGCCGCGGCACCGTTGTCCGGATACTCGAGCGGATTGGACGCGAGCGCCGCGGGCGCGACCGTGCTCGCGAGGCCGATCAAGGCGACGGCGAGGACGTACGGGCTTCGTCGCGTCGTCATCCGTGGGCCTCAGAGATCCACCGTCACCATGTAGGCGACGAGCAGCTGTATCGGGAGGCGAAAGGCTTGCGTTCCGAACAGGTTGTCCTTGAGCCCCGCTGTGGTGAAAAAACGGATCAACAACGTGTCAGAGGTGTTCACCCAGTTCGGCCGGAGGCCGCCGATGAATCCGTACTGGACCTCGAACTCGCGCTTCACCACGCAATCGAGGCCCGACACCACGCCCGATTGGCACGCGCTTCCGTTCGGCAAACCGAAACCACTCGGCGTCGGCGAGTACACCCCGTTCGCCGCCTCGGTCCGATTTCGCGGTACCCAGAGGATGCGCGACGCAGGCCCGAAGAAGCCGACGTTGCGCGAGTGGAAGATCGCATACCCTTCCCAGCGGAGGTTCCAGCCGCCGTTCAGCACGGTGGCGTTCTCCCAGTCGTACGTCACGTCGGGACGGCCGTCGTGACGGAGCGCGAGCGTCGATGACCCGACGAAGTTGTAGGCGGGCCAGACGAAGCCCCAGCGCCCTTCGTAGAACGCCCAACGCTTCTCTCTCACGTCGGAGTTCGCGTCCTTCTTGGCGCGCGCGTCGAGCGTGAGGTCGTTGTACGAGCGCTGAGCGGCCTCGAGCGGTGGGACTTCGGCGGGATCCTGCAGCACGCGCCCCACGGTGTCGCGCCCGGTCGCCGGATCCGGGTTGAACTGAAGGAGTTGCCACTCGTCGTGATAACCGACGCTCGCGCCGAAGGTCATGAGGAAGAAGCGAACGTCGGCGCTCAGACCGACCTCGGCGAAGGGGAGCGCGACGGTGCCGACGACCTGTGTCACCAGCTCGCTCATGTCTTTTTCGATCGTGAAGCGATGCTCGTAGGTGGCGCGGAAACCGGGGCCGACGAACGGCATCAATCGCAGATGAGGTCCGGGAACGGTGCTCCGTGAATTGTCGAGGGGAACGCCCAACAGATCGTCCTGGGCGGGATGTGCGGCGGCATCGAGCACGCTCGAGACGAGCGCGGCCGAAAGTGCGGTCCGGACGAACCCCTTACCGATCCTCATGGACGCTGGTCGCGCAATTGCCGTTCCTCGGGCGAGCGCAACGAACCCCACCCCCGGCTTGAAAAGCGATAACCGGAGTGCGATGGAGCGTCAATAAAGAGGTCGAGTTGCTCGCACGGTCGGCTGAAACCGCTTCACTTCACCCCACCAGGACTCGCGTGACGTTGAAGCGCGCTTCTCTCGGGGCGACGACATGGGCGATGCGCGGCAGTGCGGCTCCCGCGCCGGCCGCGCCGAGGTCGACTTCGCGCGGCGCCGGCAGAGGACGACCGTTGCGATCCGTGACCAAGCGGACGATCGGACGGTCGAAAGCGTCGGGGTTTTTCGACGGACCGACGACGACACCCCACTCGCCGGTGTCGAACTCGATGACGCTGCCCGTCGGAACGAGGCCCAAGGCGTTCACGAGGAGCTTGAGGAGGACCGGATCGACGTTCTCTCTCTGACCGAGCGCCTGCAATGCATCGAGCGGCGACTTGGGTGCCACGGCCGCGTTGCGCGGAGCGAGCTCGTCGATGAGCGCACGCGCCAGTCGGAGGACGT
The DNA here is from genome assembly GCA_964506835.1 of uncultured Polyangiaceae bacterium. Lineage (GTDB taxonomy): Bacteria > Myxococcota_A > Polyangia > Polyangiales > Polyangiaceae > DASZVB01. The sequence goes on from CAZDNG010000081.1 coordinate 28,863, forward strand.
GGGATTCGATGAGCGGAGCCATTTTTTTCCCATACAGGGGACCGAGGGCGCCTTCGCGTTCGAGCGTCGTCGCCTCGTGGGTCACCACCGTTCGAAAGGCGTTCGGAACGTTCACGCCGCCCGTCGTGAGGCAGACTGTAGCGGTGGCCGCCGGCACGCGCGCGTCGACATCGTCCGAGAGGGGGATCAACTCGTCGCGACCCTTGACTCCCGCGAGACGAACGCGTCCGGCGTCCGCGAGCAACGCGGCCATCGCGAGCCGGGCAAGCACAACGCGCTCGGAGGTAATCTGTCGTCCGAGGACTACGGTGAGGATCGCGCTGAGCACGGCGCGGCCCGCGTCGTCACGGTGCGCGTTGGCCATGGTCGTGAGCCCGAGGAGCGCCGGGTCGCCCGATTCGCTCAAGGTCACGAGCTGCTGAGAGAGACGCTTCACGCGGTGCGGGAGCAGCATCGCCCCCTCCGCGATGCTGTCGAAGAAGCGACGCATCACGACCAGCGCCGTCGCGTACAGGATGAGGATACGCTCTTGAAGCGGAACCTCGCTGCGGTCGTCGCGGCGCTCGAGGCCCGCTTCGATGCGGCGCATGCCGACGTGCGGGATCTTCACGGCGAGGACCGCGCCGCGCTTGTCCGGCTCGCGATAACCCTGAACGACGGCGTCGGCGAGGAGCAGCAAATCTTCCGCAGTGACGGCGCCGTCGAAGCTGACCTCCGACACGCCGGAACGTCCGAAGATTTCCCCGAGCTCGATCGCCGACTCGTACGTCGCGCGCGACGCGCGAAGCAACTGCCCGCACACGAAGATGGTGTCGCCGATGAACGTGAGCGACACGGTCTGGCCGACCATGGCCGAAAAATCGCGGAGGATCTCGGCGGAGTTCGCCGCCGTTTGCGTCACCGCGCGATTGTCGACCGCGTGCACGATGGCGTTCTTCACGAGACGAAAAACGGCGAGCACCGTCTCGGCACCGCGATCGCGGATCTTCTCGAGCACGGGATTTCCGGTGCTCGATGCCTGACAGTGCGCGAGAAAATCGGCGGCTTTCACTGCGACCTCCGGAGGGGCGATCCGCGCGGGTCTGGAGCCGGCGCCGGGGCGCGCTCCGCCCGTTTCTTGAACGACTCGAGCGCGAGGGTTGCCGCCGCGCGCACGCGATCGCTGTTGCGGAGCCGCGCCGACTTCAGCTCTTCGAGCGCCGCCAGAGTTTCCGGCGCGACCCCGACGCGGCCGAGCAATTCCGTCGCGAGCTCGCGGCTCACTTCGTGCGCCTCCGGCGACACGAGTCGGCGATCGTTCACGACCTCGAGCGCGGCGCTCTCGGCGCGTGCCGGGGCGAGCGCCACCAAGGTTTGAAACGCTTGCCGCCGTTCTTCGACGGGGAGCGCGTCGAAATCGGACGACCGGACGCGGAGCGCGAGGAACGGACCGGCGACGCGGATGCCGTACCGTTCCATCGCTTTCAGCGCGGCGAGCCGCACGCCGGCGTCCTTGTCTTCGAGCAGCTTCCGGAGCTCGAGCCGGAGCCGCTCGCTCGAGACGCCCTCGACGTGTCCGAGGGCCTCGATGCGAACGACCGCGTGCGGGCTCTGCGCCGCGCCGGAAATCGCGTCGCGTGCGCCCTTGGTCTTCATTCCCGACAGCACGCGGACGAGGGCGAGACCGAGCTCGAGATCGGCCGTCGGAAACAGCGCCGCCATGTCCATCTCGCGCCCCTCGCCGACCCGCGCGAGATACTCGACGAGCACGTCGCGAATATCCGTCGCCGCGACCGCGCCGATGCACGACATCACGACCGCGAAGTGCATCGCGTCCGAGTAGCCGAGGATGGTCCGGAGGGCCTGGGCGAATTTGACCTGGGTTTCACTCTCGATGCTCGCGCCGTCGAGGACGGCGTCGAGGACGCTCTCCAGCATCTTCGACGACACGATGCCGCCCGCGAGCTTTCCGCGACTCTGTTCGGCGCGCTCCTTGGGAAACCCCTTCCCTACTTCTTCCGAAAGGGCGCCGACCAGCTCGAGCGCGAGCGCCGGGTCGGTCGCGGCGAGGCCGTCGACCGCGAACCGGAGTGGAACCGCGACGGCTTGGCCGCCGTCGACGTCGAGGCCGTCCTCGAACGCCCGCGCGACGGCCACGACGAAGCGCTCGCTGATCTGGGCGGTCTCCATCGAAAGGCGCGCGAGCATCATCGTACGCATCGCGTCGTCGACTCGAAGCGACGACGGATCGATCAGCCGGTTGCGGTGAGCGCCGGGATCCAGGTTCGCGGCGCGCGCGAGCGACTCGGTGTCCGTGGGTGCGCCGCCGCCGGAAAACATCGCGACGATGCGCGACTGCTTTTCGGCGACGCCTTCGCCGCGCGACGTGGCCGCTCGGGATTGCCAGGAATCGGCGAGCTGTTCCGTCGAGTCGAACTGCGCCAAGCTCACCACCTCCGCGCGATCGGCTTCGAACCTCACGCGCTCGGCCTGGTCGCCTTCCGAGTACGTGTCGATCGCCTGATGCACGACGTGGTCGAAGCTCGCGTCCCAGAGCATCGTGACGAAGTCGTCCTCGGGCGCGATCTCGCTCGCGCGATCGAGAGTGAGCAGCCGGAACAGCTCGAAAAACTCCGACTCGTCGAGGCCCTCGACGAACCCGAGCGTCCGCACGCCGTCGGCGAAGAGCTGGTACGGGATGCGATCGAGCGGCGGCGACGGCTCCCACAGGGTGCGCTCGCGCGCGACGAACGAGTACGGCGAGATGTTCCACACGAGGCCGAACTCCGCCTTCGCGAGCGACGCTTGGCAGGCGCGGAACGCGCGCTCGAAACGCCGCTTCGTCTCGGG
>CAZDNG010000082.1:0-19913 GCA_964506835.1 uncultured Polyangiaceae bacterium
CTGCTCGTGACCCTCGGGATGGCGTTCACCGGCCAGATCTTGCGCTTCGATCAGGACGCTTACTGGGGTCTCGGCATCGGGGCGTCCATCTCGAGCCGAGTCCCGGTGCTCGGGCCGGCGATCGTGAAGCTGCTCCTCGGAGGTCCGATCATCGCCGCGGCCACGCTGTCGCGGTTCTTCGCGCTGCACGTATTCGTCGTGCCTGCGCTTCTCTTCGGACTCGTCGGACTTCACGTGCTCCTCGTTCTGAAGATCGGCATCAACGATTGGCCCATGCCCGGCCGCGTCGTTCGACGCTCGACGTATCTCGACGAGTACAAGGAGCTCACGCATCGGGACGGAATCCCGTTCGTCCCGGCAGCCATAGGCAAGGACATCGTGTTCTCGGGCGCGATCCTGCTGGCGGTCGCGTCGTGCGCGTTTCTCTTCGGTCCGTTCGGCCCCACGGGACAACCCGATCCGACGATCATCCAGACGGCGCCACGACCGGATCCTCCGTTCCTGTGGCTTTACGCAGTGCTCTCGTTCCTTCCACCCGCTGCCGAAACGCCGTTCCTGCTGATCGGTCCTGCCATCGGCCTCGCCGTCCTCTTCGCGCTGCCCTTCGTTTCCGGAGAGGGAGAGAAAAGCTGGCGGAAGCGCCCGATCGCCGTGCTGACCGTCGTACTTCTCGCCGGGGCCTTCGCGTCACTCACGCAGCTCGGGTTCCACACGCCGTGGAGTCCCAAGATGGACGCCTGGAGCGGAGAGCCGATCCCCACGACGCTCCTCGCTCACGTCACGCCGCTCGATCGACAAGGTGCGCTCGTCTTCAAGGATAAGCAGTGCCACAACTGTCACTCGCTCGGAGAGACGGGCGGACAACGCGGGCCGGCGCTCGACGAGGTGGCGGTCCGCCTCACCCACGACCAGCTGATCCGGCAGGTGATCCAGGGCGGAGGGAACATGCCCGCCTACGGGAAGAATCTTTCGTCATCGGAGACGGCAGCGCTGGTGTCATTCATGGAGACGCTGCACCCGGCAGGGCAGATGCCGGCGCGCGACGCAGCGCGAGCAGCGGTCGAGCCCAGTCTATGACCCCCGTGCTCGACGCGGCCCTGGCTTGCCTGGCGACCGCCTATGCGTGGCGCTGGCATTCGCTTCGCGATACCGCTCCCCACGCCGCTACCGTCGGAAGACTTTCGGCGTTCCTTTCGGGGGTCGCTTTCCTGTGGGTTGCCGTGTCGTCTCCGATCGCTCACCTCGATCACGACCACCTGACGGGTCACATGATTCAACACCTGCTCATCATGACCGTCGCAGCGCCGCTCCTGCTCCTGGGAGAACCCGGGCGCATGTTCTGGGGCGGCCGCAGGCCCACGGAGCGGGTGCTCGCCATTCGTTCGCCGCATCCGGCATTGTGTTGGTTCCTGGGCACGTTCACCGTGCTCTTCTGGCACGTGCCGATCATCTTCGAATTCGGAATGAGATGGCACGTCCTCCAGCATGCGACCTTTCTGGTGGCCGGGCTTCTGTTCTGGGTGCCCGTGCTGCGGCCGTGGCCGACGATCTCGCGCTGGCCTCTGTGGTCGATTCCGCTCTATCTCTTCGTGGCGACCTTTCCCTGCGATGCGCTGTCCGCGTTCCTCGCGTTCTGCGGTCGTCTCGTCTATCCGCACTACAGCACGATGAACGAGCTTTGCGGCGGGGTCTCGCCTCTCGAGGATCAGGCGCGCGCCGGCACGCTCATGTGGTTCTGGGTCACCATCGCCTACCTGGTGCCCGCAGCGCTGGTGACGATCCAGATCCTGTCACCATCGAGCGGCGCGTCACTCCAACGTGACGCGAGGACGACCCATGGCTGAACCATCGCCGGGGGTCGAGCTCGTATCGGCTCGGGGGACGCGAGTGGTACTGAGCCCGCGCTTGCTTCTCGCTCTGACGAAACCGCGCATCGCTGCGCTGTCGGTGGCCACCGCCGCCGTGGGGCTCGTGCTCGCACCCGCGCGCGCACCAATGTGCGTCGTCGTCGCGACGCTCGTTGGGACGTGGCTCATCGTCGGCTCGGCGAACACGCTCAATATGTACGTCGAGCGCGACATCGACGCGAAGATGGCGCGCACGCGGCGCCGGCCCTTGCCGTCTGGACGCCTGCTACCGTGGGTCGCACTCTGGTTCGGCGTCCTCCAAGGGGTCTTGGGGCTGCTCATCCTCGCGCTGTTCGCGAATGCGTTGACCGGCTTCTTGGGCGCCATCGCGCTCGTCGTCTACGTATTCGTCTACACGCCGATGAAGCAACACTCGGTACACGCGCTGCTCGTCGGCGCCGTCGCGGGCGCCATGCCGCCGCTCCTCGGTTGGACCGCGGCCACGAACGAGTTGTCGGCTGGCGGCGTCGGGCTCTTCAGCGTCCTTTTCTTCTGGCAGATCCCGCACTTTCTCGCGATCGCCATGTTCCGACGCGAGGACTATCGCGGCGCGGGCTTGAAGGTGATGCCCAACGTCCACGGGGAGAACGCGACGCGCTGGGCAATCGCCGTCGGCGTCGTCTTTCAGGGAATTGCGACGCTTGCACTCATCCCCCTCGGTCTCGGCCGCGGCGCGTACCTCGCCGGCGCGGTGGTGCTCGGGTCCATCATGCTGGGCTGGGCGATCGTGGGGATCGCACGCTCGGGAGGCAACGCCTGGGCGCGCCGGCTGTTCCTGATGTCGGTCGGCTTCCTGCCGCTTCTCTTCGCGCTACTCATCGCGGGGTAGGCGTTCGGCTTTCCGCTCCACGCCCTTGGCGTGGCAACGGTCGGCGCAGAAGCGTGCGACGGTGTGCAGGGACGAGCTCGAGGTTCAGCGAAGGGGCTCGATCACTTCCCAGCGGCAACCGACGTAGCCACGCCGCGCGCAGGGGTGCCACTCTTCTCGGCCGCCCCCGAATTCACCTGTCGGGGCGTCTCAATCGGGGCCTGCGCTTCGACCGGGAGAGCCGGGCGATTGACGATCAACAGCGACCCGCGTTGCCTCGTCAGATACGTCCATGCCCATTCGGCAAAGACGCTCAGTCGTAGGCGTGCCTGTGCGAGATAGGTCACGTGGATGAACGCCCACATGAAAAACGCCAGGAGGCCCTTGATGTGGAGGCGCCCGCTTTGCACGACCGCATATCCTTGACCGACGACGGCCATCGACCCCTTGTCGAAGTACCGAAAGGGAGGAGGCATTGCTTGGCCGCTGACGCGCGCGCGCACGAGCCTGCCCGCATATCGGCCTTGCTGGAGGGCAACCTGGGCGACTCCCGGCAGCGGTTTCCCGTCTTGATCGAGCGAGGCGGTGTCGCCGACGACGAAGATCTCCGGATGGTTCGGGACGGTGAGGTCGGGGAGCACCCGCACGCGCCCGGCGCGATCCACCGGCGCGCCAAGCCACTTGCCGGCCGGTGAGGGAGCCACACCAGCGGTCCAGATCACGCACTTGCTCGCTATCCGTTCACCGCCGACCGTGACGCCTTCGTGGTCAATCTTCTCCGCGGGGTGGCCCAGCCGGACTTCCACGCCCAGCGATTCGAGCCGGCGCTTCGCCGCTTGCGAGATGTCCGGTGTGAACGTGGGCAGCACCCGATCAGAGGCGTCGAGGAGCACGACACGTGCCGCCCTCGGATCGATCCGACGGAATTCCTGCCGCAACGATCTCCGGATGAGCACCGAGATGGCTCCGGCCATCTCTACGCCGGTGGGGCCTGCGCCGACGAGGATGAACGTAAGAAGGTCCCCATGGGCCCTGGGGTCTTCTTCAGCCTCCGCCTGCTCGAAGGCTTGCAGGATCTTGTTCCGCACGTTGATCGCATCCCCGAGCGACTTCAGACCAGGAGCGAAACGTTCGAAGTCGTTTTGCCCGAAATAGCTATGAGTGACCCCGGTCGCCAGGACGAGATAGTCGTATTCGACGGGCACTAACTGCCGGTCCGCGTCGCTGACGACGACGACCTTCCGATCGACGTCCACACTGCTGACTTCCCCGAGCAGAGTCGTGACATTCCTCTGCCGTCGCAGGATGCCTCTCAGAGGGGCGGCGATCTGGGATGCCGTCAGCACTGCGGTCGCGACTTGGTACAGGAGCGGCTGAAACAGATGATGATTCGTCCGATCGACGAGAAGCACGTCGACCTGGGCGCGGCGAAGCGCCTTCGCTGCCGACAAGCCGGCCATGCCTCCGCCAACGATGACGACCCTTGGCTTGTTGTCTGTAGTTTTCATGCCTGATGGTTTGTTGATTGACATGGTGTGTGACCAATTCACGATCTGTGCCGTGGTCCATTCCTCGGGCCGCAAGCGACGTCAGCGAGTCGGCAAGGCGCGGCCGATGGCGTAGTCGAGGCGTGCCCTCGCAACACGGTCGTCGACTTCGGCGTTGAGCCGTTCCAGGCGCGCACGGGTGAGATCCGTCTCGGCATCCAGTAGCTCGACGCTCGTGGATCTGCCGTTTTGAAACGAGAGCCGTCGAACGCGATACGACTCTTCGGCCGCGTCGAGGCCGCGCTGGGTCGTGGTCAGCGCGACGCTCGCATCGTCCACCGCATGCGCGGCCGACTCGACTTCGACGTGGATGCGGTCGATGAGAGCCGAGCGGTCATTCGACGTCGCGGCGCTTTTCGCTTCGGCTGCCCGCGCGGCCAAGGCGGCGGACGGCACGTCCGTGATCGACCAACCCAGGCGGACTCCAGCCAGCCAGGATCCGCGAAGCTTGTCCTCGACCGGCAACACCCTCGGGTTCGGGTCCGAGTAACCTGCTTCCCCGATAACATCGAGCCGCGGGAAGAGGCCGGCTCGCTCGAGCCGCGCCTTGTCGGAGAGCCCGAGCACGCTTTCCCGGGTCGACTTCAGTTCCGGGCGATTTCGAAGCGCCTCGCGGCGAAGCTGAGGCACGCGAGCCATGGCACTGCCCGTATCTTGACCGGCGAGAGGCTGGCGAATGTCTTCACCGATCGCGAGTGCTCTCCCCGAGGCGTCGTGCATGTCGGTGCGAAGCTGCTCTTCGGCAACGGCAGCGAGACTCCGGCTGTTCACGACGTAGAGTTCGCCGCGCGCGACCTGGGATTCGAGGCGGAGCGTGTCCGCCGGCGATGCCGCACCCGCCCCCTCGGCGATCCGAGAGTCGGCGAGGTGTCCCTTGGCGTCTTCGAGTGCTTGTTCGGCGACCACGACGGCGAGCTTGGCGCGTACCCACGAATAGTAGGCGACGCGCGCGTCGGTCGCGACGCGGGCCCTCGTCGTTTCGACGTTGGCGCTCGCCGCGTAGCGGGCGTGCTCGGCCGCGCTCCGTGCCGGCGCCACTCGGAGGAAATAGTCCGAGACCGGAACCAGGAGGTTTGCTTGGAGCACGTACACATTGAGGATGGTTTGCAGCTCGATCGGGACGTTCACGAGCTCGGCGCCGGCGGCGAGCGGACCCGTGGGCTGACCTGGCGCCGCGATCAGGTTGCCGAAGATCGACGCGCCGACATCCGATTCCCGTGTGTAGCTCGCCGTCACCGACAGGTCGGGGAGATAGCCGAGCAACGCGCGGTCGGCGTCCGCCGCGGCCGCGACGAGGTCGGCTTTGCGCGCGCCCACGTCGAAGCTCGTATTCAGAGCGCGCCGCACGACCTCGCTCGACGTCAGTCCGCCCGTCATCCCCAGCTCGGCAACGAGGCGCTGCTCGAACCGCGGTGCGTCCGACGGCTCGGCAGCCGCCCCGCGCGAAGCGCAGAACAGCGTGCAACTCAAGAGTGCGTTGGTGAACACATGGAATTTTCTCATAGCTGCGGCTCACTCGACACGGCTCCGCGACGAATCACTGGCCTGTCCGGATCGAGACCGTCGCGGACATGCCCGCCCGCACGTGTCCGTCGAGCGCCGTCCGATCGAAGACGATCTTCACCGGAATGCGCTGGGCGATCTTCGTGAAGTTGCCGGTCGCGTTGTCCGGCGGCAGCAGGCTGAAGACCGCACCACTCGCGGGCGAGATGGTTTGCACGTGCCCCGCCCACTCCACGTCGGGAATTCCGTCGAGTCGGATCCTCGCCCGGTCGCCGACCTTGACGTGGGTGAGCTGCTCCTCCTTGAAGTCGGCGACGACCCAAGTGTCCTCGCCGACGAGGGACACCACTTGCGTTCCGGCGCTGACGAGCTGACCGGGACGCACCTTGCGCTCGCCCACGGTGCCGTCGCTTGGCGCGACGATGCGCGTGTAGTCCAGGTTCACCTGCGACACCTTCAGTGCCGCTCGCTTTGCTTCCAGATCGGCCTTGAGCTGCGCTTCCTCGGTGTCGAGGACGCCTATCTGCTTTTGTTGCGCCTCGAGCTCCGCTCTCCGTCCCGTCAGCGTGGCCGCGAGGCGGCCGTAATCAGCGGTGGCGCTTTCGAGGCGTTGCTTCGTGCTGACCTTGGCTTGTTCCAGGGTTTGCTCGCGTACGAGCTCGAGGCGCGTGCGTTCCACATCGGGCTTGGTCGCTTCTATGTTGGCGCGCGCGGCCGCGATCCGGCTCGACTGGAGAATGCGCTCGCTCCTCAAGTTGACGAGCGCAGCATCGGCCGCCGCGACGGCCGCCTCCGCCAGCTCCACCTGCGCCCGAAAATCGTCGTCCTTGAGCTGAACCAACAGGTCCCCTGCCTTGACGTGCTGATAGTCGGCGAACGCGACCACGGCGACGATACCGCTGCTCTTCGTGCTGAGCGGTGTAACGTCGGCGCGAGTCTGGGCGTCGTCGGTCGTCTGCACCCGCCCGTCCGCCACCCAGGCGTTCCACCGAGTCGCGATCGTGAACAGCAGCCCGCATGCAACCAGCAGGACGACCAGGCGCAGCGCGAGACCGCGCACCTTTGCAAGTGCCGTGTTGGAGGGAACGGAATCGTGGTGTGGTGTCTGGGTAGTCGCGGAGTCCGACATGGGATTTCTCGAGTCGAGGACGAGGCGAAGCACGGCGCGTGCCGCGCCGAGCGCCGTCCGATTCGCGCTTTAGGGAAGGTCTCGGCGCCCGACGAGGCTGGGCTAGTTTGGGCAACTGGGGTCCAGAATTTGGTCAACCTAGGCTCGGAATCGTTCACGTCGTACGCTCCCAGAGGGGACTGGACGTGCAAGAGAGCGCGACGCCGACCGTGCTTCAGCCCACGCCCCTCACTCGACCAGCCCAAAAACGCTCGCGCAAGACCGTCTTGAGTATCTTGCCGGCACCGTTCTTCGGCAGCTCGCCTACCACGACCTCTATGCGACGCGGAACCTTGTAGTGGGCGAGAAAGCGCCGGCAGTGCGCCACCAAATCGTCCACGCTGAAGATTGCTCCCGGCTTCGCCACCACGCAAGCCATCACGACCTCACCCCACTGTGAATCCGGTATTCCGAAGACCGCTACTTCCTGGATCGCCGGATGGGTGGAAATGATCGCTTCAACCTCACCCGAGTAGACGTTTTCGCCGCCCGTCACGATCATGTCCTTCAAACGGTCCAGGATAAAGAAGTAACCCTCCGTGTCCCGATATCCTATGTCTCCGGTGCGGAACAGGCCGTCACGAAACACGAGCGCGGTCTCTTTCGAATTGTTCCAATAACCGCGCATGATATTCGCGCCGCGCGCCACGAGCTCACCCGCATGGCCCGGTGGAACCTCCTTGCCTGAGTCGTCCACCACCCGCAAGTCGATGCCCGGACAAGGTCGGCCGCAAGACAAAAGCCTGGCCTCCGTGTGCTCATTGTCGCGTAGCGCCGAGAGGAAGCCCGCTTCGCTGAGCCCGTACCCCTGAGCCAGTTTGACCTTCGGCAGGAGCTGTCGTGTGCGACGCAGGAGTTCCGGGGCGATGGGAGATCCGCCGTACGCCACCTGCTCGAGGCTACTCAAATCAAATTTCCCCAAGTCGGCGAATTGCGCGAGCGAATTCATCATCGTCGGGACGAGGACCGTGTGACTGACGCGCTCCCGCTCCACCGCTTCACAGAAGCTTCGCGGGCTGAACTTCGGAATCGTGACTTGGCACGTGCCGAACGCGGGCATCGCAAACATGAACGGGAACTCCAAAATGTGAAAAAGTGGCGCGGCGTGAAGACATACGCCACCGTCTGGGAACGGAAGCCAGTAGTTAACGTGATCTATGTCCGCCAGGATACTTGCGTGAGTTTGCACCACGCCCTTCGGACGGCCGGTCGTGCCGCTAGTGTAGATCAGAGCCAAAATCGCATCTGGATCATAGATAGCTTCGGGGAACGAATCGCCCGAGGCGTCCAAAGGTTCCTGGTCGAGCACCCGCTGCCATAAACCCGGCGCCGTCGGGGCCGACAGCGAGGAATGCCGAATCAACCCTTTCGGGGCTGCATCGACGAGCACGTGATCGATCTCCGTTGCCGACAAGCGTGCGTTCAATGGCACCGCGATCACGCCCAGCCAGCTGCATGCGTATACGAGCTCGATGTACTCGGGTATGTTCGGGAGCAAGATGGCCAGGCGGTCGCCGGCTCCAAGACCGCGTCTGATCAGCGCCGCGGCGACACCCGCAACACGATCGTGAAGCTCTCGGAAGCTGAAACGCTTCTCACCGGAAGCAAGTGCCGTTCGGTCTGAAAAATATCGGGCTCCCCTGCCCAATGAATGCGTATGAAGCATGATGGGTACTTTATTTGACAGTCAACAGGCGAATACTTGAGCCCGGCCGAATCGCCGCTGACTCCGAACATCGCAATGACGCAAGCGCCGGCAGGAGTGATGAGCGCGAGGCGATACCGAGACTAGCTCTTCTTCGGAGGCACCTCGGCGTACGCGACGCCCGACAGATTTCCCTGAAGGAAGGCTATCACTCTCATTTGCGACCCATCGAGCTTGGCGGAGTAGATCGATCCGGCAAGATCGGTCACGAACATCCGGTCGCCAGGAATGTCCAGGGCAATGCCAATCCCCTCCATCAAATGGGTAACGACGATCTCCGGTGCTCGTTCTCCGGGCTTGGTGTCGATCGGCGCGCGACTCACGGTATTGCCGTTGGGAGGATCACCGCGATCCGTCCAATACAGGACGCGATTGCCGAGATCGAGCTCCAGATCGATCGGCTCCGGCAGCCCGTCGAACAGGACGGTGATGTCGTTGCGACTCGCGGGAGTTTGCCCTCGAGGTAGCTCGAGGTTCGCGCGGAAGATGCGGCCGAGCCCGGCATTGTCCGGCCCTTTTTGCGTCCAATAGAGGTGTCCACGCTCGGCATCGACGGTTATGCCAACGCACCATTTCGTCGCGTCGACGCGGTCCGCATCGCCACGACCAGACTCGACCAGCGTTTCGACATGCGAACCGTCCAGATTGGAGCGCATGACGCGCATCCCCTCGCGATCCGACCAGTACAGCTTTCCGCTCTGCTTCTCGAGATGGATCTGCTTTGGCGTGAACGTGACGCCCACGGGAATGATCGTCTTGCGATTCTTGCCGTCGATGTCCGCGCGTTCTATCGATCCATCGTTTTTGCTGGGAAATCCCATATTCGTCCAGTAGATGTGCCCCGCCTCGACGTCCACCACGATGCCGTCGGGGTGTGTGCACTCGGTTACCAGGGTCCTTGGATCCGAACCGTCCGGGTTCACCGAGAATACGCGGCCGCCGGACAGATCGAGGGCGAACAAGCGACCCACTGCTGCCGTGCGGCCGGACGCGGGTCGAGGTTTAGAAAGTTGAGTTCCAATCATGACTGTATACTTCTCCCTGTTGCATTGCCAATGCTTGTGTCTTGTCGCCGTTTGCGGAAATGTTCCGCCGGCCCGTCACTTCATGCGTCAGCGCACTCGAAAGGCACTTCAGCTACTTCGCGCTGTGGACGGCACCGTTGGTACGCAGAGCGTCGATTTCTTGTTGTTCGAAACCCAGCTCCTTGAGAACCTCTTCATTGTGTTCCCCAATCCCCGGGGCGCGCTTCGCCGGCACCTTGGTGACGTCGTGAATTTGCATGGGACTGCTGATCGTGAACTTGAGGTTTTCGCCTGCGCCGTCGAGGGGAACCACGATGTCGTTCGCCAGTAGCTGGGGGTCGTGGATGACTTCGCTGGGAGCTCGAACGACGCCGAAGGTGACGTGGGCCCGGTCGAAGAGTTGGGCCCAGTGCGCCATCGGCCGTGAGCCAAACTCCTCGTCCAGAATTGCCGTGAGCTGTCCCGAGTTCCCTGCTTGCTTCGCCGGATCCGTGAATCGCGGGTCCGACAGGAGGTCCGAGCGCCCCATCGCCGTGGCCAACAGGGGCCACTTGTCCGGCGTGAGAACGATCAAGAACCACTGCTCGTCCGAGCTCCGATAGACATTGATGGTCGCGTTCGGCGGACTTTTCCGATCATGCAAGGGGAAGAACGTGGCGTTGCAGAGCGCGCCCTGAATCGCCACTGCCGATGCCCAGATCCCCCCGGCGAGAAGCGACGTCGTGACATGGGAACCCTTACCCGTACGCTCACGCCGGTACAGACCCATGACAATTGCGGAGAACAACCCAACCGCAGTAGCGTGGTCTCCGCTGCCGGATACCGGCAGCGTCGGGGGCGCGCCCGCATCTCGCGTCATGGACAAGAGGCCGCTTCGGGCCCAGTAGGCCGTGATATCGAATCCTGGAAGATCGGCATCCGGCCCCTTGTCGCCGTAGCCACTGATGTCAGCATAGACCAAGCGCGGATTGTACTGGCGGACATCCTCATAGGTCAGCTTTAGTCGCTGACGTGCTGGGAGTGGCGTGTTGACGATCAGTACGTCCGCCCACTTGACGAGCCGCTGGAGCACCTTACCTGCCTCCGCCGACTTCAGATTCAGAGACAATCCTCGCTTGTTGCGATTGTTCAAATGCCAGGGATAGTTGTCGTCGGCGCGGGGTTGGGGCGGAAGCTTGTACCCAATCCTCCATGTGTCGCCCGTGGGGGGCTCGACCTTGATGACGTCGGCACCGAAGTCGGACAAGATCACTGCGGCGCCGGGACCAGCAATAAAACTCGCCAGGTCCACTACCTTCAAACCAGAGAAAATGTTGTCAGATTCCATTTGTAGCCTCTTGTACTGTTAGCTTGGGTGCCTGAGGTGTACTCTCTCCTCGAACGCACGTTGATCGTGTCTATAGGCCCAGGACGTCAACGGCCCTCGAACCTTGGCGCACGCTTTTCGAGGAAGGCCGAGGTGCCTTCCTGCTTGTCTCGAGTAGCGGCGCAGATTCCAAAGAAGGAGGCTTCGAGCACCAAGCCGCCAGCCTGGCCCGCTTCCAGGCCCTTGTTCACTGCCTCGAGCGAGAACTTCACCGCGATCGGCGCATTGGAGAAGATCCGTTTAAGAATGGCCTCCGCGCGCGGAACGAGCTCCGAGACTTTGACGACCTCATTGACGAGTCCGATGCGATAGGCCTCTTGGGCATCGATGACTTCTCCGGAGAGAATGATCTGCAGGGCCCGGCCCTTCCCCACCAACCGAGGCATGCGCTGCGTGCCACCGCCACCCGGAATGAGCCCCAATTTGACCTCGGGCTGGCCAAACTTCGCGTTTTCCGAAGCCAGCCTGATCGTGCAAGCCATCGCGGTTTCGCAACCGCCGCCCAGCGCAAATCCGTTGACTGCGGCGATCACTGGTTTGCCGAGGTTCTCGATGAGGTCGAGGACTGCCTGGCCGCTACTACTCGATTGCTCCGCATCGTATGACGTGAGCTGAGCGAGCTCGCTGATATCCGCTCCGGCGATGAACGCCTTGTCGCCGGCTCCCGTCAGGATCGCGCCCCGCACGGTAGGGTCGTCCTTCGCGTCCTCGAACGCCGTTCGCAGGTCGTTCCACGCTCCCTGGCTCAGGGCGTTCAGCACCTTCGGGCGATTGAGAGTTACGTACGCAATGCCGTTCTTTTTCTCATACAGAACGTTGTCGAGTGTGAGTGTGGAATTCATGACGCTATCTCCGATCCTTTAAATACCGTGTTCCGTCCGCGCGACCGGCGTTGCTAGACGAAGGCGCTGAACCCGGTGATCGCCTTGCCGACGATCATGGTCTGCATCTCGCGGGTGCCTTCGTAGGAGTAGAGCGCTTCGGCGTCCGCGAAGAAACGAGCGACGTTGTAGTCGGCGGAAATGCCGTTCGCGCCGAAGAGCTCGCGCGCCCATGACACGGTTTCACGCATTTTTACGGTGCAGAACGCCTTCGCCAGCGCAGCGTGCTCGTCCTTCAGCTTGCCTTCATCGCTCAACTGAGAGAGGCGAACCATCATGCACTGGCATGCGGTCACGTTGCCGAGCATCTTCGCCAGGAGATCCTGGATGAGCTGGAAGGACCCGATCGGCTTGCCGAACTGCAACCGCTGCTGGGCATACGCGAGCGCATGTTCATAGGCGCCCATCTGACACCCCGTCGCCGCCCAACCGACGACATAACGTGTCATGCGTAGGACTTTCGCCGTGTCGCGAAACGAGTTACCGCCTTGGAGGCGGTTCTCCTCTTTTACCCGGCAGTCCTTCAACGTGATCAGGCCGTTTTGCACGACCTTCAACGAGATCTTGTTCTCGATCTTCTCGACGCTGAATCCGGGCGTGGTCTTGTTTTCGATGATGAAGCCTTTGACTTGCTTGTCGGCGAGGTCGCGGGCCCAGATGATCGATACATCGCACCAAGTCGAGTTGCCGATCCACTTCTTCTGGCCGTTGAGGACCCAGGTGTCGCCCTCGCGCTTCGCAGTGGTCGTCAGGCCACCGCCTGTTCCAGAACCCACCAGCGGTTCGGTCAGGCCGAAGCAGCCAACCTTGTCGAAGCGCGCCATGGGCGGTAGCCACTTTTGCTTCTGCTCTTCCGATCCATCGAGGTAAATCGAGCCCATTGCGAGTCCATCGTGCACGCCGAAGAACGTGCCGAACGAAGCGTCGACGCGCGCGAGTTCCATGGAGATGAGGCCGAGCAGCGTCGTGCTCCCCCCTCTACATCCGTAACCTTCGAGTCCAAGGCCACCGATCTTGAGTTCCTTAAACGCTGGCAGTAGTTCGAATGGAAAAGCGTCGTTGATCCAATACTTGTTTATGATCGGCGCAACCTTGGTCTCCATGAACGCGCGCACCTGTTTCACGAGCGCCCGTTCTTCGGTGTTCAATGTTTCGGCAAACGCATAGAAGTCGCTGTCCGGCACGGGCAGTGGCTTCGGCTCCTTCGTCATCCTCTGCGCGCTGATATCGTTCATGGCTGGCGTCCTGGTTCATCGTTGGTTTGTGTTGCGGTGGTATTCGTGCGCCGTTGTTCGCAAGACTCCCCGGTCTTGGACGCAGGCACGTCGGCGTCGTGAGCTCGTTCGGCGGGGCCTTGCACATCCGGCGCTGCCCGCGAGATGGGCATGATGTAACGCCCGCCGTGCTCGTACGTTCGAGGTCGTTGCAGGAGCCGTGCCGACCGTCGATTCCCCGTTTCAGCCGCGGGCGCGTGGGGCCGGCTTCACCGATGGGCCAGCGTGAGGTCAATTCGCTATCCCATGTGGGTAAGAGGGTGAGCCTGCGTGCGGGCAGGTCGGTGCAGCCGACCCGCCAAGTGAGCTCGAGCCCGCTCGCGGAGGGAACCGCCCAGAAGCGGACGTGTTTCGCCGGCCGCCACTTCCACGTTCGAGGCCTTCGCCTTCGGCGCTTCTCGCTCGTCGCGAAATGCGCGCGATCGGCCGAACGGTGTCGATGCCCCGTCTGAGGCTATGCGAGAGCGCGCGCGAGCGTCTCGCCGAGACTGGTCAAATCGATCGGTTTGACCATGTGCGCGAAGAAGCCAGCCTCGCGTGAGCGCACGCGATCCCGCTCCTCGCCGTAGCCGGTGAGCGCGATCAGTCGCGTGGAGCCTAGCTCGGGCTCTGCCTGCATGCGCCGCGCAAGCTCGTAGCCGTCGAGTACCGGCAAGCCGATGTCGATGACGGCCACCGCGGGGCGAAAAGCTCGCGCGCGCTCCAGCGCGGAGAGGCCGTCGTACGCGATCTGCGTGGAGAAGCCGCGCGAGGCGAGCCACTCGGCAAGCATGTCGGCGGCGTCGACGTTGTCGTCGACTACCAGGACGCGCGCGCCGTCACCGGTCGCGGTCTGGACCGGCGCGGCGGCCTCTGCGAGCCGCGGTCTTTGCGCCGCTGCGGTCGCGTAGAGCGGCAGATCGACGTGGAACTCGGAGCCGCGGCCGCGCCCGGCGCTGGTAGCAGAGACCGTCCCACCGTGCAGCTCGACCAGGCTCTTGACGATCGCGAGTCCAAGCCCGAGCCCCCCTTGCGAGCGATCGAGCGCCTGTCGCTCCTGCGCGAAAAAGTCGAAGATGCGCGGCAACATTTCGGCCTCGATGCCCATGCCGGTGTCGCTCACGATCAGCTGCACGCGCCCGGCGTGCGTGTCCGCCCGCACGCGGATCAGTCCGCCCGTCTCGGTATACTTGGCGGCGTTGGTGAGCAGGTTCGCGATCACCTGCGCGAGTCGCCCAGGATCCGCGTTCAACGGCAGGCCCTGACTCGGTACTTCGACGCGCAGCTCGTGGCGCAACCGCTCGAGTAACGGGCTCGCCATCTCGATCGCGCGCGCCACGGCTTCCGCCAGTTCGACCCGCTCGAGCTTGAGGGTGACCTTGCCCCGCGTGATGCGCGAGACGTCCAGCAGATCGTCGACCAGTCCGACCAGGTGACGCACCTGGCGCTCGATGATCGCGCGCTCATGATCGCCGCCCGCCACACCGCGCAACCGCATCAACTCCAGCGCGGTCAGGATCGGAGCGAGCGGGTTTCGCAACTCGTGGCCGAGCATGGCCAAGAATTCGTCTTTCGTCCGGTTCGCGGCCTCGGCGTTGCGTTGCGCGCGGACCAACTCGGTCACGTCGAACGCCACTATCGCGATGCCGCTCACCTCGCCGCGCGAGTCGAGCATCGGCTGGAAAACGAAGTCGAAAAAAGCCTCCTCCGGCTCGGCGCCGGCGCGCCGCACCAGCCGCACCGCGAACGCCTTGCCGACGAACGGCTGCCTGTCGCGGCGTACGCCGTCGAGCAGCTCGTACACGCCCTGATCTGCCAGTTCCGGGAGCGCTTCGCGAATCGGCTTGCCCAAGATCGGGCGCCCCGTCACCAGAGCGAGGTAGGCGGGGTTGGCGATTTCGTACACGTGATGGGGACCGCTCAGAATCGCGATCGCGGCCGGCGCTTGCTCGAAGATCTGCGAGAGCTGCCGGCGCCGCGCGTCGTCGGTCGCGCGCAGCTCGGATTTGAGCAGCTGAATTTCCACGCGCGCGAGCAGTTCGCGAGCCGAAAATGGCTTGACCAGATAGTCGTCCGCGCCGGCCTGCAGGCCTTCGAGCCGCGCCTCCTCTCCGGCGCGAGCAGACAGCAACAGCACTGGAACGTCTCGCGTGCTCGGCTGCTCGCGTAGACTCGCCAGCAGCGCGAAGCCGTCTAGCTCCGGCATCATCACGTCGGTCACGACCAAATCGGGCCGATTTTGGAGCGCGAGCGCGAGCGCCTGCGCGCCGTCGTACGCAAGCTCGACGCGGTGGCGCGCACCGAGCAGCCGCTCGAGGTAGGCGCGCATGTCCGCGTTGTCGTCGGCCACTAGGATGCGGCGGCGAATCACGCCGCTCCGCGCGCTCGGCAGAGCGGCCGGCGCCTCGTCGAACTCGGCGCGATCCGGCAGCCAGCGCTCCACTTCTGCGACGAAGGCACGCGCCGCAAGGGCCTGCGTGGACCCCCCCGCGTCCTCGCCCACACGATCCGCGGGCAAGTGCGCGCGGCCCTTCGGCAGCTCCACGCTGAACGTCGTGCCGTGGCCGGGCCTGCTTTCGACGCGGATCTCACCGCCGTGCAAGCGCACGAGATCTTGCACCAACGCGAGCCCGATGCCGGAGCCCTCGTGTGTGCGCGAGCGTGTGCCCTCGATGCGGTGAAATCGCTCGAATAGGCGCGGCAGCTCCTCCACGGCGATGCCGATGCCCGTGTCGCTCACGCACAGCTCTATCCTGGCCCCCACCTCCCGGAGCGAGACGCGGATCCCTCCGGCGAACGTGAACTTGAACGCGTTCGACAGCAGGTTCAAGACGATCTTCTCCCACATCTCGCGGTCCACGAAGACGGGCTCGCCGAGCTCCTGGCAGTCGACCTCGAAGCTGAGGCCGGCTCGCTCCAGCGCGGAGCGGAACGTGCTCGCCAGATCTTCCGTCAGCGCTGCCAGGTCGGTGGCTTGGTAGTGCGCCTGCGTGCGCCCGGCCTCCGCGCGCGCAAAATCCAGGAGGGCGTTCACGAGCCGCAGCAAGCGGAGCTCGTTGCGGTGCACGGTGTCGAGCTCGGGACGGCGCAGCACGCCATCGCCCGCGAGTGCGTCTTCGGTCGGACCGAGCATCAGCGTGAGCGGAGTACGAAATTCATGGCTGACGTTCGAGAAGAACGCCGTCTTCGCGCGATCGAGCTTGGAGAGCTCTTCGACGCGTTTTGCCTCCGCCTCGTAGGCGTGCGCGCTGGAGAGGCCGGCCGCGATCTGGCCGGCAAACAACGAGATGAAACTCTGAAATCCTTCGTCGAACGGCCGGTGCGGATTCACGCCCGCGACGAACACACCGATCGGATGCCCGAGCCCCTGCTGCACGAGCGGCACCACCCAGGCCAGTTCCGGCGGCTTCTGCCACGGTCCGCGCGGCAGGTCTCGGAAACGTTCGGCGGCAGGCGCGACCGCGAGCGGGCGCGGATCGGTGAAGATCTCGTCGAGGCGCCAGGCCCTCCTGGCCGCCTCCGCCGCAAGGACCGAGGACTCGCCGGCGGGATCGAAGCCGCTGCTCGAAACGAGCGTCGGGGTGCCCGCCTCGTCGTACAGAAAGCACATGGAGAACGGCAAATCGCGGGCGTCGCCGGACAGGCACCGTTCGACTGCCGCGAACACGTCTTGCTCGCTGTCGGCCGCGGCGAGGCCCTCGGCCAGCGTGCGCAAAGCGCTGAGCCGCCGCTCGCCGATCACCTGTTCGGTGACCTCCGTCACGACACAGAGGTTGCCGGCGATCGCGCCACGGTCGTCGAACAGCGGGCTGTACGAAAACGTGTGGTAGCTCTCCTCGGGGTAGCCGTTGCGCTCCAGGAACAACAGCAGCGCCTCGTCCCACGTCGCCTGACCGGTCGTCAGCACTTGCTCGATGCGCGGAGAAAGCTGCTCCCAGATTTCTGCCCACACCTCGCGCGCTGGCCGGTCGAGCGCCCAGGGGTGCTTCGGGCCGAGCGTCATCTTCGCGTATGCGTCGTTGTACAAAAACGCGAGCTCCGAGCCCCAGCCCACCCACATCGCGTAGCGCGAAGCGAGCATGATGCGCACGACCGTGCGCAAGCTCTGCGGCCACCGCTCCGGAGAGCCGAGCGAGCTCTGCGACCAATCCCGCGCTTCGAGCAGCGCGCCCACCTCGCCGCCCCCCTCGAACAGCGAACGCTCGACAGACACGATCCTCTCGCGATCGCTCGGTTTCACGGACTCCTTTTGCCAGATCGGGCTCCGGGTGAGCCGTGGCAATTGGGCATACCCGAGCTCGCTGAGCGCGCCTGCCGACCGCGTCCGGCCAAGCCTTGCCGCCACGAGCGTTCTAAGATCCAGCCAAATCTCCCTGAGAGGCCGGTTCCGGTCCACTCGCAAGGCCGACGCTCCGACCTCGCCGGCGCCGAGAATTCATCACCGTGCTGCGGTCGCGCCCAGGGTGACGACGAACTCGTCCGTGATCGAAGCGTCTGCACGTCCGAGCTGCTCGAGAACGCCGCGCCGGATGGCGTCCGAGAGCGCGGAGCCCGAGGCATCGAGGCGGGCTCGCGAATACTGACCCATTTGGTTCAGTATGTAGCGCGGATCGGAAGTGCGCAAGCGGTTCCCTCGCTTGCGCCGCGACGGCGAGCCGAAAGCCGAGCTTGTTCAGCCGCATACGCCGCGCTTGCGCCGACTCGGCTGCGGCGTCAGCCTCTCACCCGCAGTGCAGGTTCCAGGCGCCGGATCGAATGCTCTAGAAGGGCAATTGCAGGCCGTCGCCCGCCTGGATCGAGCGCTGTTCCACGCGGATGTTGCGCGAACGTGTCTGACCGCTGCCCTTCGATCGCTCGGCGGCGCACGACTGTGGAATGTCTTCGATCTGCTAGCCCAGGTTCCGTTTCTCCCCTACGCGTTCAAGTTTCGAAACGCAGCGGATGTCGCGAGCCATTTGGACGGAGCCCGGCGGAGTTTGCTCGAGCTCGAGCGAGAGTATCCGGGCGCTCGACGCTTGGCGTCTTCGCAGATTTCCCCCCACGGCTCGTTTTCAGCTGGGGATGAATTCGTCTTCGGTCGAACGGCTCGGAAATCCAAGCAACGAATCGACGGCATCTTGGAAGAGCTCCGGACGCTGACCCTTGCGATCGAGGGCGAGCGCTCGGCACTCACGACCAGTCGCGTCAAGTAGCGCGCTCCGGGAGCCTGCAAGCCCTTGTCGGCGCGCACGAATCAGCGGACGAAGCACGGGTCACGCATAACGCTCGGCACTTGTAAACTGAACGTCCGCTCGCCGTACCTGACCGTGTACTTGCCCGCTTTGAGAACGTCGGTTTCGCAGCCTGCTACCACTGGACGACAATCCTTCGTGCAGACCGCGCCGCGCTTGTGGCCGAAGGAGATCCGACTGTGTATGACGATGGTGTCGGGCTCCTCACGAACCACCCAGCATTGAAGCGTCGGGGCCGAGTCGCACGCCTCATTTTGGCACCCAGGCGGAAAAGCTCCGAAGACTACCCTGGAGTCCGCGTGCAGCGTTTGCTCATGCACGTCCTGCAGGAAGACCGCATCTCCGCGCGCGAGGTGATCCGGGAACACGCACAAAGGAACATGATCTTCGATCCTCACCTGGTCCCACACGGCCCCGCCGTCGGAAGACGCGGCAGAGGTGGCGGCGGTAACCACGACAGCGAGCCGACCCGCGTCGAGCCCGGCGACCACACGTTTCACACTATCGCTCGTGTTACATGCCCAGAGCCCGCAAGCGGTAGCGAAAAATATCGTCTCTCTAGTAAACCCGCGCATGTGGAGTAGTTGCGCGCGTACGGTTCAGTAGCCGCCCAGCGGACCGTTCGAGGTCATCGTAAAAATCTTGCAGTCCGAGTTGAAGCCGGCTGGTAACCCGTTCGCGTACGGCGACGGTTTCGTACCGAAGGGATGATCTTTCATGAATTGCCAGGCCGATTCATACACGGCCTCAGGGGCGCCGCAGTGGCCCATGTTGTGGATGCAGTTCACTGCGAAACCTCCGTAGTGGAGGATGTAGTTGTCGAACCCTTCGCTCGTCATGCCGAAATTCACGATCACGTTGTCGCCCGAGCCGCCGTTCATGGTGATGACGTTGGGGACGCGCGTCGGATCCTGTAGCTTGGGATAGCCGATCGTGATGCCGCCGGAGTTGGGCGCGACGGCCGCGATGTAGCTCGACCGCGCGATGGCCATGCACCCCGTCTGCAGACCTCCTGCGCTGCAACCCGTCGCGTAGATGCGCTTTGGGTCGATGCCGTAGTTCTTGACGGCGCACGCGACGACCTGATCGGAGACCTTGAAATCGTCGAGGCCCCATGTGCCCGTCCCCGAGCAATCGCCGCCCGTGTTGAGCGCCGAGTTGGGCGCAAAAACGATGCCGCCCTGCGCGGTGATGTCGTCCTTGATCGATTGGGGAAGAAAGCTGACGTCGCCGAGTTTCAGCGTGCCGTACCAGTAGAAGACCAACGATCCCGTACCTTGCTTCTGCGCTCCGGCAATGACCGTTGCAGGTATGCCCATCACGGTCACCGTGCTCGTGCCGGCCATGAATTGGGGGCAATCGCCGTTGACGGCGGGGATGATCGGGTCCTGTCCACCAACTGCGGTCGTTCCGCCCACGCCGATCGTTCCGCCCACGCCGATCGTTCCGCCCGCGCCGATCGTCCCGCCTCCGCCGATCGTCCCGCCTCCGCCGCCGCCGAAGCCTGCCGAACCACCTG
>CAZDNG010000082.1:20013-30085 GCA_964506835.1 uncultured Polyangiaceae bacterium
CCGCCTCCGCCGATCGTCCCGCCTCCGCCGCCGCCGAAGCCTGCCGAACCACCTGCACCGCCGCCGAAACCGGCTGAACCACCTGCACCGCCGCCGAAGCCGGCTGAACCACCTGCGCCGCCGCCGAAACCGGCTGAGCCACCGGTGCCTGCTCCGCCATAGCTTGCGCCGCCACCCCCACTCCCTCCATTCCCCGGGCCGCCTGGGTTAGGCGATTCGGCCGCCGCACACCCCAAAAAGGCGACGGGCACAGCAAACAAAGAGAGAGCGAGAGAGTTAAAGCGCTTCATGGATTCCTCGACGAGTAAGTTCGCATGCGTTGATGAACACGCCGTCAGCCCCTCTCGATCGGACTTGCCGCGACACGCGCTGACGAGCTCGGGAACGAGCCGCCCCTCCAGGCAGTGCTCAGTAATACGCATGGAGACGCCGCTACTCAAGGTGTCAACCGGCATTGGCCGCACGGCCCGCAGAGGCAGCTGCATACTCTCGAGCGCTTCTGCTGAGCTCCGAGATCGCGAACTTGAGCGGTGCCCGTCAATTTACAAATGCATGGCACGTGCAATCACACGCTGCGTGATCCGACGTAGAAATACGATCCAATCGTCGCACTGGGTAACGGCTCGAGGTTGTGCGCATCCGGTCTTATATGGCGGTGTGTGCTAGTCTTTTTTGTTGGGGGTAGCTTTGGCGCCGAGCATTGGCTGGTCCTTCGCCGCGGTGCCCCAGGAGGGCTCGGAGGCTTAGAAGTTCGGGCTCAATCACACGCACGTCGCGAGTGCGTCCGTCCCGAAGCAAGAACGACCGGTCCGAACAGCGTTCAGGATCGCGGCACGACGCGGCTCAAGAGCTCGCGCAGGTCCGCGAACTGCGCGGGCTTGACCAGGTGGTGATCGAACCCCGCTTCTTTTGCCCTGTGTCGATCCTGCGGCTGTCCATGGCCGCTGATCGCGATGATGGTAGGACGGCGCTCGGGCCAGCGGGCGCGCAGCGCGCGAGCGACTTCGTAGCCGTCCATCTGCGGCATGCCGATGTCGAGCAGGATCACCGAGGGATCCCTCGCGGCGAAGGTCTGCAGGGCGGACGGCCCGTCCTTCACCACGTCGACCTCGGCGCCCAGCGTTTCGAGGAGCATGCCGAGGCTCCAAGCGGCGTCTTGGTTGTCGTCGACGACGAGGACACGGATGGCGGGCAGCAGTGCCGCAGGCGGCGCAGCGCTCGGTGCCTGCGCGGAGGTTCTCGCGAGCGGTAGGCGTACGATGAATTCGCTGCCGCGGCCCTCGCCCTCGCTGCGCGCTTCGATGCTGCCGCCGTGCATCTCCACCAGCCGACGGGCGAGCGTCAGGCCGATCCCGAGGCCGCCTTGGCCGCGCCGCCCGGCGTGGACCTCACGGGTGAACATCTCGAAGATGCGCTCGAGGCCGGCGTTGGTGATGCCGCAACCGTTGTCGCTCACGCTCATCCTTTGTCGAGTCGCCTCTCGGCGACGAGAGTCTTCAGAATAACGCGGCGGATAGTCCGTTCAAAGCGTCCCGTAAGGCCGCACGCATCGAGAAAATCCTGCCGGAGCCGCCTCGCCGTGGACCAAGCTTGCAAACGGCACTTAGAACGCACCCAGCGAGTACAGATAGGGCGCGCTGAACGCCGACACGTCGCCACACTTGTTGACGGCCTGCACCTGGTAGATGACCTGCAACCCAGGAAAGCCGTGCAGGTCGTTGATCGCAGTGTTGTCGAGCTCCGTCCCCGTGACGGTGACCGTCTCGGTGTCCACCAGTGTGCCCCAGGTGCCGTCGAGTGCCTCCGATATGGTGGACCACTTTACGTTGTAGGAGTCGCCGTTCCCTGTCCAGCGCGGGCTGACCGGTTGCTCGCTCGCGCCGAAGATGGGACCGAACGACGCGTCCGTATCCGCCGGCGCTCCCGTCTCGCCTGGCGTGAGATTCGTCGGGACGGTGGGCGTGGTGCACACCGGCGGGGCCTTGCACTGGTGCGTCGCCGAGTCACACGTCGAGCCGGGGTCGCACAGAGGAGATTCCGTGCAGCAAGGTTGCCCTGGAGAACCACAGGACTCACAACGTTGTGTACTCTCGTTGCAGGTGAGATTGGTGTGCACGCGTTTGCACTTACCCCCGAGGTCCCCGATGCTCGCCGCGTCGGTGCAACAGAGCTGCCCCGCCATCGTTCCGCAGAACATGCACGTGTTGGTTCCCGGATCGCAGATCCGATTGATCGCGCAACTGGGGTTCGTATCGCAACATGGATCAGTGGGATCTCCACAATGCTTGCAGGTGTGCGACGACTTTACGCAGACCGTGTCGCTCGCGCTGCAGGTATCGCCGTCGCAGCACGGGTGATCCTGACTCCCGCAGGAGCCCGTCTTGAAGGGCAGTGTTTCGGTGAGGTCGCCGGAGTAGCCCGTCACGGTCGCCACGATCTTGTAGTCCGTGTCCGGATCCGGCGTCACGTGCACCTCGTATTCGCAATCGTAGAGGTCCGCGAAGTCGAAGTTCTCGCCAGGCTGCCAGCGAGAGGGATCGTTCGTGGTCTGCACGTCGCAGGACGGGCTGTGCGTCGACGTTCCGTGAGCCCCGTTGAAGTCGATGCTGTATCGACCTTCTGGAACGTAAGGGAAGACGATCTTGAAGACGATGTCAGCGGGGGAAAAGCCGTTGCCGTCCGGCAGAGGATTTCCCGGCTGGAAAATGGGCTTCGCCGCTTCGGTCGTGTAGCAATACACGTTGGCTTGCGGGATCACGTCGGGCTGAATCGGATTGGCCGTACCAGGGCTGCTGGGATTCTCGAGCTCGGGCCATACGGTCCAGCAGTAGCGGCCGCGGCCGGCTTGGTCAGCCGGAATCTGGACGCTCGTCGCGCCGCCCGTCACCTCCTGCTTGGGAAAGTCGATCTCGACGGGTCCATCGTTGCAGGTGATGACCGTGCCCGTTGCCGGGTTGGCACCGGCGAAGCAGTTTTGAGGCTCGTCGGCCCAAGTCGGAAAGCGCCACGGCCAGCGGCCTCCGGAAATGAAATAGCCGGAAGCGTGCGCGACGGGCGACCAGGTGAAGGCCACCGGGTCCGTACTCTCGTAAGCGCGGCCTTCGATGAGTCCCGGTGTTCCGTCGACTTCGACGTTCCCTTGTGGAAGCCCCGGCGACGATGGCTTCGGGCCCGACAAGATGAACGAGTTGGAGAAGTGTAGCGGCACGGGGGTGACTCCGTCGGCGCCCAAAGGGGTTGCCGCTGAGGCCGTCTGCCCATTTTGCGCGATGGAGGTGACGGTCCAGCAATACCCGGACGGGTTCGCCCACGCTCCGTTGGGGTTCGGCGTCGGAAAAACGTCCGTGGTGAGGAATCCGGAACAACCCGCCAGTGACCTGCCGCAGTCGATCGGCACAGTCTCCGCGTGCGTGACCGTGCTCGTGCACGAGCCATGTGCATCGCGAGGGGAAAAGTCGATCCGGGACGAGCTTGGTCCATCGAGCGCAGTCCACTGCCAAGCAAGCTGCGCCGAACCGGCAGCGTGCGGTGAAAAGTAGTCGAACCCGGCGGCCTCGACGGGTGCCGTAGGTACCGGTGGACGCATTTCGATCGTCCCGAAGAACGAGGACGCGCAATCACTCTTGGGAGCCACTCCGGACGGGTCCGCTGGGCCCGTCGCCTGAACGTCGATCGTGTACGACGAAAGGGGTTGAATTCCGGCGATGAGCGTCGAGGGTCCAGCGGCCGCGGGATCCACCTTCACGTCGATGACACCCGTTCCAGCCGTGCATTTCGGATCACCGGGACCTCCCGGAGGTTTCGCCGCCACGTAGACCTCGTAGGCCGTCGCTCCGGGAATCGGATTCCACTGGGCTTCGACCGTACCCGGCCGCACGACCCCTGGAGAGACGAGGTTTGCGATCATCTCGATCCCGTCGACCTTCGGTGCGTTGCCCGTCTTGAACAAGTGACTCGGGAAGCAATCCCACGGTGCGCCCGTGGACGGACGTTCCCTCCAGTAGTAGGGCGTGTTCGGCGCCAACGCCACGCGAAGGACGCCATAGGTTTTCCCGTCTTCGACCGTGGTATCCGTGACAGTCCTGGAGGCGTAAAGAACCGAAAAGTCTTCCTTGGTCGAAACGTCGACGTCCCATGATTTTTCACCGGGTTGGATCAGCCATTCGATGGGCTGCCAGGGGCTCACTCCCACGTCGTTTCTGCCCGGCTTGATCGCCCCAGTCATCCCCTCCCAGTAGTGCTCCCACAGGCCGACGGCTGCCCAAGAGTCCACGACGCGCTGAACTTTTTGGTCGTGATCGGCGTCCCCTGCAAACAGCTTGTCTGCCGCAGAGACGGTGCTGTTGGCGAAGGCCTCAAAGCCCGCTTCCTGCCCCATCAGCTTCAACCCGTGGAGTGCGACGGCGAACGCATCGTTCCAGCTCAGCGGCGGACCGGATATCACGTAGTCACAGGAAAGCCCTGTGCTTCCGGGCGCGCAGTCGATGCCGTTGGTCCCCTTGGGGGGTCCGACGATCATGAGATAGAACCAGTGTCCTGCGACCGTGCTGTTCTTGTGCGAAAATACGTCGAGGTCGTGCTCGGTTGGGTTGAGCGGGAGTTGGGCATAGTTGCAGTCGTTGAAAGCGTCCGGTGATGCAATCACCTGGGGGGTATATGGACTCCCGCCTGGCGTCGATGGCGCCGCAGACAAGGTCTGGAACGACAGGTCGGGGCGCTGCAGATCCCGGTAGCATTGCTTCACCTGCCCCGTACCCGGATCAATCGCGTTGGCGACCCGGTCACCCCCGATGCACCAGTTCACGGGATTCTTGTCGTCCAACCATGGGCCTTGCGCTCGCACCGTGTGCTCGACGGCCGATCCGAGCATGTCACCGAACCCTTCGTCGATCGCTTGAAGCTCGGGGTCCGAATACGCGCCGAAGATGGCGTCGACGATTCCGTGGCCGAATTCGTGACCGGTCTCGTCCAGAGCGGCCCCCGTTCCCGCCAGATTTCCGGTTCCGCTCGGGTTGGCACTCGACCAGGTGTAGCGCAGGAGAACGGGGCCTCCTGGAGTGGCCGCAGGTTGGAAGCGGTTGTTGTCGCGGGCCTCGACGGTCACGTCGATCGGCGTCGCTCCGAAACCATCCACGCCGATCCACGGCTCTTGCGCCGGCGTTCCGCCGATGACGGGCGTCTGCGCGGAGGCGAGATACTCCATCGTGCGCTGTACGCCCATGTAGCTTGCGGCCGCGCTCGTCACCTCGGGAGTCCAGCTCGCGCTACCGTCGAACATCGTGCCCGGCACGGTCGCCAGGATCGCCCCGTTGGTCGTCTGCTGGCCGGGATTGGTTCCACACTGTCCGGTGAGCACGGGCAAGGTCTGCGCATCGAGGCCCGCTGTGCGCAGCACGTACGGTGCCGAACTCGGGCCGGAGTAGTGCGACATCTCGAAAGCGTCGGGATCCGAGTACACGGTCGTCTGTGGATTCGCGGACACCTGACCGGATACGTCCGGGGTGGCCAGGGTGAGACGCGAGATGTCCTGGGTCGCGCACTGCGAACGACCGCTCGGCGACGGCGCGCGGAGCACGCTGAGATCTCGCGCGTCGATGAGCACCACGAAAGACTGGTGGCTCACCTGATCCGCGAGCTGAACGCGCCACGCGAGCCGGAACTGCGGCGTCGCAGGAGCTTGAGTCCGAGAAACGACGATGAGCTTCTTCTCCGTCGGGAGCAGGACCGGCGGCAGACCGAAGCGATGCGACTTCAATACGGCGGCTGTCGCGGCCACGACGGCCGCCGCGTCGAGCACGATCGGATGAACGTCGAGATCGATCCCCTGGGCGACGTGACCGTTCGCGGACTCCACGAATCCGCCCGGGTTCATCAAGAACGTGTAGCCGTATCCGGAGACCGGTACTCCGAAGTAGTTCTGCGCGTAGACCTTGTACTGTGGGTGGCTCGGCCCGCTGGTGACCTCGGTGAACGTGTCGGTATAGGGCCGAATCCCCATACCTTCCGCGTAACGCTGCACGATCGCGCCGGGCGTGAGGTCGAGGGTTTCCGGAAGCTTGAACGCCGCGACGTCGAACACCCTCGGCCAGTAACGAACCGAGGTCGCTTCTTTCACCAGTGCCGTGGGTTCGTCGTTGGCTCGGACGCGGAACGAGAACCCGGCCGATTTGTCGAGGCACTGGAACAGGTTCGATACCGTCTGCGTGCCGGCGATCGACAGCGCGTACGTGCAGCCCGGCGTGAACGCTTCAGTCGGGTGCTGGATGGTGACCACCGTGTTGAGCCACGATGCCCTCGCCAGCACTTTGATGGGCACGACGTGTCCCGGCGTGGCAGACGAGTCGAGACAGCTCGCGACCTTGATGGTGGTTGCCGCTTGGAGCTTGTCCGCGCTCACCGGCTTGTCGAAGACGAAGACGAACTCGGCGTTCGTGCCCACCGCCGGCGCGGTCTCCAGCGTGTTGGTGCCGTTCCAAAGGCCTTGGGTCGGGCCCGGTTGATCCGTGACGTGGACGTCGTGCGTGAGGCACGATCCTCCCGACAGCGCTTGGGCGGACGCGCCGAGATCGTCGACCTCCGTCGGGTTCGACGAAGCGCAGCCACACAAGAGAACACTCACCACCGACGCGAGCGATACGAGTCGCAAGGGGGCCTCCTCCAACACACGAGTACGCGCGAACGACTAAGCACGACATATGCCGCCGAAATAGCCGCTGGACTCCGTGCCGGCGGGTGCCACCAATGGCCCGCCCATGCCATAGATGGCACCGTGAACGTGCCAATTGTGGCGCGGTTCTCGAAGAGGTCGCTGTAGGTCGAGCGGCGCCCGCCGGGGCCGCGAGTTCGTTCGCCGAGGGCGCGGGGGGACGCCGCGGAACGCGGGGCGTCCCTGGGAGACCCGCGAGCGCGTCGCGGACCCGACGGGATCGGCCTATGATGCGACGTGCCCCGCGCGGAGTTCTCGTTCTGTCACCGGATGCGGGTTCGCTGGGCCGAGGTGGATCCTCAAGGCGTCGTGTTCAACGGCAACTACCTCACCTACTTCGACGTCGCGATCACCGAGTACTGGCGGGCGCTCGGCCACACGTATCCCGCGGCGTTCGCGGCCGCCGGCGTGGACACCTTCGCCGTGAAGGCCAGCCTCGAATTCAAGAGCCCCGCGCGTTACGACGACGAGATTGACGTTTGCGCCCGGGCCGCGAGGCTCGGCCGTACGAGCCTCCGGTTCGCGCTCGAGATCCACCGCGGCGACGTCGAGCTCGTGTCGGGTGAGCTGGTCTACGTCTTCGTGAATACGGAATCCCGGAGGCCCGTCGAGGTGCCGGAGACCATCCGCGTCGCCATCGCGCACCACGAACGCACGCCGGTCGATTCGCTCTGACGCGGGAGGCGTCTAGCGCCGTCTTCTCACTGAGCAGCGCACGTGACGTTGCGGCCAAACATCTCCACACAGCCGCCGAACTGGCACACGGAATCGGCGCACGGGCAGAGCGCCCCCAACCCCGTCACCGCCGGGAGGCACGCCTGGGGTATGTCGGCACAGTAGGGCGGTGGATTCGTGCATGGTGGAGGATCGCAGCCGCCGAGCGTGGAACGGGGACACGACGGATCGAAGGTCCAGCCCCGAGGGCACGTGCCGGCATCCGGAAGGGGGACGCACGGGTTCGGACCGCCGCCGCACATCTGCTGCACGCAGACCTGGTTCGCGGCGCAGGTCTGACTGCCACACGGGAGAGTGCCGGCATCCATCGAGCACCGATGCAACGGAGTGCACCCGTTCAATGCGAGCGGTGCGAGCGGGACGAACGTCGGATCGTAAGCCTCGCAAGAGTACGAGTTCTGCGACCCGATGAGCTTCCCGGCGGCGTCGTAGAAGTACGTGTTGCCGTTGTCGAACCCAGAGGTGACCAATGCGTCGTAGGAGCCGCAACGAGCGACACTTGCGCCCGATCCAGGGAAGCCGCACGCGGTGAACCACGACAACGCCGAGGCCCAGTCGGGAGCACACGACGGATAGGTGTCCTGCGAGCACGCTGGAGGAGTAGTTCGGCGGCAAGGACCTGCATCGACGACCCTCGCAGCCGTGCCGGCATCCAAGCGGCAAGGGAATAGCCCTCCTCCCGCACTCCACGTGCCGCCACCGCAGTAGAGGTAGCTCGTGAAGCCAGCGTGGCAGCCGCCTAGTGAGCACTTCGGGACGCTCCCGTCGCACCTGCGGCCCTCCACGGCACTCGACGGACAGCAGTCGGTGTTGCCGGTGCCATCGTCGCAAGCGACGAGGCCGGAGCTGCTGGACCCGCCGCTCGACGTGCTCCCTCCGCCGCTCGACGTGCTCCCTCCGCCGCTCGACGTGCTCCCTCCGCCGCACGACGAGTCGCCACCGGATCCGGTCGTCCCGCTCGGCGCCGCGTCCCTGCGGGTGTCCACGTGCGTTCCGGTGCCGGTCGTCTGACCACCGCATCCAATAGCGATGAACGTGCCGATCACGGCAACTGTCCACCTCGAGGCCTCCCTGCGTGCCATGCGACGGGGATCGTAGCATTCCTCCTTGTGGTGGAAGCTGCGCAGCGCTTCGTTCTTTTCGAAGCCGTCGATGAGGACGTCGATCAGCGTGGCGTCTACAGGTCGACCGACGCACTCAGCAACCGCAGGTCCACTGACCCCGCTCGCAAGTACACGCGCAGAACGAACCCGGGCTCGGCGTGCAACCATATCCGGGGTAGCCGTCGGGCTCGTTCGTGCAATCGGGCGTGGTCTCCGGACAGCAGGGGTGTTGCATATGGTCGAACGCGTTGAAGCAAAGCGCTCCGCCGTCGTGCGGCGTGCCGGAATCGGACGCGCTGGAACCGCCGCCAACCCCCATGCCGGCGTTTCCACCCATTGAGGGCGTGGGGAACGTACCCCCGTTCCCGCCGAGACCCGTTCCCCCGTTCCCTCCCGTCATGGGCACCGGGAACGGAGCGCCGTAAAAAACCGCTGGGACACCACCGGTATCGAGCGTGCCACCGGTCGCCGACGTGCCGCCGCTTCCGAATTGGCCACCGGCGCTCGGCATTCCTCCGCCGACGCTATCTCCCGACCCCGCGATACCGGTGGTGACACCACCGCACCCGGGGGCGGTGACACTCGCCGCCGCGAACGCAATGAGCCCGGCGCGGCTCATTCTGAACGGAGGCAGCTGCCGTTCCGGCGCACGCGCGAACGCGTCGGCTACCGGCACGCCGCAGAACGGACACGAGATCTCGGTGCGCCGCAAATGGCGGCCGCATTCCGGGCACGGAACGAGACTGCTCACGACGTCACCTCCCGCAGCGACACTCGATGCCGGGATCGTCGATCGTTGCCGGCGAGCCATCCGTCGAGATGGAGTCGTTGTTGCTGCAGGAGATTGGCACATGTTGGCACGGTACGGTTCTCCGTCCGTGCATGCAGCAATCTGCGTGCCGTCAGCGAACTACGGCTAGCGCCGCAAGTTCGGATGGCCGTCGGGCATGAACACTTGGCTGAGTCTATCTTCGCGCAGGCTCTAAGCCACCTCGACTAGCTGAGCCATGTAGCTCCGCGCGGTCCGCCGCTCGGCGCCGTCCGACCACGCGAGGACCACTGCATTTTCCGCCCCGTCGACGACCGTCCCGACCCCCCACTCGGAGCGTGCCCGGTGAGTGAAGCGTTTGCCGAGCAGCGCATCACTGCGGACGCTGGCTACCTCGGTTTTCTTCGCCGCCTTGGGCCGGGGCTTCCTCGCCTTCTTTGGCTCGGTGGGTGCGGGCTTCGTTTCTTGTTTCTCTGGCTTCATTGTTCCCTTGCTGCGTCCGCCGAGTCTTCTTCTCGAGGCCTGGTAAGCGTAGCGCGCGGACGCGGGGAGCGCACGGATCGCGTGACGGTGACGCGATATCCGCTGGACGGAGCTGCGCCGCGTGCTCGCGGAGCGCGGCGATGTTGGCCTTCTCGAGGTCTCTCAGACCTTCTTACCCTCGACGATCGAGAACGGCGACTGGGTCGCGTGGACGCGCTCCAGCTTCAGCCCGGCGGCGGCGAACAGCTTGCCGTATTCGGTCGCCGTGCGCTCCTT
>CAZDNG010000083.1:0-29302 GCA_964506835.1 uncultured Polyangiaceae bacterium
TAGAGCGGCACGGACGACGGTTCTGCCGACTTCCCCCTGCGGCGGGAGCGCCTGGCGCAGCCGACCGCGACTCACCCTCCGGCCAGGCGCGAGCACCGCTCGGGGGGAAGTGCGCCGCGCGTCGGCGCGGCGGTTGGGGGCAGGCAAAAAATGACCTGCGCGTCGATTTTCCGTCACAGTGGGGACTCGCGCGGTCTCTCATCCATCGGACGCACATGAGCGAACCGCTCGAGACCCTGATTGCCCGCGCCGTCGCCGGCGACAAGTCGGCACTGCAAGGTGTCTGCCGGAGCGCGGAGGGGTTCGTCTATCGGCTTTCGCTGCGGATGCTCGGAACGGTGCAAGACGCCGAAGATTGCACACAGGAGATTCTGGTGCTCGTCGTCACGCATCTGTCGCAATTCGACGGACGGAGTCGCGCAACGACGTGGATTTACTCGATCGCGTCGCGGCATTTGCTCCGCGTTCGCAAATCGCGGATGGAGGAGCGCGCGGTGCGCATCGGGGACGTCGCGGACGCCATCGCGCAAGGGATCGCCGCGAGCGAACCGGCGACGCTGCCGGCCGGCGACGCGCGGCTCCTCGCGCGCGATGTGCAGCGCACGTGCACGCAGGCGATGCTCTTGTCGCTGTCGCGCGAGGAGCGGCTCGCCGTCTTGCTCACCGATCTGCTCGGCGCGACCGACGTCGTCGGCGCGGCGATCTGCGACGTGGGGCCGGCGGCGTTTCGACAGCGACTCGCTCGCGGCCGGGCGACGTTGCGCCCGCTCCTCGAAGCGCAGTGCGGGCTCGAGAACCCGGACAATCCGTGTCGCTGCGCACGGCAAGCCGCAGTGAAGCAACGCGTCGGCTTGAAGCTCCCGGTGTACGGCGACGCCCTCGAGCACGCCGAGCGACTCGCTCGCGCCGAAGAGCAACTCGGGGCGATCGCGCGACTCGGCCACGTCCTTGCCATCGAACCTCCGCCCGCGCCGCGGCGCGAGCTGTGGCGCGCACTCGAACTCCGCTTCCCGGATCTCCTCGGATAAACCCATGCGACAACTCACCTGTGCGTCACCGAGAATGCTCGAGTGGCGCGACGTCCCTGCTCCGAAGCTCGACACCGACCACGCCGCGCTCGTTCGCCCGATCGCGGTCGCGCGGTGCGACATCGATCTGTTCCTCGCGCAGGGTTTCATTCCCGCGAAGAGTGCGTTCGCGCTCGGACACGAATGCGTCGCGGAGATCGTCGCGCTGGGCGACAAAACAACGGGGTTCGAGATCGGACAGCGCGTCATCGTCGCGTTCCAGCTCAGCTGCGGCACCTGCGCCGCTTGCCGTGCCGGCCACACCGCAATCTGCGACGCCTACCCGACGCTCTCCGACTACGGCATGCAGCCGCTCTCGGGCGTCGAGTACGGCGGCATGCTCTCGGACCTCGTGCGCGTCCCGTTCGCGAACGCGATGCTCGCCAATGTCCCGGCGGCGCTCGAGCCCGTCGCGCTCGCGAGCGTGTCGGACAACGTCCTCGACGGGTTCCGCGCCGTCGCGCCGCACCTCGACCAGCACCCGGGCAGCGACGTGCTCGTCGTGAGTCACGGCCTCCCGAGCCTTCCGCTCTACGCCGTCGACGCGGCGATCGCGCTCGGTTCCCGCGTCGATTTCGCGAGCGACGACGACGAGCGGCTCGCGGCCGCCGCTTCCCTCGGCGCGCGCCCGCTCCGCACGGATTTCACGCGACGCGAACGTCGCTATCCCCTGGTCGTCGACGCCGGCCTCACCGCGGCCGGCCTCGACTTCGCGATTCGTTCGACCGAGCCGGAAGCGATCTGCCAGAGCATCAGTTTCTACCCGGGGGTTCCCCCGCCGTTGCCGCTCAGGACGATGTACACGATGGGGATCCAGTTCTTCATCGGGCGCACCCACGCCGCGGCGCTCTTACCTCGCGTCATCTCGATGATCGCGGCGCGCACCCTGCATCCCGAGAAAGTGACTACTCGTGTGGTCGACAGCTCCGAGGCCGCCTCCGCATGGCTCGAGCCCGCGACGAAACTGGTCGTGCGAATGGATCGCTGAGCGATCATCGCCGAAGCGAGCGCGCCCAGCCGCCGAAAAACTCGGTCGCGTGCGAGCGCCACGTCGAGAGCGGCCGGTCGACGTCGAAGCCGTGCGGTCGTTCGACGTCGGAGCGACCGGCGCGCTGGTCTCTCGTGTATTCGAAGGCGAGGCGCGCGGGTTCGTACTCGGGATGACCGAGGTGCATGAGAAAGCGCCGGTCCGCGCTCTCGAAGATCGAAAAGCCCGCGGCGTTCGAGTGCGCGAGGAGCCGGACCGCGCCTTCGTTCGCCGCGCGCTCGAGCCGCGCGTCGGCGATGCCGGAATGGCGGCTCTGCGGGCAGGAAAAGACGTCATCGGCCCCGGCGAGCACCCCGTCTTCCGGCGACAGGTTCGAAAGCGGGTAGACGCCGAAGAGCTTCTTTTCGAAGCGCACTTTCTCGACGCCGACGAGGTGCGCGAGCGCGAGCCCGCCCCAACAGAGCCCGAGGGTCGAGGGCACGGCGTTCTGCGCGTGGCGAAGGATCGCCGCGAGCTCGTCCCAGTAGAGGACGTCTTCGAAGGCCATTTCCTCGACGGGCGCGCCCGTGAGCACCAGCCCGTCGAAGGGCGCTTGAACGAGGGCCTCTTCGAACGTCGTGTAGGCGTTCCGGATTCGATTCGGATCGCTGCTCGAGTAGGCGTGGAGCGCGAGGCGGATCCAGACGGGCTCGATCGCCACGCCCGCGCGAGCGAAGGGCGCGAGGAGGCTCTTTTCGTACTCCTCCGCTCTCGGCATCAGGTTGATGAAGCCGATGCGAAGCGGCCTTGCTTCGAGACCGGCGCTCGCCCCCCGAGTGTCGCACTCGGGAGCGTGCATTCACACCGCCCGGCGCAGCGCCTGATCGATATCCGCGATGATGTCGTCGACGTGTTCGATGCCGATCGAGAGCCGCACGAAGTCCGGCGTGACGCCGGTCGCGGCTTGTTCGGCCTCCGAGAGCTGCGAATGCGTCGTGGTGGCGGGGTGGATCGCGAGCGTCTTGGCGTCACCGACGTTGGCGAGGTGAGAGATGAGCTTCACCCCTTCGATGAACTTCTTGCCGGCCGCGACGCCGCCCTTGATGCCGAACCCGAGGATGGCGCCGGCACCGCGAGGCAGGTACTTCTTCGCCGCCGCGTGGTGCTCGCTCGATTCGAGCCCGGGATAGAGTACCCACTCGACGCTCGGATGCTTTTCGAGGAAGCGGGCGACCGCGAGCGCGTTCTCCGAGTGGCGCTGCATCCTGAGGTGCAGCGTCTCGAGCCCCTGCAAGAACAGGAACGAGTTGAACGGCGAGAGCGCCGGCCCGAGGTCGCGGAGCAGCGTGACGCGTGCCCTGATGATGTAGGCGACGTTACCGACCGGGCGGAGGGCTTCGACGAATTTGACGCCGTGGTAGCTCGGGTCGGGATCGGTGATGAGCGGAAATTTGCCGTTTTCCCAGTCGAATTTGCCGGAGTCGACGATGGCGCCGCCGATGCTCGTGCCGTGCCCGCCGATGAACTTCGTCGCTGAATAAACGGAGATGTCCACGCCGTGCTCGAACGGACGGAGCAGGTACGGCGAAACGGTGTTGTCGAGGATCAGCGGAACGCCGTGTCCATGCGCCACCGCGGCGAGGCCCTGGAGGTCCGCGACATCGAGCTTCGGATTGCCGATCGATTCGGCATAGACTGCCTTGGTGCGCGACGAGAGCACCTTCTTCAGCGCGTCGAGGTCGTTCGATCGGAAGAACTTGACGTTGATGCCGAGCTTCGGGAGCGTGTAGTGAAAGAGATTGTAAGTGCCTCCGTACAGATTGTCGGCGGAAGCGATCTCGTCGCCCGCGCGCGCGAGGTTCAAGATGGACAGCGTGATCGCGGATTGGCCGCTGGCCAGGCCGAGCGCCCCGACGCCGCCGTCGAGATCGGCGAGCCGCTTCTCGAACACGTCGGTCGTCGGATTCATCAGACGCGTGTAGATGTTGCCGAACTCCTTCAATGCGAAGAGGTTCGCGGCGTGTTCGGTGTCGCGGAACTGGTACGACGTGGTCTGGTAAATCGGCACCGCGCGTGCGCCGGTCGTCGGATCGGACGTCTGCCCACCGTGGAGCAGCGCGGTCTCGGGGTGGAGCTTCTGAGGGTCCGTCACGATCGCCTCACTTCACTTCCCGGAGGCGCCCGGTCTTGACGTCGTAGACGAAGCCGCGGACGGGCACGTCGTGACGAACCAACGGCGACGTGCGGTAGGCGGCGAGATCGTCGCGTACGGACGCATCGAGATCCGTGAACGGCAAGAACGCGAGCGCGTCGGCGTCGATTTCGCGCTCTTTTCTGAGCTTGGCGCGGATACTTTCGTCGCTGAACGTGAGCATGCCGCAGTCGGTGTGATGGATGACCACGACCTCTTCGGTGCCGAGCAGGGTCTGGCTGATCGTCAAGCTGCGGACCGCGTCGGAGACGCGGCCGCCGGCATTGCGGATCACGTGCGCGTCGCCTTCTTCGAGGCCGAGCGCGCGAGCCGGGTCGATGCGCGCGTCCATACACAGGACGACCGCGACCTTTCGAGCGGGCGGCAGCGGGAGAGCGCCCTTGCGGAACCCTTCGGCGTAGCGGCGATTGGCGTCGATGAATTCGTCGGTGACCGGCATGGAAATGCCTCCTCGTGCGGCGCAACGAGCGAGCCGCAAAATGGCAGAACGAATTGGGGCGATCGTGGCGCCCGGGCGCCAACGATGACTGCGGAAGACATTAGTCTATTTTAAAAGACACGGCAAGTAACAAACGAGGCGGCGAGGAGCGCGGAGGGATGCGGGAACCCTTGGCGTCGGGCGCGAGCAGTTGGCATCCAGGGCGCGAGCGGGGCACTCGCGCGACGACCGTTCAGCGCCGAGCGGCGCGGCCGGCCTCACGCGGTGCGGAAAAGATGGCGGCTCCGGTTTTTCGCTCACGAAGGGTCCGCGGTGCCAGTGGGAGATACTTCGATGCATCGAAGTATCGTCCGTCTCGCCACGAACCCCTGTGAGCGAGTCCGCGCCGCGATGCGTGGCCCCGGTCGGAGATCGTCGCGGGACCGCGACGTCGAGCAGCGGAGGCTCGGCGGCGGGCGGCGCCGCGCCGCGCACTCACTCCGCGAAGCGGCCGAGGAGGCCACAGGCGGCCAAGAGGCGCGCCCCGGCGATTTCGTAGTCGCGCTCCGCTTCGATGCGACGCTGGCGAGCTTGTTGCTCGAGATTTTCCGCGTCGAGCAGATCGAGCAACGACGCGTTGCCGGTCCGGTAACGGCCGTCTTGCGCCTCGCGCGTGACCTGCGCGAGCGAGAGCACGGCGACGGCGCTATCGCGATCGGTCTTCGCGCGGTTCACGGTGTACGACGCGCCGACGGCCTCGCCTTGGACGGTCAGCACGGTCGCCTCGAGCTGGTGCTGCGCTTCGGCGATCGCGGCTTCGGTGACGCTCGCGCGCTGCCACACCGACGGATCGAGGCCCGACCACCGCACGTAGCCCACCGCCTGGCCGCCATATTGATAGCCGGGGATGCCGAGCCCGCTGAGCACGTCGCTGTACGACACGGTGGCCGTCGTCGACACGCCGACGGTCGGATAGCGGGCGCCGATCGCGGCGTTGTAGCTCTCTCGTGCGGCCACCACACTGGCCACGAGGCTGCGAATTTCGGGGCGATTTTTCATCGCGACGCGCTGGGCTTCGGCGGGATGAATCGAAACCGAGAACACCGTGGTGGTCGTCGTTTCGGGGCGAACCGGATCGGTCGGCGAACGGCCGAGCGCGACGGCGAGCGCCGCATATGCCGCGAGCGCGTCGTCGCGACGTGCCTCGAGCGCGTAGCGCGCCGAGACGGCCTCGACCTCGGAGCGCTGAGCGTCCACCGGAGGTCGCATGCCGAGCTTGGCCAGGCCGCTGATTCCGACGTTTTCTTCCGTGCGACGCTGGACGGTCAACTCCGCGTCCTTGACCAGCTCGGTGGCCGCACCCGCGCGGATGTAGAGCTCCGCGGCCGCGACCAGCGCGGCGCGCTCCGTCGCGTGCTCGGCGAACTTCTGCGCCCGCGTGTTGGCCTTGGCCGCGTCGATGTTCGCGCCGCGCTCGACGCTGAGGGCCGCCCACTCCACGGTAGCGTTGCCCTGCACGCTGAGCGCCTTGGAGTCGATGCGCGGCGTATTCGGAAAAATGAGTCGATTGTCGTACACGAAGCCGCCGGTCGCCTGCGCGGTGAGGCTCGGGATCCAGGCCGCCTTCGCGTAGCTCTCTTGCGCCTCGATCCGTTGCAAGGTGGCGAGCGCGGCGAGCACCGTCGGCGGATCGTGCGCCGCGTGATGCAGCACCTCGGCGAGCGAGATGGTAGGGGCGTTTTCGCCGGCGGCGGTCGTCCCACTGTCTTCCGTCGGCGACGATTCTTCGGCGAGCGTCACCTTCGGGTCGTTCGCCGGCGGAGCATCGACCGCGGAGTGTGCGCGCGGTGCGGCGTGCGCGGGCAACGAGAAGAGCCCTAGCGCGAGCGCGGCGCCGGATGTCCGCGCGGTCGCGAGAACCAGGAGACGGCGAGTCGTGCGCGCTACCCGATTCACTTGTCCTTGAAAGGGAATGCGGCTTTCCGGGGCAACTTCGCGAAGCCTTTGGGGGCAATCACCGACTGATCGGAGGCGACGTCGCTCGCGACTTTGCGAATCGTGGGCGGATCGAACGCCGGGGGGGCAACGGCGCGAGTGGCGCGAAGCCTCGCCGCAGCCGGCAACCTGCCCTCGAAAGCGCCGAGGCTCGGGCCGCCACTCTGCGCGTTGACGAGACCGCGATACGCCTCCGAGCTCGCGAGCAGTTCCGCGTGGCGGCCGACCGCGACGATGCGGCCCTGCTCG
Organism: uncultured Polyangiaceae bacterium; assembly: GCA_964506835.1. Classification (GTDB taxonomy): domain Bacteria; phylum Myxococcota_A; class Polyangia; order Polyangiales; family Polyangiaceae; genus DASZVB01. The sequence continues at coordinate 6,909 of CAZDNG010000083.1, forward strand.
AGCACGACGATCTTGTCGGCCTCGACGATGGTGCTCAAGCGGTGAGCCACGATGACCCGCGTGCAGTCGAGCGTGCGGAGGTTTTCCTGAACGCGCCGTTCGGTGGCCGTGTCGAGGGCGCTCGTGGCTTCGTCGAGCACGAGCACGCGCGGGTTTCGAACGAGGGCGCGAGCGAGCGAGAGCCGCTGACGCTGACCGCCGGAGAGCGACGAGCCGCCGTCGGCGAGCATCGTGTCGTAGCCCATCGGCATTTGTTCGATGGCCTCGTGGAGGCACGCGAGCTGGCACGCGCGTTCCACTTCTTCCTGCGACACGGTCGTCTCGAACAGCGCGACGTTGTCGCGGATCGTGCCAGAAAAAAGGCGCGTTTCTTGAGTGACGATGCCGAGCCGCTCGCGGAGCGTCGTGAGATCCCAGCTTCGCAGATCGAGGCCGTCGAAGGAGATCGATCCGGCAAGCGGCACGTAGAGTCCGGCAAGGAGCCGGGCCAGCGTCGATTTGCCGGAGCCCGACGTCCCCACGATGGCCACGCACTCGCCGGATGCGACGTGAAAGTTCACTTCTTCGAGAGTGGCGCGCGGTTCGCTCGGGTACTTGAACGACAAATCGCGGACGTCGATGTCGCCTTCGAGCCGCGCCGTGGCGCGCGAGTTCGGACGCGACGGAAGCGCTTCGCGCGGCGTTTCGAGGACGTCCTCGATGCGGTCCATGTAACCGCCGAGCTGCGTGAGGCGCATCGCGGTCGAGACGAGATTCGCGACCGGATCGAGGAACCCCGCGCCGAGCGCCGAGAGTCCGAGCATCGTCCCGAGCGACAGCGTGCCGTCGAGTACCTTGTAGGCGCCGGTGACGATCAACGCGATCGGACCGCAGAACCGCAACGTACCGAGGAACGCCTGGAACGTGCCGTCGAGGAGCCCGCGAGAGATCGCGCGGTTGAGTGAGTCGACGTAGAGGTCGTTCCAGCGCGCCATCGAGCGATCGGTCGCGCCCATCGATTTCAAGGTCTCGATGCCGGCGAGCATCTCGACCTGGTAACCCTCGAGCCGCGACTGCGCGGCGAGTCCTTCGATGACGAGCTGCGTGTTCCGGCGCCCGGCGAGCAGATACGTGACGATCTGGAGGAGCGCGAGAACGAGCGCGACGAGCGCGAGGACGGGAGCCGCGCCGAGCAGCAAGAAGAAGTAGACGGTGACCATCGCGCCGTCGAGCATCGCCGAGAGGGCGCCGGTGGTGAGCAGCTCGCGGATCGACGTCTGGCTACTGAGCCGCATCATCAGATCGCCGGTGGTCCGCTGCTGGAAGAATCCGTATGGCAGCGCGAGCAGGTGATCGATGAAGTCGAAAGACATCCGCGCCTCGACCTTGGTGCGCAGCTCGAGCAAGAGCCGCGACCGGAGGAGCGTGGAGAGAAAGTAGAACGACGCGACGCTGAGGAAGCCGGCGCCGACGAGATAAAGCAGTTGCAAGTCGCCGCGCGGCACGACCTTGTCGACGAGCGTGCTCATGAGCCCCGGCGCCGACAGCGCGAGGAGCTGTAAGAAGAGCGACGTCATCACGACGCGGAGCCAGATCCCGCGGACCCCGAAAATCCAACGGGCGTAGCGGCCGAGGCGGCCACGGCGCTGCGGTTTTTGCTTTTCGAAGTCGTTGCCCGGCTCGAACACGAGCGCGACGCCGCTGAGCATCTTCGCGACGTCGACCATCGGAAGCTGGCGGCGTCCGAGCGCCGGGTCCACGACGTGAACGACGCGCTCGGTGCACCGCTCGAACACCACGAAATGATTGAGCTCCCAGTGCATGATGCTGCCTGGAGGCAGATACCGGAGCTTGTTCGGCTCGACCCCGACGCCGCGCGCATTGAACCCGAACGCGCGTCCCGCGGCGAGCAGCTCGCGCGCGTTCACGCCGTTGCGACCACCGCCGAGCATGTTGCGGACCTCGTGGATCGGCACGTGCTTCTCGTGGAAGGCGAGCACGGACGAGAGGCACGCCGCGCCGCAGTCGGTCGGCGTGAGCTGCGGGACGAACGGCACGTCGCGGCCGGACCGGGCGACGGCGTTTTTCTGAGGCTGCGCGGTTTCAGACGACATGGCTCACCCACGAAGACACTCGCTCGACCCACTCCTTCAAGCTCGGCACGAACGAGTAGGCGATCGGTTCGTTCCGCACGATGGTCTCCGCTTTGCCGTACATGCCGTTCGCGAAGTCGTAGTGATCGCCGTCGACGTCGAACGACGTGCGGTCGAGCTTCGCCTGGACGAGGACGACGGGACCGTTGATCGAAAATGCGTCGGCGAGGTCGCGACCGAGATACCGCTGCGCCTCCGACGGTCCGACGATCTGATCGCCCACGCTGTCGACCCGGAGCTCGTAGGCACGATGGTGAAAGCCGTCGAGATCGAAGCGCAACTTGTCGCCGGCGCGAAGGAGCGGTCGATAGCGACCGGGGAGCAACGCGACGACCGTCGCTGCCGAGGTCTTCGATTGGAGCTCGACGACGCGAAGCCCGGGCTCGACGAGCTGGCCTTCGCGGACGCGCACGTCGCCGACGATGCCGCGCTCGGGCGCACGCAGCGTGCGCTGGTCGAGCCGCGTGCGGGCGAGATCGCGCCGGCTCCGGAGAGCCACCAGGGCTTCACGCGTCGTCGGATCGTCGGGCCGGAGCAGGAGCTTCGCGAGCTGGCTGTCGAACTCCTTCGACGCCGCTTCGTACTCGGCGATCTCGTCGTTCGCGTGAAACCGGACCAGGACGTCGCCCGCTTCGACGGCTTGGCCCGGAACGACGTCGACTTTCGTGACGAGCCCCGCGAAGCTCGCCGTCAAGGTCGTGCGTCCGTCGAGGCGCACGAAGGCCGGGCCGCTCGCGTACTCGTTGATCTTGCCAAGGACGACGAACAAAAAGAGAACGGCGATCCCGCTCGCGAGCAGGCGAAACCCCCACGACGTCGACGCCGGATCGATGGCGAGCACCTCGGCGCGGAGCCCGCGCGAACGCCGATGTTCGATCGCGTCGCGACGAAACAGCGGGATCGGCGCGGCGCTCATGGTGCCCCCGAAGAAGCCGGCGAAAGGCGGCTCACTTCGACCTGAGCGCCGGGCAGCCAATTCGCGGCGTCGGGCAAGTCGTTCGGCAGCATGGCGGTACCGAAGACGAGGTCCGCCGACGGGTCGAGCTCGGGACGGAGCGCCGAGACGGGCGCTTCGATCGACGACTTCGAGCCGACGAGCTTCACCAGGACGCGCGCGTTCTCCGAAGGCGAGAGCTCACCGGGCGGAAACGCGAATCGGATCTGGCGGTCGTCGCTGAGCACGCGCATCACGACCTGACCGGCGGCGACGCTCGCGCCGGGATCGACGTTCAGGCTCACGACGGTGCCGGCGAAGGGTGCGACCAGGGTCCGTCGATCCATCACGAGGCGTTGCGCGTTCCACTGCGCTTGCCCGACACCGACGGCGGCTCGCGCCGCGCGAAGGTCGGCGGTCGCCACGCGGGCCTCGGCCTCCGCGGTCTCCACCTCTTGCTGCGAGAGCCACTTTTCTCCGGCGTGCATGCGGACGAGCTTGCTCTTCGCGGCGTCCGCACGTGCCTGGGCGCGAGACAGCTCGGAGCGTCGCTGCTCGAGCTCGGCGCCGGCCATGCCGAACGCCGTCGACGCTTGCGACTCGTCGAACTGAAGCAACTTGTCGCCGGCGGCGACGCGCGCGCCGGTCCGAGCAAAGACTTGCGCGACGCGACCTTCGGCGTCCGCGGCGAGCTCGGCCGTGTAGCCCGCGACGACCACGCCGACCCAGACCTTGCGAGAGCTCGCGGCGTTCGCGCCGAGGCTTCCCGTTCCCTTCGCCGCGGCCGCGTGCGCTTCCGGCAGCCGAAACGCAGGCATCCTCTGCAGGAACGCGAGCGCGATTCCGCTGCACAGGATGGGGACGGTCGCCGCGATGAGAAGGGTTCGATCAGACATTCGGTCCCTGAGTCGCAGGAGTCGTGGAGAAGCGAATCTGGTGACCGGGCTCCGGAGAGCCCGGCTCCAGCAATCCGAGACGAAACGATCAGCCGCTGAGGAGGCCGCCGAGACCCGAAAGGGCCCCGCCGAGCGCGCTCAAGCCGCCGCCGACCAACTTGCCGGCCAAGCCGAACAGGTTGTCGAAGATGCCGCCGAGGGCGGCGCCGATGGTCGCGCCGATGCCGGTTCCGCCGGACACTGCTTCGAGGGCCTGATCGTCGATCGTCTGCAACATTTCGTTATTCATTTTGAACTACTCCTCACCCTGATTCTTCATCGCGACAGGGCGGTTCGCGTGAATCGGGACCAATCGAGAGGTGTGTGAGTCTTGCGCAGTGGCGACCCGTCGCTACGACGTGCCGTGCGTGGCCCGTGCGCTGACTCGTCTCGAGTGCTCCATCCTCGCACCATGAATGCGGGTGACCGCGCGATCCGTTGCGCCGACGGGAACCCACCGGACAATTTTCTCCAGCTCGCATTTCTCGACGCCATGCGCCGTCGCCGGCCGGCGGGTTCGGAGTCTGTGCACTGACGCCTCACGTTGTCGCGAGTTGGCCGGGGTGAGATGGCGCGACGACGGCGCCGTCGTCGCGACCTACGGCGTGAACGAGCGCCGCGCTGCGCGAAAGCCGAAGCAATGGAAATGGCACGGAACTTGATGATGCACGGAGACAACGCGCGTCAGGCGCCGTCATCAAGAAGGGCATCGCTTACATGAAATTCCCCTTGCTCGCCTCGGTCGGTCTGGCCACTGCTGTGGTCGCATTCTCGGGCGTCGCCTCCGCGGACCCTTACTATCGGCACGGCTATCGCGACTACTTGGGAACGGCGAGCGCCTCGTTCGTGTACGGCTTCTGGACGGGCGACGGCGACTACAACGCCTTCGCGCCCGGCTTCAATGCGCGGCTCGGGTTCACGCTCGGGTCCGGGCTTTACCTCGGCGGCGACTTCGACTGGTTCTTCGGCGAGTCGCACGACGCGGGCGTCGCGGGCGTGAACGCGTCCTCGCACGTCGGGATCTACGACATCATGGGCGAAATCGGTTACGACTTCTGGGTCCACCGCCACGGCATCATCCGCCCGAAGATCGGCCTCGGCCTCGGCGTCGAGCACGGCAATATCTGCGGGGGCGTCGTCGGCATCGGTTCGGTGTGCGACGGCCGCTCGCTGACCGGCTTCGCGATCGCGCCGGGCATCGAATACATGCACTTCTTCGATTCGCTCTTTTTGACCGTGGAAGGCCGCTACGAGACGGTGTCCATCGACGGGCCCGATCCGAACGCGATCATCCTCGGCGTGGGCCTGGGCGTCATCTTTTGACGTAGCGCTTGCCGTCCGGCGGTGGCTGCGTCACCGCTCGTCGGATGAACGTGCACCTGGTCGACGGGACGTACGAGCTCTTCCGCGCCTACTTCGGGGGGCCGCCGGCGACGAACAAAGCGGATCAGGAAGTCGGCGCGGTGCGCACGCTGGCGCGCAGTCTGCTCTACCTCCTGCGAGAGCCGGAAGTGACACACGTGGGCGTCGCGTACGATCACGTGATCCGCTCGTTCCGCAACGACCTCTACGACGGGTACAAAACGGAAGAAGGCGTCGCCGCAGACCTCCTGTCGCAATTCGATCTCGCCGAGCAAATGACCGAAGCGATCGGCGTCCGGATCTGGTCGATGGTCGAATTCGAAGCCGACGACGCGATCGCCACCATGGCGCGCATCGCGGCGGAGGATCCTCGCGTCGAGCGCGTCGTCCTGTGTTCGCCCGACAAGGACCTCGCGCAATGCGTGGTCGGCGATCGGATCGTCATGCGCGACCGCATGCGCAAAACGACCCTCGACGAAGCCGGCGTCACCGCAAAGTTCGGCGTGCCGCCAAAGTCCATCGCCGACTACCTCGCGCTCGTCGGCGACACCGCCGACGGCATTCCCGGCATTCCCGGATTCGGCGCCAAGTCGGCGGCGGTGGTCCTCGCCGCCTACGGCTCGGTGGAAGCGATCCCCGATCGCGCGAGCGACTGGTCCGTCAAAGTGCGCGGCGCCGATCGGCTCGCCGCGAACCTCAAAGCGGAACGCGAGCACGCGCTCCTCTACAAGAAGCTCGCGACGCTGAGATTCGACGTTCCCGTCGGCACGACCGTCGACGACCTCGAATGGTGCGGCCCGAACGCCTCGGATCTGGCCGACCTCGTCGACGATCTCGACGATGCGAGCCTCACCGAGCGCGTGCACTCGGTGGCGGAAGAACGCGGCAAGGGCTGACTCCGCTCAACGCCGCAGCACGACGACGTAGCCGTCGTCGTCGATCTTCGCAGCGCCTTGCTTCATGAGGCGACCGACGGCGCGCTTGAACGCCTTCTTGCTCAACCCGAAGAGCACGCGAATCTTTTCGGGGTCCGAGCGATCGCCCACGCGCGGCGCGTCGGGCTTCGAGAGCCGTTCGAGCACTCGTCGCGCGTCGCTCGCCAGCTCCTCGTGCGCGTGGGCGCGCAGCGACAGCTCGATCTTGCCATCGGGAAAGACCTGCGCGACGCGAAACCGCGCCGCGTGGCCCTTCAAGAGCGAGTGCGGTTCGCGCGCCGGCAAGAGTCCGATGCTCGTCCGCTCGACGATGACGAAGAGCCCGATCTCGCGATCGTTGCGCCACGCTTCCCCGTGGACCCACTCGTCGAGTGAATACTCGGGCGTCGCGCCGCTGAGTTGCTCGCTCACCTTGGTGGTCCCCGCCAGCCGTCCCGTCGCATCTATATAGAGTCCGATGGCGTGCGATTCGCCGACGCGAAGCGGCGACGACTGCTCGGCGAAAGGGACGAGCAATTCCTTGGCGAGTCCCCAATCCACGAAAGCGCCGAAGTTCGTGCACGCGGTCACCGTCAAGAACGCCACCTCGCCGAGCTCGAGCTTCGGCGTGCGCGTCGTCGCGATCGGGCGCCCCTCGGAGTCGAGGTGCACGAAGACGCGAACGGCATCGCCCTCTTTCGCCCCTTTGGGGATTTCGCTTCCGAGAAGGAGGAGCGTCGACTCATCGGGCGACGCACGCTGTTCGGTCTCGGCGAGGAACGCGCCGGCACTGCCGAATCGCCGAATGAACAGGGTCGCGGAGTGCCCGAGCAGGTCGGCAAGCGCCATCCGGGCGGACTCTGGCACAAGCGGCGTTGCAATCTAGAGAGCGGCCGGTATACTGAACACTCAATCAGCCTGAAGGGAAGCATGTTTCATGGAAACTGTTGAAGATCGTTCGGCTTCCGACCCGACCGTGAACTATGACGAAGCGCCGGTCGCCGAGATGGAGATAGAAGGCGTGAGTTACCGCGTCGACGCGGGTCGCGGTTCGAGCATCGCGATTTCGACCCGAGAGCCCGGCACTTACACGTGGACGTTCGTGAAACAGGGCGCGTGGGACGGAGTCCGACTCAAGGCCAAGGGCCTCGGGCACGTCGTCGTTGACGCCCTCGGCCGGACGCTCGCTCAAGTGACGCGAGATGACCCGTGATGCGATCCCGAGAAACCGGACTCCGGGAGACCGGGTACCACTCAGAGCACATGAACGACTCAGACGAAAAAGCCGAATCCCGGAAGGAGCTCGCGAGGCGCATTCGCCGCGAGGCCTATCAACGGGCGAAAGAGCGGCGCGCCGAAGATCCGAAGTTCATCGCCCTCAAGGAAGCGATGAAAGAGCGCCGACGCGTCGCGGCGCGCGAGGCGAACGCCCGCAAGAAGGCGAGCATCGCGGCGCGAAAAGAGAACGAAAAGGTCGCGCGCCAGACCGAGCGCGACCAGCAGCGCTCCCAAGCCGACGGCGAGCTCATGAAGCTCGTGACTCGCGGCCCGTCGGGCTCGTCCGGCCCGTACGACGTAAACTGAGACAAAGCGGCGCGTGCCGCCGAGCAGAAGCAGGCCGTTCTTAACGGCCTGCTTTCGCGTTGCGCCGATCTTCGAGCACTTCCCAGCGCGCGGTGCGCTCGGCGAGGGCCGCGGTCGTGCGCGTGTGCTCGTCGCGAGTGCGACGGCCTTCCGCCGGGTCGCCGGCGTAGAGCTTCGGATCGGCGAGCTTCGCTTCGAGTGACGCGATCGTCGCTTCGAGCGCCGTGATCTGGTCGAGGATGCCGTCGAGCTCCTTCTTTTCGGCGAAGGTGAGCGGCTTCGAACCGGAAGTGGGCCCTGTTGATTTGGGGGGCGCCATTTTCGCCGCGGGCGGCGGCGGTACGGCGGAAGCGGCCGCTTTCTGCGCCTCGGCTTCGGCGCGGAGCGAGCGGTAGCTCTGATAGCCACCTGGATAACGAGTCACGGCGCCGTCTCCTTCGAAAACGAGCGTCGAGGTGACGACGCGATCGAGAAAATAGCGGTCGTGGGAAACGACGATCGCGCAGCCGGGCCAGCTCTCGAGCAGATCTTCGAGCGCGCCCAACGTCGGAACGTCGAGATCGTTCGTGGGTTCGTCGAGCAAGAGCAGGTTGGCGCCGTGACGGAGTGCCTTGGCGAGCGCGACGCGCGCACGCTCGCCGCCGGAGAGCGCGCCGACCTTTTGGCGCTGCTTCGACCCTTCGAACAAGAATTGTTCGAGATACGTCCGCATCTCGAGGACGCGCTCGCCGATGCGCACGACGTCGGCGCCGCCTCGGTCCGCACCTTCGCGCTCGGCGACGTTGTCGAACACCGACCAGTCGTCGCGAAGCGCCGAACGGCTCTGATCGAAATAGATGATCTGCGTGTTTACACCGCGGACGATCTTCCCCGACGTCGGCTCGATCTCGCCGGAAACCAGCTTCAAGAGCGACGTTTTCCCGGCGCCGTTCGGCCCAATGACGCCCATGCGCTCTCCGGCGACCAGGCTCAGGGTCAGCGAGTGCACGAGCTCGCGACCGGCGATGGTGAGCGACACGCCGTCGAGGTCGACGATGGTCTTGCCGGTGCGCCTCCCGCCGATTTCGAGCCCTTCGAAGCTCGCCCGCGCCGCTTCACGCGGCGCCTTGGCGTCGACGAGCGCGCGCGCCCGATCGCGACGCGCCTTTTGCTTCGTCGAACGGGCCTTCGCGCCGCGAAGGAGCCACGCCTGCTCGCGGCGGAGCAGGTTCAGGCGGTTCGACTCGACGCGCTCGGCGTGCTGCAAGAGCTCCGCCTTCTGCACGAGATAGTCGGCGTAGCCGCCCTGAAACTCGGTCAGCTTCCCATTTTCGAGCTCGAGCACGCGGTCGGCGATGGCGTCGAGAACGTACCGGTCGTGGGTCACCATGAGCACGGCGCCCGCGAAGGTGTCGGCCAGGTACCCCTCGAGCCACTCGATCGTCTCGGTGTCCAAGTGGTTGGTCGGTTCGTCGAGAATTGCCAGCGACGGTTCGGCGACGAGGAGCTCGGCCAGCGCGACGCGACGGCGCTCGCCGCCGCTCATCGTTCCGACCGCCCGATCCAGGTCGTGCACGCCGAGGTGATCGAGCATCTCGATCGCCGCGTGATCTCGCGTCCATCCGCCGAGGTGGTCGATGGTCTCTGCAAGCGTGGATTGTTCGTCGACCAGGGCGGCATGGTCACCGCCCTCGCCCGATTCGAGCCTCCGCGTGAGCTCGGTGTGACGCGCCCGCGCCGCGTGCCACTCGGCCATGCCGCGCTCGACGATTTGCCGGGGCGTCGACTCCGGGTCGAGCTTCGGCTCTTGCGCCAGGTAAAGGATGCGCGCGTCGCGACGACGCTCGACCACGCCGGTGTCCGCCGTCTCGAGACCGGCGAGTACCCGGAGCAACGTAGACTTCCCCGCCCCGTTCGCGCCGAGGAGGCCAACCCGCTCGCCGGAACGCACCGTCAGCGCGATACCTTCGAACAGCGTTTGCGGACCGTAGGTTTTCGACAGACCGCGCGCGCTGACGACCGGCACGGAGGGCTTGTATCAGATTTCGACGCGAGGGCCGCTTCAGTCGAGCAGATCTTCGAGGCGATCGAGCACGGGGACGCCGCATTTCATCAGCCGCTCGCGCGATTGATGGCCGAGGGTGACGAGAACCGAGCGGACGCCGAGCGCGGCCGCGACCTCGTGGTCGTGGAGGGTGTCGCCGACGAGCAGGACCGTCCGGGGGTCCTTGCTGCTCGCGGTCAACCAATCCTTGCCGAGCTCGACTTTTCCCGCGGCGTAGTGATTCGAGAGGCCGACGACCGTCGTGAAGAACCGAGCGATGCCGTGGCGCGCGAGCATGGGCTCGATGAACTTCGTCTGAGCGGCGGACAGGATCGACGACGTGAGGCGTCGCGCGGACAGCGCTTCGAGGACGGTGACGACTCCGGCGTGCAGCCGGCATTCGACGACGCCGCGCTCGTAAGTCTCGATGAATCGACGGGCGAGCATTTCCCAACCCTCTTCGTTCACCCGGAACCCGATTTTTTCGTAGTAAGCGCGCACGGGAAAATCGAACACGGCGCGGTAGCCCTCGCCATCGATTCGGGGGAGCTCGTGTGCCTCGAGCATGTCGTTGACGACCGCGACGCAATGCTCGCAGTCGTCGAGCAGCGTGCCGTTCCAATCCCACACGACGTGCTCGACGCCGTCGAGCAACGGGGTCCGCGTCATGGGTCGCGGTCTAGCACACCGCCCGAAGTGCGGGGGTTCTGGACGTTCAGGAGACGGCGCGCCGGATGAAGCCCATCGAGCGCCGTTGAAATCCCGCCGCGACGAGCGCGTCGCCGAACGGGGAGTCGCCCGGGGCCGCGCCGTCGATGCGCGCGATGAGGAGCGCGCGACGGCCTTCCTTGTCCACCGAGCGCGCGAGCGTCTCCGCGACGGCCGAGGCGTCGCGAGCTCGTTCCCTCGGTTCGTCACTGAAGAACGTGAGGAGCGAGCGGTCGTGCTTGCCGATCCAGGCGAGCAAACGACCGTCGCCGCCGATCACGACGCGCGCGCCGGCTGCGCGCATCGGCCTGGCGCCGTCGCGCGCCGGCCATTTCAGTGCCGCTCCCCACGGCGATGCCGGATCGGTCGCGGCGAGGAGTCGAGCAACGCCCTTGTCGTCGGGCTCGCGCCCGCTTCGAAGCAATTCCTCGGCGCCGGGCTCGGCGAACTGCGCCGCGCCGAGCCCCTCGATGAAGTAGCCGCGTCGCACGCGACCGGCTTCTTCCATGGCACGCAATACTTCGTAGACGGCGGAGAAGCCGCCGGGGACGCCTTCGGCGTGGAGCGCCTCGCGAACGAGCACGCCGTGGCGGAGCAGGAGCGCGCGGACCAGCGCCGTGCGGCGCTCCGTCTCGGTCGCCGCGCCGTAACGAAGGAGCGACCATCGCCCCTCGCTGCCGGGTAAGGCGCGACTGATGCGCACCCCGCGCTTGCGATCCGGCTCGCCGCCTTTCGCGAGGGATCGGAGCGGCTGGAGCGTGTCGTTCGTCGCTTCGCCGGCCCAGACGAGCTCCCACAGCGCCGCGAGCGCGTCGTGGGGGAACGCGCCGACCATCGCGACGAGCTCGTCGAAGAAGACCGCGCCGCGTGCGGCGAGCGCTTCGCGGAGGCGTCCCGCGAGGGCGCCGCCCGCGAGCGACGGCTTCGGCGCCAGCTCGCCGAAGTGCGCGCGAAAAAACAACGCGACCCGCCCGCCGCCACCGCCCGACGCTTCCATGCCGCGCCACACCACTTCTCCCGAGGCCAGCAATTGGTCGAGATTTGCCGGCGCAAATCGCGGCACGCGCGACGGCAAAATGTCCGAGTCGAGGTCGCTCACCGGGAGCGGGCACCCTTCGAGTCGTTCGATGGCTTGCCGGAGGATCTCCGAACCGCGAGCGCCGCGGTCGATCCCCTGCCAGCGTAGCAAGAAGCGCGCGTAAGCGACCTGATCGACGGGTTCGACTTCCTTGCGGAGGGCGGCGAGCGAACGACGCTTGATGGACTTGAGGACGTCGTTGTCGCAAAACGTGATTCCCGGGCGATCCGGGTGGATCTCGCCGCGAACGAGCCGCCCGCGCGACAGGAGCACCTCGAGGGCCGCGAGCACGGCGGGAACGGGCGCTCGGTAGCGCGCGGCGAAGTCTTCCGGCGCGAACGGTCCGTGGGTTCGGGCATAGCGCGACACCAGATCGACGAGCGGCTCGCGCGACGGCTCGAGAAACGCGACCGGAACTCCGGGCGGCGGCATCACCCCGAGCGCGTCCCGAAAGCGCCCGGTGTCTTCGACGGCGATCACCCGCTCTTCGCCGCCGAATCGCACGCGCACGAGCCGCCGAGCGGCGAGAAGCGGCGCGAGCAATTCGTCCTTCGACGCGCCGAGCCGGAGGTCGAGCTCGGCGTCCGACAGATCGCCGACGAAGAGGCAGAGGTCGTGCAGCTCGTCCGGATGCCGCGGCGGATAATCGAGCCGGAGCACCAACCGCTCGACATCGGCGATGGCAGCCGGGTCGAGCAGCTCCGACAACTCCACTTGTCCGAGTAGCTCCCGGAGCTGCGATTGATCGATGGCCAGGGCGGCCGCGCGGCGCTCGGCGAGCGGGGCGTCGGACTCGTAGATGAAATTCCCGATGTAGCTGAAGAGGAGGCTCACCGAAAACGGCGAAGGCCGGCTCGCCTCGAGCGCCGTCACGCGGACCTTCGACGCCCGCACGTCGCCGAGCAGCTCGACCAGCGCCGGCACGTCGAACACGTCCTTCAAACATTCGCGATACGTCTCGAGGAGAATCGGGAACGAGCCGTAGCGCGACGCGACTTGCAAGAGATCCGCGGCGCGCTTGCGCTGTGCCCAGAGCGGCGAACGCTTGCCCGGGTGACGGCGCGGCAAGAGGAGCGCACGCGCGGCGCATTCGCGAAAATGCGACGCGAAGAGCGCGGTTTGCCCGAGCGCCCCGATGAGTAGCTCCTCGACTTCTTCCGGCTCGGGAATGAGGGTCGCGACCGCCGGGGGTTCGTCGCTCTCCGGAAACCGGAGGACGATCCCGTCGTCGGTCCACACCGACTCGGCCACGATGCCGAGCTCGCGCTTGCACTTTTCACCGATGCACACGGCGAGCGGGGCGTGCACGCGCGCGCCGAACGGAGACAAGATGCACACCCTGAAGTCGCCCACCTCGTCTTCGAACCGTTCGACGACGAGCTCGCGATCGGTCGGGACCACGTACGGCGGCTCCTGCTGTTCGCGGACGTATGCGACGAGATTTTTCGCGGCACGTTCGTCGAGAAAATGTTCTTTCGTCAAACGGCGGAGCGACGCCTTGTCCGTCTCCTGCGTGACCGTGCGGAGCAGTTCGCCGATGCCGCGTCCGAGCTCCACGCTTCGGCCGAGACGGTCGCCGTGCCAGAAGGGCATTTTCCCGGGTTCTCCGGGCGCCGGCGTGACCAGGACGCGGTCGTGGGTGATCTCGACGATCCGCCAGCTCGATGCGCCGAGAATGAACACTTCCCCCTCGCGCGCCTCGAAGACCATTTCTTCGTCGAGCTCACCCACGCGACGGCTCGTCTTCTCGGTGCCGCCGTCGGCCAAAAATACGCCGTAGAGCCCGCGATCGGGAATGACGCCGGCGTTGACGATGGCAAGCCGCTTCGCGCCCTTGCGCGCTTCGAGGACGTTCCGATCGCGGTCCCAGGTGAGTCGCGGCCGGAGCTCGGCGAATTCGTCGGAGGGGTAACGGCCCGACAGCATGTCGAGCACGCCCTCGAACGTCGGCCGCGGAAGCTCCGCGAACGGCGCGGCCCCGCGCACGAGCGAAAAGAGGTCGTCTACGGTCATTCGTTCGTCGATCGCGACGGCCGCGACGATCTGCTGGGCGAGGACGTCGAGCGGGCTTCTCGGGTAGTGGGTGGCCTCGATGTCGCCCGAGCGCATACGTTTCGCGGCTTCGGCGCACGCGACGAGATCGCCGCGGTGCTTGGGAAACAGCGTTCCTCTCGGGTTCCCTCCGACTCGATGATTCGCGCGCCCGATGCGCTGAATACCGGACGAGACCGAGGGCGGCGCCTCGATTTGCACGACCAACTCCACCGTGCCGATGTCTAGGCCGAGCTCGAGCGAGCTCGTCGCGACGATGCACGGCAGCGTTCCCCCCTTCAGCGCATCCTCGATCTCGACGCGCTGCTCGCGCGCGACGGAGCCGTGATGGGCGCGCGCGAGCGGCTCGCCCGCGGTTTCGTTGATCGCGTTCGCGAGTCGTTCGGCGAGCCGGCGATTGTTGACGAACACCATCGTCGAACGGTGCGAGCGGACGAGCTCGACGAGTCGGGGGTAGATGGACGTCCAGATCGACCGCGGAGGCTCGCCGTCCTGGTGCCCCCGGAGCGCGCCCGGTCGCTCCGAGCTCCGGAGGTTCGCCATGTCGTCGATCGGCACTTCGATACTGAGCTCGAGAGGCCGATCTTCGCGCGCGTCCGCGATGTGCACGTCGCGCGCGCGGAGCGCGGCGGGCGTCGCCTCGAATCCACCGAGCAAGCGAGCGATCTCGTCGAGCGGGCGCTGCGTCGCGGAGAGACCGATGCGCTGGAGCGGCGGCTTCGACGAACGCAGCGCTTCGAGCCGTTCGAGCGACAAGAACAGATGCGCGCCGCGCTTCGTGCCGGCCATGGCGTGGATCTCGTCGACGATGACGGTGTCCACCGAGCGCAACGCTTCGCGCGCCTGAGACGTGAGCATCAGATAGAGCGACTCGGGCGTCGTAATGAGGATGTCCGGCGGATTTCTGGAGAAACGAGCTCGCTCGGAGGCCGGCGTGTCCCCGGTGCGCATCGCCACGCCCAGCGCACGGTGGGAAATACCGAGGCGTTCGGCGGTGCGCTCGATGCCGACCAACGGCGCGCGGAGGTTGCGCTCGACGTCCATGACCAAAGCCTTGAGCGGCGAGACGTACAGGACTCGGCAGCGCTCGACCTTTTCCGGCTCGGGCGTGAAGAGCAATCGGTCGATCGCGCAGAGAAACGCCGCGAGCGTCTTGCCCGACCCGGTCGGAGCGACGAGAAGCGTGCTCTTGCCCTCCAGGATGAGCGGCCACGCCCGCTGCTGCGCGAGCGTCGGCGTCGTGAACGTTTCTTCGAACCACACACGCGTCGCGTGACCGAGCGACGCGAGGGGCACTTCGTCGTCGGGCTCGGCGCCGTGCCGGGCGCGCTCAGCGTTCGCGCTCATGCCACGACCCGCGACGGCTGACAGACGGGGCAGTAGTAAGTGGACCGGTGCGTCGCGCCCTGCTTCTTCACTGCGATGATCGCGCCGCAGTCGTAGCACCGCTCCCCCGCGCGTTCGGACACTGACACCGCGCGTTCGCCGAGCCGTCGACCGACGCGCGTCTTTCGTTCGTGACGGCTCCCGCTGAACGGATCGGGGATGGTCCGCTTTCGACCGTGGACGTTGTCACGCATCTGCCGGTGCGCCAGGACGAGCAATGACTCGAGCTCGGCCGCCGTATGCGCCGACACGGCAGCGAAGGGATCGAGACGACACGTGAAACAAAGCTCGCTCTTCCAGACGTTTCCAATCCCCGCGATCACGCTCTGATCCATCAGAGCCTCGCCGAGCGGCGTTTCGCCACACCGTGAGAGCCGGATTGCCGCGGCGGCGACGTCGAATTCCGGCGCGAGCAGATCTGGGCCCAAGGTTCGCAAATGCAAATCCTTGGAAAGGTCGGAAGTGCGCAACAATCGGGCAACCGGCGCGCTCTCGCAGACGACGCGATGACTTTCGGTGTCGAGGACCACCACCACGCGTGACTCGTTCAGACGGCGAGAATCGTCGCGCGGGTAGATGGCGACCCGGCCGTTCATCTTCAAATGGACGTGGAGCGAGAACCCGCCTTCGAAGTGAACCAGCAAGTTTTTCCCTCTAGCCTCGACGCCGATCACGTGGCGACCGGCCAGGCCGCGCGTGTCGTCCGTGCGCCGCACGAGACGGAGCTCTCGAAGTGGTTTGCCGACGAGCGCCGGCGCGAGTCGCAGCGCAACGTGATGGAGGCTATCTCCTTCGGGCATCGGAATGTTTCAAGAGCGCATCGGACGTTTGACGGGGACGAGACGCGGAGGCAACGGTATCAGACGCGTGAGTTGCGTCGACCCGACTTCACGAGCGCGCTAGAACGTGGCTCGAGGCTCTGGCTCGCCTCGTGCTAAGAGGGAAGAACTGATGACCACGTCAGCTCAAAACTTCTCCTGCTCACTCGATTCACTCCTCTCGTCCCGAGAGCAAGTTCGTCTCGAACTTCATCTCCTTTCGATGGAAGCGCGTCGCCAGTGGGATGAATACGAGACGCAAATTCTCGCGTTCGAGGACCTGGCGGGCGGCGCGGTCCACGAGCTCGCGCAGCACTCCGTCGAGGCCGCGAAGCGATTGACGGACTCGGTCAACGAGTTCGCCACTCTGCACCTTCGCAACGTCCATCGAAACGAACGCCACGATCGAGAGAGCGAACGAGACAAGCCGTCTCAACACGACTCGCTGTCCGGCGAGGAAGCCGCTCCGCCGAGCACGTTGAAGCGGCTCCTGGACGTGAAAGACCGCCTGCTCCAAGCGGCATCGACGATCCGCCATCCATCGACCGGCGGCACTACGCGCTAACGGCTCACTGTCCGGGCTCGCGGGTCAGCCACCGCGAGAGCGTCTTGTCGTCGATCCCGAGCGCCTCCGCGGTGAGCATTTTGCGAGCCCCCAATTTGTCGTGCGCCCACGCGACGTACTGGCGTTGCATCTCGCGGAGCGGCAGCACCGCTTGGCCGAAGTCGAGGGTCGGGGTAGCCGTCGCAGCGAGCGAGAGCGGGAGGTCGGCGGCCTCGACCACCGACTTGTTGCCGAGGAGGACGGTGCGTTCGACGAGGTGTTCGAGCTCGCGCACGTTGCCGGGCCAGCCATAGTCGAGTAGCCGTGCCATGGCGCTCGGAGAAAACCTTTCGACGACCGAGCCCGGGTGTCGCGCGAGCGACTGACGCAGGAACGTCTCGAGCAAGGCCGGAACGTCTTCTCGGCGATGTCGCAGCGGCGGCAGCTCGATCGTGACGACGTCGAGTCGATACAGGAGATCCTCGCGAAAATGGCCGCTCGCGATCCGATCCCGCAGATTTCGATGCGTGGCCGCGACGACGCGCGCGTTCATCGCGCGCTCCTTGTTCGACCCCACGGCGCGCACGACGCTCCGCTCGAGGACGTCGAGCAATTTGGCCTGGAGGGCCGGCGATAGATCGCCGATCTCGTCGAGAAAGATCGTTCCGTCGCTTGCTTCCTCGAAGAGCCCGGCACGCTGCGACACCGCACCGGTGAACGCGCCCTTCGCGTGACCGAAGAGCTCGCTTTCCAGTAGAGCCTCGGGGAGCGCGGTGCAATTGACGGTGACGAACGGAGAGCTCGAACGGCCTCCGTGCGAATGGAGCGCGCGAGCCAATAGACCCTTGCCGGTGCCCGTTTCGCCGACGATCAGGACCGGCACCGAGGTATCTGCAACGCGCTCGACGAGGTCGGTGACGATACGCATGCCGTCGCTCTTCGCGACGAAACCGTCCGAAGAGAATCGCTCCTTCAACGCGCGCCGGAGCGACACCGTTTCGCGTCGCAAGCGCGCGTCGTCGAGCGCGCGCCCGAGAAACAGCGCAAGCTCGTCCATTTTGAACGGCTTCGTGAGGTAGTGATAGGCGCCGCGCCGGATCGACTCGACGGCAGAATCGACGGCGCTGTACGCCGTCATGATGATGACCGGCCGCTCGGGGGCCGCACGGCGCGAAATCTCGAGGAGTCCGATGCCGTCGAGCTCCGGCATGCGAAGATCCGCGACGACCGCGTCGAAGCGATCTTCTTGGGCGAGCTTCGCAGCCTCGACGCTGGATGCGACGGGTGTCGCGTCGTAGCCACGCTCGGACAATCCGTCGGCGACCATTTCGGCCATCGGCATTTGATCGTCCACGACGAGCACGAGCGGCCTCGGAAGGCGCGTGCCCGTTTCGCGCTTCGTCGTCTTCGTCACGAGGGCTCCTTCGCGGCGAGTTCGACGGCCGCACGCGTGCCACGCAATCCGCTACCGTCGCAGGCGCCCCGCGCGCCGAGCGTCAGCTTGCCGCCGTGGTGCTTCACGATTTCGGTGGCGATGGCCAGACCGAGCCCGGTTCCTTTTCCGACCGGCTTGGTGGTGAAGAACGGCTCGGCCGCTCGCTCCAACGCTTCCGGCGCGATGCCCGCTCCGTCGTCGGTGACCACGAAGCAGACCCGTTCTCCGTCCGACAGGACCTCGAGCTCGACGTTCCCGCCTCGAGTGCAGGCGTCGCATGCGTTCAAGAGAAGATTGATGAGCACTTGCTCGATCAACCTCGGGTCGCAGGCGATGTCCGGAAGAGAAGAGCCGATCCGCGTCGAGAGCGTCACGCCGGCGTCGTCGAAGCGATGCTCCACGAGGTCGCGGGACGCTTCGGCGACGACGCGCGGGCTCACTCGCTCGAGCGGAGAGAATTCGCCTCTGGCGAGATTCAAGAAGCCGCGCACGACCAGATTGATCCGGGTGCCCTGCTCGATGATCGACTTCACGAAGGCGCGGGCTCGTTCGTCGCCCTCGACCTTGGGGAGCAGCTGTTCGGCGCGGCCCACGATCACACCGAGGGGTGTCGATACCTCGTGTGCAATCCCGTTCGCGAGCGTGGCCATGGTCGCGAGCTTGTCGATCTGCACCAGCTGCTTTTCCCGGTCGCGCACGAGCTCCGCAACGGTGAGCTCTCGCTCCAGCTCGAGCTCCTTTCGTTGCTTTCGACGCGCGAGCCCGCCAAATGCGAGGACGAGCCCCGAAGCGAGCCCGACGCCGACGATGAACCGCCATTGCGCACGCGCTTGGCGATCTCGTTCGCGGAGCGCCGTCGCGAGCACCACGATGCCCCATTTGCCCTTAGGGCCGGCGAAGGTGGCGATGCCCGCCACGGCCATGCGCCTCGGAAGCGACAGGGTTTCAGCTTCGGCGCGCTCGACCATCACCCACGGCGCCCCGTTCGCGAGCCCCCGAGCGATCGCGTCGCTGTGAAAGCGCTGGCCGTCAATCGACCCGAGCTCGGCGCCGAGCGGACGCGCGAGCAAGATCAGGAGGCGTCCCGGTTGCTCCACGGTGCGAGCGTCCGAGAGGAGAACGCGAGCGTCCGCAGAAAGCGCCGCGTCCCCGAGACTAAGCACGTGGTCCGAAACCGCGGCGGCGAGCGCGTGGGCCAAGGTCGCTTGCTCGGCCGCGAAATCCGAAAGGGCACGCTCCGCTTCTCGTCGGGCGTCCCAGTAGGCCAGCGCGGTGATGCCGACGATCGCGACCACCATCCACGCACCGAGAGGGAACCTCAACGCCGCGCGACCGGCCCGGCGTTGCGGAGGCGAAAACCTTTCGAGCGGAACCGTGGTCGTCAATTCGGCAGGTTGTAGAGCAAGACCGGAATTTATTCGACCCCGACGGCCCCGTCGTCGCGCCGACTGGTGCAGACGGTCTCAGCTGTGAGGCGCAGGTGTCGATGTTCCGTCGTCCAGGCTGCGCGGAGAGAGCGACGGGCGGCGTGAGATTCTGCCACTTTGCGAGTGCACTCATCGCCGCCCCATGCACCGGATCGAGCGACGAGACAGGAGCGGCACCGCGCTTGCAGAGTTTCATCTTCGTCCAGCCGGAGCATCGCTCCAAGGAGCACGCGATGAAGTCGTTACACCGTTTTGCAATGCTAGGAATCGCGGCAAGCGCAGCAGGATTTGCCTTCACCGTGGAGGCGCGCGCCGACGAAGTGGTCGTCCCCGGAAAAGAGGTCTCGGCGACGCACACCGAACCCAATCGCGCCATGCTCGATAGCGGCGTGTTCGCGCTCGGAGTGCCGTACGTCACGTCGATCATCGTCGGCGCGACGAGCAACCACCCGGGCGACAAGGACCTGTACGTCCCCGTCGCGGGGCCGTGGATGGATCTCGGAGACCGGCACTGCTCGTTCGGTTCGTCGTGCAATCACGAAGGGCTGAACAAGGGTCTTTTGATCGTCGACGGGATCTTCCAGGGCATCGGCGCGCTGCAGATCGTCGGCGCCTTTCTCTTCCCGGAGACCATCACCGTCACCAGCGCGAGCACCGAGCATCACCTCGCGCTCAGCGACGTCTCGCACGTCCAGGTCGGTCCTTCCGGCGTAGGGTCGGGGTACGGTCTTTCGGCGATCGGCCGATTCTGATCCGGCGCTCGTCGCCGACGAGCGTCGCTTCGTCGGAGTCGTGATATGACACCGACATGGCGTTTGTCGGATTTGCAGACGCGGACGCGAAGTTCTTCAAGGCACTCGCGAAGAACCAAAACCGAGACTGGTTCCTCGCGCACAAGGCCGAGTTCGAAGAGGGTTGGCAAGCTCCGATGAAGGAGCTTCTCGGGGAAGTTCGAAGCAGGGTCGACGCAACGTTCAAACACGTCGACCTCGACGAGCCCAAGCAGTTTCGCATCTTCCGCGACGTCAGATTCTCGAAGGATAAATCCCCCTACAAGACGCACATCGGCGGTGTGCTCCCGACGAAGCGGTCGGGCAAGACGCATGAAGTTCCCATCGCGCTCTACTTTCACGTCGGTAACCCCGGCACGTTCGCGGCCGCTGGTCACTACATGATGGACGCGCCGGCGCTCGCGAAGTTTCGCGAGGCGGTAGCCGACGACAAGCGCGGGCGAGACCTCGAGAAACTGCTCGCGTCACTCGCCAAAAGAGGATTTTCGGCGGACTCGCACGATACGTACAAGCGCGTCCCGAAGGGTTACGAGCCCGACCATCCACGGGCCGCGCACTTGAAGCGTAAAGGGCTCACGGTGAGCTTTCCCGCGATGCCCCCAGGGTTACTCGCATCGCCCAAGCTCACGCCGTGGCTCGTATCGCACGTGAAGACCGCCGCGCCGCTCGTCGAGTGGCTCGTGTTCGCGACGCGGTGATCGGGCTGCGAACGCGCGGCCGCGCGGTATCGGCGCAGGCATCGAATCGCGACGCCTGCTTCGGCACCGAACGAGTTCAGCGACAGAGCGTGATGGCGGCCGCGTTCGCGGGATGGTTCGCAGCGCCGATGAACACTCGCGACGGATCAGGCTTTCCATCGACCAGCAGGTAAAACGCAAGGCACCGCGAGCCCGTCAGATGGAAATCGAATCCATCGAGGCCGCCCTTCGTGCTGAAGTCGAACGTCAATTCCGATCCTTCGGGGCGCACCCGATCCCGAGACTCGAGCGCCAGCGGTCTGATGTCGGAGAGCGCTCCGCCCGCGTCCGGCCACACGCGCCCGGTGAAACGGTGGAGGTTCGTCTCGGTGGTGCTGCGGAAATGCCAACGCATACCGTCGCCGTCGTGCCAGATCCACATCCCGAGAGCCGCGCCCGGATGCATCCGCGAGGGCTGGCCGGTCCCTTCGTTCACTTTGTGCTCGTAAGGCGGTGCCGCGGGTCTGGCGGGCGGCGCGTAAATGGGCTGCGCCGCGGGGGGCGCTTCGACTGGTGCCGCCGCGACGGGGGCCGCTGCAGGCGGCGCTTCGACGACGGGCGTCGCAGGCGCCGGAGTTGCGGGCGCCGGCATCGCCGTGGCTGGCGGCGGCGGCGGGGTCTGCGGCGCCGGGTCGACGACGCACCCAGTCGCAGAACAGCACGTAACTGCCGAGACGAAGCAAAGCACCAGTTTCGTTTTCGATGACTCCATACGCCGACTGTACAGGTGCGCCCTCTGACCATCAACGAGTCCGCACAGGGCGAGGGACGAGCGCGAAAGTCCGTGCGCGCTGAACCGCGAGCCGGTGCCCGGCTCGGAGGATGAAGAATCCCTTAGCTTTGGCTCTAAGTTTCCTGACGTTCGATGCGACCGTCGACGTGCTTGGCAAAGCGGCCGTCCTCACGGGCATGGACGGGGCCGTCGCTGGGCCAAGGCCAACCGCCGAACTTCGTCGCTTGGTAGTCGACGATGGCGCGCTGAATTTCGGCGCGGGTGTTCATGACGAAGGGACCGTGCTGAACGACGGGCTCGCCGATCGGTCGACCTTGAAGAAGAAGGAGCTCGCATCCGTCCACGCCCGCGGCGAGCGGTATCGCGACGTCGCTCCGCACCACCATCGCGGCGTTCGCGCGGATCGTGTCGCTGCCCAACCCGAGCGACGTTCCGCGAAAGAAGAACAACATACGCACCGTGCTCGCACGAGACGCGGGGGGAAGCGTCCACGTCGCGCCCGGTTCGAGTTTGAGAGTCCAGATCGCGACGTCGGTGTCGGCGCGCGCAGCCCAGGAGTGCGGTGGCGGTGCCGGCGGCCGCTTACCGTCGAGCTCGCCGGCGACGAGCGTCACCTCCGTACGACGCGCGGCCGAGTCGGTGAACAGGCACCGCGGCACGTCGTGGTTCCACAACATCGCGAAGTGCGGCGGCACCAGCTTGTCTTCGGCGGGCAGGTTCAGCCAGATCTGAAAAAGCTCGAGCGGGTTCGGCGCATTTCGATTCACGAGCGGGAACATCTCGGAGTGCACGATCCCGCTA
>CAZDNG010000084.1:0-27782 GCA_964506835.1 uncultured Polyangiaceae bacterium
GAATGGGTGTTCAAGTCGTTCCGGAATCGGCGTTCAAGTCGCGCCGGAATACGCATCAGACCACTTGGATCGCCCTCTTCCATCCGTCACGCTTATCGGGCAAGCTTCGCAGCCCATGGAACTTCGGCACCTACGGGCTTTCCTGGCGCTTGCGAAGGAGCGCAACTTCACGAGGGCGTCGCAGGAGCTGGACCTATCTCAACCGGCGCTGTCGCAGCAGATCAAGCAACTGGAGCAGGACGTCGGGGCAGAGCTCGTAATCCGGGACCCGACCGGTCCGTTGCGGCTTACGACGAGCGGCGAATATCTGCGCTCGCGCGCCCAACGCATCCTGAACGACGTCGATGAGGTGCGCCAGACCATCGCGGACCCCGAGGGCTCCCGCCAGCTTGCGCCGCTGCGCATCGGCCATTCGCGCGGCTTCCGCGAGATCGTGCTGGCCTCCGTTCTCGCGCTGCTCCGCGACACGCCCGAGATGGGCCTGGTCGTGGAAGAGGCGACCTCCGGACGCATCGAGAAGCGCATTCGCGAAGGCATGCTGGACGTGGGCATCGTGCATGGCGAGCCTTCCGGCAGGGATATCGCCCACGAGGAGCTGATCCAGGCCCCGCTGGAGCTCATCGTCAACGCGCGGCACGCTTTTGCCAGACGCGAGCGGATCACGCGGCTGAAGGAGCTGGCCGACGAGCGCTTCATCCTCACCAAGACCGGGCTGCGCTCGCGGCACATGATTGACGGGTATTTCGCCGCGAAGGACTTCACGCCGAAGATTGCGATCGAGGCAAACGCGGTGGAGACGATATTGGCGCTCGTGCGTCAGCTCCGCAGCGGCCTGACCGTGCTGGCGTTGCCTAAGCACGATTTGTTCAATCTGACGGGCCTGGCGGTCGTGCAGATGCCCGAGCCGCCCGTGGACAAGATGTATCTCGTCTGGCGCGCTCCACAGAGCAGCTCTGGGGCCGCCGAAACGTTCCGCAGTGCAGTGCGCGAGCGGCTGGGTCTTCCGACAACGGACTCTGACATTTCGCCCAAACGCGCGAAAGAGTCCAAGAAGCGTAGACGGCGCGTCTAGCGGTCCACACGCCGCTACGGCTTTGCGCGGATTTGCTGCGCGCTCCGGTGACGGCGGAGGCGATCGTGCGTCTTTGGCAAAAAAACCGCGACCTTTCGCTATAAGCCATGCTTCTGAGAATAGCTGAGTCTATTCAAGCAAATATGGCGGCGGTAGTCATTGAAAAAACGGATAGAAGAGGCTTCGGCTAGTTGCGTAGCGAATCACGGTGGGTCATGTCCATGCGCAGGAGGTGCCCGCCCATGCTCAACCATCTCAACAAGCAACCCAGCCCATCCGATCCCGACCGCTTCGCCGCGACGTCGGCCACGTTCGCTTTACACCCGCTCACCGCACTAGCCCTTTTCGCGCTCGATCACATGCTCGCAGTGCTCGAGGCTATCAGCTTCGGCTTGTTCGCTCTTGCGAGCGTCCTCGTCGGCATTCTGGCGATCGGGCCGGTCTCGGCGATTCAACGCCGCGCCTATGGGGACGATCGCGCTCTTGCGGTTGCGAAGGGCTGCATCGTCGGACTCCTTCTCGCCGTGCCCTCGCCCCTGCCCTCGTACCTCACGGCCATGTGGGGGATCGCGAGCTTCATTGCCACGAAGCCACGCCCGCCAACCGGCGCGGCCATCGACACCGACGGCTTCGATCGCGAGGGGAAGTAAGCAATGGCCAAGAGAGACGGATTCGAACGCCCCGAGATCGAAGACACGCTCAAGGCGCTGAAGCAGATTGAACAGACGCGGGCCGCAGCGCCCTCGGAAGGCCCGAGCGCCTGGGACCGCATCACCGCGGGCCTGAAGGAGGCCGCAGGGCGCTCCTCGGGCTGGGTAGCCGATCGCGTGCACGACACGTTTCAGGAGGCCGTGTCGCGTTTCTTCGGCCTCGAGCCCCAACAGGGGCGCATCGAGCAGCAGCCGCAACCCGAGCCCGAGAAAGGCATCGACCGGTGACGCCGTTCGCTGACTTCGTCACCGACCTCGACACGCCGCTGCTGAAGCTCGAGCACAGCAGCCACTTCACGCTGCGTATGGCCTTCGAGGGCGGGATTCACGCCTTTGGGGCCCCCGGATCGGGCAAGACGAGCGCGTTCAAGACCATCGCCAGCGCCTACCTGCGTACCGGCGCTGGCATGGTGATCTGCGTCACGAAAAATGACGAAATCGACCGCTGGATTGCCTACGCCCGCGAGAACGGCCGCGAGAAGCACGTCGTTCTCTTTACGGAGAACAAGTCGTTCAACCCCCTCGCATGGGAGCTGATGCGCCATGGGGTCAAGGGCACGAGCAACGCCGTCGAATGCCTGATGAGAATCCTCGACTCCGCCGACGCCGCGATGGGTGTTGCGGGCCAGACGAACGATCCGTTCTGGCCAAGTGCCATCCGCGCGGCCTTGGGGTACTCGGTGCCCCTGATATTTTGTGCCTTTGGCGTCGTAAATATCAGCGACGTCATCGACTTCGTCACCAGCGCCGCAACGAAAGCGGAGCAGTACACCGAACCCGCGTTCATCGAGCGCAGCTTCGCCGGGCAGACGCTGCGCAAGGCGGTCGACAACCCCGCCGTGCGCATCGAGGAGGCCGAGCTGCATGGCTATCTCCAATACTGGTTCCGAGAATTCCCAGCGATTCCATCCAAGACCTTGGGCAACATCGTAATCTCTCTGTCCACCAAGCTGGACAGATTCCGGCACGGCCGCATGAAGTCCGTTTTCTGCGGCCGCACGACCATCGTGCCCGAGATGACCTTCCACGGCGCGATCATCATCCTCTGCATGCCGACCCTGACATGGAACGAGGACGGCATCATCGCCCAGCGCATCTTCAAGTACATGTGGCAGCGCGCGGTCGAGTCGCGCAATGGGCTCGACGAGCCCCAGCGTCTGCGCCCGGTCTTCCTCTGGTGCGACGAGAGCCAGAACTTCGTCGACGTAAAAGACGACGAGTTCCTGGCCACGTGTCGTTCCTCGCGTGCGGGCGTCGTCTTCATGACGCAGACGCTGCCCTCCTACTTCGCGCGCCTGGGTGAAAAGAACCGGGATGCGGCCAACGGACTTGTCGGAAAGTTTGCGACGCAGCTTTTTTTCCTCAATTCCTGCCCGGTCACGAACGAGCACGCCGCCAAAATCATCGGCCGCGACCTTACGTGGCGCGCGACGCAGGGAACGAGCAGCGGCACGACCACGTCCAAGGGCCTAAATGAAGGCACGAACGCGAATCGCGGACACTCGTCAGGCTCGAGTCACTCCTACGGCGGCAACAGCGGGGGCTGGAGCACCAACTCCGGCACGAACCACGGCAGCGGCGAGAATTTTGGCGCGAACGTGGGCACGGGGACGAACACCTCGGAGAGCCATTCACGCGCCGAAACAATGGATCACGTGCTCGAACCAGCTTTCTTCAGCCGCTCGCTTAAGTCGGGAGGCCCGCAGAACAACAAGATCGTGACCGCCGTGTTTTTCCGCGCGGGCGCGCGCTTCGAGGCGACGGGCAGCAACTGGCTCACCGTCGCGTTCCGCCAATGAACCGGCCGACGCCCACGGATTTCGCGATCGGCTCGCGCGCGGCCGTCACCGCTTGCACCGGCGCGGCCGCGTTGTCCACGCTCGCCTGGCTCGGCTCGCACACGGTGTCCTGGGTTCTGCCCGCGCTTGCCCTGCTCTGCTGCAGAGCCTGCGTCCGCGCGAAGAAGCGCGTCGCGGCCTGGCGCGAGTGGCGCGACGCATGGGACGAGATGGCAGGCGCAGAACAGCACGCGCCCCCTGCCCGTTCTGCGTCCGCTCGCGCCACCGCGCCGGACACAGCGAAGGAAGCTCAGGCAGTACCGCAGCCGAAGCCCCAGCGCGTTCCGCGACCGCTTCTCGTCATCGGCTGGATCGCGCTGCTTGCCTGGATTGCGGCGCATGAAGGCGACGGTCCGACGATGGGTCACGGCCTCGTCGCCCTCTGTTTCGTCGCGCTTACCCTCTGGGTCGCGTCCATCGCATGCATCGGCCTCAGCCGGTGGCTGCTCGCGCCCCGATCGCCGTCCAGGCCGCGCGCCGTAGTGGCCGCCGAACGCGCAAGTGCGACCGACGCTGACGGCAATCCGATCGTCGCGCAGTGCCTGCCCGTGCCGACGGCGGTCCCAGAGCGCCACGTGCGCGAATTGCTCCCCGACTACTGCAGGACGCTTCTCGCGTCCGGAAAGGCAGACATCCGATGAACCCGCCCAAATCGTCTCCGCCCGGTCCGGTGGACCTTACGAAACTCACCGACGACGAGCTTCAGTGGCTCCTTGTCGCCGTTCCCCGCGAGATCGAGACGCGCAGGAGCAAGCACGAAGCGCAGATACTCGCGTTCATCCGCGAGCAGATAGCCGTAAAGGCCATCTCCACTCCCAGGCTCCGGGCGGCGCTTTTCGGAAAGAGCGCGCGCAAGCGCGACGGCGACGGCGACGGCAAGGACCGCCGCAGCGTCGTGAAAGCGAAATATCGCGACCAGAAAACGGGTGCCACCTGGGCGGGACGTGGCGCTCCTCCGAAATGGTTCTCCGACCACATCGCGGCGGGCGGGAAGAAGGAGGATCTGCTGATTCGCGAACCGGATGACGACGAAGACAAGAACTGAAGCCGGAGGAGCGCCATGGAAGGCCAGTCATCGAAACGTGCGCAGGAGAGCGATGCGGATTCATCACGGCCGCGCTACGTCGCGCCGCTCGCCGACGCCGCCAATGCGGCCCCGTCCCTTGCTCCGCGCGCCGCAGTGCCCTCGCCCTGGCTCACCTACGCGCAGGCCGCCGCGTACACGGGATGGACCGTCGCATACCTGCGCAATCTCGTGAGCGCGGGCGCGATTCCGGTTTTTGGAAAACGGAGGGTCCGAAGATTTCGGCGCGACATGCTAGACCTGTTCCTGACGGACCCTGATGCCGCGATGCGGGCCTTCCGCGCAGGAAGGAACCGTCATGGCGGTTAGAAGAACAAGAACAGCATGGGGATACGATTTCACGATCACGGGCTTCGGGCGTCAGCGCCAAGGAGGATTTCGGACGAGAACCGAAGCCCAGCTCGCGGAGAAGCGCGCACGGGAGGATCTGCTCTCGGGTGCGAAGCGCATTCTCTTCTCCGACGGGTACGCCGAGTACATGAAGGCAACGCGCATGAAGGACCGCGCCAGGGACGCCTGCGAGCATCTCTGGAAGCGGGTCGAACCCGAAATCGGCTCGCTCTACGTGGAGCAAGTCGATACCTCGGCGCTCGATGCCTTCAAGCAGACGCTGCCAGAGCATCTCGGCCCGAAGTCGATCAATCAGCACCTGATACTCATCCGCGCAACGCTTCGCTTCCTCTGGAAGCGCGGCAAGCTCAAGGCGGTCCCCTTCGTTCCGATGGAGGCCGTGAGCAAGAAGCACGTGGACTGGTACACGAAGGAGGAACGGGACCGGCTGCTCGAGGGAATGTTCCGTCTCGAGCCGCAGTGGTACTTGTTCTTCTACCTCACGGCGCGGCTCGGTCTGCGCACGGGGGAAGTGTACGCGGTGGCGCACCGTCAGATTCGCCGCGAGCCGCCGAAGCTCGTGGTGGATCAAGCGGTGCAGCGCGGGACCAAGAAACGCGAAGCGAAGCTCGTCACCCGCAAGAACGACGAAGCCTACGTGCTCGATCTGACGGACGACGTGATCGCCGCCGTCGATTGGCACCTGGCTCAAGGGTTCGCAGGCGAGGAGTTCCTCTTCACGAAGACCGGCGCGTTCCCGCGCTACATCGACAGCCACAAGCGGCCGCTCTTGCTCGTGCAGCAGAAACTCGGGCTCCGTTTGCTCTCCCATCACAAGCTGGGAAGGCACTCGGTCGCGAGCCAGGCGGTCACGGGCGGCGAATCGGTGAAGGCGGTGCAGGCCCAGCTCGGACACCGGTCCGAGCAGAGCACGCACGGCTATGCGCATCTGGGAAGCGGCGCGCAGCGCCGACTAGTGGAGGGCTTGAGGCCCTCGCGTGCACCGCACGAACCGCCAGCGCCGGAAGCTCACGGCATCCTGGCGTCATCGGAGCAGCCACGTCATCCGAGCGATGGAAGGTTGCTTCACTGACCGGAAACGAAAAACCCCCGGCTTGCCAGGGGTTACGTCTCCTCGTTCTCGGTTGCGCGGGAAGGATTTGAACCTTCGACCTTCGGGTTATGAGCCCGACGAGCTACCAGGCTGCTCCACCGCGCACGCGGAACATAGTCGGGCGCTCGGTCCTGTCAAGCGTTCCGAGGGGTTACGGGGCGCTTGTGGAGCGGAGAAATGGGCCGCGATTCGTCGAAAATGCTGGACAGATTCGCGGACGGGCGGAAGGCGAGCCGGCCTGGGGGGCCCGGTGTCGTGGGCCCGTCATTTCCCGTCTTCAAAGCTTGCGCCGGGGTTTGCCATTCGATGCGCTTGCGCGCTCGCGTGTTGGTCCGGTGTAGCGAGTGCGTAACAAGGTCGATGCGTGCTTCGCTGACGCGATGGCGTTGTGCAATGAGCGCGCTCGCCGCGTCGCGAGTCGACGCGCGGCGCGACGACGAAGACGGAGTTGCACCGACCGGTGCGTCCTTCGCGAGGTCGTCGCTGTCACACCTGATCGAAACGGGAAACGATCGAACGTGACGCGGACACGGGTGACGATGTCGGCGCGCGTCCGCGCTTGGTGCTCAAAGTAGTTGCGCGTGCGCCGTGGCAGACCAAGACAGCGCACGAGATCGCTGTACCAAGAACGTCATAAATCACGGGGTGCGCCATGATCTTGACGGAGAGTGAAGTCATCGCGCGAAACTCTAAATGCGCGCGGGCGTCGATTTTTTGTTCGAAGCGAAGTAGGCCGCGCCGTCGTGACGCGAGTGGTTTCGCGCGACTGCGAACGGCGCTCGAAGTCCGAATTGGCAACCGTTCCGCTTTCGAAGTGGGAATCCGGTCGCCTCTCGTCGTCGATCGGCAACGAGCCGCGCGCCGGAACGACGCGTTGCACCGCGAGGATTCGTTCGAGGACATGTTAGGATTGCTCTCCCCCGGGTCGTATTGGTTCGGAGAAAGAGAGAGCATATGACCTTGACACGATGGTCTTTCATCGGCGCCGTCACCCTTTGCGGGTGCTCGAGCAGCCCAGCAGAACCTGGCAGCGGCGCGCCGCCCGCCACGGGTTCGACGACCGCATCCGCCACGGCGACGACCTCGATCGGACCGATTCCGGTCGCTGCCGGCGAAGAGAAGACGGTCTGCGTCGTCGCGCCGCTCGACAGCGACGAAGACATCGTCGTGTCCAGCATGACGGCGAACCTCGATGCAGGTTCTCATCATCTCGTCGTCTCGAAGACGACCGAGGACGTGAACCTCACGCCGACGCCCTGCGTGACCTTTTCCAGCATCTTGATCGGCGACGCGCAACCGCTCATCGTCGTGCAGACGCCGCACGGCGTTCAGACGTTTCCTGACGGCGTTGGCGTGCTGCTTCCGGCGCACCAGCGACTGCGACTCGAAGCGCACTACCTGAACTCGAGCACCTCCGCGATCGAGGGTAACGGCAGCGTCACGTTCGCGGGCACGCTCGCGTCCAAGGCACCGCCGTATCAAGCGGCGGACACGTACATCTGGGGCACCGGGAAGATCTCGCTCGCGGCGCAAGCTCAGTACACGACGCCGATCGTGTTCCAGGCCGGACAAGCGGGGACGCATCTCCTCTCGATCACGACGCACGAGCATCGGCTCGGCACGCTCGTGCAGGCGTGGACCAGCGACTCGCCGGGAACGCGCGGCGAGATGATCGCGAATGACTCGAACTGGTCGGAGCCCGTGTGGCACACGCTCGACAAGCCGGTGGATTTTGACGGCACGAATGGAGTGTCCCTTCAGTGCTCGTGGAACAACACCACTTCGGACACGGTCACGTTCGGCGAGAGCGCTCTCGACGAGATGTGTTTCGTGCTCGGCTTCTATTATCCTTCGCGCGGGATCGACGTCTGCATCGACAACCGTTGCGTGAAGCGACCCAAGACAGACGCCGGAGCGCCACCTGCGAGTGCGGCACCCGACTCGGGAACCGGCGCGCAGTAGGCGTCACGTCTCGGACTCGACTGCGTTGCCGCTTCGATACCTACCCGGTGCACTCATGTAAGGATGCGGCAGAGCGTGTGTGTCGGCGACTTGCTTCGAAGCTCAATTTGAATGTATTGCTCGAGCAACCAAGGCGGGTTTGATTGACTTATTTGGGCAATTTCTCGAACATTGAAAGTAGGGTCGTGAGGGTTTTTATCGGCGCCAGCATCGTTAGCCTCGTCGCGTTGGCGGGGTGCAGTCTCACGGTCGACGCCGATCGGAAGCAGTGCACCACCGACTCTGATTGCACCAAGCGGGGTCGCGCCTTCGCCGGAAGTATCTGCGTGGCCTCGCTCTGCGAGGAGGCGCACAAGGCCATCGAGGCCGGCGTCGAAGACAAGACGTGGTCATGTCTGGACGCCCCTCCGGTTGCGTCGACCGCGACGGGCCCGTTCCACGTCACGATGCACCTGACGGACATCGTCAGCGCGATGCCGATCAGCGGGGTCACTGCGAACCTTTGTCGGAAGCTCGACGTGGCGTGCACCGATCCGCAAGGGCCGTCGGTCGTCAGCGACGCGACCGGTCTGGTTGCCTTCGACGTGCCTGCCGCGTTCACCGGCTACGTCTCGCTACAGGAGGGCGCGGCGATCATGCCGGGCCTCTACTTCTTCAACCCCGCCGTGAACAGCGACCTCGACGTTCCGTCGGTGCAGCTCGCGTCCCCGGGGATCGCGAGCGCGCTGATCAAGGGCCTCGGCGCGAAGCAAGATGCCAACGACGGCATCATGCTGCTTTCAGTCGTCGATTGCACCGGGACGAACGCTGCCGACGTCACCATGAGCTTCACCCAGAGTGCGGATGCGAGCGCGAGCGTTTCGTTCTACTCGGTCGGCGGGCTCCCGAACGCGACGGTCACCATGACGGACACGTCCGGTTACGGCGGCGCAGTGAACGTCGCTCCCGGGAACGTGGCCGTCACGGCCAAACGGTCGGACGGCCGTACGATCGGGACCTACAGCCTCTTCGTGAACCCCGGCACCATCACGTACAGCAAGCTGGTGCCCGTTGGACAGTAGCGCCAGCCGCGATGTCGCCCTCGACCTTCCGAAACGGATTGGTCGCTACGAGCCGTTCTTCCAGATCGGCGCGGGCGGCATGGCTCGGGTCTACCTCGCCGTTCATCACGGGCCGTTCGAGTCGCGGAAGCTCGTCGTCGTCAAACAGCTCCGGCAAGAGATCGACGGCGACGACAACGAGTTCCTCGAGTCGTTCGTCAACGAAGCCCGCATCGCTCTACGGCTGAGCCATCCGAACGTCATCCACACGTACGAGGTCGTCGCCGAGGAGCGCCATCCCTTCCTGGCGATGGAGTACCTCGAGGGGCAATCCCTCTTGCACGTGCTCCGAGTTCTCGGCCGCCTGGTGATGCCGCTCGAGGAGCATCTATGGATCTTGACGCAGGTACTCGCGGGGTTGCACTACGCCCACGAGCTTCGCGACTTCAACGGGGGGCCCCTCGGCGTCGTGCATCGTGACGTGAGCCCCTCGAACGTCCTCGTTTGTTACAGCGGCGAGGTGAAGCTGCTCGACTTCGGGATCGCGAAGGCGGCCGGCGCGCTCGGCTCCACGCAGGAAAGCGTCGTCAAAGGCAAGATCGGTTACGCCGCGCCCGAGCAATGTCTCGGCAAACCAGCGGACCGCCGCGCCGACGTCTACGCCGTAGGCGTCATGCTCTGGGAAGCCGTCGCGGGGCGGCGCCGCTCGTCGGGCGAGACGTGGTCGGCGATGTTGCAGGCGCGCCTCCAAGACTCCGAGCCTCCGCTCGAACAAGTGCGTCCCGGCGCGCCCCCTGAGCTCACAGCGATCACCCGTCGGGCTCTCGCTCGCGATCCCGACGCGCGCTACGCGACCGCTCAGGAGTTTCAGCGCGACCTCGAGCTCTATTTGTCGCGCCAAGGCCGTCAGATCGGTCCCGGTGACCTATCGACGCTCCTCGCTTCTCGCTTCGTCGACGAGCGCGCGCGGGTCGGGGCGGCCATCGAACGGCACTTCGGCGCTGTCCCCGTTCCCGGCGTTCCGATCTCGGGGACCATCGCGGTCGGGGCCGCGAACCGCAACGCGTCGGCCTTCGTCACCGGCGACGAAGAGGATACGTCGCGCATTCCCGTCGACGGCGCGCTCTTGCGATCGCTTCGCGAAGAGGCGTTGGCCGAAGAGCGGCGCCGCGCCTCGATGCCTCCTCCCGACGCTCGCGGGGCGACGCCCCGAATGCTGTGGGCGGCCCTTGCGGTCGTGGCGACGGCCGTGTTCGGCTTCGTGCTGGCCCGCTCGGGAAAGACAACCACGGCGGTCGGAGCCGCAGCGTCGGCGAATCCTTCGGCCAGCGCGTCGTCCTCGACGCCAGCGGGCTCGAGCGCCACGGCCGCCTCGGTGCGACCGGTGACGGATCCGAGCGCGGCGATTCCGACCGCGACGGCGACCGGCTCGCATTCCGAGCATGGGTTGGGGTCCGCTCACGGGCTCCGGTATCCGCGTGTCGTCGCGCCGCCCCGTGCCGCGCCAGAGAGACCTCAAGCCCAGGCCACCTCGACGCAGGTCGAGCCGGGCATGGAGTTACCCGCCGCGGGCGCGCGGCCCAAACGTGTCATTGACGAGAAGGATCCGTACGCCCCATGAAGCGCCATTCGATTCTCGTCGTGCTCGCTCTCGCCTCGATCGGCGGGTTTGCGCACGCCGATCCCAAGCCAGGGACTGCCGCCGCGGATCCCGGAGTGGGTGAAGCCCGCGACCGGTTCCTACGCGGGGTCGATCTCTATCGAGAAGGAAGCTTCGACGCTGCCCTCGCCGAGTTCAACAAGGCCTACCAGCTCGCGCCCAACTTTCGCGTCCTCTACAACATGGCGCAGGTGCAAACCGAGCGGCACGACTACGTCGCGGCGCTCAAGCTCCTTGCCCAGTACCTCAAGGACGGCGGCACCGAGATCCCTGCCGACCGGCAGGCCCAGGTTCAACAGGAGCTCACGTCGTTGAAGGCGCGCGTTACCGAGCTCACCGTGACCTCGAACGTCGCCGACGCCGAGCTCGACATCGACGGCGCGGCCGTCGGGAACCTCCCGCTCGACAAGCCGGTGCTCGTGGGCGCCGGGGTGCGGCAAATTCAGCTTCGTAAGCCTGGCTATGTCGGCAACGAAAAGACGCTGACCGTCGCCGGCGGTGACACGATGACGGTCGACTTGCAGATGCAGGCCGAGCCCACGGCTGCCCCTTCGCCTTCCGGCTCCGCCGCCGAGCAGCTCGCGGTGAAGCCGCTGCCCTCGGATGTCGATGCGGGCGCGTCTCGCGGCCCCGACAATCACCTCGGGTTTTGGATCAGTGCCGCGTCCACGGTTGCCCTTGCCGGCGGCGCCGTCGCGTTCGGTCTGGTGACTCACAGCGCGAATCACAGTCTCGACAATGCGTTGAACCAGTTCCCCGCCGATCCGAACCGACTCGCGGGCTTACGCTCCGACGTCAAGCGCGACGCCGCTCTCACTGACGGATTCACGGCCGCCGCCATCGTTGCGGCCGGTTTCACGGTGTACTTCGCCATATCGGGCACGCATTCGTCCAAGACCCAAGAGCCGGCGCAGGTCGGGCTCCGTGTCGCCCCGACCGCGCTCGACGTCGTCGGAACCTTCTGAGCATTTTTGCGGAGGCCGGCAACAATCCGCCGTGGGCCGCCGACCATGGGCGTGAAGCACGAAGCTTCGAAAGGATCCGCAAGCAAGGCGGCGCTGGCGCGAGAGGTCTGGCGGTCGCTGTTCGACTTCACCATGGCCACTCGCTCCGAGCGCGACGAGCTCCTCGCGCGCCGGGGTCTCACTCCGAACGACTTGAATGTGCTGTTCACCCTGGAAGTGGACGGGCTCGCGATGAACGAGCTCGCGACCGCGTGGAACTGCGAAGCATCCAACGCGACGTGGATCGTCGATCGGCTGGAAAAGCTCGGCTTGGTGGAGCGTCGCGCGCATCCGACGGATCGGCGGATGAAGCTCGTCGGGTTGACGGCCGAGGGAGCGAAGACGAAGGCATCGCTCGAGGTCGAATATTATCGGCCGCCGCGAGAACTCGTGGCGCTGTCGGGGCACGATCTCGAGGTGCTCGTCGCGTCGCTCCGAAAACTTCGTCACTTTGGCGACGTCGAGGGCTGAAGGCGAATTCGCCGAGCCCGCGTCGGGTGGGCGTGCGTCCACGCGGACGTAAAGCTTCGAGTGGGGCGAGAGCCGTGAGAGCCCTGCGCGGCGCTCGGTGGGCCGAACCGTCGCGTCTTGGAGCCTTTGGTCTGCGGGCGCGTGCGCCGATCGAAACGCGGCGCCTTTTGTGCGGGCGTCGATCGATAGTTCGAGTCATCGAACAATCCGACTACTCGAACTACCTGTCCTCAGGCCGTGGGTGAAGGGGTTCGTTGGGCAACACGGGCCCCTCGCCGCGAAGTACGGGGCCGCCCGCGGGGCGAAACTCGACCGGGTCGGGCATGAGGCCATCGATCCCCCGCTGTTGCTGCCGCGTCGTCCAGGCTGCCTCCTCGTCCAACAGACTGCCTCCTCGTCCTACGCGGCGCTATACGTCGGGCATGCGTCCCATCTATCTCGACGCGCACGCGACGACGCCGGTCGACGAGCGGGTGCTCGAGGCGATGCTCCCGTATTTTTCCGACAAGTTCGGGAACGCCGCGAGCAAGACGCATTCGTTCGGATGGGTCGCCGAGTCGGCGGTGGAGCAAGCGCGGGAAGCCGTTGCAACGCTGATCGGCGCGGGGGTGCGTGAGATCGTGTTCACGTCCGGCGCGACGGAGAGCGACAATTTGGCGATTCGCGGCGTCGCGGAGGCGTACGCGGGGGAGGGGAATCACGTCGTGACGACGGCGATCGAGCACCACGCCGTGCTCGATCCGTGCCGGCACCTCACGCGACTCGGGTTCGAGGTGACCGTGGTGCCGGTGCCGGAAAACGGCGTGGTCGACCCCGAGCGCGTGCGCGAGGCGATCACCGATCGGACGATCCTGGTGAGCGTGATGCTTGCGAACAACGAGGTGGGAACGATTCAACCCGTCGAGGCGATCGGCGCGATCACGCGCGAGCGCGGCGTCCTGTTTCACACCGACGCGGCGCAGGCGATCGGGCGCCTGCCCATCGACGTGGAACGGATGAACATCGACTTGCTCTCCCTCTCGGCGCACAAGATTTACGGACCCAAAGGAGTCGGCGCGCTCTACGTGCGTCTGAAGGACCCGCGCGTGCGGCTCGTCGCGCAGATGGACGGCGGAGGGCACGAACGCGGGTTTCGCTCGGGGACGGCAAACGTGCCGGGCATCGTCGGGCTCGGTGAGGCGTGCGAGATCTTGTCGGCCGACGGCGTCGCGGAGTCGGATCGCATCGGCGAGTTGCGGGACCGGCTCTACGACCGGCTCGTCGCGAACGTTTCGAATCTGTGGCTGAACGGGGATCGCGAGCACCGGTTGCCGGGCAACCTCAACGTGTCGTTCGCCGGAGTTCGTAGCGACGCGCTCATCGGCGCACTTAAAGAAGTGGCAGTGTCGAGCGGCTCGGCGTGCACGAGCGCGAGCCTCGAACCGAGCTACGTCCTTCGCGCGATGGGGCTCGATGAAGAGCGCGCGACGGGCTCGATCCGCTTCGGGATCGGTCGATTCACGACCGAAGACGAGATCGATCGCGCCGCCGATGCCGTCGCGAAGAGCGTGCGCGCGCTGCGCGTCGATTCGCCGGACTAAGAGCCAGCGTTGCGTCTTGCGACACGCGGCGCACTTCGCACAAGCGCCCACATCGTCGCGCGTATCGCATCGAATTGGCTTATCAATTCGCGCGAATTGGTCGATTCTAGAAGGAACCTCCGTGGCCTTGCGAAGCCGTTTCGTCGGTTTGCTCTTCCTTGCCGTTGGTCTGCTCTTGCCGAGTGCCGCGCGCGCCGAGCACATCCTCGTTCACGGTGAGCTCGGCCTCGCGCGCGATTTCGGCGGGCACCAGGAGCGCGAGCTGTCGTTCGGCGCCGCGGGCTTCGGCGCGCTCGAGATCCCGTTTTTGCCGCAGCTCGGCGGCGAGGTCGAGCTCGGAACGGTGCTGCTCGCGAACGGCGATCCACCGCGCGATCCGAACGTCGTCCCCGAAGGCGGCGCGCACGCGATCTACGGCGCGGTCGGCGGTCACCTCCGTCCGTTCGTGAAGAAGGATCCATCCGAGATCACGAAGCTCACCGGCATCTGGCTGTCCGGCAACGTCGGCGCGGTCACGACGGGTGGCCGCTTCCGCGCGGTCGTCGACGCGAGTCTCGGCTACGACTTTTTGATTCAGCAGGGTAAATACGGCGTCGGTCCGGCGCTCTCGTGGGTGCACGTGTTCCAGCCCGACGACGACTTTCGCCCCGAGGACGCGAACATCTACGTCCTCGGCGTGCACGTGATGTTCGACAACGGGTCGCGCGTGCCGTCCGATCGCGACCACGACGGCATCATCGATCGCCTCGACGCTTGCCCCGACGTTCCCGAGGACAAGGACGACTTCCAAGACGAGGACGGCTGCCCGGATCTCGACAACGACGGGGACGGCATCCTCGACGCGCGCGACCATTGTCCGAACGACGCCGAAGATCGCGACGGCTTCGAAGATCAGGACGGCTGTCCCGATCCCGACAACGACAAGGACCAGATCCCGGACGTGAGGGACAAGTGCCCGAACGATCCGGAGGACTACGACGGGTTCCAGGACGAGGACGGGTGCCCGGACACGGACAACGATCAGGACGGCATCGTCGACAAGGAAGACCTCTG
This sequence comes from uncultured Polyangiaceae bacterium, assembly GCA_964506835.1. Taxonomy (GTDB): domain Bacteria; phylum Myxococcota_A; class Polyangia; order Polyangiales; family Polyangiaceae; genus DASZVB01. Next base: position 14,919 of record CAZDNG010000084.1, read on the forward strand.
CCCGAACGAGCCGGAGACGAAGAACGGCTACGCGGACGACGACGGCTGCCCCGACGAAGATCAGGTGCGGGTCGTCGGCGAGAAGATCATCTTGGACGACCGGATCCACTTCGAGGAAAACAACGCGATCATCCGGTCGATCAGCTTCCCGCTCCTCGAACGGCTCACGCGGCTCGTCCTCGACAACCCGACGTACGTGCACATCGAAGTGCAGGGCCACGCCGATCAACGAGGCCCCGAGGACTACAACAAGAAGCTCAGCGAGGACCGCGCGAAGAGCGTCGTCGATTTCATGGTGAAGCACGGCGTGGATGGGTCGCGCCTCTCGGCGGTCGGGTTCGGCGCGAGCCACGTGCTCGTCGACGAGCGCAGCGAGCGCGCGCTCTTCCTGAATCGCCGCGTGGAGTTCCAGATCACGCGCGACGCGCATCCGTTCGCCGCGCCGGGCTCGGGGCCGGCTCCGGCTGGCGCGACGCCGGGCGCCGGCCAAAATGACATGGTGCCGAACTCCGCCCCCACTTCGCCGACCGCGCCGGCGAGTGCGCCACAACCCAGGGAACCCTCCTCGCCGAGCGACGCGGCGCCTGCGACGCCGAACGGAGAGCCGTCGAAATGAAGCTCGTGCGCGCCTTCTTCGCGGTGTCGCTCGCGCTCGTCGCCAGCGGCGTGCCCGTCGGTTGCAGCGGCGGCGTCGTGGGCGGCGACTGCCGCGTCGGTTACGTCGAGTGCAACGGCATCTGCATCGACGTGCAGAACCGCGCCACGGACTGCGGCAGTTGCGGCAACGTGTGCGCCGCGGGCGATCACTGCGTCGCCGGCTCGTGCGTTCCCCCCGCGCCCGATGCGAGCACCGGAGGCAGCGCGAACCATCCGGACGGCTCGCTCGTCGACAGCGGCGCGGGCGGCAGCTTCGGCGGCGACGCGTCGAGCACCGGCGGCGCCGGCCCCGATGCGTCGCTCGACGGCGGTCTCGACGCTTCGTCAGGCGGGAGCGGCGGTCGCGACGCTTCCCCAGGCGGCACGGGCGGCGCTCGCGACGCCGGTACGGGCGGCATTCGCGACAGCGGACTCTTACCCGACGGCGCACTCCGCTGCCAGCCGCCGTTCAACACGCCCGAGCACTGCGGCAACTGCGACACGCAATGCACCGGCGTGAACGACATCTGCCAGGTCGACGAAGCCGAAGCCCAGTGCGTCACCGTGTGCACGCCGCCGCTCGTCGACTGCAATCGCACGTGCGTGAACACCGACAACGACCCGAACAACTGCGGCTCGTGCAACCACCACTGCGCCTCGGGAATCTGCCAGGGGGGAACCTGCGTCGGGGCCACCGCCGGGCACGAGGTCGTCGCGTGCATGGACTACGCAACGCGCCCCGCCGCCGGCACGCCGCAGCAAACCTTGCTCGGCAACGCCGTCTTCCTCACCGCGAAGAACCCGGTGCGCATCTACGCGTACCGGCAATTCACGCCGAACGCGGTCGTGAACTCGGTGAACGCGACGATCGCGGCGGTGGCGACGGCGAAGGCCCGCACGTACTCGATCACCGCGTCGACCGACAGCACCGAGGTCCCCTTGAACCTGAGCATCTTCGACTACGAAGTGCTCCTCGTGTACGACCAGCCGAGCGCGCCGGCGGGTCGCCTCGCGAACGTCGGCACGTCGTGGGCGAGCGCGATCGACTCCTTCGTGCGCGCGGGCGGCACGGCGTTGGTCCTCGCCGGCGACGCCGGCACCGCCGAGATGGACGATCTCGTCACCAACGCCGGCTTGATCACCGCCACCGGCCAGACCAGCGTCACCGGCGATCAAGTCTACAACCGCGCGCCCGCCGACGCGGTCGGCCTGAACGTCATCACGCCGTTCCTGGCCACGGCCGAGACCTGCGCGTTCACGATGCCCCCGCCGTCCGATTCGACCACCGCGTTTGTCATTACAGACACCGCGTCGTCGGCCGGTTCCCTCGGGTCCCCGGTCGTCGTCCACCGCGTTCTCGCTCCCTGAAGTTGCCTCCCCCCAGGCACGCGCGCCCGCGCGCGTCGGTGACGGGGTGCGCGTGCCTGCCCCCTCCAAGGCGGCTCCGCCGCCGGAGGGGGGCCGCGTTCCGTCATGAATCCACGACGTTTTTGACCGCGCCTCGGGGCCCCACGGATGAGCCGTGGTTCCACAGCCGGTTGTAACAATCGGGCCCGCGCCCCACGAAAAGCGCCGTCATTGACGCCGCGACGCCCTCGACGTTGCATGTCAGCGTGGTGAAATTTAGCCGTGGGCGGGCAGGGCTTTGTCTTTTGCTGGTGGGGCTCGTGGTGGCCGTCGCCCTGTTCTCGCACCAGCGACGGGCGAACGCGTACTCGGGGGAGACGAACGTCGACGGAACGGCGGGCGTTGGATACATCTCGACGTCGCAGCTCTTCGCCCCCGGCACCGGGCTCGCGGGAAACTGTAGCGATTGCCACGCCGGGACCTCTGGCCCGCCGACGAACCTGGCGATCAGTGGGACTCTTCTTCCGGGGACGATCTCGCTCACGCCGAACATCCCCACGGCGGGCAACCCCACGACGACGTTCAGTCTCGCCCTGACGTACACGTCGGGGAACAGCAGCCTTCGCCCCTACGGCGGTTTTCTCATCGCGCACAACGACGCGACGACCGGCGACTCCGGCGGTCTCCTCGGTGACACCGATTCCAGCGGGCATGCCTGCGGGCCGACGGTCTCCGGCCTCTGCTTCGGCACGACGAACAACAACACCGAGATCATGCATGATCACCCCGAACACGAGAACGGCTCGGGCTCGTTCTCCTTCCCGTTCACGTACACGCCGGTGAGTGGGGCTTGCGGCAACTTCGGTTTCAACGTCTGGGTGAACAACGTGAACGGCGACGAGAGCTGCGGCGACACGCAGGACGTGCCCAACGAGAGCACGCTGTCCATCCAGGTGCTCTGCCCGCAGCCGACGAACCCGTGCATGGCCAACACGTGCAACACGAGCACCGGCAAATGCGTGCTTCAGGCGGTCACCGGCGGCACCTGCGACGACGGTAACGCCTGCACGTTCAACGACACCTGTACGGCCGGCACCTGCGGCGGGACCGGGATCACGTGCACCAACGACCCGACTCATTGCCAGAACAAGAGCTGCAACGGGACGTCGTCGTGCACGGTGACGCCGCTCACGGGGACGTCGTGCAACGACGGCAACGCCTGTACGTTCAACGACACCTGCAGCGCCGGCACCTGCGGCGGCACGTCCATCACCTGCACCGGGGATCAGTGCAATACGTCGACCTGCAACGGGACGTCGTCGTGCTCGGTGACGCCGATGACCGGCGCGACGTGCAACGACTCGAACGCCTGCACGTTCAACGACAAGTGCAACTCGTCGGGCACGTGTACCGGCACGGGGATCACCTGCTCGAGCAGCGACCCCTGTATGTCGTCGACCTGCAACGGCACTTCGTCGTGCACCATCACCCCGCTCACCGGCGTGTCGTGCAACGACGGCATCGCCTGCACGAGCCCCGATCTGTGCTCGAACGGCACCTGCGTCGGCACGCCCGTCAATTCGAGCTGTGACGACGGCGAGGTATGCACCACGGATTCTTGCGGCTCGTCGTGCACGCACACGAACCTCACCGGCACGAGTTGCTCCAGCGAATACGACGGCAACGTGTGCCACAAGAACACCTGTACGGCAGGCGCGTGCAACGCGCCGAACCCCGGCGTCGCGTGCCGCGCCGGTTCGTGCACCGGCGCCGCGCCCAATGCCGTCGCGACCAATCCTGCGACGTGCACCGCCGGCGGCGCGTGCCCCGCGGTCACGACCACCGCTTGTGGCGCCCAGCCCTGCAATGCGAGCGGGACGGCGTGCCAGGGAACGTGCGGAGCGGACACCGACTGTCCGGGCGGCTTCTACTGCAGCGGCGGAACCTGTCTCTCGCAGCTTCCCCAGGGCGGTACTTGTTCGCGCGCCGGTATGTGCGCGAACGCCACGTGCGTCGACGGTGTGTGTTGTAACAGCGCGTGCGGCAACGGCGATCCGAACGATTGCCAGGCGTGCAACGCGTCCGGCGTATGCTCGAACCTGAGCGGCACGTCGTGCCAGGACGGCAATGCGTGCACGACGAACGACAAGTGCAACGCCGGCACGTGCGTCGGTGGGGCGGCCCTATCGTGCGACGACAGCAACGCGTGTACGACCGACTCCTGCGTTCCCGCGTCGGGTTGCGCGCACGCCGCGGCGTCGGCAGGGACGCCCTGTCGCGGAAAAGCCGGCCCGTGTGACGTCGCGGAGGCTTGCGACGGGTCGTCCACGACCTGTCCGGGCGACGCCTTCTTGTCGTCGGCGACTCAGTGCAGCGGACCGTCGTGCACCGGCGGCGTGGAAACCTTGGCGCAGAAGTGCACCGGGGCGAGCGCCGCGTGTCCGACGGCGACGACCGAGGCGTGTCCGCCGTTCGTGTGTGGACCAACGGCGTGCCTCACCGCGTGCAGCGGCCCGAACGATTGCTCCGCGGGGAACTACTGCAACGCGAGCAAGGTGTGCGTGCCGACGCTTTCGAACGGCGGGAACTGCACGAGCAGCATCCAATGCACGTCGGGAAACTGCGTCGACTCGGTGTGCTGCAACGCGCCGTGTACGGGCCAGTGCCAAGCGTGCAACCTCCCCGCGAACCCGGGCACGTGCTCGCCGGTCAAGGGGCAGCCAGTGCCGCCGCGCGCCGCGTGCGCGGGAGATGGAACCGCCTGCAACGGCACTTGCAACGGCACCGCGACCGCGGCGTGCACCTTCTCCAAGGCTCTCTGTCGCGCCGCGACTTGCACGGGCGATACGGCGACCCTGGCGGCCAATTGCGACGGTGCCGGCGACTGCCCCGCTCCGACGACCCAAGAATGCGCGCCGTACACCTGCGCGCCCACGCAATGTGACGCCACCTGCACGGCGAACGCGCAGTGCAATTCCGGCTTCTACTGCTCGGCGGGGTTGTGCGTGCCGCTTCTCGGAAGCGGCGGCAAGTGCGGCGCCGATGGGCAATGCAAGAGCGGCTTCTGCGTCGACCAGGTGTGCTGCGACAAGCGCTGCGACGAACAATGCGAGGCATGCGACGTGCCGGGGAACCCCGGCGTGTGCTCGCCTGTCGTGAACGCACAGCCGCACGCGCCGAGACCGGCGTGCACGAGCGATGGTTCCTCGTGCGGCGGTATTTGCGACGGGACGACGCGCGTCGGCTGCGTGTACCCCGGCCCGTCCGCGTCGTGCCGCGACGCGAGCTGCACGGCAGGCGTCGCGACGGTCGGTGCCACGTGCAACGGCAGCGGCCTCTGCCCGACTCAAGAGCGCGTCAATTGCCCCGGCAATTGCAAGGGCGCCGGGTGCGGCACCGATTGCGCGACCGCGGCGCAGTGCGGCTTCTCGGAATTCTGCCAGGCGGGTCGCTGCGTGTCGCAGCTCCCGAACGGGTCGTCGTGCGCGTCGGCCGGCGAATGCGCTTCGTCGTATTGCGTCGACGGCTTGTGCTGCGATCAGGCGTGCAGCGGTCAGTGCGAGGCGTGCGATCTCGCCGACAACCCCGGCACCTGTTCGCCGGTCACCGGCGCGCCGCACTCGGCACGTCCCGCGTGCGTCGCGATCGACGCGCCTTGCGCCGGCTCCTGCGACGGCACGAACGCCAGCGTGTGCACCTACCCCGGCTCGGCGAAGATCTGCGCGCCCGGCAAATGCGTCGGTGACGTCGCGACGCTCGCACAGGTGTGCGCGGGCGACGGCTCGTGCGCGCCGGTGCAAGAGCAGCTCTGCACGCCGTACTCGTGCGGCGCGACGATCTGCGCCGGAAACTGCACGGTCGATTCGAACTGCCCCGCTGCGTACTACTGCTCCGCGGGCGTTTGCCGACCGGTGGCCCCCCTCGGCGCGCCGTGTGCTGCAGGCGATCAATGTACGAGCGGCTTCTGTGTCGACGGCTTCTGCTGCGATTCCCGTTGTGATTCGGAATGCGAGGCTTGTGACGGGACGTTCACCGGGCAGTGCAAGCCGATCGTCGGTCCGCCCCACGGCGGGCGCGCCCCGTGCGGCGGGAGTGGGGCGTGCGGCGGCAGCTGCGATGGCACGTCGCAGAACGGCTGCACGTTCCCCAAAGCGACGGTCTCTTGCGGCTCGCTCCTCTGCAACGGCAGCGTCGTGGTCGACGCGCCGACGTGCAACGGCGTCGGCGATTGCATCGCGAGCACCGCGACGACGGACTGCTCGCCGTTCGCGTGCGCTCCGGATGGCACCTGCCTCGGCACATGCGCGACCAATGACGATTGCGCCCCCGGCCTCGTGTGTGACGCGACGTCGTCGTGTGTTCCGGCCACTCCGGACGCTGGCGGTGCTCGCGACGCAGGTCCCGACGCGCAGGCAGGCGCGGGCGGCACCAGCGCGTCCGACGCGGGCACGGGCGGGTCGGCCGGGTCGGGCGGAGTCGCCGGCTCTGGCGGAACGACGACTCATCGGCCTGACGCGGGCGCATCGGGCGGCGCGAAGACGCGCGACGGCGGAGCCGGCGCAGTTTCGGTCGACGGCGGCCACGGAGGCAGCGTCAACGGGCGCGATCAAGGGACGTGCGGGTGCCGCGTTCCAGGTCGCCGCAGCTCGGACACGAGTTCCGTCCTCGGTGGTCTAGTCCTCGCCGCCCTCTTGGCGCGACGTCGCTTCGCCCGCCGAGACGGTGCTCGACCGAGTGCGTGACGCGCTAGCCACGGCCTGACGGTTTCCGTTCGTCATACGATTTCGACGCGCGTCGACTTCCGTCAAACGAAAGATCGAGCCCCGTCCACTATCGCCGCTCACGACTTTTGCCGTTCCTTAGGATCAGGGCGACTGCGCCCGCTCGTAGACGAAGTGCGTCAAGCAGATCCCGGAATGCGGATCGCGCTTGCGCAGGAGTGCGGATCACGGGATGCGGCGAAGCTTTGTTCGAAAAATTTCGATGACGGCGAGACTCCTCGTCGCTTCTATTTTCATATTTTTGCCCTTGCCGCTCGCCGGCTGTAGTCGCGGCGGCGGCCGCAGTCTTCCTTCTCTCGGCGGCGACAATCCCACCAAGAGTCCGACCGGCGCCTTCGACGGTGGGTCCACGATGCTCTCTTGCGAAACGCCGCAAGAGGGATGTGCGTGCGAGACCGAGGGACAAATCATCGCCTGCGGTCGCGTGTATCGCCGCTCGGGCGGCTACGTCTCGTGCTCCACCGGCAAGCGCACCTGCCAGGGCGGCGTCTGGGGCGATTGCTTCGGCGACCAGATCTCGACGATGAGCCTGCCGCGATGGGCGCCCTCGGGACGCTTGCTCGATCTCGGAGGGTCGGGGGCCTGCGTCGACAATCCGTGCGACCCGTATTGCGTCAACTACATCGACAGCGCGACGAATCTCGACGCCGCGGCGCCGCTCATCGTGCGCGACGGCGGCCTCTCGACGATCAAGGGCTCGCGCAGCCTCACCCAGACGAGTTGCACCGGTTTGGCCGCCTCTCCCACGCCCCAGACGATCACCGTGACGTCGGCGACGCCAATCGTCACCAATCCGAGCGCTCTTCAATTCATTACTCAGCTGACGCCTTCCGGATGCGTCAAGTCCGACGTCCCCGCCACCTGGAACGATTCGAACGCCGACATCTCGGCGATCGACACCAACGGGAACTTCGTCGTGTATGCCCCGGTCGCCGCGGCGGTGAGCCTCACCGCGTACGTCGCGACGTGGCAGGCGAGCGCGACGGCCAACGTCCTGGTCGACGTCCGCGACACGTCGCAAGCGCCGTCCGGCTCGCCGGCGGTGTTCGCCGGCTCTCCGAGCGGCACCGATACGCTGACCATTCTGTATCCGTACGCGAACACGGTGCTTCCGCCGGGGCTCGCCGCTCCGGTTCTCCAGTGGGATGGTGGTGGCGTCCCGGCGACGGCGGTCAAGGTATCGCTCCGCTATCCCGCCATCGGCACACCGACGTTCAAGTGGTCGTCGATCGTCGCCGAGACCTCCCCGCCGCGCGCGGCGATCCCGCAAGCGGTGTGGGCGGGGTTCGATCAAACCTCGAAGGGGAAGGACGCGCTCTTCGCGATTCAGCGTGAAGTGAAGGGGGTCCTCTACCCCGAGCAGACGCGCACGCTCCACTTTTCCACCACCCCGCTCCGCGGGCAGATCTACTACACCGAGTACGGCAGAGCGGCGAGCAACCCGGCGCCATCGCCTGCGGTGGGTGGAGACTGCTCTTCGTCGATCAGCAGCGCGGTCATTCGTTCGCTCGATCCCGGTGGAACGTCGTCGCCGCCGGATCCGTTCGCGAAGGTCGCGCCGGGGGGATGCCCGGTTTGCCATTCGGTTTCCGCCGACGGCACGACGTTCGTCACCTCCGATCGCGGCTGGGGCTCGGGCGGTGGCGTGTCGCGGATCAACGCCGACGGGACGTTCACGCCGATCGCCGATGCCCCGCAGCCGCCGAAGCCCGGCGTCGATTCGCGAGGGTTCGCCTACGCTGCGCTGTCGCCCGACGGCAACTACGTGCTCCAAGGCGGGAACCTCTGGGGCAACACCAACGCGAACGGCCCGGCCGGGGCCAGCGGCGCGCGACTCTCGGGCGGCAACGGCCAGGGTCTGCAAGGCGACTACTTCGCGAATCAGGCGCTGACCGGTACGCCGCAGTTTTCGCAGATCGATCGGACGATCGCGTTCACGTGGGGCACGGTCGCGCCCGACCCGTCGCTCCCTGCCGATCACTTCAGCGTGCGCTGGACCGGCAAGGTTCAACCGTACGCGAGCGAGACATACACGTTCGAGACCGAGACCGACGACGGCGTGCGGCTCTGGGTCAACGGCACGTTGCTCGTCGACAAATGGGTCGACCAAACCGACGTCAAGAACAGCGGCACCATCGCCCTCTCCGCGGGCGTCAAGTACGACGTCAAGCTCGAGTACTACGACGACACCGGAAGCGCGCTCGCCAATCTGCGCTGGAGCAGCCCGACGACGGCGTACGGCACCATCCCCGAGACGCAACTCTATCCGCCGCCGCAGCCCGTCTCGACCAACGGCCTCACCGGCACCTACTACAACAACCAGACCTTCACCGCGCCACCGACGCTCACGCGCGTCGACAAGACCGTCAACTTCGACTGGGGCGGCGGTTCGCCGGATCCGACGATCGGCGTCGATCACTTCTCGGTGATCTGGACCGGCAGCGTTCAAGCTGCGTACTCCGAGACGTACACCTTCCAGACCATGACCGACGACGGCGTTTCGCTCTCGGTCAACGGCGTCGCCTTGGTCAACTACCTCTTCGATCAAGGTGCGAACGCGGTCTGCTCCGCCGACGCTACGCACAGCGGCTCCGTCGTGCTCACGGCCGGCGTCAAATACCCGGTGGTGATGAAGTACTTCGAAGACGGCGGCGGCGCGTCCGCGAAGCTCTATTGGAGTAGCCCGTCGACCGCGTGCGCCGTCATTCCACAGAATAGGTTGTTCCAATGAGCCCGGGGGAACCAGTGCGTCAGGGCGCCACGCGACGCGCGTTCTCGGCCGCCCACACCGGAAGCCCGTTTCCGTCGTGGGTCACCGCGTTCATCGCCTTCATTTTTTGTTGGTTCGCATTTGGTTGCGAGGGTGGCGAGCCGATCCACGGAGCACCGGCGCCGACGCAGATCGGCAAGGTACAGGACGCGCTCAGCGCGAACGGTGGGTCGTGCACCCTCGGCACGCAATGTACGTCGGGGTATTGCAAGGCCGGCCTCTGCAGCGCCTGCACTGTGGACTCGACGTGCCCGACGAACAGCTATTGCAGTTCCGGCGTGTGCCAGACCAAAAAGTCCACCTTCGGGACGTGCACCGCGAGCGACCAGTGCCAATCCGCCAACTGCACCTTCGGCTTCTGCTTCAACTGCGGTTCCAACGGCAATTGCGACGACGGCAACCCGTGCACGACCGATACGTGCGCCGGGTCCACGTGCCAGTCGACGGCGGCCACCGGCGCGGGTTGTGACGACGGCAACGTCTGCACGTCGAACTCGACGTGCAGCAGCGCCGGCGTTTGCAACGGCACTCTCAACACCGCGAACGGTACTGCTTGCACGAGCGGCCGTTGCGAATCGGGAGCGTGTTGCTCGTCAGGCTGCGGCACGGACGGTTCTGGGACGTGCACGGCGCTCGCGTCGGAGTCGAGCACGGTGTGCGGCGCAAGCGGTTCGGTATGCTCGACGTGTAACGACGGGCTCAGCTGCACCACGGATAGCTGCAGCACGGCGACGGGCGCCTGCGTGAACACACCGACGTCCGGCAACTGTGCGATCGCCGGCGTTTGCTATGCGAACGGCACGGTGAATCCGTCGAACGCTTGTCAGAGTTGCAACACCGCGACGAGCACGACGGCGTGGAGCAGTAAATCGAACGGCGCGTCGTGCACGGGCGGTCGCTGCGAGTCTGGCGCGTGTTGTACGAGCGGTTGCGGCACGGATGGGTCGGGAACCTGCACGGCGCTTGCGTCGGAGACATCGACCGTGTGCGGTGCGAGCGGCGCGGTGTGCGCGAGCTGCAACGACGGGCTCAGCTGTACGACGGATGCCTGCAGCGCGAGCGGCGTGTGCTCGAACGCGCTCATCGCTGGGAACTGCGTCATCGCCGGCGTCTGCTACGCGAACGGCACTGCGAACCCATCGAACAGCTGCCAGATTTGTAGCGCTGCGACGACCACGAGCGCCTGGACGAGCACGTCGAACGGCGCGTCGTGCACCGGCGGTCGCTGCGAGTCGGGCGCGTGTTGTACGAGCGGTTGCGGCACGGACGGCTCGGGGACGTGCACGGCGCTGGCCTCCGAGTCGAGCACGGTGTGCGGCGCGACCGGCGCGGTGTGTGCAAGCTGCAACGACGGGCTCAGCTGCACGACGGACAGCTGCAGCGCGAGCGGCGTATGTTCGAACGCCTTCATCGTCGGAAACTGCGTCATCGCCGGCGTCTGTTACGCGAACGGCACGGTGAATCCGTCGAACGCTTGTCAGAGTTGCAACACCGCGACGAGCACGATCACGTGGAGCGGTAAATCGAACGGCGCGTCGTGCACGGGCGGCCGTTGCGAATCGGGTTCCTGTTGCTCGTCAGGTTGCGGCACGGACGGCTCAGGAACCTGCACGGCGCTCGCGTCGGAATCGCCGACGGTGTGCGGCGCGAGCGGCGCCGTGTGTGCGACTTGCAACGACGGGCTCGCCTGCACGACGGATAGCTGCAGCGCGAGCGGCGTGTGCTCGAACGCGCTTGCCGCAGGGAACTGCGTCATCGGCGGCGCCTGCTACGCGAACGGCGCGGCAAATCCCGCGAACAGTTGCCAACTTTGCACCACCGCGACGAGCACGTCGGCCTGGAGCAGCAAATCGAACGGCACGTCGTGCACCGGCGGACGCTGCGAAACCGGGTCGTGCTGCACGTCGGGCTGCGGCACCGACGGGTCGGGCACCTGCACCGCGCTCGCGTCGGAGACATCGACCGTGTGCGGTGCGAGCGGCGCGGTTTGCTCGAGCTGCAGCGATGGCCTCAGTTGCACGACCGACACCTGCAGCACGACGACGGGCGCGTGCTCGAACGCGGTCAGCGCTGGAAATTGCCTCGTCGCGGGCGCTTGCTACGCGAACGGCGCGGTGAATCCGTCGAACGGCTGCCAGTCGTGCAACAGTGCGACGAGCACGACGGCGTGGACGATCAGCTCGAACGGCGCGTCGTGCACCGGCGGGCGCTGCGAAACCGGGTCGTGCTGCACGTCGGGCTGCGGCACCGACGGCTTGGGGACGTGCACGTCGCTCGCGTCGGAGACATCGACCGTGTGCGGGGCGAGCGGCGCGGTTTGCGCGAGCTGCAACGACGGGCTCAGCTGTACGACGGATGCCTGCAGCGCGAGCGGCGTGTGCACGAACACCCTCGCTGCGGCGAGCTGCGTCATCGCGGGCGTTTGCTACGCGAACGGCACGGTGAACCCGTCGAACGGCTGCCAGTCCTGCAACAGCGCGACCAGCACGTCGGCGTGGAGCAGCAAGTCGAACGGAACGTCGTGCACGGGCGGTCGCTGCGAGTCTGGCGCGTGCTGTACGACGGGTTGCGGTACGGACGGCTCGGGGGCGTGCACGGCGCTGGCGTCCGAGTCGAGCACGGTGTGCGGTGCGAGCGGCGCGGTTTGCGCGAGCTGCAACGACGGGCTCAGCTGCACGACGGATGCCTGCAGCGCGAGCGGCGTGTGCACGAACACCCTCGCTGCGGCGAGCTGCGTCATCGCGGGCGTTTGCTACGCGAACGGCACGGTGAATCCGTCGAACGGCTGCCAGTCGTGCAACAGCGCGACGAGCACGACGGCGTGGACGACCAGCTCGAACGGCGCGTCGTGTACCGGTGGACGCTGCGAAACGGGGCTGTGTTGCTCGTCAGGCTGCGGCACCGACGGGTCGGGAACCTGCACGGCGCTCGCGTCGGAATCGACGACGGTGTGCGGCGCGAGCGGCTCGGTGTGCGCGAGCTGCAGCGACGGGCTCAGCTGCACGACGGACAGCTGCAGCGCGAGCGGCGTGTGCTCGAACGCGCTCATCGCCGGCAATTGCGTGATCGGCGGCGCGTGTTACGCGAACGGCACCGCGAACCCAGCGAACAGCTGCCAGATTTGTAGCACTGCGACGACCACGAGCGCCTGGACGAGCACGTCGAACGGCGCGTCGTGCACCGGCGGGCGCTGCGAAACCGGGTCGTGCTGCACGTCGGGCTGCGGCACCGACGGCTTGGGGACGTGCACGTCGCTCGCGTCGGAGACATCGACCGTGTGCGGTGCGAGCGGCGCGGTTTGCGCGAGCTGCAACGACGGGCTCAGCTGCA
>CAZDNG010000085.1:0-2012 GCA_964506835.1 uncultured Polyangiaceae bacterium
CGGGTGGAACGACGGCTTCGGGCGGCACCACCGCGTCGGGTGGAACGACGGCTTCCGGTGGAACGACGGGCTCCGGCGGCACGAGCGGCGCGAGCCTCCCGGCATGCATCAGCAAGGCGAGTCAGATCGTCCTCATCGGCGATTCGTACATCACGGGCTTCGGATCTCCGCAGCTCCAGAAAGACGCGCTCGTCCCCAAACTCGCCGCCGCGGTCGGCTGGCGAAACTACGCCGTCGCGGGCATTTCGATGGCGACCGGTGGCCTCTTCAACACGTCGAACCCGCCGGCGTTCATTCCGCTCGAGTTCGACGACACGACGAAGGCGAGCCTCGACGTGCTCGGCGCTTCCGGCGATGCGCCCCCCACGACGAGCCCCGTCACCAAGGGCGTCTTGCAGGACGACCCCGACGTGAAGCTCGTGATCATGACCGGAGGCGGCAACGACCTCCTCCTTCAAGACGCGACGACGATTCCGTTCCTCGGCTCGAGCTGCACCAACGAGACCAACAATTCGAAGGACCCGGTCTGTCAGGGCATCGTCTCGAAGGCGCTCACGGCGGCAACGACCTTGATGACCCACGCCGCGAACTCGGGCGTCAAGGACGTGATCTACTTCTTCTATCCGCACCTGCCCGGCGGCGGTCTCGGCGGTTCGAACCCGAACGAGCTCCTCGACTATGCCTACCCGCTCGCGAAATCGCTGTGCGACTCGGCGATCACCACGACGGGCGGCAAGCTGAATTGTCACTTCATCGATCTCCGGACGCCGTTCAAGAACGCCGGCGGCGACGGCAACACCGCGAACTTCGCGGGAGACGACGTGCACCCGAGCCAAGCCGGGCAGAACATCATCGCGACGCAGATCCTCGGCGAGATGCAGAACGAGTGCCTGGGCCAAGCCGCGTCGAGCGGCTGCTGTGCTCCGTAGTCGGCCCGCGAGAACCTGACTCCCCGGGGGTGCTCTGGAAATTCGCGACGCGGCGTCAATCGTCCGGCGCGAACGTGGGGCACCCAAGGGTGATGCTGACCCCCGCGAAGCTCGCTTGCACCGACGCGCAGGTCGCCGGGCAAAGCAGCATGTCGGTCGGATTTTCGGACGGATCGTAGTACCAGCCCCCGCTCCCCGTGTTGCACCTCGACGGATCGCCAACGTTTGCGACGACGTGGCTCACGCCGCTCGTGTCCCACCTGTAGATGTTGAGACGGCCGAGATCGAGCGGCGGACCTTGCGGGAGCACCGGCATCGCGTACGAGCAAGGAACGACCGGCTCGTATCGCTGGACGATCGACGCAATGGCGGCCTCGACGTCGCTTTCGAGGTGCGTCGTGCGCTCGACGACGATCGGGGCCGACGACCCTCCCGCGTCCGCGATCGCGTCGAGCCCGTCGGCCGTTCCGGCGTCACCGCTCTCCGTGCAATCGGGTCCCGGCGTCGGGATCTCGATGACGTTGGTCGGCACGCCGTCACCCATTCCGATCGCGGCAACGGTGCGGAGATCGGATGGCGTGGTGCAGGACGTTTCCTCGGTGCCCGTGACGAGCACGACCGCGCGGCGGTTAAAAGGGCCGAACGCCGGCTGAACGGCATGAAACAACGCGCCTTCGAGCGCGGGCAGGAGCGGGGCGCCGCCCGCGGCGGGATGGTCGACGGCGGCTGCGGCGATCAAGGGAGGCAACACGTCGGACGCGGCCGAGAAATCGACATCGGGCGTTTCGTATCGAGTGCCGTCGCAGGAGAAGCCGCCATCGCCCGGATCGCGTCCGAAAAATTCGAGGCCGACGGCCAAGTATGGATACGGCGTCGTCTCAACGGCGACCTCGATGGCGCTGTTCACCGCGACGAGCGGGGTCAAAGAAGATGACCCGATGGGACACCCCATCGCGAGGGAGCGATCGACGAGAAAGAGGAGCTCGATCTGAGTGATCTCTTGCCCGGGCACGGAAGGGGTGCAGCTCAATCCGGCGTCGAAGAAAGCTCCGCCGGCGCCGCCGAACCCGCCGAACCCGCCGT
>CAZDNG010000085.1:2112-27640 GCA_964506835.1 uncultured Polyangiaceae bacterium
CACCGCCGACGTTGCCAAAGCCGCCGGCGCCGCCGAACCCGCCGAACCCGCCGTCACCGCCGACGTTGCCAAAGCCGCCGGCGCCGCCGAACCCGCCGAACCCGCCGTCGCCGCCAACGTTGCCGAAGCCGCCGGGTCCGGAGAGCCCTCCAGTTCCGGAGGTTCCGCTCGCTCCCCGGCGCGCTCCGGTGCTGCACCCGGCGTCCCGCGATTCACATGCACCCGCGCCGTCCAAGCTCGAGCGCCCGCCCGCGACGCACGCGACGGCGGCAGCGGCCGCGACTGCACTGGTCCCAACGACGCTCGAGAACGAGCGAAATTTCCTCGCCATGATTTTTCCAACCCACCGACCCGCGCCCAAACCCTACGAGGGAGCGCGATGCGGGTCAAATCGCTGAAACATCCCCTCGACGTCAGAAGCGCGTCACCTGACGTCAGCGTCTAGCCAACCGCCAACCTGGCGCGACGAGAGACGTGCGGGCCCCGGTAGAGCCTAGAAAGCCAGGGCTTGCGCGAGAGGGAAGGGCTGCCTCATTGTCGGTCGCTTGCACCAGTTCCGTTCGTCGCTCGGCTACGCGAGAGGTTCGAGCGGGCGCGGAGAGCAGGAGAACCCCGCCCGCGTTGCGGTTCGATCGCAAAGACCGCGTGCTCGCAGCGAGCGGCGAAACCGCGTCGGGGGGCGATCGCAAAGACCGCCGGGTCAAGATGGGTGGGTGAGGCGCGGAAACGTGCATTGGCACGTTGAGCACCGAGAGCACCCAGATTGGCCCGTGCTCGCAGCGAGCGCCCCCCGACGCACCTTAAACGCCGGGCCAGCGGTGCGTTTCGGCTAGCTGTCGGACGAACCCGCGCGTGCGACGGAGGCGTGCTTCGCGTTCGATGCGAGCGTGACGGATCTCGCGCCAGCGCTCGGCGTAGGCGTCGAGGAGCGCGGGGTCGATGTCGTAGCGGCGAAGGGCATCGAGGTTCGCGGCACGGAGGGCGAGCGCGCCGTTGTAACCGCCGAACCCTTGAGTGGGCACGAGCACACCGCCGTCTTCGCGTCCCATGATGGGGTTCGCGGCGAGGCGAAAGTGCGCGGCGGGTTCGCCGAGCTCGTCGTCGAGATGGCGCAGCGTGGGAACGCCGACCGTGACTTCGCCGAGCAGGTAGTGAATCGCTTCGCTCGCCGCCTTGAGCCCGGTTTCGCCCATCGAGTGGCCGTCGCCGATCGCTTTCGGCGCGCCGACGGTCATTTCCGGCAAACGCCCGGTGTGGCGCTGGAGCTCCGCGGCCGCGAGGCGCGCCGCGTACGTCGCGGCGAGATCGGTGCGCGAATTGGTGCGCGTTCCGGTGGCGTGCGCGACGAGATGCTCGAAGTCGCCGACGCCGTAGCCGTGGCCCTCGAAGGCCATTTGCAGCGCGACGATCGTCGCGTTTTCACCGCCGAAGCCGACGCCCGCGAAGTGTGCCTTGCCGCCGGTCTCGCCGCTTTGCCCGAACCCGACGACGATCGACGTGATGTCGAGAAAGTTGCGGATGGCGAACTCGAGCGTCGTGACGAGGACGCCCGAGCCGGCATTACCGACGACCGTACCCTGTGCATCGACGTCGAACGGCGCGAGGCATTCGGAGATCGCGCGCTGATCGTCGGCCCCGCGGGTCGCGTTCAGCGCATCGAGCTTCTCGCGGCTCATCATTGCACCGAGACCGAACGCTTCGATCACGCGCGCATCCGGCGAGAGCGCGGCATCGGCGGCGGTCCAGAGCAGCACCTCCGGGCGAACGTGCCCTGGGTACTCGAGGAGCGCCGACGACGCGGCGTCGGCGAACGCGACGAGCGCGCTCGCACACGCACCGCTCGCGACGAGCGGCGCTTGCGGGACGCGACGGAGGTGCCCCGAACCACGCAGCTCGTCGAGGAGCTCGGGATTGCGACGCACCCGGCTCAAGCCGAAATTCGGCGAGAGCATGGTCGAGATGAGCGCGGGGCCGTGCGACGACAAACTCGACGCCAGACGGTAGGCGAGCTTGTCGTTCTTCTTGTCGGCGACGGTCTCACGCCGCGGCTGCATGCCCAGCGACATCGACGTGTAGCTGTCCATGCCGGGGAACGCGTTCGCCGCCGCGACGCGGAAGAACCGCGGCTCGGGAAGAATCTCCGAGAGCGGCCGCGGGAGCGCCGCGAGCGCGCCGAGCCCACCATAGAGAAAGAGCTGCGACTGCAGGCTCGGCCCGAGCCGCGGGTCGTCGTCGAAGAGTCCGAACAGATCGCTGAGCGGCGATTGCCGGATCTCGCCGAACGTGAGCCCGGCCGCGCGCCTGAGCCCGCCACGCTCGAAGTCGTGGGGCAGCGGGGCGGCGATGTCCGTCACGACGTGCGACGCGATTCGATCCGCCGGATACGTTCGGATCCCGAGGTTCGCGCGGAGACGAGTCCCCCACTCGGATTCGATCTCGGCGATCGAGATCGGTTCGCCGCGCCCCGGACCTTGTGCGCGAACGAAAGCCGGCTCGAGCGCGGGGCTCCGCGCCGCATCGACGTCGACCAGCTCGGCGTCGAACGCGGCGAACCCGATGGCGAACTTGCTCCGGCCGACGAGCGCGCGGTGCGTCTCCGTCGTGCCGACGGCGGACAGGGTCGACGGCGTGCCGACGGTGCAAAGAACGCGGTGCGCAGGGAGTCGCATGAGGAGCCCCTGAACACTAATCAAGCCCGGGCGCGCCGTCGACCGGGCTCTCCAAAGCTCACGGATAATGGAAACCAGCGTGCCGTGCGTGCTCATGGCGCCGTGCCACGCCATGGGAACGGGCGGCTCGGTCCACGCAAACAAGAACCGCGCGTCGAGCGGCGCGAGGTTGACGCATCCATGACTATGGGCCGTCCCGAAGCCGTCGTGCCAGTACGCGGCGTGAAGGGCGTAGCCGTCCTTGAAGTACTGCACGTACGGGACGTCGCGGAGGTCGAACTCGTCGCCGACCTCGTCGTTGTCCATCGTCACGGTCACGTGCTTGGTGTGCCTGGCTGCTCCCCGCCACTTTGTGGTCGGATCGAAGCCGGTCGTGCTCGCTCGGATCTACGATCGGTCAAGGTCTCATCGCGCCGAGCTCCGCGCGCCCGAAGCCCTCCGGCTCCGTGCTCGCCCGCGTACAATGGGAGTCGGGGCCCACCGCGGCGGGCTGCGCGCGGGCGAGGGTCTTGTTCGTCACTATCGAGGTGCGCGCCTCGCGGCCGTCGAGTTTGAATCAACGCAGAAGAGGAAACAGATCGTTCATCAGGGACCGCTTACCCAGAAGATTTGCTTCCAACGCCGCCTTCACGTGCGGTCGACAGGTTTCGTCCTGCCCGAGAAACCGAACCGGCGCGCTCGACGCCGTGACTTTAGCAGCGATGACGGCACACCAAAGGGGAACAAGGCTCTTCCAAGTCGGAGGGGCTCCCGTCTCCTGAAAGATCGTAGAGAGCAGGTTCTCTATGAGCGACTCGCGAGCGGGGTACGCGCGTCGAAGGACGCTGCAAAGGAGACGTTCCAGGCACTGCGCGTCCGGCAGTCAAGCAAGGTTCGGCGCATCTCCGCGCCAGGCGATTGCACTGATGAAGACGTGCTCCCCGCGGCGCCGCCGCGCCGACCAAGATGCGGAGGACCGACTCTTGACCGTCCACTCCGGCGCGCCGGAGGTGAAGCTCTCCTGCAGCGCAGCGTGAAATGCTTCTTCTCCTGCATCGTCCGGATCAAAGAGGACACCGATTGCCTTCAATCGGTCTTCACCAGGACCCGTTTGGTCAGCCAAGACGGCCAGCTCGGTAGCTGCGCTTCGGGGAAGTTCGCTTTTGCCATTCGACGCCACCAGGCCAATTGAAACGCCGCTTCGGCCTCGAAGGTCGATCAACCGTGGGTTCCCGGCTCCTCTGCTCGTATTCCTCACGACGCTCCCGCCGAAAGCATGAAGCGCAAGTTCCCTCACTGCGGCGAGATCGTCCGGTCCTTCACACAAGAGACGCCGGCGCGTCATGCACGAAGATCTTCGACGATGTCATCGATCGCAGTGAGAACGCTGGCGTGATCGACGACCGTGGACACGAGGCGACTGTTGACGAGCCGGAGTCGATGCACGGTGGGGTACATTTCACTGGTTGAACCGTGGGCGAGCAGTTGGATGAGCTCTCGGCTGTGAGTGCTCAGCACCACCGTGGTGCCGTCCTTCACGGCGCTGAGGAGAAGGCCCACCATCTCGCCGAGATACCTTGGATGCTGGTAGCACTCGGGCTCTTCGAGGAACACGATTCCGCCCCTTGCGCTGAACACTCCGGCGGCGACGACGATGAATCGCTTGAAGCCGTCGCCTGCCAAGTATGCGGGTACCGGCGGAGAACCCTTCGACACGGTGTGCAGCACGAAGTCGTCGCGGACCTTTAGAATCCTCAGGTCATCAAGAGACCCGAAGGAAGTCCGCAGCGCGCGCACCGCCTCGTGCAAGTTGCCGGACCTTTCCAGCTCCGAATACGCGTCCTCAAGACTGCCCTGGGCTCTTTGCGCTTCAACGTCGAGGAATCTGATGGGCCTCGTGTTGCGGATCGCAAGCGGGTAGTTGAGAAGAAACGGAGTAGACATTCTCCCCGACGAATCGACGTACTGCTCGACGGCGGCGTGTTCATCCTTACTTTCGAACGACGACGACCACTGGAACGTAAGATGCTCCATTGGCTCTGAAAGGCCGTCCTCGATGGCCTGTTGCCGTCGCTGCGCATCGTGTGTCCCGCCGATGCGCGCTCGCACTTCCAAAATGCGTCCATCAATTTGGAAGGACGTCGTGAAAGCGTCTTGGTCACCGCCGAACGCGCGTGTCAACGAGTCGAGCACCGGGCCACCGCGGCGAAGCAGCAGGCGCGTCGCGAATGTCGAATCCACCGATGTCGCCAGCGCCGCAGCCTCGAGACAGGTCGACTTTCCGGCGTTGTTCGGTCCCACTAGAATGCTGAGTGGCGACAGCCCCTCGAGTCGCCCTTCGCGCACGCCCAGAAATCCCTGAATTTTCAGAGAAATTGCATGTGGAGTAGACCCGGATTCTTCGGGCGCGCTCGGATGGGGCGACACTGCACGGGCCACGTCCGCATTGTGCCAGCAGTCCCCGCGGTGTCCAAGCGACATGCAGCGACACGGACGCGCGACGGTCGATCAGGTCCTGCTGGCGTTCGAGCGCTTGATAGTGCTGGTCGCACGAATCTGCGATGTGCGGGGCGAAAGCGAATCGCGGTCGCCTCGAAAAAGCTCACGGATGAATGGAAACCAGCGTGCCGTGCGTGCTCATGGCGCCGTGCCACGCCATGGGAACGGGCGGCTCGGTCCACGCAAACAAGAACCGCGCGTCGAGCGGCGCGAGGTTGACGCATCCATGACTATGGGCCGTCCCGAAGCCGTCGTGCCAGTACGCGGCGTGAAGGGCGTAGCCGTCCTTGAAGTACTGCACGTACGGGACGTCGCGGAGGTCGAACTCGTCGCCGACCTCGTCGTTGTCCATCGTCACGGTCACGTGCTTGGTGTGAATCAAGAACTGCCCTTGGATGGTCGAGTGCGTCGTCTCCGGATCGCCGGTGCCGTCGGCGCCGGTCGACACGAGCGTGACGAACACCGGATGCGTTCCCACGTAGGCGACGAGGGACTGCTTCAGGATGGACACGTCGATCCAGGGGCGGGTTCCTTCCGCCCATCCCGGCAAGGACGTCGGCGGATCGACGCGCACGACGTTTTGATCGACGAGCCACTCCCCCGCTCGCGTTTCGAGATACGGCGTGCCCGACACGTCGACGCGTTTGCCGGTGATCGGCACCGCTTCGCGAAATTCGAGGCGTCGGTCGAACGTGAGCCCCTTCGTCTTCGGATCGCCGGCGTAGAGCGCCGCCGATTTCGACCGCACGAAGACGACGGGCAGGCCCTCCGCGTCGCCGAGCGGAATGCCGTGGAAGCGACTCGGCTCGACGCGCGTGAACCGATCGAGCGGCACGACGGCCATGTCCGAGGTCAACCCGAAGCGACGATGGCCGGACTCGAACAAGCTCATGAACGCGAACCCCGTCCGTGGGATGGCGCGCCGAAGCTCGGCGCTGTCCGCGGAGAAGCGCCGGCCGTTGGTGCGAATCGACGGCGCGCCGTTCTCGAGGAACCACGGAACGTCGTCGAGCGACGCGGCCTCGAACGACGTCGCGCCGCCGTGCGCGAGGTGCGACGCGAGATCCGGCTCGGCCGCACGCTGCTCGGCGTCGGACGGAATGCGCGAGTAGAGCGGCGAGCCTGCGGGCGACGCGAGCCCATACACGTACGGCAACGGCGCCGCGCGATCGGCGCGACGCGGCACCGCGCGCGACAGATCGTCGCGAGAAAGCGTGGCGGCGGGGCCCGCGCACACGTACCCCTCGGGCCCGATTTCGTAAAACCCGCCGCGGCAACCGTCGAAGCTCGCCGGCTTGTCGGCGCGCGAAACGATCGCGCCGGCGCGGAGATAGCCGAGCTTCGGCGACTTCGTCGTCGGACGCGCGTAGACCACCGTTTCCTTCGCCGTCGAGACGAGCACCGGTTCCGGATCGATGGGGTCGCCGCTCTTGGTCGAATCGCTCGCAAGCTCCGACGGATCGGGCGTCGCGGGTGCGGGAGGGGGTTCGGGCTCGCGCGGTTTCGTCGGCAGAACCGTCGCGAAATCCGAGGGCTCGACGCGACTCGCCGAGTACGCGCGCGGCGGCCGCTCACTCGGAAACCAACCGTCGAGTACCGAACAGCTCGGCAGTCCGACCGGCATGGCGACCGCGAAGGAGGCGGCAACACGAAGGAGCGCGCGCATCTCTCGGTCGCCTCGGGCTACAGCAAGTCGACGCGAAAGGACCAATTTTCGGCAACTTGGCTTCGGTCGGGCCGAAGGCTCGATTGCAAAGACCGAGTGCCCGGATGGCTGGGTGACGAGCGGAAGCGTGCACTTGCACGCTGAGCACCGAGAGCAGTCAGGCGGGCGCGTGCTCGAAGCAAGCGAGCCTTCGGCGCAAACATGATATGGCCGGCGTCATGAGCGAACCCCTCACCTTGGACGCCCTGTCGGCGCTCGACGAACACCTCAGCGAAGACGAACGGATGGTTCGCGACACCGTGCGTCGCTTGATCCGCGAGCGCTATCTACCGCGGGCCGGTGAGCTGTACGAAAAAGAGCAGTTCCCGATGGATCTCATCCCCGAAATCGCTCAGATGGGGCTCCTCGGCGCGGGGCTCAAGGGTTACGGGTGCGCCGGGATGAGCGCCGTTCAGTACGGACTCATCTTGCAGGAGCTCGAGTACGGCGACAGCGGGCTCCGGAGCTTCGTCAGCGTTCAGGGCTCGCTCGCCATGTACGGCATCTGGGCGTACGGAAGCGAGGAACAGAAGGAGAAGTATCTGCCCGAGATGGCGAAGGGCAAGCTCATCGGCTGCTTCGGTCTCACCGAACCCGACAGCGGCTCCGATCCGAGCTCCATGACGACGCGCGCCAAGAAAGACGGCGACTCGTGGGTCATCTCGGGGACCAAGATGTGGATCACGAGCTCGCCGTTCGCGCACGTCGCGGTCGTGTGGGCGAAGGTCGATGACGGCGATGCCGAGTCGATTCAGGGCTTCATCGTCGAGCGCGGCATGAAGGGTTTCGAGACGCCGCGCATCCACGGCAAGATGAGTCTCCGCTCGAGCGAGACCGGCGAGATCGTCCTCGACGAGTGCCGGGTGCCGGAGAAAAACCGACTGCCCAAAGTGCGCGGCTTGAAGGGTCCGCTCGGTTGTCTCACGCAAGCGCGTTTCGGTATTTCTTGGGGAGCCATGGGCGCCGCGAAATCCTGCTTCGAAGCCACGGTCGACTATGCGCGAAAGCGCATCCAGTTCGGCGTCCCGATCGCCAAGAAGCAACTCATCCAGGCGAAGTTCGCGGAAATGGCGACGGAGATCGTCAAAGCGGACCTCATGGCTCTCCATTTCGCCCGGCTGAAGGACAAGCGCGGCATCAGCGCCGTGCAGGTGTCCCTCTGTAAACGCAACAACGTCGGCAAGGCCCTCGAGATCGCGCGCGACTGTCGCGGCATCCTCGGCGGCAACGGCATCTTGCTCGAATACCCCGTCGTGCGGCACATGCTGAACCTCGAGAGCGTCTACACCTACGAGGGCACGCACGAAGTGCACACGCTCGTGCTCGGCAAAGCGCTCACGGGCCTCGACGCTTTCTGACAGGACCACGCGCGGGGCTTTCTCGGCACCCCGGCCGGGGTTCTGCCTCTCGGGTGGTGCAACATTTGGTCGCTAGTTGCGCTCGCGGGCGCTGGAATAATGGGCGTCGTGGATTCCACCGTGCTGATCGGCGCCATCGTGCGTCAAACGACGGTCCTGCTCGCGCAGATCGCGACAGGAACGGCGCCCGGCGAGCGCGCCACGTTGGCCCAGACGGCGGACCAGGTGTTCACGAGCCTAGTCAGCGAGCTCCGCGCTCAAGGCGTCGGCAGAAAGGGGATTGCCGACATGTTCGGTCTCACGTTGCGCACGTTTCACCATCGCCTGAGTCGCGCCACGGAGAGCCGGACGGAGCGAGGCACGTCGCTTTGGGACGCCCTGCTCGCGTTCCTGGAAGAACGCGGCTCGGCGAGTCGCCCGCAAATCCTGGAACGATTCCGCGCCGACGAGGACCGACTCGTTCGCGGCGTTCTGCGCGAGCTGGTCGACGCCGGGCTCGTTTTTCGCTCGGGCACTGGCGCCGGCGCCTTCTTTCGGATCGCGCGCCCGGAAGAAGTACCGGGGAGCGCCACCGACGATTCTCTCGAACGGCTCGCCTCGCTCCTTTGGGTCGCCGTGAAACGGGCAGGTCCGATAGCCACTCGAGCGCTCGCCGACCTCGTGCCGGCGTCGGAAGGGGAAATCGAACGCGCGCTCGCCCATCTCGTTCGGACCGGCCGCGTCGAAGAGCGGCGTTCGGACTCCGAGGTCGCGTATTTCGCCGAAGAGTTCGTGATCCCGGTCGGCAGCACCGCGGGATGGGAAGCCGCCGTCTTCGACCACTACCAGGCGCTCGTCACGACCATCACCACGAAGCTTCGCATCGCGGGGCGTCGCTCGGCCGCCGAAGACTGGGTCGGCGGCAGCACGTACAGCATCGAACTCGACCGGGACCACCCGTTGTTCGAGGAGGTCGTCGGTTTTCTCCGTTCGACTCGCGAACGCGCGGTCGCGCTGCGCCGGCGCGTTTCGGAAACGGATCGCGCGGAAGGACGACCGCCAAAGCGCGGCGTCAAAGTGGTCATGTACGTCGGGCAAACGGTGCTTGGCCTCGAAGGCGAAGACGATGGGTGAATTCGTGAAAGCGTTCTGGTTCGTGGCTGTTGGTACGGCGCTCACCGGCTGCGACACGTCGACCGGCGGCGGCAGCGAGTCGAACTTCGTCGAGTGCACGAGCACCACCGATTGCGCCTCCGGGTTCGTCTGCACCGCGGGCACCTGCCAGCGCCCCGACGCGAGCGCGGCGGCTGGCGGCGCCGGAGGGTTGGTCTCCACAGAAAGCGGCGGCACGCTCGGACACGGCGGAGCCGGGGGATCCGGGGGCAAGACCGGCGCAAGCGGCGGCAACGCGAGCGTCGACCTCGACGCGGCCTCGAAAGGGTCGGCCGATGCCGGCGACGCCAGCCAGGACGGAGGTGCGGCCCTCAGTGACGGAAGCGCGGGCGGCAGTGGATCGTTGTCGGAGGCATGCTTCGACGTCACTCCGGGCGCTTGCGGCGCCCTGAGCCTTTGGACGCCTGCGGCTCGGGCGATCCAGTGGGGCGTCGTCCAGGCGACGCCGATCGAAGGCGCCGACGGATTCGCGACATTGCTCGCCCATGGCTCGCCGATCGATTCCACCGTCTTCGCAACCCTCGGGGTCGGCGGCGGATGCGCGAAGCCCGCCTCGCCGTTCCTGTCCGTGGCGAGGAGGTTCGCCGGCGTCCATCGCGCCGTGTCGCGGGGAGGCACCCTCGCGCTCGTGGGAGAATGCTATCAGCGCTTCCCCTGCGGCTCGACGCTCTTCGTGAACGGCGCCGAGTGGGTCGATCCGCTCGGGCAGGCGCTCACCATCGGCGTGGACGTGGCGAGCGACGGGCGCGTGCTCGCGGTGACTTCCGGCTACGTGCTAGGCGACGCCGCGACGTTGCGGGAGTCGGTCGAGCGATGGCTTTCCCCGAACGGCCAGGTCCTCGCCGAGCGGCACTTGGCGAACGTGATTTCCGGCGAGGTCCACCTTCTCGAGGACGGCACGATCGCGGTCGCGGCGAGTTCCGCGAGCTGCACGACCTGCCCGAATCCGACGTACGTCGAGTTCCAATCCGCCTCCCTCGAAGACGCCTCTGCGTGGAACCCCGGAGCAAGCCGGGGCATCCTCGCGCTCGGCACTCGGGGGCCGTGGCTCGCCGTTGCTGGATACGATGGGAACGTCGAGCCCTGGACCGGCGTCGTGAACGCCCAGACGCACACGGAAGTCTGGAGCCGCACGCGAACCGACCTCGGGCAAGGCGAGGCCGTTGCCGTCGAAGTCGATGCCACGGGGACCGTGGACGCGACCGTGTTCGACCCGAACGACTCGGCGAGCTTCGTCCTTTTGCACGACACCCAGACCACTCCGGGCGTGCCCACTCCGACCTTCGTGAACGGCTCTGCAATCGGCCCGAGCAACGGCGGAATGCAGACTCAATCGAACGGCGAGCTCCTTCTGACGACGGACGTTGCCTACACGTATTGCGAAAAAGACTGACGCAGTCGGGCGCGTCCCTGCCGCCAAGGGCGACGGACGTCAATTCGTCGTCGGAGGTCGCGTTCCGTTGAAGTCCTGGTGCGCGGCGCACGTCGCCAGGGACGCGCAGTCGGCGCTCGAGTTGGTGTCGGGGGCGTAGTCGATCGTGCCGCGAAGCACGTCGCCCTCAGCGTTGGCTTTCAGGGTCGCCACGATGGTGTACGCGCAGGCGCCCTGGGTGAACGAGCGCGTGCCGTGAAGCTCGAGCGTGAGCTCCGCGCCCGCGACGGCGCCCGAGAAGACGTTCGAGCCGAGAACGGTGTTGAGGAAGGTGCCTTGCAGGCCCGTCACCGTCGCGGTCGCGGAATTGCCGTTCTGCGTCACGGCGACGGGGATGTTCGATGAGGACTGCCCGTCGGTCCAGGTAGCGAAACCACAGGTGTCAGTACCGTTCGTGACGGCGACGGTGAAGTTGCCTTGGACGTTGCTCGGGGTGGTGGAATTGTCGCTGCCGCAGGCCAGGCTCGCGACGAGCGGCAGCAGCACGACGAGGGAAACGTGACGCGCTTTCATGCCGCCGAGAATGCTCGGGAGCGCCGAGCGACGCAACGGGACGGGGGCGGGGCGGACGGCATCGGCGGCAGAACGGGATGGCCTTGCCGTCGCGGGCTCTGACGCCGGGCTTGCTTCTCGGGCGCTCGATTCGCGAGAATGCGGCGTGCTCCGTCACCGCCACTTCATTATTACGTTCGCGTGCTTGGTGCTTCTTGCGGCCACCTCCATGGCCGCTCCGCGCGACAAGGCAGCGCTGAAGAAGATCGACGAAGCGATCTCCACGCACTACCTCAACATGAACTTCGATCAGGCGGAGGGGCTCCTGCTCGGGACCATTCGCGCCTGCGAAGATCGTTGCAGTCCTCAGGTCGTCGCCAAAGCCTGGATGTACGTGGGCGTCGTGCGCGGGGCGGGTCGCAATGATCTCGCCGGAGCGCAAGAAGCGTTCACGACGGCGCTCGGTATCGACGCGAACGTGAAGCTCGACGACCAGGTCGCGACCGATCCGGTGAAGCAAGCGTTCGAAAAGGCAAAGGGAAGCGCTTCGTCGAGCGCGCCAGACACCACACCCGCGCCGACGCCGGCGAGCTCGCCGTCGAGCGCCGCCTTCACGTGCTCGCTCTCCGCGACCGAGGTCGAGACCCGCCGGCCGATACCGATTCAATGCGAAACGGACGCAGAGGTCGCGTCTGCGCGGCTCTTCTACAAGACGTTCAACGGCAAGTGGACCGCAGTGACGATGGACGCCAACGCCGGAGCCTGGCGTGGAACGGTTCCGTGCGCCGCGACGGGCAGTACGGGCGCCCTGAAATACTACGTCGAAGGGCTCAGTTCGACGCGAGACACCGCGGCTTCGTTCGGGACGCGCGACGCGCCGAAGAGCATCGACATCGCGTCCGAAACGACGGCCGATCCCCCGGCGTACCCTGCCGAGGAACCGCCCGCGCGCTGCAGCGTCGATGCCGCGACGGCGAGCACCGAGCCCGCCGCTACGGGCGGAGCGTGTGGCGCGTGGGGTGAACCGTGTGGCGCCGACGATTGCTGTGGCGACGGCCTCACGTGCACGAACGGCACGTGTGAATCGGCGCAATGCCAGTCCGACTCCGACTGCAAGAACGGCGGAGAGTGCGTGAGCGGCAAATGTTCCGGCGACGAGCCGGGCGCGCCGCCGCGCCCCTACAAAAAGAATTGGGTCGGCCTGCACTTCGGCCCCGACATCGCGACCGTCTCGGGGAGCAACGTGTGCACCTCCGCCGCGCATAGCCAGCACTACGCGTGCTTCTTCAATGACGGCAGCGAGTATCCGCCCGCCAAACCGGATCAAAACGGCGGCTTCCCGAATCCGAACGGCGCCGGCGCGGTCAACGGAGGATTCACGCCGACCACACTGCGCTTGATGGCGTCGTACGAACGGCTCTTCGGGCCGTTCGGCCTCGAAGGCCGGCTCGGGTTCGCCTTCAATGGGGGCCGAACGCCGGTCGGCGGTAGCTCATTCTTACCCGTTCACGTCGAGGCGCGCGGCAAGTACTGGCTCCTCGGAACGAAGGCGTTCGGCAAGAAAGGGTTTCGCCCTTGGGTCCACGTCGGAGGTGGCATCGCGGAGGTCGACGCGGTCGTCGCAGTACAAGTCGCCGACTGCCGCGCGAACAACGGAGTCCCCGGCGCGAACGTTCACCACGCGGCGGCGAACTGCGCAGGGCCGGCCGGTGGCCTGCCCACCGCGAGTCTCGCGACATCGGGCGCGACGCCGATCACCCTCGACGCGCAGAAGCAACTCGGCACTCAGTTCGCCGAGCTCGGCGGCGGCGTGATGTACGCCATCGGCGAGAACCACGGCGTCGTGCTGAACGTGAACCTCATGCTCATGCTGCCCGTCACGGGCTTCGTGTTCGAGCCGACCATCGGTTACGAAGTCGGATTCTGAGCGCGGGGCGATGGCGCGAGCGTAGCGAGCCCGCGAAGCGGCGGGGGGAGCGGTCGCGCGGACGGTGACGTCGTGAGATTGTTCTTGAGGGGTGTGCCGCCTCGTGCCGCCTGGTGGACTTTGACGTCGTGAGATTGTTCTTGGGGGGCGTCCCGCGCCGTCCCGCCCCCCTTGTATCTGCGAGGTCCGCTAGAACTGTCGCGCCGAGGACCGAGTCCGGTAGATCGTCCCCCCCTTGGGCAATCGAGCTCGTGGGTGAGCTAGGTCGCCGTACTCGGCTCCTCCGGTAGTACCCGAACAGTTGCCTGGGCCAATCGAAAGCCCGTATCACGCAAGGTAGGGTGACGCCGGGGGTTCCGAGGCAGAAAGGTTCGAATCGGAATGACGGCGGTGTTTGCGGGTATCGACGTTGCGAAGGCTCACCTCGACGTGGCGATCAGCGGCGAGAAAACATCTGAGCGCTTTTCGAACGATGACGATGGGATCGCGAAGATCACCGAGCAACTGCGTGGGCGTGGCGTGTCGCTCGTGGTCCTCGAAGCGACCGGTGGCTATCAGCGTAAGTTGCTCGCGGACCTGTTGGCCGCGGGAATTCCGGCCGCGGCAGTGAATCCGCGACAGGTGCGAGACTTCGCCAAGGCACTCGGGAAGCTCGAGAAAACGGACCAGGTCGACGCGCAAGTGCTCGCGCTCTTTGCAGAGCGGATTCGGCCGGAGACGCGCCCGGCGATCGACGCCGACACGCAGGAGTTTCAAGACCTACTCGCCCGACGACGGCAGCTCACCGAAATGCTGGTGGCTGAGAAGAATCGCCTTCACCAAGCCGAGACGAAGCTCGTACGTCGCAGCATCGAGAAGCACGTCGACTGGCTCAAAAAACAGCTTCGGGACACGAACAAAGACCTGGAAAATCGGCTTCGCGATTGTCCTGCGTGGAATCCGCGCGTCGAACTGCTCGAGTCGGTCAAAGGGTATCCGTTCGGTCAGGCCCGTTCCTGACGGCAGCGGCGCTGTCGCCTAGAACACGAAGGCGATGGGACGCCGGAGCTCACGTCGGAAGGTCGAGCAAGACGCGACGGAAGACGTTGGCGGCCAGCTTCTCCTGAGTTTCGCACTGCTGCAGGGTTTGCTTCCAGTAGGCGGGAGCGAGCTCGAGGACGCGGGCCTTGGGCCAACTTGGAAGCAGGCAGAAGAGATCGCGGATGTAGCCGAGCGGCTCGACGCCGTGGAGGCGCGCGCTCGCGAGGAGCGAGACGAAGCGGGCGTTGGTGACGCCGCCGTCGTCGCTGCCGACGAAGAGCCAGTTTCGACGTCCGACGACTTGCCGGCGCAAATTCAGTTCGGAAATGTTGTTGTGGGCCGGGAGACGGCCGTCATCGAGGAACCGTTGCAAAGCGATGCGCTGATTGCGCGCGTAGGTGATTCCGGCGGAGATCGGCGTCTCGTCGAGGACGACGGCGGCCTGGGCGTCGCACCATTCGAAGAACTTTTCGACAATCGGGCGCGCCTTCTGGCGGCGCACCTCTTCTTTCTTCTTTCGCGGCGCGTCCGCGATGGTCCGCTCGATACGAAAAAGTGCACCGATGTGGGAAAGGGCAACCTTTGCCCGCTCTGGATCTGAAGCGAGCGCTTTGAAGAAATAGCGTCGCGCATGGGCCCAACACCCCACCTCGATGACCTCACCTTCACGGTAGAGATGATCATAAACAGTGTGTGCGTCGGCAACGAGGTAACCCTTGTAGCCGCCGAGCAGCTCATCGACTGCGGCACTGTCGTGGCGCTTCGAGTAGCCGTAGAGCACGTGCTTCTCGGGGGCGACGAGCACCCAGAAGTGGCCGTTGCGACACTGCTCCTTCGCGAGGACCAGCACTCCCGTCGCGTCAACGCACAGGTACGGCTCGCCGAGCGCATCCGCAAACATCGCCTCGACCAGCGGCTGCACCAGCTCGCCCAGCTGATCGTGCCAGCCGCAGATGGTCGACCGCGCGAGCTCGAGTCCCTCGCGCGCATAGATCCCCTCGAGTCGGTTGAGCGGCTGGTGATCTTGCCAGCGTCGCACGATGGTGTCGGCGAGCATGCCGGGGCCGGCGAGACCGCGCGGGATGGGCATCTCGACCGTTTCCGGCGAGTACACGACCGTGATGTCGTTTGGGTCCCGGTCCTTGCGGACGAACTTCTTGTAGATGAACTGCACGACGACCGTCGACGGCGCGCGGCGCTCGAGCACCTCGCGAACGTCGGCGCCGACGTGATCGAAGGCGTCAAGCCCTTCCTTCTGCACTTCGAGCGGAAGAATCTCGATCGGCACGCGAGGAAGACTCTCGGGGAGCGGCTTTCGCTTCGCCTTGCCGCGCGTGTATTCGGCGATGATCTGCTCGGTTTCGGGGCTCTCGGCGGCCACTGGCTCGCCCGACGCAAACGCCATCTCGAGCATCGTGAGCGAGAGCTGCGCGTCACTGGTCGAGTAGCGCTCGGCTTTCTGTCCGAGCAAGCCGCGCTTCAATCGCTCGTTTTCTTCCTGCAAGAGCCGATTGAGCTTCTTGTACTCCTCAAGCGATCGCTCGACTTTTTCGAGCGTGCCTTCGAGCTTCTCGATGCGCTCTGCATCGGTCACGAACACGACCAATGAAGAACGCCGATCGATCTGTCAAGCGCGACGCGCGACTTTCGCGTCTTTCGGACGACCGGCAAGTAGCTTCGCGAGCGCGGACGCGTCGATGTGCACCGACGCGGCGCCCGCACCGGCGATCGGCAGCTCGAACACGGCGTGATGCAAGCGCTTGTAGAGCATGCAGTAGCCGTTGCGCTCGAACCACAAGACCTTGACCCGCGACGCTCGTCGATTCGCGAAAACGAATAGCGCGCCGCCTTGTTGCGGATCGAGTCCGACCACATCCCTGGCCGTTTGCGCGAGGCGATCGAAGCCGCGTCGCATGTCGACGGGATCGGTGCAGACGAAAATCCGAACGCCCGCGGGGATCATCCGCGATCCAAGACCGCCAGCAACCGCTCAAGCGCCTTCGGATCGAAGCTCTCAGGTACTCGAATCCGCCGACCGTTACCGAGCTCGAGCTCGAACCGACCGTCCGCCACATCGGAGCGAACCTCGACGAGTGGTGGAGCCGTCAGCGCTCCCATTTTCCTCGACGGCTGCTCGGCGCGCGTCCTCTCGCGCTTCACCTTGTTGAGCTTGTACCGCCAGAACCTCAGCGTCCCGACGTTGACCCCGAGCTCCGCCGCGAACTGCTCCGCCGACAGTCCGCTCTCACGCCACCGCTCGAGCCGTTTCTCCCACTCCTCCGCACTCGTCCTTGTTTGCACGGTCGTCCTCCGTGATCGACTCGTACAGCGCAACGCGCCTCACGTCCGCGACGCGGCTGACCGAACGGATACGTCAAAGGCATCGGACGCCTCACTTCTATGACGCTGCTCAGCGAGTTGCCCGAGCTCGGCACTCTCGATCGGAAGCAGATCGCCAAGCTCGTCGGCGTCGCTCCTCTGAGCCGCGACAGCGGCACTCGACGAGGCCAGCGAGCCACGTGGGGCGGTCGAGCCACCGCTCGGGCGTCGCTCTACATGGCGACCCTCGTAGCCACCCGGCACAATCCGATCATCCGCGACTTCTACGCCCGGCTTCTCGCCCGTGGAAAAGCCAAGAAGGTCGCCCTAGTAGCCGCGATGCGGAAGCTCCTTGTCATCATCAACGCGATGCTTCGCGACCACGCCCGCAAGCCGTCGCTACCCGTCGCCACCTGATTCTACTCAAAACAGTTGCTCGCCCTTTCAGGGCGGTCCCCCTGGTATTCGCTTCGCTCAAGGTAACCGGAGCGCGGGGGCCCGACGCTCGCGCAGCGAGCCCGCGAAGCGGCAGGGGGAGCGGTCGCGAAGCGAGCCGCGGGGGACAAGGTCCCCCCAGGACCCAGAGCGGGCGCGAAGCGAGCCGCGGGGGGTCAAGACCCCCCGAGAACAATCCCACGCCGCCCCTGTCGCGAATACCGGTCGCGAAGCGAGCCGCGGGGGCTAAGGCCCCCCGTAACTAGTACAGCGCGGTCTTCGACGGACGGCGCGATCCCTCCGCGGGGTCGGCGCCGGTCGACTCGATCGCGGCGCCGTCGCGCGGGTAGGTCACCGCTCCGAGCCGTTGACGAAGCGCCACGCAATGGGGCTCGATCGCCTGTCGTATCTCGTGCTCTTCCTCGGGGACGCCGAGGACGCTCGCGAAATTCGCGGAGAGGTCGGCGATGCGCGCGTCGTTCGCGATGTAATGACCGATCTCGGCGGCGGAAGGCTCGTCGGTGAACGCGGCGCGCTTGCACGCCGATTCGACGACCGCAGCGGCCGCGCGATTCGATGCGCCGGTGGCCTTGAGCCCGTCGTACATCGTCGCGGCGAGGCACGCGGCAGTCATGCGACGCAACGCTACCGACGGCGCGCCGCCTTCGAGCATGGCCAGCCGATCCACCGATCTCGAGACGACGACCGAGAGCGCCGAGAAGATCACGCGCGCCGCGCTGTCGCGCAGGAGCTTGCCCGCGGACGCGCCGATCACGTCGATGTCGATCCGCACTTCGCCGGAGGGCGGAGACGCCGGGGGACCCGCGGGACGCTCCGGCGGCGGCACCGAGACGGCGCGCGTCGTGGCGGGCGCAGGCGAAACGATGGGGGGCCGCACAGACTGCGCAGGCGAAACGACGGGCGGCCGTGCGGACGGAGCGGGCGAGACGACGGGCGGCCGCGCGGACAGAGCGGGAGCCGCGACGGGGACACGCGCCGACGGGGGGGGCGTCACGTTCGGAGGGCGCGCATATTGCCTGGGCGAAGCGGCGGGCGGGCGCGGCGTGGGGCCCTGCGGCGCAACGACGGGGCGCGACGGGGGGGCCACCGACGCCGCTGGCCGGCCCGAACTCACGGGGCGCGGAGCGGGGGCCCCCGAGCGCAGCGTCGGGACGGGTGCTCGCAGATGAAGAACGCGAAGCGCCGCGATCCGACTGTTCGGTTTCATTCGAGCGAGCGCCATGCCTTCGAGCTGAGTCGGCTCGAGTGCCGCCTGGCCTTGCACGATCTGTTCGCCGAGGATCGAGTCGATGGCGCCGGCAGCGTCGTCGCCAATCGCGTCGGCGTCGGCTTGAGCGAGCGGACGTCGGAACACCACGGTCACCTCCGCCACGAGACGGCGGCCATCGAGCGTGAGCGACGACACCGTGCGGCTGACGCTCTCACACTTGACCATTTGCACTCCGACTACTTACCAACACTTACCGCACCGCGACGCACCCGGCTTCGCCCCCGATCAAACGCACCAATTGGCGTATCAGATTTCCCAAAGCACGTTCTTTCGGTTTTCGTGAAATGGGATCGCCGAAACGCGAGTACTTCGCATGCATTCACTCCGTGATCGGAAACGGGCACGAAACTCGCCCGCCGACGTTGCAGGATTGAAATATCGTCGGCGCGAGCGTCCGATTTTCTAGACAGTGAATCGACGAACCGACCTGCTTGGTTTCGGACTTTGCTGTGCCGAGTTATTTTCACTGCGGGCGCGCGGCAGCGCTCAGGGCGACGGCACTTCTTCTTCGTGTTCCATCGGTCGCGGGACGTCGGTCACGAAGTCGAAGTTCCACACGGCGAGCAGGTAAATGAACTGCTGCACGTGCCCGCGCTGGCTCGCGGAGATGGCCGATTCGTCGGAAGCGCCGTGCCCGATCGGCATGTCGCGCTCGTAGGCGAGATGGAGCTCCGCGATGTCGATGGAACCGATGAGCTCCGGGGTCCAGTCGACCTCCGACGGGACGACGACGCCCGCGTTTCGATCGGTGAACAAGGTGAAGTCGTTGCCGACCGAGATGTAGTCGTGGAAGAGCGACAGCTCGGTGTGAAGGGCGTACCGAAAGAGCGCCTTGCCGGAATTGTCGGGGCGTGCCGCATACGTCGGGTTGAACGCGAAGAGCCCGAGCGTCGCCCATCCGAGCACGTCGCCGTCGACGAGCGCCTTTCCGAGTGCGGGATCGATCGCCGCCAGCGAGTACAGGTAGCGCGCTCGTAGATCGATGTACGTCTGTGAGCAGAGGCCGCCGTGGCCGCAGTTCTGACCGTTCACGTCGGCCGCCTCGGACGCTTTGCTCGGCCCCACCTGGCGGTCGTGCTCGACGCGCGCGCCGATCTCGAGAGCGCCCTTGCCGACGGCGTGCGTCGAAGTGACACCGGTGATCACGTCGAACTCGGTCGGCGCGAGCTTTCCGAAGCCGTCGCGCTTCCGATCGCTGAACATGTTCACGTCGACCGGGATGGACAGCCGCCGCCCGATGAGATCGATGTCGGCGTGCGCCGCGTAACGCATCAAGGTGAGGCCGGTGTTGTCGGGACGCGCCGCGTAGCTCGGGTTGTAGAGCGACACGCCGAGCTCCGCCGAACCGCTGAAGTCGAAGCCACTTTCGGCGCCCGCGATGTCACCGCCGTGCGCGCTGCCTTGCTTGTCGAGCGCGCGAGCCGACGAAGTGACCAGAGCCAGAGCCAGAGCCAGCGGAGCGATTCGAAGATCGGTGGTTTGCATGAAGAACAGTCGGGGGGTGCAGCGCGCCGAGGTGGCCGTCAACGTCTCGGCGACACCGTTAGGCGTTCTCGCGCTCTCGGCGCCACCATCGCGTGGTGACACTTTTTGGACAAGTCGCGCCCGACCCGACGGCCGAACCTCGTCCGTGAGACGGCCCGCGCGTCGATTTCTTGCTCTCGCGACGGCTTTTGGGCGATGAACTCGGGCAAGGCCATGGCATTGAAATCTGCGCTGCCATCCTCACGACCCCGAGCGACCGAGCTACCCTCGGCCCCTCGCCAACAAGTCGTCGTTCGAACGCCCGGAAGCGACGCTCCGGCGCGACACGAAGGCGCCTTTCGGTTGCGACTGCCGACGCTCCAAGGCCTCGGTTTTCGTCCCGAGTTCGACTCGGTGCCGATCGTCTCCGAGCCCGAGAACGAGTCGTGTTTCGACAACGATCCGTTCCCCCTCTCGGAAGTCCGAGCACGCGTCGCGCCGCGTCATGACGCGCCATCCGTTCCCGCGGCGCTCCCGGCATCGAAGCTTCGCCTGCGTCCCACCGTGGTGCTCGAAGCGGAAGACGGCCTCGCGAAAAAGTATCTCGAAGAGGCCGAGCGACTCCTCGCCAGCGGCGTGTTCGATCGCGGCATCGACTGAGTCGCGAGCTCGCCGCCGACCGCACGCCGACTCGGGGTTTCAAGCGCGACGGGCGCAAATGCGCACCAGCAAATCCCTCTCTTCGATCGAGCAGGGTGGTTGGTGCGAATTTAATCAGCGGCGGAGCTGAAACCCGACGAGGTAAATCTCGGAGCTCTCGGAGCGCGTGCCGGCGGGTTTGAGCGCGCGGCACGTACCGTAGTGGGCTGCGACCGCTTCCTTCGCCTTCGGGAAATCGCCGCTCATGAAGATTTTGCCGGCGAAGGACGAACCGCTCTTTCCGACGTGCATCGCGACGTCGAGGGCCTTCATGAAGAGCTCGAAGCTCCGCGCTTGATCGCTCACCTTCGAGCCGCTGGTGCTCGGCGCCATGTCGCTCATCACGACGTCGTACGGCGCGTGCACGAGAACCGGATCGGCTGGTTCGCCGCTCGTACTCGCGTTCTCGGGTTCGCGCACGGCCAGCACGTCGGCGCGAACGACGACCACGTTGTCGCCGAGAGCGGTCGGAATCGGTTGTAAGTCGACCGCGACGACGCGACCCGCTTTGCCGACCTTTTCCGCCGCGTAGATGCTCCACGAACCGGGCGCCGCACCGAGGTCGAGCACCCGCTGTCCGGGTTTGAACAGCCGCCATTTGGCGTCGATTTCCTCGAGCTTGAAGACGCTGCGCGCCGGATAACCGCGGGCCTTCGCGGAGCGAGTGCGCGAGTCGGGTCGCGCGTAGGAATTACCGCGACGGGTCAGCCCGCTTTGCCCTGGGGCTGCTTCTTCCGCGACGCGCCACGCACGACGACGAACGAATTCGGTGCGCCGGGAACGCCGCCGCCGACCAAGACGAGTCCCTCGTCCGGGACGAGCTTGACGATCTTCTGGCTGAGCACGCTGACGATGCGGTTGCCGTGCTGTCCCGGCATGCGCATGCCCGGAAAGGTGCGGCCCGGCGTCTTGCGCTGTCCGATCGACCCGCCGTGACGGCGATATTCGTGCGTACCGTGCGTCTGCACGTTGCCGGCGAAGTGATGGCGGCGAACGACGCCCTGGAAGCCGCGTCCCTTCATCGTGCCTTGCACGTCGACGAATTGACCTTCCACGAAGACGTCGGAGACGCTCACCGCGTGCCCCACCTCGAACTTCGCGGCGTGATCGGCGCTGCAGCGGAGCTCGCGGAGGACCCGCTTCGCCGGGACGCCGGCTTTCTTGAACGCGCCGATGAGCGCCTTGCCGAGGTGCTTCTCCTTGGCGTCGTCGGTGCCGAGCACGAGGGCGTCGTAGCCGTCCTTTTCTTTGGTGCGCTTGCCGACCACGATCGGGCGCGCCTCGATGACGGTGCAGGGGACGACGGTACCGTCCTCTTGGAAAATCTGCGTCATGCCGAGCTTTCGGCCGATCAACCCGGGGTGCTGGTTCATGGAAGGGCTCGCGGAATAGCCCCCGAAAACGCCAGAGTCAAGCGCCGTGCTCCCGGAGGATTGACGGGCGAGGCGCGGAATGCATAATGCGCCTCCCTCTCTCACCCCCTGGACCGGAGCACATTCAGATGACCCCCGCGAAGATCGAGGCCTTCGAACGCAGCACGCTGCGGAGCGATCTACCGGATTTCCGAGTCGGGGACACGGTCGCCGTCCACTACAAGATCGTCGAGGGCGACAAGCTCCGCGTTCAGGTGTTCCGCGGCATCGTCATCAAGAAGCACCGCGCCGGGGCCCGGAGCACGTTCACCGTGCGGAAAACCAGCTTCAGCGTCGGCGTGGAGCGCACGTTCCCCCTGCACTCGCCGCGGCTCGAGAAGATCGACGTCGAGTCTCGCGGCATCGTTCGCCGCGCGCGCCTCTTTTACCTTCGCGACCTCGAAGGCAAGGCCGCCCGCGTCCGCGACGAAAAAGATCGCTGAAACCGCGCCCCCGAGCCCCGCGCGACGAAAGTCGCCTCTACCGGGCGGGCCCGGCCGAG
The DNA here is from genome assembly GCA_964506835.1 of uncultured Polyangiaceae bacterium. Lineage (GTDB taxonomy): Bacteria > Myxococcota_A > Polyangia > Polyangiales > Polyangiaceae > DASZVB01. The sequence goes on from CAZDNG010000085.1 coordinate 24,468, forward strand.
TCGGCGTTCTGCCGCGCGCTTGGGTCAGAGCCCTCGAGCAGGGTAAGCTCGTGTTCGCCTCGGATTGCGCTGTTCGCTGAGGACGAGCGCGCCCGGGCGAGCTCCCGATGAGTCAATGCCAGCGCTGCGGCGCCGTGAACGAACCCACGAGTCGATTCTGTGTCGCCTGTGGTGCACCCCTGGTCGAGCGCACCTCGGAGCGGGCGTCTCCGGTCGCGCCGACCGTTCATTCTCAAGGCCAAACCGCGCCGGCGCCCCCACCGGGTGCCGGTTCGCGCCCGCCGGAGAGAGCCGTGATCGGGAGCGGCAACGTCCCGCCGAGCGCGAATCTGCCGTTCGCGGAGACGGCATCGCCGGAGGAACGAGGCGACGGCCCGCATTGGACCGACCCGTGGAAAGCGCCGGCTCCGGCCAACCCCGCGCCGTTCCAAGGTGTCGCGGCGCCCGTCTCGGGACACGTCCCAGGCGCAACGCCTTCGACCGGGGCCATGCCCGGCGTCCCTCAGGATCCGGAAATGCTGCCGGACGACGTGCCGCGGATCCTGGCCGGCTTCCTGGTGAGCTACGACAACGAACCGCTCGGACGGTTCTGGCCCATCTACCAGGGCCGAAACCGGATTGGTCGAAAGGGCTCGGGCTTCGAGCTCGACATCGAGCTCGAGCACCCGACGGCGTCGTCGCGACACGCGGTGCTCCTCGCCTCGGCCACGCCCGGCCGCATGAAGCTCGAAGATACGGGCAGTACGAACGGCACCCTCGTGAACGGCGTTCGCCTCGCGCCGGGTGTTCGCGTCGAGCTCGCCGACGGCGCTCACGTGCGCTTCGGCCTGCTCTCCACGTTGGTCAAGATCGTCTGATAGAGAGGGTTCTCATGTCGCGCAGCTTCCCCCTGTCATCCGCACTGGTGCGCGCGCTCCTCGCGCTGTCGCTCCTCTTCTTCGCGGCGTCCGCGGCGGTCGCGGCTCCCGAGGCGCACATCCTCCGAATCGATCCGCGCGCGAGTCAGCAGAGCGGCGATCCGATCATCACGATGGTGCTCGAGGTCGTGCAGAGCAAACGCGTGAGCGAAGCGATCGCGCCGTGCGCGGTTTCGACCGGCGACGCGCAGCTCTCTTGCATGGCGGACGCGCTCGAGAAGCCGAACGCCCTCTACGAGTCGTTCCCCTTCCCCGCGAAGAACGCGATCTTCACCGTGACCGTCGACGGCGCCGACCGGCCGGCGAAGTACGTGAGCGACACGCAATGGGGGCAATCCTCGCGCGACCCCGACGTCGGAACGGCGTGGCTCGTGCTCGTCGACGCCGATCGTCGCATGGGGCGCTCCTTCGACGACGCCAAGCAGGTCGCGAACGAGTTCGTCTCGAGCATGGGCCCGAACGACATCGTGAACGTGATGTTCTTCAACGACCGGCAGGTCGTGCAGGACTCGAAGTGGCTTCCGGCCTCGAAAAAATCGAAGGCCACGGCCCTCATCCAAGCGGTGAACGGCACGTACCCGAGTCAAGGACGAAACCGCTCGCTTCTCACCATCGTGAAGACGGCCGCGACCGACGGCTTCAGCGCGCTCGGCAATACCGGAGACGCCGTCAAAGTTCCGCTCCATCAAGCGATGGTCGTGCTCTCGAACGGATTCGGCGGCGCCGATCCATCGACGACCGGACCCGGCGCGATGCAGCTCGCGCAGTACATGACCGGCGGCCGTTTTCCGGAAAACAACACTGCGCTCCCGAAGACGCCGGTTCCGGTCATCAGCATCTACTTCCCGCTGAACACCCTCGACGAGTTCCGCCAGAACTCGCTCGAGTTCATGCAGAACCTCGCGAACCCCGAGATTGGCGGTTTCTTCGGGATCGTGAACGGCGGACAAGGCGCGCGCGGCGCGAACATCGTGACCGCGGTGCGGACGCGCTTCTCGAAGATGGAGCTCGTCAAATGGCGAGTGTCGTGCATCGCGCCGACCGTGACGCAGAGCTTCGGCCTCGTCTTCAACAACGTGAACCCGCCGATCCTCGGCGACAACTCGTTCAAGGACGTGCCGGTCGGCATCGACCCGACGACGTGGCCCCTCGACGTCAACGTCCAATATACGAAGGAGAACGTCCAGACCGCGGGCGGCGTCTACCCGGGTGGTCACTTCCGCGTGTACGGCGATTTTTGCTGGGGCGGCGACGCGACGCGTGCCGAGGCGTATTTCCTTCCGGCGGGCCAACAAGCGCCGGCAGCGTTGAACGGCGACCTCAGCAAAGCGCAAGCCGCGCAGCAGCAGCTCATCGCCGAGGGCATGCAGGGGAAAGCCGTCGAGACCAGCGACTCCTTCGTCGAATTCGAAGCGCCCTCGCAGGACAAGCTGATCCGCGGCTCGGGTGATCAAGCCGTCGCGCAACTCCTCATTTACGACAACAAGGCCCATCGCACGAGCGGGCTCACCGCCGATACGATCCTCGAGCTCAAAGCGACGACCGCACCGCTTCCCCTCGTTTGGATTTTAGGGGGTGCCCTTGCCCTCGTGGTCGTCGCGTTGCTCGTCGTGGTCGTCGTCCGGAGCGGCGGCGGAAAAAAGAAACGCGGCGGCGGCGGCGCTCCGCCCGCGGCGCCCGTCATGGCCGGTCGCGCGCCGGTGGCCGCGCATCCGTACAGCCCCGCCGTAGGCGCGGCGCCGGCGCACGCTTCGCGCGCGATTCTGCAGGGCGCGAGCGGCACGTTCACCGTGCTCCCCGGTTCCGAAGTCCGCGCTGGACGCGACGCGACTCAGTGCAGCCTCGTCGTCCCCGACCCCCGCGTGTCGAGCTTCCACGCGACCCTCAAGCTCGAGCACGGCCAGCTCTTCGTCCGCGACGAAGGCTCCAACAACGGCACCACCGTCGACGGCGCGCCCGTTTTGAAGGGCACGTGGAGCGCCGTGCGACACGGCGGCGTTCTGCGATTCGGCCCCGTCGATTTGACCGTCCGCCTCGAGTAGCGAACCGACGCCCCCCGACGTTCCCGCGAGCGAAGCGAGCCCGCGAAGCGGCAGGGGGAGCGGTCGCGCAGCGAGCCGCGGGGGACAAGGTCCCCCCAGGACCCAGAGCGGTCGCGCGGACTCTGACGTCGTGAGATTGGTTTCTGGGGGGCGTCCCGCCCTGGGCATTGATCACAGATTCGAGGGAATTTTTGGGTAGGTGACCTGTTTTTCG
>CAZDNG010000086.1:0-27574 GCA_964506835.1 uncultured Polyangiaceae bacterium
CTCGCTACGCTCGGTAGTCCCGCACACTGACGACGAGGTCGTCCGTGCGGGACTACCGAAGGCCGAGCAGTTTGCCACCCTGATAAACGAGAAAGCTCGCTGACCAGGCGAGAACGCCGGTGTACGCGAAGAGAAAGACGGGCCATCTGAGGCTCTTGGTTTCGCGGCGCACGGTCGCCAGCGTGCTCACGCACTGACACGCGATCGCGAAGAAGACCATGAGGCTCAGACCAGTGAGCGGCGTGTACGCGGGCTTCCCGTCGATGCGGGTTTCGGCCCGCATACGATCGCGGAGGGGGGCGGGGTCGTCGGTTTCGCCGGTGCCATAGACCAGGCCCATGGTCGATACGAACACTTCGCGCGCGGTGAACGCGCCGAGAAGGCCGACGTCGATTTTCCAGTCGAAGCCGAGCGGTCGGAACACGGGCTCGAGCGCCTTGCCGAGTCGGCCGCCGTAGCTGCCGGCGATCGTCTGTTGAGCGGCGACCGCGGGCGACGTTCCGGGCGGCAGGTGATCCGGCTTCGGATGCGACAGGAGGATCCACAGCGCGATCGTGCACGCCAGGATCACCGTGCCCGCTTCGGTCAAGAACGACCGCGTGCGATCCCACATCATGCGGAGCGTCGTCCCGAGCTTCGGCAAGCGGTAGGGCGGAAGCTCGAGAATGAGCGGCACCTTGCGTCCCTTCACGACGACGCGGCCGAGGACGAACGCCGACAAGAGCGCGACCGTCGTCGCGAACAAGTACATGCCGACCATCAAGAGACCCTGAACCGGAATCCACCCGAACGCGCGCGTGGGTGGGAAGAGCGCGGCGATGATCAACGTGTAGACCGGTAAACGCGCCGAACAGGTCATCAGCGGGATGACCAGCATCGTGAGGAGGCGATCGCGTCGCCGCTCCATCGTTCGCGTCGCGAGGATCGCCGGGATGGCGCACGCGAAGCCGGAGAGCATCGGTACGAACGCACGCCCGTGGAGCCCGAGCGCGCGCATGACTCGATCCATCAGATACGCGACGCGGGCCATGTAGCCCGAGTCCTCGAGCAAGCCGATGAACAAGAAGAGGAGCAGGATCTGCGGAACGAACACGATGACGTTCCCGACCCCGCCGAGGACTCCTTCGACGACGAGATCGCGAAAGAAGCCGCCGGAGAGCTGGTCCGCGGCGAACACCTGGAGCGCGAGCACCGTTCGCTCCACGAATCGGATCCCCGGATCGGCCCACGTGAAGAGCGACTGGAAGAGCACCATCATCACGACGAGGAAGATCGCGAACCCGTACACGGGGTGAATCAGGACGCGATCGAGTTTTTCGCTGAACGCACGCGAGGGCGGTTCGTCCACGCCGCGGGCGAAGAGCGACGCGGCGTGCGCGTCGAGGAACGCATATCGGGCGCCGATGATCTCCTGGTCGATGTCGCGCCCCGCCCGGGCGCTCTCGCGCTGCACGTCGAGCGCACGCTCGCGGAGCTGTGGCGGAATGCCGTCGAGCTCGTCGTCGGCGTCGATGCTCACGAGTGCCCAGCGGGCGAGCGCACGGTCTCGCTCGACGTCGACGCGCCAGGCGGACGGCAGTGCATCGGCGACGCGATCGACGTCCGCGCGGAGCGGCGCCGGATACGGCACTTCGACGGAGCCGCGCGGCGGCGTTTCGAGGGCGCGTTCGATCGCGCGAACCAACTCGTCGACGCCGAGCCCGCTGCGGCCGTTGGTCGGCACCGCGACGACGCCGAAGAGACGGGCGACGGCGTCGGGCCGCGGCGCGTTGTCCGCGGCCTCGTCGATCATGTTGAGCGCGACGACGCACGGCACTTCGAGCTCGACGAGCTGAAGCACGAGATACAAATTGCGAACGAGCTGACCCGCGTCGACGACCACGACGGCCAGGTCCGGCTTCGGATTTTCGTCGAGGCCGAGCGCCGCGCTGATCGCGATTTGCTCTTCTGCCGAGCGCGCGCTGAGCGAGTACGCGCCCGGAACGTCCATCACGTCGACGTCGCGCGCGCCGTGGCCGCTCACGCCGTCGAGCCGGCCGACGCGCCGCTCGACCGTCACACCCGGGTAGTTGCCGACCTTCGCGTTCTCGTTGGTGAGCCGATTGAAGAGCGTCGTTTTACCGACGTTCGGGTTGCCGACGATGACGACGCGCCTCGGCGCGACGACTCCAGGGCGCTCGGCTTTCGGAGACGAGGCGGTCGCCGCGCTCGGGGTGCTCACGGGCGTGCCGGCAAGCTAGGACGCATGCCGACGTCGCGCGCAGCGCTCGCTCGGGCGTCCATCGCCGCGACGGGAAGCGCCGCGACGCCGATGTTGCGCGCTTCGACGCGACGGATCGAGAGCGCCGCACCGCGCACCCGGATTTCGACGGGATCGCCGAGCGGGGCGACGCGCCGGAGCTCGATCGTCGTCCCCGGAAGCAACCCGAACTCCATCATTCGACGTCGGAACGCGCGCTCGCCGCCGATCGACGTCACGGTTGCGCTGGCCCCGATGGGAAGGTCTGCGAGGGTCGCCATCTACCTAGGAGGATGTAGCGCCGTTGAAAACGGTTTTCAAATTCAACGGCAAGGCCCGGGCGCCCAATACGGGTCTGATCGTATCTAAGTACCGGAAGTTAGTTAGAAATGCGTTCGACCACAGGTTTGCCCGTCACGAGATCGACACCGTGCAGATCGATCCAACGGACGTGGGGGCCGAGGAAGGCCGGCTCTACTTGTACCCAGATCCGCTCGAGTCGGGCAGGGCGCCCCAAAATAGCGAGCTCGGCTCGGAACTTCCCGTCGACGCGCCGCACGTGGAGCACGCGCCGATCGAACGCGACCAGTTTGAGGCCGAGCCCTTGCGGCTCGCGCACCGTGGTGAAGCCGTAGGCGACCTTGCGCTCGATCCACGAAAGCCCCTCGCGACCGCCGTTGGTCGCCAGGAGGATCCAGTACGCAGAGACGGGCTCCCGCGGGTCGAGCGCGCCGTTGTCCAACGTCTTCGCATCGTAGCGAACGACGTTTCGATTCGTGCTCCGCTCGAGACGGAAGAGCTCTTGCTCGTCGGCGAACGCGGTGGTTGCAGCGACCACGGCGATGGCCGCAGCGGCCCAGCCCACGAGCGAAACCAGATGTCGGAAGATCCGTCGAACGGCAGGCTTCACGAGGCTAGAGAATGACGACCTCGTTGGGCGGCATGGAGGCGAACACGTGAAATTCTCGCGACCGCGCTCAGCGTCGCCGCCAGGCGCTGGCGATGACGTACACCGCCAGGCCCGAGCCGAAGATCAGGACCCACCGCCACGGCGAGTAGTGACCTCGCGTGAGATTCAAGACGAGAAACATGGCCACGATCGCCGCGACGTTCACGAGCTGACGCTCGCCGATTCCCATCCGGCGAGGCTACGTCATCGCCGTCGCGATTTCGAGGCTCAGGGGTGGAACACGAGCGTCGTCACGCTCATCGGCGGCATCGAATAGTCGAAGGCGTTGGTCGCCACCGAGGTGAGCGCCGTCCCCTTCGTGGGCGTCGCGCTCCCGCTGGTCATCGTGTACACGTCCGCGGCACTCAGCTTCGCGGGGTGCTTCAAGGTGATGCCGGCCTTGACGGCACTCGATTGCTTGTTGATCGCCACCACCACGACGTTCGTTCCGTTGCTCGACGAAATGCTCGCGTAGACCGAGCTCTGGTCGGTCGCGGACGTGGTCGCGCTCACCGACGTGTCGCCGAACGATCCGCCGTTGCCGTCGTAGTTTCGGTACATCGCGAAGCCGCCGAACAAGAACGTGTTCGCGGAGTCGAGCAGCCACGCCGTCGCGGCGAACAGGTCGTCGCGACCGAAGATGCCGAGCACGTCGGCCTCCGCGATCCCGCCCGAGATGTCGCCGCCTCCGCCGTAGTTGTATTCGCTGATGGATAGCTTCGTGCCCGGATAGTGATCGGCGATTTTCTTCATCATCCGCGGGATCAATTCGATCGGTCCGTTCAGGCTGCTCGTGATCCAGCTCGTCTCCGTATAGGAATCGTCCCAGAGCGAGCGCGGCGCTTGAAGTCGGGCTGCGACTTCGGCCGCGCCCGTGCCCTCGTCGATGATGCGCGTGCCGCCGCCGGTCGCTTCGGGGTACCAGTGGAGATCGAGCACGTCGACCAACCGCGCGCCGTTCTGCTGTTCCGCGGTCTTCATCGAGTCGAGGTAAAATTCGATGAAATCGCGGCCGTTCGCGTCGGGCGCGTTCTGCAACGTCACGTAACCCTCCCAGCCGTAACTCGCGGGGCCGAACACCAGCGTCTTCGGCGCGACTTTCTTGATCGCGGCGGCGAGCTCGGTCGATTTCTGGACGAGCTCCGCGTACGTGACGGCGTTCGGGTGGATCTCGCTGTGGGTGCTCGACCAGAGATCGGGCTCGTTATCGAGCATGTAGAAGATTCGCTTCGCCGGATCCGTCTGCGCCGTCGGAAATTGCGACTCGAGCCACGCCACGAATTCGTCGGCGTACACCTTGCCGTCCGTCGTGTCGGGTGGATACGAAAACGCGCTGCCCTTGGATGCGATGATGGGAAAAAAGTGCTGCGCGATGACCGAGTCGCTCGACGGATGCGCGTCGTCGGGCCCGCTCTCGTCCGCGGAGACCCACCCCGCCATCGGCACGGTCATGATGATGCTCGCGCTGGCGCTCGTCGCGGTGGTCACGGCTTGCTTCATCGGATCGCCGGCGGTCGAGCTCGAGCTGATGTAGTTGTCGTTTTCGTACTGGTAGTCCGAGCCGGCGTTCGACGCGTTCGTCTCCCAGTTGTACGCGGTCATCCGGTTTCCACCGACTCGCGTGAGCGTCAGGTTCTTCGCTTCTGCTTTCAGGTCACCCTGGTTCGTCCCGTACACGTACGGCGAGATCGGGTGCACGTTCGTCGTCGTGTCGATGGTGAAGAGCACGTCGTGCGCGCCGGGATCGCCCGGCGTGATCGGTGGACCGGAGGGTACGCCGCCCGAACCGTTCGAGCCGCCGCTCCCGCTCGCGCTTCCACCGCTTCCCGTCGCGCCACCGCCACCGGACGACGCGCCCGTGCCGCCGTCGTTCCCGCCGCCGGTCGCGACGGATCCGCCGTTATTCGCGCCGCTCGAGCCGCCTCCGTTCGTCGCGCCGCCGTTCGAGGAGGCACTTCCCCCGGTTTCCCCGGCGCCGATCGCGCCGCCGTCGTTCGAGCCGTTGCCAGTGCTCTTGCTTCCGCATCCGAGCAAGCCCGTCGAGACCGCGACGCACACGCCGCACGCCAACACGATTCCGTTGTTCATCGTCGCACTCTCCCCGCGCCTGAACGCAATCGCTCCACGCCGACCGCGAAGTGGGACCTGTAGACATTGTCGCTCGCGTTCGCTTGGACGTCCAACCAACGGCTCGTGCTCACGCTGTACATTTCTAGTCCCCTGAATCATTGATTCAGGGGACTAAGCGAGAAAGTCAGTACCCGGATCAGAACCGTGGCTGAGTGCTGAATTTTCGAGGCCCTTGCCCCGTCGGGGCCTCGAAAATTCTCCGACGAATCTTGGATCCGGGGAACTAGGGCACTCGATCTGGACGCGGGTCCCAGTGTGGGGACAGGGACCACACGACCCTTCGCGTCGCAGCGCGAAGGCGCCGTTCCCGTCGACGAAGCGGCGCCCGAGCCCGCCGCTCGATCGCACGGATCGCGAAGGTCGACCATTCATGTGTAGTCGCGCAAAGGCGCGGTCACGGCTCACCATCTTCGTCCGCGGACGCGAGGCTTACGTCGCAGCTATTTTCTGCGGCCTTGAAACTGCGTGCCGAGCTCTTCGGCGAGCCGGTGAAAGTCGCTGCCGCGTTCGACGAAGCGCACGTGCGTCGCGAGCGTGTTGGGGTCCACCAGATCGGCGAACGGCACGTACCGGAGATCGAGCTGCCCGGTGGCGCTCACCATGTGTCCGTCGAGGTGTTCCTCGGCGAGCGCGCGATACGCGCCGAGCCCGAGCTGGCTGCCGAGGAGCACGTCGAAGGCATGCGGCCGCGACGAGCGCGACTCGTAGCCGAGCTGAATGCCGGTCACTTTCTTCCGCTTGCCGGTGCGCTCGAGGTAGCGCGCCGCGACGCGTGCGCCGACCGTGCGCCCCAGATCGAAGCGGCCGAGCGACGCCGCTTCGAGCCCCTCCTCCGGCACCGGCGTGCCCGGGAGCATTTCGGCGAGCCCTTCGGCGAGGACGACGGTGCCGTACGCCTTTCCACGGCCCTCGCGGTGAATCATCAGATCGACGATCTTGTCGACCAACGCATCGACGTCGAGATAGGTGCGGGTGGTCTCTTCGCCGGTGTCCATGTCCGTGACGGTTTCTTGCTTCGCGAGCGGACCCACGACGTCTTCGCGCCCGACGACCCAGTGCGCTTCGCCGGCGACGGCCACGCCGTACGCGAGCCACCCCGCGCGTCGTCCCATCGTTTCGACGATGAAGTAGCTGCGCGTCGCGATCGCGTCGGCGCGAAGGTTGCGGAGTTCTTCGGCGATGACCCCGACGGCGGTGAAGAACCCGAACGTAAAATCGATGCCGCGGTAGTCGTTGTCGATGGTCTTCGGCACGTGCACGATCCGAAACCTCGGTTCGTCGGCGCCGAGCCTCCGCTGAAATTCGTACAAGAAGTTCGCGGTGCGCAAGGTGCCGTCCCCGCCGATGGAGACGAGCGCGTCGACCCCGAGGCGCACGAGCCCGCGGTACACGTTCGCGAGCGGTTCGACCTTCTGGGGGTCGTCGAGGTCGGCCGGGCAGGCAACCCTGTGGCCCGGATTGCTCCGTGCCGTCCCGATGATGACGCCGCGACTATTTCGGAGGCCCCAGAGGTCGCGATCCTCGAGCATGCGGTAGTGCTCGCCCAGGCGGAGCGGTTCGTCGCGATGCTCTTCGAGCGCCGAGTAGCCGTGCAAGATCCCGAGCACTTCCGCGCCGCGCCGGCGAAACGAGCTCGCCGCGACCGCGATGACGGCGTTCGCCGCGGGTGCCGGGCCGCCCGCAAACACGATGGCCACGCGCTTCGGTGTCGAGAGGGGAGCGTTCATCGCGTCGTCCCTACCACTCGGGTCGTTCTTCGAGGCAAGCGCCCACTTTCGCTCGCTTCGTGGCCGAAATCCACGCCGTGCTAGCCTCGGACGAGCCATGCAGCGATCGGCGAGCCTTCACGTTTCGGCGGCCTTGGCCGAGCGCGAACACCTGCTCATCCGGCGGACGCGGGGCTATTCTGCGGCCGTGTCGGAATTGCCGGACAAGCTCGGGGCGATCGCCGCGGCCGTGGCTGCTTTTTCCGAGTCGCGGGTGCATTTTGCGCTGATTGGCGGTCTCGCGGTCGGCATTCGCAGTGGGATTCCCCGAGCGACGCTCGACGTCGACTTCGCGATCACGACGTCCGCAGACCGGGCGAAGCTGGCTGCGCGACTGGCCGTGGGCGGCTTTCGGTTGACGGGCCAGTTCGCGCACAGTGTCAATTTTCTGCACGAGTCCGGGGAGCCGGTGCAGCTCGCGTTCGACGCCGGATTCGACCCGATGATCGAACGCGCGGAAATCGTACAGGTGGGCGAGCTCGAGTTGCCGGTCGTCACACGGGACGATCTCATTGCCATGAAGCGCCGCGCGGCTGCAGATCCCGCGCGTCCTCGCAGCAAAGCACTCCGCGATCAGGCGGACATTGCCCTGCTCGAAGGGGACGTTCCCGAGCGAGACGAGGGCTGGTAAGCCGCCGACACCTGGGTGCAAGCGCGCCGAAACAGTCGTGGGGCTTGGATGGGGTGGCGCATAGGGCGCGAACCCCATGCAGCTCGAAGCGCTCCAATCCCTGGCGCTGTCGGTAGCGGCAGCGCGATCTCCCGAAGCGGTGCTGAAGGAGATGGTGCAGGGCCTCGGCATGACCGAGGGCGTCGCGCTCGCACGCGTGTGGCTGCTCCGCGAAGAGGCGGGGCAGGAACCGTATCTCGAGCTCAAGGCGAGCATCGGCGAATCCGTCGTCAATCCGTCGGTGAGGTGGAACCGGACGGACGGCGCGCACTATCGAATTCCGATCACGTACGGCAAAGTCGGGCAGATCGCGTCGACCAATCGCCCGCTGCTCCTTCAAAAAGGCGGCGACGTGTGGCTCGTGCAGCGCGACTGGGCCGAAGCCGAAGGCATCGAGAGCTTCGCGGGTCAGCCTTTGTCGTTCCGCGGTCAGGTCCTCGGCGTCGTCGCGTTCTTCAGCCGAAAACGACTCGAGAAAAAGGATCTGAACTGGCTCCGCGTGTTCGCCGACCACGCGGCCGTCGCGACCGCCAATGCGCGCGCGTTCGAGGAGATCGCGGCGCTCAAAGAAAGCGCCGAACGCGAGCGCGACTACCTCCGCGAAGCGGTGCGGAGCGCGTTGCAACAGGGCGCGGTCGTCGCCGAGAGCCCGCAGATGAAACGCGTGCTCGAGCAAGTGCAGGCCGTGGCGCAGTCCGATTCGCCGGTGCTCATCCTGGGGGAAAGCGGTGTGGGAAAAGAGGTCATTGCGACGACGCTGCACGACCTGAGTCGTCGACGGAATGCGCCACTCGTGAAGGTGAACTGCGCGAGCATTCCGAGTGAACTCTTCGAGAGCGAGTTTTTCGGCCACGTGCGCGGCGCGTTCAGCGGCGCGCAGCGCGATCGTCAGGGACGGTTCTTGCTCGCCGACGGCGGCACTTTGTTTCTCGACGAGGTCGGCGAGATCCCGCTCGCCCTGCAGGGGAAGCTCCTGCGCGTTCTCCAAGAACAAACCTTCGAACCCGTCGGCGACGATCGCACGCGCCAGGTCAACGTGCGCGTCGTCGCGGCGACGAATCGGCCGCTCGAAGCCGAGGTGGAAAAAGGCCGGTTTCGTCGCGATCTTTATTACCGCCTGAGCGTGCTGCCCCTCGAGATCCCGCCGCTCCGCGAGCGCCGCGAAGACATTCTGCCGATGGCGAGAAGCTTTCTCGAAGAGACGGGACGCCGGTTGAACTTGCCGGCAAGGGCGCTCACCAAAGAAGACGAAGCCACGCTCCTCGCGTACGATTTTCCCGGCAACGTCCGCGAACTGCAGAACGTCGTCGAGCGGGCGCTCGTGCTCCAAGCGAGCGGCCCGGGTCTCCGCCTCGGGCTCGGTCGCGGCACCGCGCCGCCTCTGTCGTCGCTGGCGGTGACGAACGGCGCTGCCGCCGTCGCGACGAACGGCAGCGCGCCGGTGAAGAGCGGTTCATCGACGAACGGCGCGGCGACGAACGGCGCTCCGCACGACGAAGTCGTCCCCATGGCTGCGCTTCGTGAAATGGAGCGCCGAAACATTGTGAACGCGCTCATTCAATGCGACTGGCAGATCGCCGGCGAACGCGGCGCCGCCCGACTCCTCGCGATGAAGCCCAGCACGTTGGCGTATCGCATGAAGCAACTGGATATCGACCGCCCCAAGTAGGCGGTTTTCTGCGACTTCCAGCAGGTTGGTGGGTGCGACTTTGTCGCCGAATGTTTCCGGCCGGCAATAGTCGACGCTGAGACCCACAACGGTCCGCGAATCTTCGTGCGCGAGTCTCAACATTTCGTGAGCGACGAAGGGTTGCGTGTTTCGGCGTGGTGAACGCGCTCGAAATCCGTGCGGCAGTGGCGACGAACGCGCGAGCGAGCGCGATGGCACGTCGCTCGCAATGGAGGGGTTCACGAGTCACGAAGCGGCTCGCTCAACCTCGAATCGGAGAATCTCATGCCCAAGGTCACTGCTCCTCATCACAAGACTGGCGACTTTCTCGTCGACTACGAAGAGAAGGTGTTCGAAGACGTCAAAGCGAAGCCCGGCGAGAAGGCGCTCGTCACGTTTCACACGGTCGCGTTCGAGGGTTCGATCGGTCTCGTCAATCTGCTCCAAGCGACGCGCCTCCAGCGCAAGGGCTTCGAGACGTCGGTGCTTCTCTATGGACCGGGCGTCACGCTCGGCGTGCAACGCGGTTTCCCGAAGCTCGGCGACGAGGCGTTCCCCGGCCACATGGCGATGAACGGACAGGTCGTGAAGTTCATGAGCGAGGGCGGCAAGGTCTACGCTTGCCGGTTCGCGCTGCAGGCGCTTTACGGCCACGGCGAGCCGTCGCTCATCGAGGGCATTCGCCCGATCAATCCGCTCGACGTGCTGGATCTCATCCTGCTCCACCGTCGCGACAACGCGTTCATCCTCAACACCTGGACGATGTGAGCGAAGGGGAACCGGGCCGTGACCAAAGATCGTCGAGTTCGCGCCGCAGCGGTGCAGCTTTCTCCGGTGCTCTTCAGCCGTGAGGGCACCACCGAGAAGATCTGCGACCGTATTTTGGAGGCAAGCCGGCAGGGCGCAGAGCTCGTCGTGTTTCCGGAGACGGTGGTTCCCTACTATCCGTACTTCTCGTTCATCAAGCCGCCCGTCGCTCAGGGCCCGGAGCACCTCAAGCTGGTCGAAGAGTCGGTCGTGGTGCCCGGGCCCACGACCGAAGAAATCGGGCGCGCGGCGCGGCGCGCCGGAGCGGTCGTGTCGGTCGGCGTGAACGAGCGCGACCACGGGACGCTCTACAACACGCAGATCCTCTTCGACGCCGACGGCACGCTGGTGCAATCGCGCCGAAAGATCACGCCGACCTATCACGAGCGCATGATCTGGGGCATGGGCGACGGCTCGGGTCTGTGCGCGGTCGACACCAAGGTCGGCCGCGTCGGATCGCTCGCGTGCTGGGAGCACTACAACCCGCTCGCGCGTTACGCGCTGATGCTCGACCACGAGGAGATCCACGTCGCGATGTTCCCCGGCGCGCTCGTCGGAGACATCTTCGCGCGCCAGATCGAAGTCACGATCCGTCATCACGCGCTCGAATCGGGGTGCTTCGTCGTGAACGCGACGGGGTGCCTCTCCGAGGAGCAAATCGAGCTCGTTTCCGGCACGACCGGGCTCGACAAGGCGCTTCGCGGCGGTTGTTTCACCGCGATCGTCTCGCCGGAGGGCAACTTGCTTGCGACGCACACCGGACCCGACGAAGGCATGGCGATCGCCGACCTCGACATGTCGCTCGTCGCCAAACGCAAACGAATGATGGACAGCGTCGGGCATTACAGCCGCCCCGAGCTCCTCTCCCTCTTCATCAATCGCGAACCGCAACCTCATCAGCGAATCGTCGGAGCCGCCAAGGCCGCTCCCGGAGAAGCCCACCATGATGCGCTCACTGCCCCTGTTCTCGGCGCGCCCGCCGGTGACGAGACCGTCGCTCCCTTTTCCTGAGCTGATCACGGAGCTGCAGTCGCTCGGGGTCCGGCTCTTGGATCCGCGCGGCCCCGGGCTCAGTCGCAAGGGGGGCGCTGGGCCGTCGGATCACAAGGCCCTCACTCTGGCGAACCAGACGGTGATGGTGCCCATCTTCACGCACGCGTCGTCAGTGTCGCCGTACTCGGCGGAACCGATCAACGGACAATCCGCGATGCTCTTTCGCAACGGCGAGCCCGTCGCGGAAGTGAAGTTTCCGCCGACGCCGCGGTTTTACTCGAAGAGCACCGAAGACGGCGTCCCGTACTGGAAGATCGCGACGCTCCACGGTCGCGACGTGCTCGCGACGACGGTGCTTCAAACCTGCATTCGCTACGGCCACCGCTCGACGTCCTGCCAATTTTGCGCGATCGGACAATCGCTCGCCGCCAAGAGCACCGTGCCGGAGAAAACGCCGGCCCAGCTCGCCGAGGTCGCGAAGGCCGCCGTCGAGCTCGACGGCGTGAAGCACGCGGTGCTCACGACGGGCACGCCGAACACGCCGGATCGCGGCGCGGCAGTGCTCGCGAATGTCACGCGTGCGATGAAGAACGCCGTCGACCTTCCGATCCAGGCGCAGTGCGAGCCCCCGGCCGATTTCGCCTGGTTCTCGCGGTTGCGCGACGCCGGCGTGGACAGCCTCGGCATGCACCTCGAAGCGGTGACCGAGCCCGTGCGGCGTCGCATCATGCCCGGCAAGGCCGAAGTGCCGGTCGCGACGTACTTCGAAGCGTTCGCGAGCGCCGTCTCCGTGTTCGGCCGCGGACAGGTCTCGACGTACATCCTCGCGGGCCTCGGCGATACGCATCGCGAGATCGTCGACGCTTGCGCGGAGCTCGTCCGCATCGGGGTCTACCCATTCGTGGTGCCCTTCGTGCCCATCGGCGGAACGCCGCTCGAACGTCACCCGGCGCCGAACGCCGGCTTCATGGAGTCGCTGTTGTCCAACATCGCGGCGCTGCTCGAGAAAAGCGGCATGACCAGCGCCGAGATCAAGGCCGGTTGCGGGCGTTGCGGCGCCTGCTCGTCGCTGCGCGCTCGCGAAGGTGCAAAGGAAGCGCGCGTCGCCGGCCAATCCAATCTCCCGCTCGTCGACTCCATGGAGGCCGCCCGTGCTTGACGCGATTCACCCTTGGGGCGGCGCGGTGCGCTCGTATCTGTCGCGCGAAGTGACCGCTCAGGTTGCCGCAGAATCCTGGCAAATCGAGGCCTATTTTCGCCTACGCGGCGAGATCTTTCGCGACGAGCAGCGGCTCTTCGCGGGGTCGGACGCCGACGAATACGACGCGACCGCGACGCCGATCGTCGCGATGAGCCACATCGCGGGGATGCTCGACGAGGTGATCGGCGTCGTCCGGATTTACGAGACGGCCCCCGGTGTGTGGTACGGGGGCCGTCTCGGTGTTTCATCGCGCTACCGGCGGCTCGGGGCCGTCGGAACGGCGCTCATCGACACCGCGGTGTCGACCGCGCACGGCGCCGGCTGTCAGCGGTTCTTCGCGACGGTTCAATCGCAGAACGTGCGCTACTTCGAGCATCACCATTTCCGGGTGCTCGAACCCATCTCCGTGTGCGGCCGTCCGCATGCATTGATGGAGGCGGATCTGGCGTTCTATCCGCCCGCGCTGGCCGGCGCCGTTCGGCGAGGACGGAGGGCGGCGTGAACGCCGAATCGTCGTCGCTCGCGGAGCTCACGCGCTCGCTCGCGGCGCGCGCCGAGCTCGGGCTCAAGCGCGAAATTCAGCTCGCCGCGAACGTGTTCGGCCGGCAGACGAAGAGCGCGTGGTTTCCGTCGAACGAGCCCATCGAAAACGGCGACGACGCGGCCGCGTTGCCGTGCGCCGACGGGTACACGCTCTTCGCCGCGGAAGGCATGCGCGCCGATTTCGTCGCCGCCGACCCGTGGTTCGCCGGGTTTTCGTCGGTGATGGTGAACATCAACGACATCGCCGCGATGGGCGGTCGTCCCTGGGCGATCGTCGACGTCTTGTTTCACGGCTCGGGCGCGTCGGAACGCGTGCTCGAAGGGATGGCCGAAGCGAGCGCGGCATTCGGCGTTCCCATCGTCGGCGGACACACGACACCCGTTCTGGGTCCGACCATGCTGGCCGTCTCCGTGCTCGGCAAGGCGAAGCGCATCATCTCGGGCGCCGCCGCGCGCCCCGGGCAAACGCTCCTCGCCGCGATCGACTTGAAAGGGAGCTTTCGTGGACCCGGTTCGTTCAACGCCGCGACGACCGCGTCGGGTCGCGAGCTCCGCGCGCAGCTCGCGGTGCTCCCGGAGCTCGCCGAAGCGGGTCTCGTTCCCGCCGGCAAGGACATCAGCATGGCCGGACTCTGCGGCACGCTCCTCATGATGAATGAGCTTTCCGGGGTAGGTTCGATCTTGGATTTGGCACGCGTGCCGTCGCCGCCCGGCGTTGACAGGGCGCGGTGGCTCACCGCATTTCCGAGCTTCGGATTCATCCTTGCCGCCGAGCCGTCGGCGGTTTCGTCGATCTGCGCGCGCTTCGACTCGGTCGGCGTCGCGTGCGCCGCGGTCGGTGAAGTGACGCCCGGGACGAAGCTCGAGCTCTGCCTCGGCGACGAGCGAGCCGTGTACTGGGACCTCGAAGAATCGGCGCTCACCGGCTTCGGGGCGGGCGTGAAATGACGTCGATCGGGCTCTTCACGTACTCGACGCGGCCGCGCGGCAGTGTCGTGCACGCCGCGTCGCTCGCCGAAGCGCTGACCGCGCTCGGTCACGACGTGACCTTGTACGCGCTCAGCAAAGACGGCGATGAGTTCTATCGTCCGCTCCGTGCGACGGTCCGGCTCATCGCCGCGGGCGTCGCGCCGGCCGACATGAATCGGCTCATCGCGCAGCGGATCGGCGAATTCGTCGCCGGGCTTCGCTCGCTCGCGCCGAAGCACGACGTCTACCACGCCGAAGACTGTCTCGCGGCGAACGCCTTGCTCCAGCTCGGCGCGTCGCCCGTCGTCCGCACCGTGCACCACGTCGAGCACTTCGAGAGCCAGTACTTGCTCGAGTGCCAGCGCAAATCGATCGAGCGCGCCGACCTCGTGCTCTCGGTGAGCGCCGCCACCAGGCGCGACGTGGAAGCCGAATTCGAGCTCGACGCCGCTTCGGTGCCGAACGGCGTCGACGTCGAGCGGTTCGCGGCGCCGCGCGACCGAGAAATGGCGCGGCTGCGAGCGGAGTTCGCGGTCCCCGACGACGCCGTGGTCGTGCTTTCGGTCGGCGGCGTCGAGCCGCGAAAAAACAGCGTACGCGCGCTCGAGGCGTTCGGGCGCGTCGCGCTCGAACGGAGTGACGTGCACTGGTTCGTCGCCGGCGGCGCGAGCATCTGGGATCACGACCCGTATCGCACGATCTTCGCCGAACACCTGCTCTCGATGCCCGCCGCCATTCGCCGACGGGTGCATCTGCTCGGATCGGTCGAAGAAGAGACGCTCACGGCGCTCTACCAGCTCGGCGACGTGCTCCTGTTTCCGTCGATTCAAGAAGGGTGGGGGCTCGCCGCGATGGAAGCCCTGGCTGCGCGCACGGCGATCATCGTCCCTCGCGGAGAGCCCTTCAGCGAGTATCTCGACGACGCTTCTGCCGCCTTCGTCGACGAGACGTCGCTCGACTCGATCACCGCGGCACTTCGCGCGCTCGTCGCCGATCCGTCGCGCCGTGCCGCGCTCGCGGAGGCCGGCCGGCGCCGCGTCGAGGCGTACACCTGGCGCCGTTCGGCGCTCGAACACCTGACCCATTACCGCGCGCTCATTCGCGACCTCGCCACTCTTTCACGCCCGACCCCCGTCGCGGCAATTGCTGGAGATTGACCGATGCCTGAAATGCACTTCCGAGTCCAATGGCCGAACGGCACCACCGAGGATTGCTATTCTCCTTCGTGGATCATCGAAGAACACCTCGACGTCGGTGGCGACTATCCCGTCACCGACTTCGTCGAACGCGTCGGGGTCGCGCTGAACATCGCTTCCGACCGCGTCCGACAAAAGTACGGCTTCGCGTGTAGCTCGGCCCTCGACCAGCTCGCGTCGATCCACAGCACCGCCGAGGCGTTGTCGCCGCCCGAGCGCGCCGGCAAGGTGAAGGTGCTCGCGTTTCGAAAGCACGCCCCCAGAGACGCCCGCGCCGGCGCGCGTGCCCCCAAAAAATCGCTGAAGGCACACTATCCCGTCGTGGTCATCGGCGGCGGCCAAGCGGGTCTCTCGGTGAGTTATTGCCTGATGGAGCTCGGCGTCGACCACGTCGTCCTCGAGCGAAAGAAGATCGCGCACTCGTGGCGCAACGAACGCTGGGACACGTTTTGCCTGGTGACCCCGAACTGGCAATGCCAGTTGCCGGGTTTCCCGTATCACGGCGCCGACCCGTACGGGTTCATGCTGAAGGACGAGATCGTCAAATACCTCGAAGAATACGTCGCGTTCTTCAATCCGCCGGTCGAGGAGGGCGTCGACGTGTCGTCCTTGAAGCGTGGCGCGGACGGCACCTTCGAGGTCACGACGTCGAAGGGCAAGATCTCCGCCGATCAGGTCGTGCTCGCCACCGGCGGTTACCCCATTCCGATCGTGCCGAAGTCGGCGTCGAGCTTGCCCGCGTCGATCACGCAGGTGCATTCCTCGGACTACAAGAACCCGGAGCAACTGCCGCCCGGCGAAGTGTTGGTCGTCGGCACCGGCCAATCCGGCGTTCAGATCGCCGAAGATCTCCACTTGAAAGGGCGAAAGGTGCACCTCTGCGTCGGCAACGCACCTCGTTGCGCGCGCGTCTATCGCGGCAAGGACGTCGTCGAGTGGCTGCACGAAATGGGCTACTACGACGTGCCGATCGACAAGCACCCGAACAAGGAATCCGTGCGCGAAAAGACGAATCACTACGTCACCGGTCGCGACGGCGGCCACGATCTCGATCTCCGGAAATTCGCGCTCGAGGGAATGCGCCTCTATGGCGTGCTTTCGAACATCGACGGCACCAAGTTCGAGTTCGCGCCGGGTTTGATCGAAAACCTCGACGGCGCGGACACCGTCTACAACAGCATCAACCGCTCCATCGACGCCTACATCGCGAAGGAGGGCATCGATGCACCCGCACCCTCCGAGTACGTGCCGGTGTGGGCGCCCGACAACGAGACGCTCGAGCTCGACGCTGCAGCGCAGAACATCACGTCGGTGGTGTGGTGCATCGGCTTTCGCACCGACTACGGATGGGTGAAGTTCCCCGTGTTCGACCCGAAGGGCCACGCCGAGCACGTCCGCGGCGTCACGTCGGTGCCCGGTCTCTACTTCATCGGTCTCCCCTGGCTCAACACCTGGGGCTCCGGCCGCTTCTCCGGCGTCGCCCGCGACGCCCACCACATCGTCGGCAAAATCCACGAGCTCATCTCATCGCACCACGCCACCGAACCCCTCGAGCTCCAAGCCCTCGGCAGCTAAACCAAGCCCGTTGCCCTCGTTTTCGGGCCGTGCCAGCCTCCCTCACGATTCGCTTCACGGCCCCTTGGCGGAATGGCAGACGCAGGGGATTTAAAAGCGTATCGGAGCGCACCGGGAACGACGTGGGAGCCAAAAAGGGCTCTGCCGTGGACGCAGGGGTGCAGGGAAATGCACAGAGGCCCACCCTGGGTCGCGAGGTGGGCCACGCTTTGGACGTCGTCGAAGCGGCGCTCGCCGATGCTCTGACGAAGGCGTCGGCGGCAGGCGAGTGGACGGTGGTCGCGACTCTCGCTCGGGAGCTCGAAGCGCGAAGGGCAGCGCGGGCTGGAGTCGTAAGGCTAGACGCCGCACGGCGACGGCGCGACGGTCGCTAGGGCCGCAACTGGTCGCCGGCGTTGCGAAGGAACGCAAGGATGACTGATCTTGAACCGAAGCCTCTCCCAGCGCTCGACTCTCCGCTGCGCCACATTCCATCACGTCTGAATGCGCGACAGCGCCTCTTTCTAGACGGTATCCGACTGTCGATCGAGATGACGTGGGGCGCGTATTCGCGCCTGACGATCGGGCTCACTACCCTCGCGCAGATAGCGCGCGAAGCCGGGAACGTACCGATCGGCGCGCACGCCGCAATGATGCTCGACGCTTGGTCGATCGTCGACGGGCTCCACCGATTGCGCACGCTGCTCGACCAGAGCCCTGGCATGAAGAAATCTACCCCGACTTACCAGCTGTTCAAACGCGAGACCGCTTCGGTTGAGGATCTTCGAAATCACGTTCAGCACCTGGATCAGGAGTTCAGCAAAGCTGGCGACGCCCCTCCGCCTGCGTGGGGAGAACTCGCTTGGGTTGGCCTGGTCGACCACGGACCGCCGCTAAGGCTCGCGGGGTGTGCGATTGTTCCTGGAGCGCACTTCGACCGCATTACACCGATGGTGAACCCATGCGGAAAGCCGTTCCACGGGGTGATCGATCATATTCAGCTTGCCGCATTCGGCATGGTCGCGGATCTCAGCCAACTGTGCAGAGCGCTTGAGACATTTGCCGGAAAATTGGACAAAGGTTTGTCTGAATCCTTTGCTACGTCGGATCTGACCCCGGGCGGCAGTGACATGCTGATAGCGCTCGATATCGTTTGCGGGAATCCGGACCAAACGACGTAGGTCACCAAGAAAGGAACGCCCCCGCCGCGCCGGCAAGCGCGCGGGGGCAGGGTCGACGATGACGACCAGAAAAAGCATAGCAGAGCAGCAACGCGCGGACGTCGCATGCATGAACGTCATCGCAGCGAGATCCAAAGACTATGACGCCGCCCTACTCGAATCGCTCGGCCGCAAGCTCCTCGACCTCGCGAAGGAAGTGCGTCGCGACGGCCTTTCGAGCGCCGAGACCGCGCAATGCGGTGTCGTCGCGCGCGGTGTGCTTGCCGTGATGACGGGCGAGGCTCCGACGCATGGCGCAGAAGAGGCCAAGGCCCGGAGTCGCGAGACTCTGCTGGACCTCTGCAAGGCTGCTGGTCGAATGGCGCGCCCCCCGAACGGCATCCCCGCGGACGTCTCCGCGGTACTCGTCGCGCGCGCGTACGGCGAACGCGAGCCGGTCTATAGAACGCTCGCCGCGGAAAACGTGACTCGCATCCGCGCTCTCGTCGAAGCGCATCGGAACAACACGGGTGGCCGCGGAAACAAGGGCGCGGAGGCCGAAACGCGCGCGGTCGAGGAGCTGTGCGACGCCATGGGATACGCCGCCGACCGGGCGACGATCCGGCGTACGGCTCGCCGTCGGTCGAAGCGCGCTGGGAGAAATCCTAAAGGGTAGGACACCAGGTGCCGCCTGGTTTGGCGGCGGCGCGGCATCACGGTGAGCTCGTCATGAGCGAGCGACTCACCCCACGGGAAATCGACACTGCAACAATTCGCCGCTTGGCCGTCGAGGCCGAGTCGGATCACCGCACGGTCCGAAAACGGCTGCTCGGCGAAACTGTGAAAGGTCTCGCGGGGCACCGGGTCGACCGTGTGCTCCGCGCCCACGGGCTTGAGCCCGGCGTGCTGCTGAAGGCGGCATCGTGAAAGACCGCGACGCCCTCAGCGAGGCGATCGAAACGATCGCGCGCGCCCTCGCACCGACGCTTGCGCGCGCCGTCGTCACGGAACTGCAGGCGGGAACGATGCCCGACATGCTGGATCAGCACGCGAGCCCGCTCGGACCGCGTCGTCACGTCGCGGCGATCAGGTCGGGAAAGCTCCGCGGCGTGCAAGTTGGTCGTCGCTGGCTCGCGAAGCACGACGACGTCGATCAGTACGTCGCGACGCTGACCGAGAAGGCCACCACGCCGCGCAAATCGAGCCCAGAAATGGAGCTCGCGCGAGAACTGGGAATCGCCGTCGACGACGACGCGAGGCACTGACGCCAGTGAGCTCTACCAGTCCCCGCGTCGCGCAGCTCGCGCGCGAAATCTGGAATCGTGCCGCCATCGCCGCCGGCATGAGCGATGCCGACGAAGCGCTCGCCGTCTGCCGGATGCTCGGCGAAATCGAGTCCGAATATCACCTGATCGCGAAGACGGAGATCCACGAGGCGCCGCGTCCGAAGCGTGACTCGGAACCAGCCAAACCCGGCGATGCGTCCGGCAAGACCGTCCGACTCGCAAGCAAGTTCGCGGGAACATGTCGGACGTGCGGCGCTCGTCATGATCGGGGCGAGCCAGTGTGGTGGACGCGCGGCGTCCGGTGTGTGGAGTGCGACGGATGCGGGAGCACCGAATGAACGCCGAAGCGCCCACGCACGACGGCAATGCCGAGGGAGTCGTACTCAGTGCCGTGCTCGGCGCTCCCGACGAGGTCTTCCCGAGGATCGTCGACATCGTCCGGCCGTGCGACTTCTACGGCCTCTCGAATCCGCGAATAGCCGGCGTCATTTGGTCGCTTCGAGACGAAAAGATCGCGATCGACGTCGTTACGGTCGCGCGTCGACTGAAGGAACTCGGCCACCTCGATGCCGTGGGAGGATCGGCGTACCTGGCTCGCCTCATCAACGAGATACCGGCGACCGTGCACGTCGACGACGACGCGCGCAAGGTCCGTGATTGCGCCAAAGCGCGGCGCATCGCCGACGGCGCATCGCGGATCGCCGCGGACGCGAAAACGGGTGCGAATGTCGAATCGCTCGCGAGGCGCCTACAGGAACTCGCCGTTGATGCGGACATCACGCCGCCGAAGCCGGCGCTTGAGACGCACTGGGTTCGTCTCGTCGAGCAACCCGAGTTCTTGACGGAGCAGCCGCCCGCGCAAACGTGGCTCCTCAAGCAGTGGACCGGCGGCAAGGACCGCGGCGTGCTGCCTCGTGGTCAGATTGGGCTGCTCTCGGCCGATGGCGGAACCGGCAAGGGCTTCGCGCTCTCGCAGCTCGCCATAGCGGTTGCGACGGGAGGATTCTGGTTCGAGACGTTCCGCGTGGTCGAGCGCGGTCACGTACTGCTCGGGCTCGGCGAAGAGACGTTCGACGAGGCGCGGCGCCGGCTCTGGCGAGTCGCGAACGCGCTGGAGCTTTCAGTGGCCGAGCGCGCGGACGCACTACAGCGGATCGATCTGCTCGCCGTGCATGGTGTGTCCGTCGCGCTGACGGCAGCCGGACCGGATGGTGCAATCTTCGAGACGAAAATCGCCGACGAGCTTCGGAAGCAGCTCGAGGGGCGCGGCGTCGACTGGTCGGCCATCATCCTCGACCCGCTATCGCGTTGGGCAGGCGGCGGCGTCGAGGTCGACAACGAAGCAGCGACACGATTCGCCCAGGTCGTGGAGTCGCTGACGTATGTGCGCGGTCGCCCGAGCGGCGTCATCTCCCACCACTCGAGCAAATTTTCGGCGCGCGCCGGGGAAAGCGATTCGCGCGGTGTCTCCGGGCTTCGGAACGCATTCAGGTGGGAGGCAACGCTCGACGCGCTGCACGCGGATGGCGGAATGCGCGGCGCCATCCTCCGGAACAAGAAAAACAACCTCGCGGCGCAGTTCGATGATCTGGTGCTCGTTCGCCGCGACGAGTCAGGAGTCGAGGGCGTGCTCCGCGTCGCGACCGAAGCGGAGGCCAAAGCGTTCGGCTCGAAGCAGGGCCCGAATGCCGTGTCCGATGCTGACCTCGACGCCCGAATCCTCGACACCGTGCGGCGTCATCGAGTGAAGAGCGCAAGGAAAATCCAGGGGTTCACGCAGGGCACGGCGACGAAAATCTACGAACGGGTGAAGGCACTTCGGCTGAGCGGAACCCTCACGACCGATGCTGAAGGGTTCTTGGCGCTTCGTGACGATGCTCAGTGAGCATTCTACGAACCGGTTTCGCGGCATCTTTTCCGCCGCTTCGTTGCTTCGAAGCACCATGACGGAGCGCCTACGGAGCAGGCTGGGCACGGCCCGCTTTCTGGGCCTGCCCTGCCAAGGGTGCTTCGTGCTTCGTTTTCCTATAGGACGAAGCGGGGGGTACGAAGCGCCCTCGCCGCGGCGCCGACGAGCCCGAGCCCGGAAACCTGCGGACACCACGTGCCGCGTGGTTTATGTCCGCAGCGACGTCATCGTGAGCTCGTGACGTTCGCGAGTCTCACGCCCCGGCCCACCTCGTGGCCCACCTGCTCGGTGGCGAGCGCTGATTCGACGTGTTTTTCGGCCGATTCGCGATCGAGCAACGGATTCATAGTTCGATGCCGAGCGCTTCCGCTACTCGCTGTTGGTGAGGCGCGTCAGCGTACATTCGATCTGCAGGGAAGCCCCCATGTCCGTGCCGTGCGCCGAGGTCATGACGTAGCGACGCCCGTCGGGAAGCTGCAGCACGCGATCTCCCGGCGTCTTCTTGCCGAGGATTTCATCGGTGAGGTCGCTAGGGACGCCCGATACCCGCGACTTGAAAGCGTCGCCCACGGCGCGCTCCGCGATGAATGCGTCGACGTCGCACAGCTGCCGTTCGCCGATGAACAAGGTCGCTCTCATCGCCAAGATTCTACCACGGAGGTCGTCTAATGGCGCTCCGCACGGGCCACGGCGCGGGCGCGGGCGTGCCGCGCGTCGAGGTGCTTCCGGCGGACGAGCTGCCCGTCGGTGTAGCCGCTCCGGAGCCGCGCCCGGAAGCCATGCGCCGGCCGCCGTACGCCGCCGGCTCAGCCGAGGCGCAGGAGGCCGGACGGCGAGGAGGCAAGCGGAAGGCGGGAGCGACCGCGCTCGCGTCGCGCCTCGGACTCTCGAACATCGTGGCCGATCCGAGCTTCGCGCCGTACAAGGGCGCCGCCGAGTCCTTCCGCCGCGCTCAGGTGACCCGACTTGCGTCGACCGTCGGCGGTGGCGAATGCGGGCCCGCTCCGTCGAGCATCGTGGCCAGTGCAGCCCTACAGCTCGCTGCGAGCCGATGGGCGTTCGACCGCTCGATGCACGAGCTCGGTTCGAAGCTCGCGAACGACAGCCGTCAGAACTTGCTGGCCGCGCACGAGCTCGCGAGCCGCGAAGCGCAGAGCCGCCCGCGCCCCATGTCCCGCACCGCCGCTGTCATCGCCGAACTGACCGGAGGCAAGAAGTAGTGCCCGCCACATTCGAAAGCATGATGACCCTGTGCGAACGTATCCGGGCGCCCGACCAGAGCTCTCTGACCCCGCACTGGGTCGAGCAGTCTCGTCGGCTGTACGAAGGCACGGCGGACATCTTCGTGGGCGAGTGTGGCCGAGGCTCGATCAAAAGCGGGTGGGGTTCTCGCGTCGGGTTCAACGAAGGCATCTGCGGAGACTTCGCGGTCCCGCCTGGTGAGTGCCACTTTTGGATCGACGTCTCCGAGAACATGGCTGAGGCCCGTCAGCGCTCACTCCAATACGAGCAGTGGTGCCTCATGTGCGGCATTCCTTTCGAGAAACGAGGCGATGCCATCGTGCTGCCCGAGCTCCGGCGGGGCTTTCTCACCCGCGCTGCTGACGTTGGCAGGCTTTCTGGTTTCCGCGCGTTTGGCTTCCGCATCGACGAAGCCGCGAAGCTTCCGAACGACGGCACGGACCCGCTACCAGAGCTGTGGGCTTCGGGTACGGCGATGCTCGTCTCCCACTTGAAGCACCGCCCGAAGCGTTTGCTTCTGAGCTCCCCACTCGCGCTAACTGGTTTCTTCAACGAAATGGTGCGGCGCGGGAACACGCCGGATCAGATCGTCGCCGAGCAGGTTCCGACGTGGGTCGCTAACCCAAGCATTTCCGAAGAGGATACGCATCGGTTAGGAGGCCGATCGAAATTAATCGATCAACTTCGACGCGGGAGAATCTCGTAGTTCCACTCTCCGTGAAACGTATGTCGGCTGACGGATAGAGCCTTCATTTCGGCGTCCTTGATGACCACGCCGATTGGATACTCTCCATCGTCGAGCTTCGCTTTGACCCGAAGCCCGGTCGATGTGCGGGTGTTGCCAATGAGCTCGACGACGGCTTCAAAGGTGCGCAGCGGCCGCCCCCGCCAGTTCTCTGTGATGTGACAGAAGAGGCGATGTTCGATCTTGTTCCACTTGCTCGTTCCGGGAAATCTCGATGCTTCGACGGCATTCTGATGAGCGACACTCCGAGCTATTCGCCGAGCTCGATCGGCTTGCCGAGGCGTTTCCTTACCTCATGCGAGTCGTTCTCACCGGCGGAGCGTTCGGTTGGCGCACGGCGACGCTCGAGTGGAACAGGCTCCAATGACTCAGGTTTCGATCGCCGGCGTTTGCTTTTTCGCCGGGCCAGCACAGCGCGGGCCATTCGTTCGGGTTGTTTCTGCAGCCGCCCTCGAGCGTTGCGATCGAGCGTGCCCGCCTGCTTCCTGCCACTCATCTGGCGGGGCGCGGGCGGGATTTTTAACCGAACACGGTCTCGCCCGTCTACGTGCGCAGCAACACTTTCGACCTCACAACAAGTGGCATTTCTCGGGCGACACCGAAACCTTGCGAGCGCAGAAGGTCTTCCACGTCGGCAACCGTCGTCGACGCGCAAGGACCGATCAAAATGCGCTTCAGTGGAAACAAGCCACCGCCCGCTGCCCCAAGCGGAATGTATCGAACTGTTTTTCCTTCCGCGGTGTGAGAAAAAATTTCTGGGGGTCCCTTTTCCCTCATGCGCGTGACCGCGAGGCGCCATTCGCGCTCACTCGCGTAGCTCGGGTGCTTGAAGTACATGCAAAAGAGCGCCGCGCGACGCAACAAGTTGGGGACAGCGAATCGGTGCGTGCCAGCGCTGAATTGGCGAGCAAGAGCAATCGTCCTCGCGAAGTCTCGTTTGACCGATGCTTCCTGTTCAGCGCGATCATACTTCATCGGCCAAAGGCCGTAGGCAGCGGTTCTGCGAGGCGGGTCAGGCAGCAAGCCTCGAAGATCGAAACCGAGTGCGCATCCGCGAGAGCCGGCGGCGTACCTCTCCCACATCGAGATGTCTTCTTCAGCCTGGCAAAAACAAATGCGGAACGTGTCGGCGACTTCGGTAATTTTGAGCGGCTGAAAAACTCTGAGGAATTCACCCGCGAGCGCATCGCGTTCCGTCGAGAACATTTCCTGTGCGACCTGTTCGACGATTTCGTTGGCGTAGACGACATCCGTCGCGTCTCGCGAGGACTCGTAGTGGGTGGCCCACATTTCGGCAGTGGCGAGGATCTTCACAAACGTTTCTGGTCCCGTGTAGTGCCACAGAACGTTTGGTGGTTGAGGCACTGGCTCATCGATCTCCCGCGCGAGTTCGCGATCGAATCGCTCCTCGTCGGTGAGTGGCGGGGGCCTTCCCTGCGCTTCCCTCTTCTTGCGGTCGACACGGTCGGTTCTTTTGGTTTTTCGTCGCGTCCGACGCTCCAAAGCCTTCTTACTCGACCCCTTGGACATGCGATCGGATACTCCACGACCTCGCCGCGGAAAGCACGCCTTCATGTCTCTGGCCGCCCTACGAACTGGAGCCGCGTGAGCGAACATCGTCCGTCCGGTCGATGCTGCGATTGCGCGCGCGTCATTCGATTCGGCCAGCCTCGTGAGACGACATGCACTCGCGGACTCCGTCGCTACGTTCACCGCTCACTCGTTCGCCCGTCCACCGCCGCGGCGCGGGCATCTCGGAGGACCGCGTGACTCCGCGTGACCGCATCCTCGCCGCGCTCGATGCTCTCGGCTCCGACGAGTGCGAGGTGGTCGCGTTGGTGGCCGAGCGGCTAGTTGCGGGGCGCGCCGTCTACGGCCCGCTGCAGCTCGCGACGGACCGCCGCGACTTTCGACACGAGGCCCTGCTGGAGCTCGCCGACGGATGCGCCTACCTCGCGATGGGCATCGTCCGCGCCGGACATGGCAAACCTCTGGCAACCGATGCGGTGCCATCGGCTCCCGAGGGCCGGCTCGTGGGGGCGGAGAGGTGCTCGCGGTGACGCCAGTGCTGTCGGTGACGCCAGTGCTTTCATGCACTTACCGCCTCGACGGACCGCGGAGTTGTCCGCCTGTGGCCTGGGCCATAGGCTTTGACCATAGGCTTTCGCGCCCAATCGGCGCAGACCAACCAACCGAAACGAGATCGGACGATGGCGAACACCAATGCAAGCGCTCGCGCAGTTTCGCTTTCGAAGCTGGCGGCCATGGGCGTGGACGAGCGGACGGCCACGCTGCGGGCCCTCGTGCGGGAGACCGCGAAGCCGCCAAATGGCGAGCTGACGGAACTCGACGCGAAGATCCGATCGTACGAGACGCGACTCGGCGCCGATGCGGAAACTCTCCGACGAGACGTGACCGAGGGACGACGGAGCGAGACCGCGGAACTGTGCGATCTGCTGATGCTGATGAGCATTCGGAATCGTCTGCTTGCCTCGCACACCGCACGATCCCGCTAGGCTCTCGACGTACCTGCGCGTCCACGAGAACCGGCTTGCACAGGTTCTCGCGAGTGGCTTCGTCAGCAGCGAGACACTTTCACTTGCGCCGCTGTCCGGGATGCTTCGCCTATACGGCGAGCTCGCCTGTCTCGGTTGCATTCTGGTCCGCGTCGACAAATACATCCGTGTGCTCGGTGCGGACGAGGATCCAGAGGTGCAGACGACCCACTACAGCTACAACGCGAGCGTGCAGGGCTTCGGTTCGATCTTCAGGCACGACAACGCCCACGTGCATCCGGGCCACGCCGACGAGCACCATCGGCACGACTTCGATTGGCGCACGGGCGCCGATGTGGACGACAGTCCGACGTGGGTCGGCGTGCACGGGTGGCCGACGCTCGGAACGTTCGTCGAGTACGTCGAAACTTGGTACTGGCAGAATCGCGGCGCCCTGCCGAACCCTGATGCCTTTCCTACGTTGGGCGTTGGTAGACCGTTCTAAGCGCGGCGCGAAAACGATCGAGGCCCGCGTCATCGCAGAGGGACCCGCGCCGAGGGGTTCGCTGGTCGCGAAGGGGCCGGATCAAGATATGACGCGGCAGGGTACGTCCTTGCTGCCGCAGCCGCGGCAACGCGAGGCGATTGGCGCCTCGCACTTGACGCACGGTGGATCGCACCGAACCATCCGCGGCATGGGGGTCTCAACCAATGCGCGAGCATGCACCGCTGCGGTCGCACTCACGTTTTTTGGCTGCGCTTCGGCGCGGCTCATCTTGGAAAAGCCCGTCGCCGAGCAGTGCGAGAGCGCCGGACTCAAGGGATGTCCTGAGTTGACTGACGGCACGCTCCTTCTCGTCGACGGGAACGACACGGAGGGGTTGCCCAAAATCGAAGATGCCGCGCGAGCGAACGAGCCGAGCAAGGTTCAAGAGTTTGCAGCACACCTCGAGATGCTCTCGAAACTCCCTGGCGCCGAGTCGTTCGCGGACCCGATTCACAAAGTGGCCGCACTGCTTGCGAGCTCATCCGAGAAGCAGCCCGCCAAGGTTGTGCCGCCCGTGCGCTCGCTCCCGAGCATGAGCTCGACACCTACGCGGCCCGAGGCGTCCAGTCACGCGACGCCGATCCCTGTCGAATTGACGGACGACGGTCTCAGTCCGGCCCAAACCTCCGACCCGGCAAACATCGAAGGAGGCACGGTCGTGCCGGCGCTAGAGAACGGCGCCATCGCCTGCCAGGTGGATCCGCTCGTTCCAGGACTGCCGCCAACCCCGGCGCTCTGCTTGAACGCTGCGATCGGCCCTCTCATGGTCACTGACCTTCACGCGAGCGGCGCGTGCGCATCGGACCTCTTCGTCGTCGATGGTCCGCCCGGTGCTCCGCGCTGGACACTTCAGAGCCCGGCTCACACGCCACTTCACGTGACAGGCGCGCGCCTGGCAGCGCGCAAGGGCGAGACCGTCGTGTTCGCGGTCGTTGCGTCGGCGAAGAGTCGACCGGACGCGAAGTGCGCGGTCACGTGGAGTGGATCGAGGCCGTAGAACGTCACGCTCTGCACTCCTGAAATAACTTGCGGGTCCTTGCGATGCATTCCGAACCGATATACATTCTATCGCGCATGGCACCCGAGCTGAAAAACCTGCAATTCCTGATTCGCCTTGGCGCGACTGAGGCGAAGATGCTGGCGGACCTCGCCGAGACGAGCGGTCTATCCCGCGCGGACGTGATTCGGCAAGCCGTCAGGCGAGAACACGTTGCAGTTTTCGGCGCGAGACCGCCTCGCAAAGCAAAAGTGAAACGCTGAATAGAAACGGCCCCCGCGGTGCTGGAAACACCCGAGGGCCCGGACACCAAGGAGTTGACCCATGGCATCGACAAAGACAGTAGCAGAGAGCATCGGCGAGCGACTGGAACGCGAGGCCGACGTGTGGCGCGCCGTTTCGGAGGAGCTTCACGAGGCCGAGCTCTCGATCCTCGCCGCGTCTACCAACGCGTTCGAGCGGCTTCGACAGCGCTTGCAAGTCGTTGCGGCCGATGGCGCCGTCAGC
>CAZDNG010000087.1:0-26644 GCA_964506835.1 uncultured Polyangiaceae bacterium
ATTTCTGACCACTCAAGCCGCATAACGAGTGTCAACGGATTCGAGGGAACTCCACGCGCTGCGCTCTAGCTTTAGCCTTAGCCCTCCCTCCCCCCCGTCCTTCGCCCGCTCATCTCGCGCCGCGTGGCCAAGCGCCGAACAGAACTGGTGCACGCGATCTACCGCGAGGCAGCCCCTTCTTCTTCAAACACTAGCCCTAGCCTTGGCTCTACCCCTCACGCCGTCGCGTCGCGCGACTACTTCGTGCGCTTGATCGTGACTTTTTGGAGTTTGGGGGCGTTGAGGGCGCGGTCGCCGGAGGTTTGGGAACTGGCGATGGCTTCGATCACGGTGTCGGGCGAGCACTTGCCGAAGATGGTGTAGCCGCCGTCGAGGTGCGTCGCGACGCCGTCCATGATGAAGAACTGCGAGCCGTTGGTGTTGGGGCCGCGGTTCGCCATGCAGATCTGTCCGATCTGATCGTGGTGCGCGCCGGGCCAGATCTCGTCGGGGATGACGAAGCCCGGATCGCCCGAGCCGTTGCCCTTCGGGTCGCCGCCCTGGATCATGAAGCCTTTGATGATCCGGTGAAACGGCGTGCCGTCGTAGAGCGGCTTCTTCACCCACTCGCCGCCCGGCGTTTTCCAGGGACGGAGGCCGCGCGCGAGTCCGACGAAGGTCGCGACGGTGATCGGCGCCTTGTCGGGCCAGAGCTCGCAGGTGAGCGAGCCCTTGTCCGTCTTCAACTCGGCAGTGAGCTTTTTGCCGGGAGGCAACCCCTGCGTCGCGTCGTCCATCGTGAACTTCCCCTGAGCGGGATCGCCCTCGGCTACCGGGACCGTCGCGACGTGCATGCCGCCGCCCGCGGACGCGGAGGGTTCGGGGGGAGTTGAGGGGCTCGGTGCCGGCGTGGGCGTCGGGGTGGGGGCGGGGGTCGGCGTCGCTGCCGGCGCGGTCTTCACGGGCTCGGCGTTCGCCGGATCCCTCCGCGATTCAGGCTCGGGCGCGGAGCCAGATTGGCACGCAGCGAGGAGCACGGAGATCGACCCGACCCAGAAAACCGACGTGTGCGAACGCATGGGGGCGACTATCAACCTCTGCTCGCAAGGGCCGTCAAGTCTCGAGCTTGATGTGCTGTCCCGGCGTGATTCCGTGCGCGCGCGTCCAGCCGGCGTTCACCTCGAGCACGTACTTGATGGGGCAGCGAATCGAGCGCGGTGTTTCGTCCAGCGCAGGAACTTGTTCGAGCACCCCGACGATCGTCCCGTCGGCGGCGACGTAGAGCATGTCGAGCGGGATGCACGTGTCGTGCATCCAGAACGAACGAAAATCTTCGTCGTCCCACGTGAAGATCATCCCCTGATCTTCGGGGAGCTTCGTCACGTACATGAGCCCGCGTTCACGGGATGCCGAGTCGTTCGCGACTTCGACGGCGACACGCGGCGCGCCTGCCGTGTCCGGAAAAGACACCCAACTGCGAGCGAGCTGCATCGGACCCTTCTCGTCCTTGGGGCAACTTGCCGCGGGAGTCGCGCGCGGGGGCGGTGTTTCGGCGAGAGGGAAGAGACAGCGCGGCGCGGTGAGCGACGCAAACGGCGGCAGCACGACGGTGGGCGACGACGGCGCGCTCTTCGCCGGGCTTGCGGTGTGCTCCACCGCCGCCGCGGTCGCCACCGAGCGATCCGGTTCCTGTCGCCCGCACGCGACGAAGAGGACCGTGGACACAATGCCGGCAAATGCGCGGAGCACCACGAGCGCGTCCATACCATTGCTCGCGCGTTTGCGGGGACACCGTCTCGCGCTACGCTCGCGACGTGCGTCGCTTCCTTTTCGGGATCGCCTGCGCCGTGACGGCATGTGGCGGCACGGTGAATTCCGGGGTGACCTCGACGACGAGCTCCGGCGGAGCGTTCGGCACCGGCGGGCTGGGCGGCGCGCCGAACGACGGAGGACTCGCCGGCGCCGGCGGTGTGTCGACGCTCGCAGATGCGGGCAGCGACGCGGCCCCGTACGTCGACCCGGGCTGCCCGAT
This sequence comes from uncultured Polyangiaceae bacterium, assembly GCA_964506835.1. Classification (GTDB taxonomy): domain Bacteria; phylum Myxococcota_A; class Polyangia; order Polyangiales; family Polyangiaceae; genus DASZVB01. The sequence goes on from CAZDNG010000087.1 coordinate 2,012, forward strand.
GAGCGGCAAGATCGAAGGCAAGCGCGCGTGCGACGCTGCCGCGCAAACCGGGTGTCTATCGAACGAAGCGTGCGTGCCCTACGTCGTGTACGGAAAAATGTGCCACACCGAAGAGGTGGGCACGCTCTGCGAGCCTGCGGGGACCGGCGTGCAAGGCGACGACTGCACGACGTCGGACTGCGCTGCCGGATACGTGTGCGTCACCGACGGCACCGGGTTTCAATGCGCCTCGTTGTGCGATGGCACGGCGGCGACCGACGAGTGCCCGCCCGGCCTGGTGTGCGTCGACCTCGACGTGGACGGGTACTTCGTGTGCGGATGAGGCGAGTCGTTTCGCGCTGGCTCGCGGCGCTCTCGGGCGTCGTGCTTTCGGCAGGCTGCGGTTCTCGCTCCGAACCCGAGCGGCCGCGCTACGGCGCGCCGCTCGAAGGCGGTCTCCTCACGGGCTGCGTCTCGGATCTCGATTGCGGCCCGAAGAACCTGTGTGCCATCGCGCAGTGTGAAAGCGGGGCTTGCGTGACCGACCCGCCCGTCGATTGCGACGACGGCGACCCGTGCACGACGGACGCCTGCGCTCCTGCGACCGGCGCCTGTTCTCACACGCCCGTCACGCCCGACGAAGACGGAGACGGCTACCGAGCACCGCTCCCCGGATTTCTTCCCGGAGCGCCCGGCTCGTGCGGCAACGATTGCAACGACGCGAGCGCGGCGGCGCACCCCGGCGCGAAAGAAATCTGCGACGGCGTCGACAACGACTGCAACGGCATCGTCGACGATGGCGTGAGCTACACGCCGTCCGGGCAAGACCCGGTGCTGCTCTCGACGGGCGCACGGCAAGCGTCCGCGGGGGGCATTCGTTTCGGGACCTCGACGTTCGCCACGACGTTCGCCGCCGACCATCTGTCGTGGGAAAACACGTTCAGCGCCGTCGACCCACCGGGCACCGTAACCGTGCCAGCGCTCGCCATCACGCACGAGAGCACCGACAGCTTCACGGGGCCCCTGGTGTTCACCGGGTCGATTTTCGGCACGGTCTGGGAAGACCGGCGCGACGGCGACTACGAGATCTACTTCAATCGCCTCGACGAGAAGGGCGGCAAGCTCGCCAAGGACGTCCGAGTCACCGATGCGCCGAACTTCTCGCTCTTGCCGGATCTGATCTGGGACGGCGTCGAGTTCGTCATCGTTTGGGACGATCTTCGAGACGGCGATTCGAGCGCCGTCGTGTTCGCGCAGCGAATCGATCACGACGGCAATCTCCTCGGCGCCAACGTACCGCTCACCGACAAGACCTTCGACGCGAACGGTCCGCGGCTCGCGAAGGGCGCGACGAATCTCGGCGTCACGTTCAACAAGGTCGCCGGCACGGGCGACCACGGCTTTGCCTTCGCGCCGGTTTCGGCCGATCTCACGACCGTCGGCGCGCCGGTCGTGCTCACGACGGAGAAGACGTCGTCGACGGCGATCGTGTGGAACAACGATCGCTACGTCGTCGTGTGGGATACGAGCGGCGCGACCCCCGGCCCCGTCATTCACGGCGCCGCGGTCTCCGCGGACGGCTCGGTGCTCGTCGCCGATCGCGCAGTGACCGCCGTCGCGCCGTTCGCGCGCTCGGAGTCGCTGCTCCCGCTCGGTGACCGACTCCTGCTCGTCTGGGCCGAAGAACGAACCGGGTCTTACGCGCTCTATTCGAAGACGCTGAATCCCGATCTCACCGACGCGAGCGCCGAACGGCAGATGACGAACGGGCCCTCCGACTCGCTCGACCCGGACATCGCGTTCGGGCCGAACGGAGTCGGCGTCGTGTTCGAAGATCGCCGGTCCGGAAGCTTCCAGGTCTACTACGACCGTCTCGATTGCGGCGGTGGCGGCGGGCCCTGAGTCATTCGACGGCTCGGGATTCCGGCCTGGTGCACTTTGCCGGGAAGGCGCCTTCCGATCACCGCTTCGGCCACGTTGCCCGCATTGAGGAGCAGGCCCAGATCGATTCCGGTGCGGATCCCCATGCCGTGAAGCATGTAGACGAGATCTTCCGTCGCAAGGTTGCCCGCCGCGCCGGGCGCATAGGGGCAGCCGCCCACTCCCGCAACCGAGGCGTCGAAATTCGAGACGCCGAGAGATAGCCCCGCAAACGCATTGGCGAGCGCGGTCCCGCGCGTGTCGTGAAGATGGAGGGCGAGCTTGTCGACCGGAAAGCGTTCGAGGAAAAGCGCGCAGAGACGCTGCACTTCGAGCGGCGTCGCGACGCCGATCGTGTCGCCCAGCGAGACTTGGTAGCAGCCGAGCTCGAGGAGGTGCCGCGCGATGTCGAGCGCCTTGCCGGGGTCGACCTCGCCTTCGTAGGGGCACCCCCACACCGTCGAGACGTAGCCGCGCACCCGCATGTTCGACGCGAGCGCGTGCGGCACGAGCTCGTCGAACACGTCGAGCGACCGCATGATCGTTCGATTGGTATTTTTTTGGTTGTGCGTCTCGCTCGCGGACATGAAGACCGCGACTTCGTGCAACCCCACTTCGATGGCGCGCTCGAGGCCCTTGGTGTTCGGGCAGAGCGCGCTCAGGGTGACGCCCTCGGGGGCTTTCACCGCGAGGACCAGATCTTCGGCGTCCGCGAGCTGCGGGATCCACCGCGGCGAGACGAAGCTCGTCAGCTCGATGCGCCGGAGCCCCGCCGCGATGAGGGCCTCGATGAGCCGGACCTTGTCCTCGAGCGGAACCGCCGACGCCTCGTTTTGCAGGCCGTCGCGCGGCGACACCTCGAAGATCGAAACGCTGTCAGGAAGATCCTTCAACATGCGAGGGCCTCCCCCGAACCCGTCACAGGTCGAGCAATCTCATTTGCCGGGTGCGAGGATGTTGCGTGAAAGGGATCGCGTACTCGCCGCTCCAGCACGCATGGCAAAACGGCGTGCCCTGCGCGCCCCCTTGAATGACCGGCAACCCCTTGCCGTTCGCGGGCGCGCCGTTGGTCACGACCGGCGGCGGCTTCAACGCAGTGACCGCGTCCACCATGCGGTCGAGCGACAGGTACGCGAGCGAGTCGCTGGTGATGTACTGATTGATCTCTTCGACGGTGTGACTCGACGCGATGAGCTCACCGCGGGTCGGCGTGTCGATGCCGTAGTAGCAGGGCCACTTCGTCGGCGGGCTCGAGATGCGCATGTGGATTTCGCGCGCGCCCGCGTCCCTCAGCATCTTGACGATTTTCCGGCTCGTGGTTCCGCGCACGATGCTGTCGTCGACCACGACGACGCGCTTGCCCTTGAGCGTCGAGCTCACCGGGTTCAGCTTCAAGCGGACGCCGAAGTGCCGGATGCTCTGCTGCGGCTCGATGAACGTCCGCCCCACGTAGTGGCTTCGAACGAGCCCCATTTCGAAGGGAATTTTGGAACGCTCCGAGAAACCGATCGTCGCGGGCACGCCGGAGTCCGGCACCGGGATCACCAGATCGGCGTCGACCGGATGCTCGTCGGCGAGGGCTCGGCCGAGGTTCTTTCGTGCTTCGTACACGCTCACGCCGTCGAGCACCGAATCGGGGCGCGCGAAGTAGACGTATTCGAAGATGCACATGTGCGGGCTCGCGGGCGCGAAGGGGCGCGTGCTCCGCATGCCGCGCTTGTCGAACACCAGCATCTCACCCGGCTCGAGCTCGCGGATGTACTCCGCGCCGATGAGATCGAAGCTGGTCTGCTCGCTCGACACCACGTAGGCGTCTCCGATTTTCCCGAGGCAGAGCGGCCGGATCCCCATCGGATCCCGCACCGCGATCATCTCCTTGTCGGTCATGCAGAGGAGCGAGTACGCGCCGCGCACTTCGGTGAGCGCGTCGGCGACCCGGTCTTCGACGGAGCGTTGCGTGCTGATCGCGACGAGGTGCACGATGACCTCGGTGTCGCTCGACGACTGGAAGATCGAGCCGCGCGCTTCCAGCCGTTCACGGAGCGAATCGGAGTTCGTCAGATTGCCGTTGTGGGCGACCGCGATCGAGCCTCGCGAATAGTCGACGGCGATGGGCTGCGCGTTCTTCAACATCGAGCCGCCGGCCGTGGAGTAGCGGACGTGCCCGATGGAATTCGGGCCCTTCAATTTGTCGAGCTGCTCCTGCGGGAACACGTCGATGACATGTCCCATCCCGCGGTGAGCGCTCAGGCGCTGGCCGTCGCTCGTGACGATGCCCGCACTCTCCTGACCGCGGTGCTGCAGCGCGTGCAGGCCGAGGTACGTGAGGTTGGCGGCCTCGGGATGGCCGTAAACGCCGAAAACGCCGCACATCTTTTTGGCTGGGCCGGGGCCGAGGCCTCGGGCCGCGCTTCTCATGCCGCGGACCGGGTCGAATCGCAAGTCATTGGAAAAAACGGCTGCTTTGAACGGTCCGGTCGGATGGTCGCAGCGGAAGACGGGGACGAGCGGGCGACGACGCTCCGCGACGGGGCCGATGTGGGCCTTTGGATCCGCGAACTTTCGCTGATTGCGACGCACGGTGTCGAGTAATCTGAAAGGCCATGGGCGCGCTCGATGAGCTTCTCGCCAAGTGGCGAGAGAACCCCGATTCGGGAACGACGCTCGCCCTCTGCACGTACCTCGGCACGTCGCATCGCGAGGATCTGATCCGCGAAGTCGGGTCGACCGCCGAGGCGTGGCACAAGGACGACGGTCAGGTGATGCTCGCCGTCGGGCGCATGTACCTCGACGCCGGCTTCATGCAAGAGGCGCAGGCGGCATTGGTCGCTGCGGGCAAGCTCTCGCCGAACGCCTCGATGCCTTACCGCTACCTCGGCGAAGTGCTGCTCCGTCGTGGCGACGCCGCTCGCGCCGAAAAAGTATTGGCCCGCTCGCTCCAGCTCGGCGGCGCGGGGGCGGACACGAAGATGTGGCACGACCGTGCCAGCGTCTACGTCGCGCTGCAGACCCGCGTCGGCATGCGCGCGGTCGCCGACGAGATCGAGCGCACGATCCCCAAACGAAACTCGATTCCGCCCCCGACGATGAAGCCCGAGGAAGCCTCTCGCCTCGCCGGCACGACGACTTCGCGTCAGGGCGTTGCGAGAAACGTGCCGCCGCCGCCCAAGCTCGTGCCCTCGGTGCCCCCGCCACCCGTCTTGCACGACCGCGGACACGGCGGAGCCAAGCCCGCCGGCGGAGGCGCGCGCGCGAGCGCGGCGGAGCAACGCCTTCCGGCGTTTTCGGAAAACGACATCCCGACGAACATCTTCGACGGACACCTTCTCGGGCGCCGCGTGCAGAGCGACGGCAATCTCGCGGACGCGTTGCCTTCTTCGAACCCGCCGATCGTGTCGTCGAAGCCCCCGCCGCTCCCCACCGCGCCGGCGGCGACGCGTCGCCCGCCGACCTCCACTGCTCGCGCGGCCGCGCCGGCTCTCGCCGCAGCGCCCGCGCCGCGCATGCCGCCCCTCGCCGCGCCGGCGCTGGTCCCTCCGATCGCCGCCGTTGCAGCGCCGACCACCAGTCGTCCCGCGCCGGCACCGCGAGCCGCGCCGCTCGTCGCGCCGCCTCCGCCGTCGAGACCGTCGTCACCGCCGATGCTCGCGTTGGTGCCAGGAGTCGGTCCGGCGCGGTCCATCGTCGAGAGCGTCGACGATTCACCGAATCCCAGCGCCGAGACGATTCTCGAGCACCTCGCGCTCGTCGGAGTCTTCGAGCGGAGCGGCGGCGCTCTGCCGACCTGGGCGACGCCACCCCGAGAGCGTCCGCGCGGCACCTGGCTCTTCATCGGCGCCATCGTGCTCGCCGCGGGCGGCGGCTACGGCGGCTTCCGTTACGCGCACCAGAAACGGGTCGAGCGGCTTGCGATGGCGCAAGAGCTCGAGTCCCAGGTCAAGAAGGCGCTCGAGACCGGCAGCGTCGACGATCTGACGAAGACCGACGACAAGCTCTCCCGCGTGTTCGATCTCGACTCGCGGAGCCAGGAAGCGGCGGTCCTTTGGCTTCACAACCGCGTCTTGTCGGCGTTGATGCTTCCCTCGGAACCCCGCGGCATCGAGTCGGCGCTCGCGCGCTGCACCACGCTCGAGGTCGACGAATCGCGAACCGTCTCGGGAAAGATCACCAGCTTTCTCACGCAGGGCGATCTCGCGGGCGCCGCGGCCATTCTTCCCAAGTGGGACGAAAAGGCGAAGGCCGATCCGTTCTATCATTTGGCTGCTGGGGCGATGCTCGAGCGCGCCGGCGACGTGCGCGCCGTCGGGCACTACAAGCAAGCGTTCGACCTCGATCCGGATCTCGTCGTGGCGCGATTGTTCCACGCGCAGCTCGTCACGCTCGAGCTCGGCATTCAGACCGGCAAGCCGCTGATCGAAGACGTGGTCGCTCGTCTCGGCGACACGCCGTCCGCGCGCGCCCTCCGCGGGCTCGAGTGGGCGCTCGATCCGCAAAGCGACGCCACGCCGCCCGACGGTGCGCGTGTCGCCGAGGCCGATCGGACGAAGCTCGCGACGCCGCTCCTCGCGCTTCCGTTCGTCGTCGACGCACAAACCGCGGCGCGCGCCGGCAAGACCGACGACGCGCTCGCCGCGCTCGACAAGGCGCTGAAAGCGACGGCCACGCCGGCCATGGCGAGCCTCATCGGGCAGGTCGCCATCGATCTCGGCGATGAACGGCTCGCGCGAGCCGCGACGCTCCGTGCACTGTCGTATTCGGCGCTCTACCCGCGCGCGCGTTCGCTCGCCGCCCGCGTGGCGCTCCTCGGTGGGCGGCTGGACGACGCCAAAAACGCGATCCAGGAGCTCGACGCCAAGAGCCCCGAGGTCGCCGTCGTACGCGCCGCCGCGGCGTACGAAGCGCTCGACCTGTCGGAGCTCGAGAGCGCTGGCGGCGCCATCGGCACGGACGGGCCCGGTCGCGCGCTCGCTATCGGCATGAACATCGTCTTCGGGCGCAAGTATCCGACGCCCGCGGTCATCGCCGAAATCGCCGTGCCCAGTATTCCCTGGGGCGATCTCATCGGCGTCGACGCGGCGCTCGACACCGGCAACGTCGCCCTCGCCGACAAGATCGTGTCGCGGTGGGGCGATCGCGCCTCGACGCCGACGTACGCGCTCCGCAAGGCGCGCTTGCTCCGCTACCAAGGCAAGACGGAAGACGCGGTGAAGGTGAGTGAAGACGCGCTCGTCGCCGGCGGCGTCACGCCGCGCGTGCTCGTCGAGCGCTTCCACGCCCTCGTCGCAAACAAGAACATCGCCGGTGCGCGAGACCTCATCGGGCAATACCCCGCAGTGCTCGGCCCGATGACGGACTTCCTCAAGGTGTCCCTCGACGTCGCCGACGACAAAGCCGCCCGCGCCAAAGTCCTCGCCGCCCGCGTCGAGCCGCCCCCCGACGGTTCGCCGCTGCTCTTTCAGATCATCGCCGCTGAAGCCTTCATGGGTGTCGGCGATCCGCGCGCCAAGCCGCTGCTTGGCGTTCTCATGCATCTGGTGCCGAAGGATCCGGAGCTAGTTCTCGAGATTCGGAAGTAGTTTGGTTTTTTGTGCAGATCGTACAGCTGGGGCACGGCGACTCTTCCGTCGGAAAGCACCCCGCACCGGCCTCGCCGGTGATCGGGAGATTTCTCGAGACCCATTTTGCAGCGTCGCGCGACCTTCGCGGGCAGCCAACGACTCGCGCCGGGTCCGCCGGTAGTCCCACTCGCCTCTCTTTGGTGGATCGCGATCTGTTCTTCCAAAACTGATCGAGTCGTAGCGGCAAACGGGGCCCAACCCCGTTTGCTTGCATCCGGGCAAGTTCGAGGCAGATCCGAGCCTCACGCTGATCGGCGCGACGTCGCATCGCGATCCGTTCACCTGTGTCCATTCGAGGCAGATCCGAGCCCCGCCCTAACCCTCTCAAACCCGATTCGCCGTCTTGCCCTCGATCATCGACCTGAGTTCGTCTTGGTCCGTCGAGCGGCCCATCGCTTCATCGAGGGTGATCAGGCGGCGCGCATAGAGGGAGTAGAGCGACTGATTGAGGGTTTGCATGCCGTGCGTGACTTGGCCGACCTGCATCTGCGAATAGATCTGGTGGATCTTGTCTTCGCGGATGAGGTTACGGACAGCGGCGTTCGGGACGAGCACTTCCATGGCCATGACGCGGCCGGGGCCGCCGGCGCGGGGGATGAGGAGCTGGCTGATGACGCCTTCGAGCACGAAGGAGAGCTGCGCGCGGATCTGCGGCTGTTGATGCGGCGGGAAGACGTCGATGATGCGGTTCACACTCTGGATCGCCGAGTTGGTGTGGAGCGTCGCGAACACGAGATGTCCGGTTTCGGCAATCGTCAGGGCGGCTTCGATCGTCTCGAGGTCGCGCATTTCGCCGACGAGCACGACGTCCGGGTCTTGCCGGAGCACGTACTTGAGCGCGAGCTTGAACGAGGTGGTGTCGCTGCCGACTTCGCGCTGGTTCACGATGCAGCGCTTGTGCGGGTGGAGATACTCGATCGGATCTTCCACCGTCATGATGTGCTGGCGCGTCTCGCTGTTGATCTTGTCGATGATCGACGCGAGCGTCGTGCTCTTGCCGGCGCCGGTCGGTCCAGTGACCAGGATGAGGCCGCGCGGTTTCGCTGCGAGCGCCGCAACGGGCGGCGGGAGGCCGAGCTCCTCGAAGGTCAGGATCTTGAAGGGGATCGAGCGGAACGCCCCGGACACCGCGCCGCGCTGCATGAAGATGTTCGCGCGAAAGCGCGAGAGGCTCTTCACGCCGAAGGACAGGTCGAGCTCCTTGTTCTTCTCGAACTGGATCTTTTGCTCTTCGGTCAGCACCGAGTAGCAGAGCTGCTTCGTTTCGACCGGCGACAACGGCGGCAGCTTCAACGGCACGATCGCACCGTCGATACGCAGGAGCGGCGGCGAGCCGGTCGTGATGTGCATATCGCTCGCGCCCTTTTCGATCATGGCGCGAAGGAGCTGGTGGAGGTTTACCTTGAGTCCTTCTTGATCCATCGATGTCCCGCGCGAAAAGACCGCGACCCCTAACTATACCAAAAGCGCGGCACCCCCGCTCGACCCCCGCACGTCCGCGCGGGTTTCCGGCGCTCTCCGTCAATAAGTTGGTAGGAAAGGTCAAGGAACGCCGCCGCTCGCCGAGCTATGAGTCGCGAGCGAGCTTCTCCCGAGGGCACTTGAACCGAACCATTCTCGATCGCCTCGACCGCCTCGATCGCCTCGATCGCTTCGCGTTCTTCGCTGGCGCGGCGCTCTTCGCGTCGGCGCTCGCGTGTACGAGCAGCCCTGGTCCGGTGAAGACGTCCCGTTCGTCGACTGGAGGCGGCCCGACCCTGGGCGCCGGCGGCTTCTCGAACACTGGCGGCTTGGTCGGAACGGGGAACGAGAGCTTCGGCGGTAATGCGACCGGTACTGGCGGCAGTGTCGGCGGAACGTCGGGGGCCGGCGGCGACGTCTCATCGGGTGGCAACGGGGGGCTCACGGCGAGCGGCGGCGCTTCGTCGAACGGGGGCGCAGGTGCCGTGGGAGGCGACGCCTCGACGGAGCCGGACTCGGGCGGTACCGCGACGGGCATTTTCCCGCCGGTGAGCGACCCGGGCGCACCCGGTCCCGACACGCCGACGACGATCAGCAACACGGGCCCGAACAACGACTACACCATCGTGTATCCGATGGAGCTCGGGCAGAACGGCGTGAAGAACCCCATCGTCATCTGGGGAGACGGCGCGATTCTGACGCCCAGCAACTACACGACGGTCATCAATCACATGGCGTCGCACGGCTTCGTCGTCATCGCGTACAACGCGACGCCGCAGGGCACCGACATGACCGCCGCGATCGACTACATGGTGGCGCAAGGGACGGCCAGCGGCGGCACGTTCGCCGGCAAGATCGACACGACGAAGATCGCGGCCATGGGACACTCCGCCGGATCGGTCGCGACGTTTCAAATCGCGGCCGACCCGCGGCTCACGACCACGATGCATTTCGACGGCGGCACGATGGCGCCGCACACCGACAATCAGAATCTCCGAAAGCCGGCCGTGTTCATCTGTGGCGACAACGGCGGTGACGGCCTCATCACCGGCGACGTCGCGCGGCCGAACTGCGACATCGACTTTCAGGACGCGACCACGCCGGTTTGGTACGGCGACATCATCGGCGCGAGCCACCTCACGATCGGCGGCCAGGCCACCGATCCCAAGGTGAAGGCGTTCCTGACGGCCATCGGCGGCTGGCTCCGCTGGCAGCTCGCCGGCGACGAGACGATGAAGGCGCTGTTCCTGGGCTCGAAGTGCGGCATCTGCGCCGACACGACCTTGTGGACCGTGCAGCAGAAAAACCTGTAGTCACCGTCGGCGCGGCTGCGCTGCTCGAGCGGGCCGCTCAGTCTCAGTCGGCCATCGTCACGCGGACGATTTCATCCGTGGTGGTCACGCCTTCGATGCATTTCCGGATCCCGCTCGCCCGGAGCGTGCTCATCCCGTTCTTGATGGCCGCGGTCTTCAGCTCGGCGGCCGACGCGCCCTGAAGCACCATCTCTTTCAGGCCCTCGTCGAAACGCATGACTTCGTAGAGCGCGATGCGTCCCTTGTATCCGGAGCCGTTGCACGTCGCGCAGCCGATGCCCTTGTAGACGGTCTGCGTGATCTGGGTCTCGTCGAAGCCGACCTCGCGCAGCACCTCGAGCTCTGCGGCGAAGGGTTGCTTGCAATCGACGCATATTTTTCGCGCGAGGCGTTGAGCGAGCACGAGGTTCACGCTGGCGGTGATGAGGAACGGCTCGACGCCCATGTTCAGGAGGCGCGAGATGGTCGCGGGCGCGTCGTTGGTGTGCAGAGTCGACAACACCAAGTGACCGGTGAGCGCCGCCTTGACCGCGATTTCCGCGGTTTCGAAGTCGCGGATCTCGCCGACCATGATGATGTCGGGGTCTTGCCGCAAAAATGACCGCAACGACATCGCGAAATTGAGTCCGATCTCGTCGTGCATCTGCACCTGGTTGATACCGTGCAAGTTGTACTCGACCGGATCTTCGGCGGTGCTGATGTTCACGTCGGGCTGATTCAGATCGGTGAGCGCCGAATAGAGCGTCGTGGTTTTTCCGGAACCCGTCGGGCCGGTGACGAGCACCATGCCCCAGGGCTGCTCGATGGCCCACTTGAAGTCGGAGAGGGGTTTCGTGTCGAACCCGAGCTTCGTCATGTCGAGCTGCAGGTTCCCCTTGTCGAGGAGCCGGAGCACGATCTTCTCGCCCCACATCGTCGGCAGCACCGACACGCGGAAGTCCATCTCGCGGTCTTTGCCGAGCTTCAGCTTGATGCGGCCGTCTTGCGGCAAACGACGCTCGGCAATGTCGAGCTGGCTCATGATCTTGAGCCGGCTCGACATCGCGTTCTTCAGCTTGAGCGGCGGCGTCATTTCTTCGTGGAGCACGCCGTCGATGCGGTAGCGAACGCGCATCCGCTTTTCGTAGGGCTCGATGTGAATGTCGCTGGCGCCCTTGCGAATGGCGTTCAGGAGCACGACGTTCACCAGCCGAACGACGGGGGCGTCTTCGCTCGCCTTCTCGAGCTCGAGGACGTTGACCTCCTCTTCGTCGGCGCTGAAGTCTATGTCCTCGTCGCCGACGCCGAAGTCGGCCATGACCTCCTCGTAGGAGGGGCCAGCGCTGTAGTAGCGCTCGATGGCGGCGGCGATCGACGTCTCGCTGCACACCACCGGCTCCACGTTGAAGCCGGTGAGGAACTTCACGTCGTCGGTTGCGTGGAGGTTCGTCGGATCGGCCATCGCGACGATCAGCGCCGAGCCCGAGCGCGACACCGGGATGATCTTGTGCTTTTCGCAGATGTCGCGGCCGACCAGCTTGATGACGTCCGGTTCGATCTCGAACTCGTCGAGATTGATCGACGGCAGCTTGTACTGCGCGGAGAGGAAATTCGTGATCTCCCCGTCCGAGATGTAACCGAGCTTTGCAAGCGTGAAGCTCAGGTTCTGACCGGATTTCTTCTGCTCGTCCTGCGCGCTTCTGAGCTGCTGCAGGCTGATGAGTTTTTCGCGGACCAGGAGTTCGCCGAGGCGTTTGGTGGACATGGCAGCGTTTTTCTCGTGGAAAGCTCGTCCTAGAACTCCGGAGTCTAACACTTTTGTCGAGCTCGTCCGTGGGTTTGGACGGCGGCTCCCGGTTCGATCAACACTTCCGTGGTGTGACGCTCCGCGGAGTGACGCGAGTGATTCGGTTTTTGCGCTTTCCGCGCCTTTCCAGGCTGTTTCGTCGAAAGCCGGATGCGGCGGTTCAATATCTCCGCCGCGCCAAGGCGGAGCCGGATCCCCTCCGGCGACTCGCGCTTCTCGACCGCGCGCGGGACGCGGCGCCGCCCTCCGACGCCGCCCGCGTAGGGCGGCTCCACGGCGAGCTTGCACTCGATTTGCTTCGCGCGCGAAAGCTCGAGTGGTCGAAGAGCGAAACGATCCGGCTCGCGCGCGAGCTCGAGTCGTTCGGCGCGCCGCTCGCTGCGGCGGAAGCGTTCGCCTTCGCGGGCGACCAGGAAGGCGAGCTCGACGCTCTCGCCGAAGCGGGTGCCATCGAGACTCTCGAAGCGACGTTCGACGGCCGTCGGGCGCGCGAGCGACGGCTCGAACGGCTCGAGAATCTCCATTCGCGACTCGTCGAACTCGACGGCCTCGGACGGCGGCGCCGCGTTCTCGAAATGGCAACACGGCTTGCCACCCGTGAAGAACGCTTCGATCGGCTGGCGCGTGACGTCGAGCGGACCCGGATCGCAGGCCCCACGCTGGACCTGATGATCTCGGGCGAGCGCGCCGACGTCGCTCTCGGGGATGTCGTGACCTTGGGTCGCGACGGCACCACGATTCCGCTCGGGTCGCCCGCAGTGAGCCGACTTCACCTGCAGGTCGCTCGCGGCGCGACCGGCATCGCCGTCGTCGACCCGGACTCGAGGAACGGAACGACCTTGCGCGGCGTCCGCGTCGAACGGCTCGACCTCGGCGGGGGGCTCGATTTGCTCCTCGGAGGCGAAGTGCGGGTCCTCATCGAGCCGCGTCCGGCCGGAGGCGTGACCATCGCAGTGGCCGGACGGCGAGTGGAAGCGCCGCTCGGTCCGCTTCGGATCGGCGAGCTCTCGGTCGCACTGGCGAGCGACGGATGGGTCGAACTCTCTGCGACGCACGGCCGAGTGATCCTCGGGGCGCTCGAGGTGAACACGCCGATCCAGCTCGCGAAGCACGACGTGGTGCGCCTCACGCGCGCCGGCCCGGCGATCATCGAGGTGCTCTCGTGAACGACCCCGACGAAAAGCTCCGGGCCGCGCGCGAGCTCGCCGACCGCGGCGACGTCGAGCGGGCGCTCGCGACCTTGGCGCACGAGAACACGCCCGTCGCGCTCGTCGCGCGCGCGGATCTGGAGTCTCGACGCGGCGACCTCGTTCAGGCGCTCGCGCTCGTCGAGCGCGCCCTCGCGGCCGACGTCGACGCGCCGGGGGCTCGCGAGCGTCACGATCGCTACCGGGCCCATCTTGGCCTCGCTCTGCCGCGCCCGCTCGATGCAGGGACGACATTGGCGCGGCCGAGTCGCCCCGTGACGCCGTATCGGATCCTTCGCGAAGCGGGGCGAGGCGGGGCCGCGACGGTCTACGAAGCCTTCGACGACGCGCTCGGGCGACCCCTGGCGCTCAAGCTGTACCATCGACCCTCCGCCGATCGCGCGCGGCTGATCGCGGAGGCGCGCACCGCGGTGCTGCTCGCGGGCCCGGGCGTCGTTCGCGTCTTCGACGCCGACCCCGATAAGGGGTTTCTCGCGCTGGAATGGGCCGCTCACGGCGCCGCCTCGGACGTTCGAGGTCGCGAGCCGGGCACGCTGCTCCCGCTCCGACGTTGGCTCGTACCGCTCCTCGGCGTGCTCGCGCGCATCCACGCCGCGGGTTGGGTTCACGGCGATCTGAAACTCGAGAACGTGCTCTTTCGTGAACCCGCCGAGCCGGTGCTGACGGACTTCGGCTCGGCTCGTCGAGCCGGCGAACCGATCATCGGCGGGACCCCGGGCTATCTGTCGCCTGAGCGCGGCGCGGCCGTCGCCGCGGAGGCAAACCCGGACGACGACGTGTTCGCGTTCGGCGTCCTCGTCGACCGGGTGATGTCCGGCGAAACGAGCGCGGAGACGTCGGCGCCTTGGGCGGCCCTTGCCGAGGTGGCGCGCCGTCCACGGGGAGAGCGCCCCGCGGACGCGGGCGCCCTCTTGAGAGAACTCGAAAAACCCGAGAAATCGGGGGGATCGACTTGACTCCTGGAGCATCATCCGGGACGAGGTGGGAAGCCTGCCGGCCCATTCGGCCGGGTTGACGACCGCCCTCCGAGACCAATATTAGGGGTCACCTATTTCCCCATCGGAAAACGCGGTTATTGGGAGCCTCGATGTCGAAGACCTATACGGACCTGTTCGCGGACGTTCGGAAAAGCACGCGCCTCATCTCACTCGACGATCTGAAGAAGCGGCTCGAGTCGGACAAGCCGCCGGTGCTGGTCGACGTGCGCGAGAAGGACGAGGTGAAGGACGGCTTCATCCCCGGCGCGATCCACGTGCCGCGCGGGTTTCTCGAGATGCAATCCGAGCAGAAGCTGCCCGACAAGACCGCGGAGATCGTCGTGTATTGCGCCGGCGGCACGCGGAGCGCCTTCGCCGCCAAGACACTCACCGAGCTCGGCTACACTAACGTCACGAGTGCAAACCCCGGTTTCGTGCGCTGGAAGGATCTTCGCTATCCGGTCGAACTTCCGGTGCAGCTCACCGACGCGCAGCGCGACCGCTACTCGCGGCACATTCTCTTGCCGGAGGTCGGCGAAAAGGGGCAAGCGAAGCTCCTCGAGAGCAAGGTGCTCCTCCTCGGTGCCGGCGGGCTCGGCTGCCCGGCGGCGCTCTATCTCGCGGCAGCCGGTGTCGGCACGCTCGGGCTCGTCGACGCCGACACGGTCGACGCGTCGAACCTGCAGCGGCAGGTGCTCCACGCGACGTCGCGGATCGGCATGGCCAAGGTGGACAGCGCCGAGATCGCGATTCGCGACCTGAACCCCGACGTGAAGGTCGTGAAGTTCCAGGAGCGTCTCAACAGCGGCAACGTCGATCGCATCTTCAAGGGCTGGGACGTCATCATCGACGGTTGCGACAATTTCCCGACGCGTTACCTCGTGAACGACGCCTCGCTCTTTCACAAGGTGCCCGTCGTCCACGGCTCGATCTTCCGCTTCGACGGCCAGGTCACGACCTTCAAGCCGTTCGAGGGTCCGTGCTATCGCTGCCTCTACCCGGAGCCGCCGCCCGCGCACCTCGCGCCGTCGTGCGCCGAGGCCGGCGTGCTCGGCATTCTGCCGGGAATCATCGGCACCCTCCAAGCGACCGAAGCCGTGAAGCTCCTGCTCGGCAAGGGCGAACCGCTCGTTGGCCGCTTGCTCCAGTACGACTCGATGGGCATGACGTTCCGCACCTTCAAGCTCCGCCGCAACAAGGCGTGCCCGGCGTGCGGCGAGAATCCGACCATCAAGAGTTACATCGACTACGAGGGATTCTGCGCGGCGTAACGCGCGCGAAAAACGCGTGTTTAGACCGGGCGCATGCTCCCGAGCAACGTCGGGATGAGCTCGGAGACGGTGGGGTGGATGGGGACCGCCCACTGCAACGCGGGATACGGCGCCTTCACGTTCATCACGTCGAGCACGCCGTGAATCGCCTCGTCCCCGCCTACGCCGAGGATCGCCGCGCCGAGGATCTGCTTCGTCTCCGCGTCGGCCACGACTTTCATGAACCCCTGGGTCTCGTCCCGTTCCACGGCGCGGTTCACGCGGGTCATCGGTCGTGTGCCGACGAGCAGGGGACGCCGCGTCGCCCGCGCTTGCGTCTCGGTCATGCCGACTCGGCCGAGCGGCGGATCGACGTAGAGTGCGTAGCCCGCGATTCGCTCGCTCACCTTGCGGTGCTCGCCGTCGAGTAGGTTCGCCGCGACGATCTCGTAGTCGTTGTACGCCGTGTGCGTGAACGCGCCGCGACCGTTGCAGTCGCCGAGCGCCCAGATCCCGGGCACGTTCGTAGCTAGGCCGTCATCCACCGGGATGTAACCGCGCGCGTCGACCGCGACGCCGGCGCGCTCGAGGCCGAGGTCGTGGGTGTTCGGGGTTCGCCCGACGGCGAGCAGCACGTCCGATCCGACGATCTCCGGCGAGCCCTCGCTGCAGTCGACGCTGACGAGGACACCGGTGGGATGCGGCGCGAGCCGGATGCATAGCGCCGAGGTTCGCACCGTGATCCCCTCGGCCTCGAGGATGCCGCGGATCGCCGCCGACACGTCCGGGTCTTCGCGCGGGATGAGGCGCGCGTCCATTTCGACCACCGTGACCTTGCCGCCGAACCGGGCGTACATCTGCGCGAACTCGAGCCCGATGTAGCTGCCCCCGACCACGACGAGGTGCTCCGGCACGCGGTCGAGCGCGAGGATGGACGAATTCGTGAGGAACGGCACTCGATCGATCCCGGGCAGGTCCGGCACGCGCGCGCGGGCCCCCACGTTGAGGAAGATGCGCGGCGCGGTGAGGAGCTGGTCGCCGACTCGCACGACGCTCGGCCCCTCGAAACGCGCGTGCCCCTGGAACACGGTGCACTTCGGAAGGCCGCGCAAAGACGCCTCGACACCGGCGCGGGACGCCGCCGAGACCTTGTCTGCACGCGCCTTCACGCGCGGCATGTCGATGCCGACTTCGCCGCGGATCACCACGCCGAAGTCACGACTCCGCCGCGCCACGTACGCGGCGCGCGCGCTCGCGACCAGCGTCTTGGTCGGCGTGCAGCCGGTGTTCACGCAGGTGCCGCCGAACAGCTTGCGTTCCACGAACGCGATCGTCATGCCCGCGTCCGAAAGACGATGGGCGAGGGACGGCCCCGCCTGTCCGGCACCGACCACGATGGCGTCGAACTGGCTCACAGGGCCGCCGGCGGAACGGTCATCGTGTTCAGGCCGGCGACGATACCCAGATTGAAAACGACAAGGGAGACGCTCATCGAGGAAACCTCCGGTTCGCCGCTCGCGCGGTTCGGATCGTGACTGAGCACATTGCGTGCCGCGAGGTGGCTACGGCTCGACCAAGTCGCGGCGACGGACTTGACGTTGCAGATGCTCGTTCTATCGAGCTCCAACGGAGGTCAGCATGAGCACCATCGACGACGACCTGGTCTTGGCTCATTTCATCGTTTCAAATGATGTCGAGCGTTCCCGCCGCTTCTACACCGACGTACTTGGTGGCAGGACGGTCATCTCGGGTGAGGCGAATGATGGCGTGACGTACGTCGCCTTGGCGAACACCTGGATCATCATCAACGTCGGAGGCGGTCCGACCGACGACAAGCCGACCGTTACGCTCGAAACGCCGTCCGATCCGGATCGGGTCAGCAGCTTTCTCAATATCCGGGTCGCAAACATCCAGGCCGTCTACGCCAAGTGGAGCGCGCGCGGCGCGCAGTTTCTGACGCCGCCGAAACAGCACGAGACCGAGATCCGTTGCTATATCCGCGACCCCGATGGCTACATCATCGAGGTGGGTCAAACGACGCTGGCCCGAGGGTGGCGTCCGCCGTCTTGAGCCCTTGTATGGGCTCCCGTGCCGCTAGCCCTTCGGACTGCCTCTTAGCTCTTGGGCCACGCGGGCCAAATATCATCCAGGCCGAGCGCGTTTCTGCGGACCAGCTCGCGGGCCGTGAGCCGGACGGCGAGTTGGTGAGCAGTGACGGCGAGGAGGAGGCCGGCGACGACGTCGATGACGTAGTGCCAGCGGAGGAACATCGTCGCGATGATGATGTTCCCGGCGAAGAATGCGACGATCGGCCAGGTGTACCGGAAGGGCGTTTCGGCGCGATTGTGGAACGAGAAGAGCAGGATGAAGGTCGGCGCTGCGGTGTGGAGCGACGGGAAAATGTCTTTTTGAGCGCCGGAGCGGGCGACGAGCTCGGTCGTCGCGTTCCACCAGATGCCCCGGGGAAGGTGGTGCGCGAAGAGTTCGGGCAACGCCTTGTACGGGCCGTATCCGGGGACGAGGATGTAGAGCGTGTGGCCGATGCAAAAGAGAAACAACATGCCGAGCGCGAACTCGGAGAGCAGTCGGTTGTTCCGCGAGAAGAACAGGATCGGCAGGACGTGCAGGGCGAGCACGAAGAAGTAGCTGAAATAGAAGAACGCGAACCACTCGGTCGTGATCGTGTTCACGAAGCGGTCGAAGTAGACCGCAGGCTCGACGCCGAAGAGCGACAAATCCAGGTGATAGAGCTGGTCGTCGAGTGACCTCGGGTTCGCGATCGGCAAGAGCTGCGCGAACATGAAATACGTGACTTGCACGCACCCGTAGGTGACGAGTCGATAGAGTGCAGGGACGACCCAGCCGTTCGGAAGCCGGTGAGTGCGGATCGCGAGAATGGTTCCCGTGTGCAGGACCATCAGCGCAACGACGTCGAGCAACCCGGCGCTCCGCGCCGCGCTCGGCCGTGCGTTCAAGACGGCGCTGACGATCCCGACGAGATAGACCGAAACCAGTAGATCTTGCGGACCGAGCTCGCGAATGAAACGGCGTAGCGAGCTCGTCGGGGCTTCCGCGCGCCGAACGTACAGCTCGTGATGGTCGACCGTCATGGTGGTTTCAGCGACCGAGCTCGTGGCGGTTGCGGAAGGCCGCACCGCCAGCGATTGCCCGAATCTCGACTCATTAGATACCAAGATCGTGCCAATGACGCCATTGTCCCGGGGCATTCCATTACACCTACGACGCCGGTAACGGCCTCCCGATTGTGACAATTTCTGCGTACGTGACTACGCAGTCGAGGAACGCGACTTCGCGGTCAGTCGGCGTCTTTGCCGGCGCGGCGGGCTTCGAGCGAGTCGCTCGAGAGGGTTCAGCGCTCGGTGCGATCGCGTCGGGACGCCCGCGATTCGTCGTCTTCTGTTGGCGCGTCCGGCTCCGAGTTCACACGAAGGCGCGGGGCGTTTTCAGCGCGCGCGTCGTCCTCGAGCAGGTCGTCGACCTGGGCTCGCGCGAGGAGCATTTCCGCGCGTTCGATCGGCACGGCGAGAAGCACGGCGAGCTCGGCGGAGTCGAGCGTGCCGGCTCGCGCGCGCACCAGCTCTTCGGTGACGACGAGCGTCGCGGCGTCGAGCTCGCGCCGCAAACGTCGGGACAAGTGGGCCACGCTGGCGAATCCGAGTGCGGCAAAAAGGGCCGGCGCGAACGTGACGAGACCAAGCGCCTCACGAATCGGCGCACCGGCATGCGCCCAGAAACCGACGATCCCCCACACGACCAGCCCGATGGCCGCAACCAAGGTGGCGATGCCCGCTGCGACTCCCCACGCGGCGCGCCGGGACCGAATGCGAGCCCCTGCTTCGAGCAGTGATTTCTCGGCGTGGGGTCGCTCGACCCGCATCGTGACGAGCACGCGCGGCGCGCCGCACACCGCGCACGAATAGCCGTCGTCGTCGGCGACGACGCCGCTCATCGCGCCGCAAACCGGACAGCGATCGCGATCGCCGGCGCGCGTGCTCGGGGCGGCTTCCTCTTCCGTCATTGCGGGATCACCTTTTCCGTCGTCTCCGCGCCGTCGAGGGTCGCGAAGAGTGCCCCAATCAAATGATGAGTGATGCCCCAGACGATGCGACCGTCGACGTCGTAACCGGGGAACGCGAGTGCGCGGCCATCGCGCGGCCACGTGATCGTCGTGTTGCGTTCGCCGCGGGCGAGGGGACCGAGCGGAGCCCACAAAGTCTCCGACACTTCCTTCGGATCGAGCAGGAGCGCGACGTCGCGATCGACCGCGAACACGAACGTCGCGATGATCAAGCCGACACGGTGTCCGCGCGCGATCGCGGGGAGATCGTCGAGTCGACCGACGAGCTCGTGGTCGCGGCTGAGCCCGAGCCCGACTTCTTCTTCGGTTTCCCGGATCGCCGTGGCGACGAGATCCAGGTCCGTCGGATCATGACGTCCTCCCGGGAATGCCATGTGACCCGACCAGGGATCATCGACGTGCTCGGCGCGCCGGATGAGCAGCACCTCGGTATCGCCTTGCCGTTCTCGCAAAATGGCCGCAACGGCAGCGAAGCGTTCGCCACCGGTCAAAGTTGCGGGCTTCCACGCGCGGCCGTGGAGCGCTCGCCGGACGAGCTCGAGGTCGATTTGCACGGGACCCTTCGAGTTCACCACTTTTCCGCCCTCGGGGGGACATCTGTTAGCCTCCCCGCCCGATGTTGCTCCGCCGTACCCTCGTCTCTGGCTTTTTCCTCGCCGCGACCGCGCTTTCCGGCACCGCCGGCGCGTTCCCCGGCTTCTACGCTTACAAGGGAAAGAAGCCGGCGAACCTGTCGACGCACGTCATTCTCATGAAGCGCGACGCGACGACGGTCGTGACGGTGATGCCCGACTACGAAGGCGATCTGAAGCCGTTCGTCGTCGTGATGCCGGTGCCGGACGACGTGAAGGCGACCGAAGCGCGCTCGCTCAAGCGTGAGTTCGTGGAGCGCATCGACGAGATCACCGCGCCGCGGTTTCACGAGTTCTGGGAAATGGATCCGTGCGAGCCCGGCGAGGCGCAGCAAGAGTGGCAACGTGACTTGTCGGTGAAATCGGGGGCCGGCTTCCTGGGCATGGATTTCGGCGGCGACCAGAGCGGCGAGGACCAACCGAAGTTCAAGCCGTCGAAGGAGATGCACCTCGCCGTCGACCCGGAGTTCAAAGAGGGCGAAGAGGCGTTTTCACTCATCCCGGCGAGCGCCGCGGCGAACATCGAAGGCGTGCTCAAGGCGAAGGGTTACACCGCCCCCGAAGGCACGAACCAAGCCGTCGCGCCGTACGTCAAGGCCGGCATGCAGTTCCTGGTCACCGAGGTCGACACGAAGAA
The DNA here is from genome assembly GCA_964506835.1 of uncultured Polyangiaceae bacterium. Taxonomy (GTDB): domain Bacteria; phylum Myxococcota_A; class Polyangia; order Polyangiales; family Polyangiaceae; genus DASZVB01. Next base: position 22,892 of record CAZDNG010000087.1, read on the forward strand.
GATGGAGCTCGTCGGCTCCGATCGCGCGATCGTTTCGCCGATCCGGTACTCGACGAACAAGCCGGTCGACGTCGACTCGACGCTCGGGCTTTTGAACCTCGAGGACGGCGGCAAGCAAGAGGTGTTCATTTACGTGATCCACCCCGATCAGCGGTTCGAGGTGAAGAACTATCCGAACGTGTTTCCGCCGACGAACGTCGAGGTCGACTTCAAGGTCAAGGAGCGCATCGGCGAGTTTTACGCGGGCCTCCACGATCTTCTCTTGAAGAAACAGCCGCTCGGCGTCTTGAACGAGTTCGCGTGGCCCACCAAGGGATGCGGGCAACCGTGCGCGACGGAGCCGCTCCTCATCAACGAGCTCCTCACCCTCGGCGCCGACGTCTTCGAACAAGCGCTTCCCAAGGCCGAACGCGAGCCGAAGGCGCCGGACATGACCGACGACGAAAAGAAGGCGTTCGCCGACATCAAGGACAAGAAGAAGAAAAAAGAGATCGAGGAAATGCGAAAGGAGGGCGAGCGGCGCAAGCAGCTCATCGCGCGCCACTTCTACGTGCTCACTCGCCTGCACCATCGCTACGACAAGTCGACCCTGACGAAGGACATCGAGATCGGGCCTGCGTCGCCCATTCACGGCGGTGTCGACGTGCCGAGCGGCCCGCAAGGCACGCTGCCGATGGAGGTGAAGCCCGCCGCCGACAACCAGTTTCAAGTTCGGTTCACGTCGTTCCATCAGAGCCCGGCCGTCGCGCATTGCGACAAGCCCGAGCGCTGGCGCTGGGGTAAGGCGCCGCGTACGTACCTCGGCCTCCGCAAGATCTGGCTCGCCCAGGACACTGCGACGAAAAATCGGACGAGCTACAAGCCCGCGGATCTCGTGTACACGCCGGTCCCCGATCTCGCGCTTGCCGGGAAACCGGACTTGCAGGGCGGCATCGCCGAAGTGCGGAGCTTCGCACCGGCGCCTTCCGCGTCGGCGGACGCGGGCGCAGGCGCGGGAGGCGGCAAAGGGAAGGGCGCGTGCGGCTGCGAAGTCCCGGGCCGGCGCGCGAGCGATTCGCGTGCGCTGTTGGTCGTGCTCGCGGCGCTCGGTCTGACGCGGCTCCGCCGTCGTCGAATTTCGTAGCGGAAGCTGCGAGTGCGCCGGCTTCTCGTCAGCGCTCGGCGACTTTGGGCGTGACGCCCGAGACGTCGGGTGCGGTCACGCCGCGACTTCCGCGCGCGGCGAAATAAGCGCGAAGCACGTCGCGTCCGACCTCGTTCGCTTTGCGCCGCCACGTCGGGCCATTCTCGAGCAGTACGCTGACGACGATGCGCGGATGACGGCTCGGGGCGAACCCGAGAAACCAGCTCGACGTCGTCTCTTCGCCGAGCTTGAGCGTCCCGGTCTTGCCGGCGACGCGCACGTCGCGGAGGTAGCTTTGCCCCGAGGGGTCGGTGAACGCTTCGAGGCAGGTTCCGCCGCCGATCGTTCCCTCCATCATGCGCGTGAGCTCGCGCGCCGTCGATTCGTGCATGGCGTGTCCCACGACCTCGGCGTGGTGCGGCGCCTCGTAGCCCGGCGCGCTCTGCACGATGCGAAGCCGTTTCATCACGCCACGTGACGCGATCGTCGACGCGAGGAGTGCACCGCCCGCCACCGACAGGCGGCTTCCGACGAACCCCGACGCCGCGCGCGCGAACTCCAGCTCGCCGTCGGGGACCTCGAGGGTGCCGACCGTGATCGGCACGTCGAACGGAACGTCGAACGGGACGTCGTGACCGAAGCCGAGGCGCGACGCGAACCCGAGCAAGTCTTCGCGATTCAAGAACCGCGTCGCGAGCTGAGCGAACACCGCGTTCCGACTTCGCCCGAGCGCGTCGTGAAACGGCGCGCAGAGCGCGTGCCCGGTCTTCGGGCGATACAGATGCTCGCGCGAGATCCCCGAGCTTCCCCCGGAGACGCACACGGTGCGATCGGGCTTCACTCCCTTTTCGAGCAGCGCGGTCGTGGTCACGAGCTTGAAGACGCTCGCCGCGGGCGCAATCGCGTTCGCGACGACATCGGGTGCTGCCGAGCCACCGCGTGAACCTGCCCACGCGAGGACGCGCCCGCGCGCCACGTCGAGCGCGACGACGGCGCCGGAGACCGGGTGCGCTTCGATAAGAAGCGCCGTGGCCGTTCGTTGCAGGTCCACGTCGAGCGTGAGCTCCGCGACGCCGCCTTCCGTAAGCGGCGCCGTCGCTCCGTCGTCGGTGACCTTGAGCGCGCCCAGATCGACGCGCGGCGCATCGATCCCGCCGCGAGCGACTTCGGGAAGTAACGCGAAGAGTCCGACCGCGACGGCGGCCGACCACATCACGCGAGACCCAACGCCGAACCGCACCCCGTGTCGCTACGCGGTCGGCCTCCACCGGCACAAGTTTTCGACGCGCGTGCGGCGTAGGGCCTGCCCGACGCGCTCGAAGACGCATCGAGTTCGTTCGGAACTTGGCCCCGCCGGAGACGAGCGCCGTACGATTTCGTCAGCGACCGGAGGACCCCATGAAGCGTCGATTGAATCTACGAGCGAGGACCGATTGTAGCGTTCGAGCGCGCGTCGGGAGCATCGTTTCCCACTACCGCGGCGTCGAACTTTCCCCGACGGGAATCGTCATCGATCGAGGCCGGCCGATCGCGCCGCGTGACGAGCGGATCTTCCTGCACCTCGAGATCATCTTGCCGGAACGGCTCCGGCCGCTTCGCGCCGTCGCGAGGCCGATCTGGTCGACAGGAACGCAGCAGGCCTTCAAGTTCGTGAAAATGTCGGACGTCGATCGGTTGAACCTCGCCGAACACGTCGACCGCGCCGAGTTCAAGAACCGCATTTTCCATTGACCATGACGAAACGATTTTTCACGACCCGAGCGAGCCGCGGCGCGCTCGCGGGGACGGCCGCGTTGCTTTCGGCAACGGCGTGCTTCGTTCCTCAAAACCGCTACGACGAGGCCGTCACCAAGTTGCATGCCGAGCAGGCGGCGCACGCCGACGCCGAAGCGCAGATCGCCGAGACCCGTGCGGAGCTCGCGCGGATCGACGAGGCGCTCCGAGCGCGGGAACAAAGTCTGACCGCCAAGGAAGGCGATCTCGCGGCGTCGAAGCTCGACGTCGAACGCGTCTCGACCGAGCGCGACGACGCCGCGGCGCTCGTCGAGCAGCTTCGCGGAGAGCTCGGGAGGGTCGGCGAGAACCTGCACGAGTACTCCGATCAGAAGCGAGAGCTCGAGTCGGCGCTCACCGAAGCCGAGGCACGCGCGAAACGTGTCGACGCGCTCGCGGCCGCGTCCGACGAAAAAATGGCCGTCATGCGCGACCTCACGCTGTCTTTGGGCGAACCGCTCGCACACGGCAAGGTTCTGCTCACCGCGACCGACGGCAAGCCGACGGTGCGATTCGACGCGCACGAGGCTTACGGTGACCAGGGGCAGCTCTCGGCGGAGTCTTCCGCGACGTTGAAACGCGTGGGAGCGGTGCTCGCTCATCACGCGAGCGCCCTGGCGTCGCTCGCCGAGCGTTCGACCGACACGTCGGGCCGCGACGATCGAGCCGACCATCTCCGTCAGATCGCTCTTGCTCTCGCGCAGGGCGGGGTGCACGCCGATCGTGTGGCTCTGGTTGCCGCGCCGCTCTCCTCGAGCGATCCCGAGGCCGTCGAGAACGCTGGCGCGTCGTCGACGGGCGCGACACCGACGTTGCCCGTCGCGCGTACGGCGCCGTCCGCGCCCGCCTCGGCCCCC
>CAZDNG010000088.1:0-26642 GCA_964506835.1 uncultured Polyangiaceae bacterium
CGCTCGACATGTTGAACGAGCTCGGCACGTCGTACCTCGACACCGGTCACTACGACGACGCGATCGTCCTCTATCACGAGCTCATGAGCCGCGATAAAGGCGACCGATTCTGCGGCTACCAGACCAAGGTGAGCCAGGCCGTTCAGGCGAGCAAGTCGAGCGACAAGGGCGCGATCATCAAGGAGTTCGAAAACCAGATCCGCGTCCGAAAGCAGTTTCTCACCGAGCACCACGCCGACAAGGCGAAGTTCCAGTGCTCGAACGACACCGCAGAGCTCCTCGCCGAGACGGGCATGAGCTGGCACTTGGAAGCCGTGGGCACGGGTGGCGTGCGCGGCACCGGTAGCCAGGACACGATGGACAAGGCCGCCTATCTCTACAAGAAGGTGACCGAGAACTTCACCGCGGACGATTTCGCGAAGTTCGAGTTCCCGCGCATCGTCAAGGACGATTGGCCGAACCTCTACAAGATCCGCTACGCGATGGCGGACTTGCTCTACTTCCAGCAGAAGTGGGAAGCGTGCGGTCCTGCGTTCGATGCGGTCGTCGACGAGAACCCGACTGGTTCGGAAGCACCCGAAGCCGCTTACGCGGCGGTGCTCTGCTACCAGAAGATGTACGACCAGATGTACAAGGGTGGCGCGGACAAGAAGGGCAAGGGCCTCGGTCCGACCGGCGACGAAGAGAAGGACAAGGCGAACGCCAAGAAGGGTGATTGGGAGAAGTTCAAGCCGAAGCCCTTCACGGACATGCAGAAGGGCATGGTCCAGGCCTTCAATCGCTACATTTGTTACATCAAGCCGCCCGCGGGCGACAAAGAGGCGGAAGAGCAATACGTCGAAGTGAAGTTCGCCCGCGCGCGAACGTACTTCGAGGCACAGCACTGGGAAGAGGCGGCGCTCGCATTCCGCGACGTGGCGCTGAACTACCCGGACAAGGACGCCGCGCTCTACGCCGCGCAGCTGTATCTCGAAGCGCTGAACGTGCTCGGTGCGCGCTCGGAACCGGTGAGGCCGACCTGCTTCGACGACATGGCGAGCGACGTGCCGGCGTTCATCGAGCTCTTCTGCACCGGCAGCAAGGCGACGGACAACAAGGAGCAATGCGACCTTCTCGGCCGCATCCAGTGCGACATCCGGCGCCTCCGCGCTGAAAAGATGGTCGAGCTCGCCGATGGCATGGCCGACAAAGGCCAGGACGGCGCGCTCGAGAAGTACCAGTCGGGCGGCGACGCCTACATGGAGCTCTGGCGAACCTACGGCGAGCAACAGCTCGAAGCGGGGACGCCGTCGCAGTGCGGGAAGATGGACGAAATCCTGTACAACGCCGCGCAGGCGTATCAGGCCGGACGTCTCCTCGCGAAATCGATCAACGTGCGCCGGATCCTCCTGAATCCGAAGTACAAATTGAACGATACCGAGGTCGCGAAGAAATCGATTTACCAGATCGGCCGGAACTACCAGGCGATCGCGGTTTACGATATCGCGGCGAACTTCTTCGAGAAGTACGCGGAGGCGACGAACTACACCGGTGAGAACGCAGACCAGGCCATCAACGACGCCGTCGTCTTGAGGCTCGGACTCGGTCAAGCCGATGAAGCGATCGACGACGCGAACAACTTCAACAAGTACTACGGCGCGAAGAAACCGGAGCTGACTGCGCAGATCGCGTTCGCGATCGCCGATCACTACGCCCAGAAGGAAGACTGGGAAAACACGCGCAAACGCCTAGCTGGCGGCCTCACCCTCATCGACAAGAAGGCGACCCCGGACATCCAGGTCCAAGCGCACGCGCTCCTCGCCCACGCGTTGATGAAGATGAATCAGCCGAACCCGGCCGGGAAGGAGTACGGCAAGGTCGTCTCTCTCTGGAAAGATCCACAGAAGGCGGTGTCCGCGATTCAGGCGTCCGCGGCTTCCGAGGACGACGCCGGCAAGCAGCGGCGAGTCGGTCGCGCGCTCACCGCGGTCGGCGAAGCGATGTTCTTCTTCGCAGAACAGAAGCGGGCCAAGGTCGATAAGATCGTGTTCCCCGAATACAAGGGACCCGGCTCACTCGAGGACGTGAAGAAGCACATCAACACGAAGGTGAAGGACTGGATCCTGAAGAAGAAGCCGGCCATCGACGAGGCGACCGCCGAATACAAGAAGGTCGTCGACCTCCAGCCGGTTCCGCCTCCTCAATGGGTCATCGCCTCCGGTTCCCGCGTCGGAACGATGTGGGGGAACTTCGTGAAGGAATTCCGAGCGGCCCCGATTCCGGACAAGATCAAGAAGGATACCGAGCTCCGCAACGCCTACTACGCTTCGCTCGACGAAGCGTCGGAGCCGCAGAAGCAAGTCGCGAAGGGCGCCTTCAAGACCTGCCTCGATTACTCGGTCCAATATCAGTACTTCGACGAGTACTCGCGCTCTTGCGAGGAATGGCTCGCGCAGAACTACAAGGGCGAGTTCCACTTGATCGACGAGTTCCGTGGCGGTCCGACGCACGTGAACAGCACACTCAAGGAGCGCGCGTACCCGGTGCAGATCAACGGCGAGCCCTACATCATCACGACTCAGCAGCAGAAGGCGGCGCGCCCCGCAAAGAAGGACGACGCCAAGGGGGATTCGAAGTGACCTCCATGACGACCCGTATCCTCTCGAGCGCGCTCCTCGCCAGCCTCGTCGCCGTAGTCTCTGGCTGCGGCGGCGGGGGCGCGACGGGCGGCAAGCCCGTCGAACTTCCGGCCACGGAGCGAAGCGGCTTCAAGACCGGCGCCGGCGAAACGGTGCACAAGGAAGCCGCCAAGAGCTTCGACGACGCCCTCAAGGCATTCGCCGGTCACGACAAGACCTTCGATTGGCAAGAGGCGACGTGTCGCGACGTGGCGTCGATGTTCTCGAAGGCCTCCGACGTGCAGCAGTCCGCGACGAGTCACGCCTTCCCGGCGGCGCTCTACAACGCGGGCTTGTCGTATCAGCGCTGCGGTCTCGAGGCCGACGCCCAGAAGCAATTCCAGGCCGCCCTCGACGCCGACAAGTCGTTCCACCGAGCTGCCGCGCAGCTCGCGCTCTACGACTACGCGAAGAATCAGAACCTCGACTCGACGATCGACAAGCTGAACCAGATCATCCGCGACGCGAAGTTCCAGAACACGGAAGCGCTGGTCAGCGTCGCCGCTCTGGAAATGGAGCGCCAAGGCGATCAGGCGGATTCGGACGGCAAGAACGACCTCGAGCGCGCAGTGAAGAACATCCAGCGCGCGCTCGCGATCGACGACAGCTACATGCCGGCGTTCAACCAGCTCGCCATCTACTACCTCGAGCAGGCGAAGGCCAAAGCCGGCAAGAAGAGTGGTCGCAAGACGAGCCTGGTCGTCTCGGGCGCCGCCGGCAAAGGCGTCGACGCGCAGATGCTCGACCTCGCCGCGCTCGTCGCGGCGCAGGGCGTGCAGAAGAACCCGAAGTACGCGTCGATCTACAACACGGCCGGTCTCATCCAGGTCGAGCAGCGCAACTACAACGGCGCGGTGAAGAGCTTTGCGCGAGCCCGCGAGCTCGACCCGAGCTTCTTCGAGGCACTGATGAACTACGCGGCGGTGAACCTGTCGTTCCGCGGCTTCAAGGAGGCGGACTCCGCGTATCGTCAGGCCCTCAAGCTCCACCCGAAGGAGTACGAGGCGCATCTCGGTCTCGCGCTCGCGCTCCGCGGCGCGGTCGACGATTCGAACTTCGACAAGAACGTTGCCGACGCGCAGTCCGAGCTCGACACGTGCAAGAAGCTCGCTCCCGATCGCCCCGAGGCCTACTACAACGAGGCGATTCTCACCCAGGAGTACAAGGCCAAGGGTGCCCAAGAGTCCGCGGTGCCGATGTTGAAGAAAGCGTCCGAGATCTATCGGACCTTCATCGACAAGGCGGGGTCGGATGACGCCTTCGCTGCGGCGGTGAAGCGCGCCAAGGAGCGCACGCAGGACATCGACGACACCGTGAAGTTCATCGAAGAGGGCGAAGCCGCGCGGAAGGCCGACGAAGAAGCGCAGAAGGCCGCCGCGGCTGCCGCGAAGACGGCGCCCGACGCCGCCGGCAACACTCCGGCGGGTGCTGCGGCGCCCCCGGCCGGCGACGCGAACGCGCCTGCCGCGCCGGCTGCACCCGCTGCCGCTCCTGCGAAAAAACATTGAAGTCAGCGGAACGAAACTCGGCGGGCTGACTCGCCGAGTGCGTTTTTGTGTGATGGCGGTCTGGAACTTCCGAGCGCCTTCGCTGTCTGACCGGACGGAGATGCGAGGATTGAGCTTCGAGGACGTGCTTTCGCGAAGCAGCGGAGCTATTCGGGAAGTGCGCGCCGAACTGCCGGCGAGCGGCGGACGCGACCGGTCTTCATGGGTCGCGATCACTCGGTCGAAATCTTCGTTCGATGTTGACGGGATGGGTCCGGGCTGAGTACAATGTTACTGTAATTTCGCGGAAAAATTCCGTGGAGGTTGCAACGATGCGATCAATACGAGCCGGGTTGACTGCGGTGGCATTGGGAACGGCGATTTTCGCCGCGAGCGGCGGCGCCTTCGCGCAAGACGCTGCGGGCGGCGGAGCAGCTCCCGCGGGCGGAGCCGCAGGCGGAGGCGGCGAGGGGTATGGCTACTCCTTCGACGACGATCCGTTGAACGCCGGTGGTTTCGGTCCGAACGACGCAACGATTCGTGTCCGCCCCCGTGCGGCGCGAACGACGCTGATTCGGCCGCGGACGTCGTTCGTGCCCGAGATGTTGAAGTCCGTCGAGAACCTGTAGTCGCCGTTCGACGCGACGAGTGCCTCGGGCCGCCCGAGGACGTCTGGCCTCCAATCGAGGAAATCCGAAAGTTATGGCAAAAGCCGTCCTAAATTTTGCGATCTACCGTGCCGAAGAGTTCGAGCGACGCGAGAGCGTTGCTCAAGACATCGTGAAGGTCGGCAAAGATCCGAAGAGCCATCTTCGTATCGACGACGACGCGGCGTCGAGGATGCACGCGGTCATCGAGGTCGGCGGCCCCGAAGACATCACCCTCATCGACCTCGGCAACGAGCCGGGCACCTTGGTGAACGGCGCGCGCATCAACAAGAGCAAGCTCCACGTCGGGGATCGCATCGACATCGGGAACACGCAGCTCGTCCTCGAGAGCGCGGAGCCCGCGATGGACCAGGCCCCGGTGGCCGCCGCTCCGGCGCAACCCTCGGGGCGCCCCTCGAATCCGTTCGGCGGCGCTCCGGCGGCGTCGAATCCGTTCGCGGCTGCATCGAACCCGTTCGCGGCTGCCGGCGCTTCGAGCCCGTTCGCCGCGTCGTCCAATCCGTTCGCAGCGGCGCCTGCGCCGCAATTCGGCGGCGGTGGTGGCCACGGCTACGGACAGGGACACGCCCGTCGCACCGCGATGCCCGATGAACAGGGCGGGGCGTACACGTACACGCTCATCAAGAGCGGACCCGACGTGCCGAACGACGAGGTGGAGCTTCCGCACGTCCAGGCCGTCGAGGTGATGGTGCTGTGGGGCTCGAACGTGCTCCACGTCTCGCATCTCGCACCGCCGCGCAATTTCTACGTCGGCGAAGAGCAGGGGAAGAATTTCTCGACGGATTTCTTCATCCCTTCCGAGAAGCTCGGAACGACGCGGATGCCGGTCGTCCTCGCCGACAGCAGCGGCTCGATCAGCGTCGTCATTCCGCACGGCGCGCGGGGTTCGATCGAGATCCCCGGCCAGCCGCGGATGTCGCTCGACGAGGTTCGCCAGCGGGCTCAGCCGTGCGCGGAGCTCAGCGGCGCGCAGCAGTTCCCGATCGGAAGCGGCGCTCGAGCACGCATCGAGCTGAACGATTTCGTGTTCCAGGTGGCGGCGGTGAACGCCGGCAAGCCCATCAAGCACGGCGTCGGTGCCGGCATGGAGTGGAACGTCTTCTTGTACTTCGGCGCGTCGCTGCTCGGCGTCGGTGGCTTCATCGCCGCGATGGCGTTCTTCGTCCCGCCGCTCGGCCTGACCGACGACGAGGACGTGGACAAGAACGCGCTCTACTTGATGCAGCAGTTCTTGGACGCGGCTGCCGAGCGCGAGCTCGAAGAGAAGGAGACCGAGCAGGTCACCGAAGACAACGCCGACAACAAAGAAGGCGGCACGGGCACTCGCGCGAAGGGCGAAGAAGGCTCGATGGGTAAGCAGGACAGCAAGGCGACGAACAAGCGCTACGCCGTCCAGGGTCCGCAAGACAATCCGGATCCGCATATCGCGCGCCAGGCGGCACTGCGCGAAGCGATGGAATTCGGCATGATCGGTCTCCTGAACACCGGCGCTGCCGGCGATCCGAACGCGCCGACCGCGCCCTGGGGACGTGACACGTCGCTCGGTACCGACGAAGTCAGCGCGATGGGCAACATGTTCGGCGACGAGATTGGCGACGCCTACGGCTCGGGTGGTCTCGGATTGTCGGGCATCGGCGAAGGCGGCGGCGGTCGCGGCGAAGGTATCGGCCTCGGTTCGATCGGAACGCTCGGACACGGCGCGGGCACCGGAACCGGTCAGGGATTCGGCTCCGGCCACGGTCGCCTCGGCGGGTCGCATCGAACCAAGGCACCGAGCGTGCGCATGGGCGCGACGACCGTCAGCGGGCGTCTGCCTCCCGAGGTCATTCAGCGCATCGTTCGCCAAAATTACGGCCGTTTCCGCATGTGTTACGAGCAGGGGCTCACGCGGAATCCGAACCTCGAAGGTCGTGCGACGGTGCGCTTCGTGATCGGTCGTGACGGCTCGGTGTCGAACGTGTCGAACGGTGGTTCCGACATTCCGGATTCCGCCGTCGTTCAGTGTGTGATCCGGAGTTACTACGGTCTGTCCTTCCCTCAGCCCGAGGGTGGCATCGTGACCGTCGTGTATCCGATCATGTTCTCCCCAGGCTGAGGGGCGAGCGGGCTAGCGCGGCCGGATGCGCGGCCGCTGAGGGATGTGCGCGGCGGCGCCCGAGATGGAGGCGCCGCGGTGGGTTATTGTGCGCATGTCGGGACGGAGTCGCAACGCGGCAGGGGCATGCGCAAATCACGCCCCCGCGTGAGAGCATGTAGATGTGGGACAGCGCCGTGACGGGCCCCGCGCGGTTATCGGCGCTTCGACCGTGTCGGTCGCGGTCGTTGCTTGCAGCGAGCGTGTTCGGGGCGAACCGACGCCGCACGTGGCGCCGGGATCCTGCGGTCGGGGCGGCGAGGCGAAGCCGCGGAGGAAGCTGAGGACAGCGACTCGCGCGTCTCCGAATCGCGACGAAACGCGCTGAAAACGCGCACGAATCGCCGCGACGAACGGCTTTACTTTGAAACGCTCAGGGCTCTATGCTCAACCCCCTTGTCTCTGTCTGCGCTGCTTGAAAGATCGTGGGCTACGGATGGTCGCTTCGCTCCGTATGCGCTCACGACGGCTTGGGTGTCATTCGCATCGTTCTCGTGGGCGTCGAAATCGCCCCAAGGATTCCGAAGGAAAGGGTGAGCTCGCGATGAAGTACGAGAGCCTAAAATTCGCTGCGTCGTTGGTGTTTGGACTGTCTTCGGCGCTTGGCTCGGTGGCGTGTAGCCGCGACAACATCGAGGCCATCAACCTCGCGAATCTCGGCGACAAGTCGCTGAAGGTGAACGTCGACGGTGCGATCGAGAAGTACGAAGAGGCGGTGCGTCTCGACCCGACGAATCATCGCATCTTCTGGAAGCTCGCGAACGCGTACCAGAAGAAAGAAGACTGGGACAAGATGGCCTCGACGCTCGCGCGCGCCGAGCAGATCGCGCCGGATTTCGCCAACTACGATTACAAGCAAGGCCTCGCGTTGATGCAGAAGGCGGCGCAGGGCAATCCGGATTCGTACGAGGAAGCCAAGGCGCCGCTCCAGAAGTGCATCCAGACCGATCCGAATTTCGCGGAGTGCTACCACGAGCTCGGTTCGGCGAACCTCTGGACCGACAACGATCAGGCCGCGCTCGAGAACTGGACGAAGGCGATCGAGCATGACCCGACGGTGGCGTACTTCTACGCGCCGCTCGCCGAAGAGCTCATCGCGTTGAAGCTTTACGACAACGCGGAAGCGGTGCTCAAAGAAGGCACGCGAATCATCAATCCGTCGAACGCGAAGGCGCCCGAGGAGATGGACACGATTCGTGAGCAGCTCTTCGCGATGTACTCGCTCCTCGCGCGGGTCGAGCAGGCCCGCGGCGACACGCAAGGCATGGTCGCGACCCTCGAAAAGGCGAACGACGCCGCCGGCGAGAAGCACCCGGAAATCGGTTTTAACCTCGGCAGCACGTACGCGGTCATGAAGCCCCCGCAGAAGGAAAAGGCCGTGCGTCTCCTGAACTCGTTCGTGAAGCGGACGTGCAAGGGCGCGCAGGCGGCGGAGAAGTTCAAGGACCAATGCGCCACGGCGGCAGACCTGATCCAGAAGCTCGGCGGAACTCAGTGATTCGTCGGGTTCAACCGACGCCATCATCGATTTTCGGCACGGTCGGCGGAGACCGTGCCCTTGCCGTAACCGACTGCGCTCCGGAGGGTAGGGCCCTGTGCGCATGGCGCCAGGCGTTCGAGGAAGCATGAATTTAGACGAGCGTCTCACTCTGCTCGAGCGGAACCACGACTGGCACGGTCTGCAAGAAACGCTCGAGCAAGGCATCGCCGGCGCGAACGATCCGTCGAGCCAGGCCGAGTACCACCTCCGACTCGGCCGCGTGCTCCATGAGCGCTTTCTCCAGGGGGTGAAAGCGCTCAAGCACTTTCAAGACGCGTTCAAGCTGAACCCGGCGCTCATCGACGCGCTCCGGGCGGCTCGCGAGATCTATTGGGAGCTCGGCAAGCTGAACATGGTTCAGAAGCTGCTCGAGCTGCAGCTGAAGAACGGAGACGGCAAAGGTGCGAGCGCGCTCTACACCGACCTCGGCGACGTTCTGTGGGATCTCGGCGACGAGGTGCGGGCCACCGACGCCTACACCAACGCAATCACGGTCTCCGCCAACGGCTCGAACCCTGCGGCCGAACGCCTCTTGGATCTTCAGGCGAGCGAAGCGGAGTGGCACGCGCGCGCCTCGTCGTTGATTACGCAGGCCGGCGCGACGAAGAGCAACGCCGAGCGCGCGGACCTTTTGCTCCGCGCCGCGCGCATGGCGCGCAAATTCGCCCCCGACGAGGTCGAGGGTATTCTGGTTCAGGCCTTCGCCGTCGCGCCGACCAACGTGGTCGTCACGTCGCTCTTCGAGGACCTGCTCGCCGCGTCCGGACGGACGGACGCCATTCTCGACCACCAACGCGACGTGCTCGCGGCGCTGACGGATCCCGTAGAGCGGTCCAAGGTCGCGTTTCGTTTCGGCACGCGGTGGGCGCTACGGCATCAGAATCACGAGCTCGGCGCGACGTTCATCGAGCAGAGCCTCGACGCGAACCCGACGAACGAGGCCGGCTTTGCTTATTTGCGCGAGATTTACGGAACCATCGGCGGGGATTTCGGGAAGGTCGTCTCCCTGGCGGACCGGCTCGCGAAAGCGGCCGGCGACAAGGCCGACTCGGCGTTCCTGCTCGCCTCGGCGGGGATGCTCTCGTGGCACAAGCTCGGAGATCTCATCCGCGCCCGACCGTTTTTCGAGCGCCTCGCCAAAGCGGCTCCGGAGCATTCGTCGCTCAAGGCATTCGAGCTCCAGATAGGTCAAAGTATATCGTCGAATGGTGCCGCCGCGCCTCGCGTCATGGCGGCGGTGCCCGTTACACCCGAACCCGCCTCCGACCCAGCGGAGCGCGAAGCGGCGGCCCCGACGCCAGCCCCCGTGAGCGAACCCGCAGGACCCCCCGTGGACGAGAAGAAGATCGCCGAGCTCCGTCAGCAGCTAGCCCAGCAAGAAGCCGCCAATCGTCATCACGAGTTCGTGAAGACCCTCATCGCCCTCGGCGACGAGGTTCCGGACCCGGCGGAGAAGGTGACCCTCTATCAGAAGGCCGCCGAACTCTACGTCAACAAGTTCATGAATCAGGCGGAGGCCGTGAAGGCCTTCGAAAAGATCATCGAGATCGAGCCGGGGCACTCCCAGGCCGTCGAATACCTGATTCAGATGTACGAGAAGCGGCGCGATTGGGAAAAGCTCATCGCGCTTCGAAAGGGGCAGGCGGAAGGTCTTCCCCCCGGCGCCGCGCGGGTCAACGCGCTGAAGGAGCTCGCGCTTCTGGCGACCGAACGCGTTCGCAAGCCGGAAGTGTGCATCGACCTCTGGGCGGAGGTCGTGCAGAACGACCCCGAAGACGCCGATGCGTTGAACGCGCTTTCGCAGCTCTACGAGCGCGCGCGCGACTACGAGAAACTCGCCGACGTCCTGGTGAAGCTCCAGGAAGTCACCGCCGACGTTCCGAAGCGCATCGACCTCTTGAACAAGCTCGGTCAAATCGCCGGCGATCGGCTGAAAGACGAAGAGCGCGCCGTCGAAGCGTACCGCATGCTCCTCACGCTCCAGCCCGACGACCGACGCGCGCAGGAGCAGTTGAAGAAGCGCTACGTCGCTCTCGGGCGTTGGGACGACCTCGAGGTGTTCTACGCCGACACCGGCAAGTGGGACGAGTTCATCCGCGTGCTCGAGACGAACGAGAGCCGCGCCGAGAACGACGGGCAGCGCATCGGCATGCTGATGAAGATCGCCGAGCTCTGGATGACCCAGAAGGGGAAGATCGATCGCGCGGCGCGTGCGTACGAGAAGGTCCTGAGCATCGACCCAGCGCACCTCGACGCCGCTCAGCGGCTCATCCCGATTTACGGGAACATGAACAACCCGAAGGGGCTCGCGAGCGCCATCGAGGTGAAGCTCGGTCACGTCACCGAGCCCGAGACGCGTCTCGAGCTCTTGCGCGAAGTGGCCGCGCTCTACGAGACCCGTATCAAGGACAGCGGCAAGGCATTCGACCGCTACATCGCGGCGTTCGAGATCGCTCCGGGCGATCAGCAAACCCAGGCCGACGCCGAGCGAGTCGCCGATCTGACGAAGCGTTGGGACGATCTCATCGCCGCGTACGAGCGCGCGATCACGACCGCGGAGGATCAGGGGGACGCCGAGACGTTGTCGGCGCTTCGCCTCCGGCTCGGTCGCGTTCTGGTCGAAGAAGCGAACCGGATCGACGACGCGCTCGTGCAGTACCGCGCCGTCTACGAGTCCGAGCCGGACAACGCCGTCGCGCTCCAGGCGCTCGAGCAGCTCTATCGCCACACCGAGCGCTGGAAGGATTTGCTCGAGGTCTACGAGCGCCGGCGAGATCTCGCGTACGCGCCCGAAGATCGGAAGGGCGTCCTCTACGAGATCGCGCGGCTCTACGAGATCCAGATCGGCGACGCGAAGAAGGCGATCGAGACGTATCGCGCCGTCCTCGAAGACGACCCCGTCGATGCGACGGCGCTCGCGGCACTCGACGCGCTCTATCAGCGGACGGGAAGCTGGGAGCCGTATGCGGAGACCTTGCAGCGTCGCATCGACCTCGATGTGAGCGAGCACGACCTCATCGATCTCAAGTTCCGGCTCGCCGACGTGCTCGAGAATCACCTGTCTCGCGCCACGGTCGCGCTCGAGAACTACCGCGAAATCCTGTTCCTCGACGGCGATCACGAAGGCGCGCGGACCGCGCTCGAGCGGATGCTCGAAAATGAGGAACTCCGCGGCGAATCCGCGTCCATCCTCGAGAGCATCTACGAGGTGCGCGAGGATTGGGAGAAGCTCATCGTCGCGCTCGAGATCCTCGTGCTCTCGACGGCCGAGGTTCCGCGTCGCGTCGAGTTGCTCCGCAAGATCGCGCAGACCGCCGCGAACCGTCTCGGCGACCTGGCTCGGGCATTCGACGCCCAAGCGCGCGCCGTTCGCGAAGAACCCGCACTCGCCGACTCGCGTGTCGAGCTCGAGGAGCTCGCCGAGTCCGCGCAAGCGTGGGACAAGCTCGTCGCGCTGTACAACTCGATCGCCGAAGAGCTCGCCGATCCCGGGCTGGCGCGACAATACTGGCTCCGTCTGGCCAGCATCGACGAGCAGCTCGGTCGCGTCGCAGAGGCGGCCGAGAGCTACGTGAAGATCCTCGGGCTCGACCCGGCCGACGCCGAGGCACTCCTCGCGATGGATTCGCTCTATCGACGGACGGGGCGCTTCGAGGATTTGATCGGGGTCTTCCGGCGTCGCATCGAGCTCTCCGACGATCCGAGCGAGCGCGAGTCGCTCTATGCGCAGATGGCGAGCACCTACGAGGAGAAGCTCGGCAAACCCGACGAGGCGATCGCCGCGTATCGAGAGGTGCTCACCCTCGACCCGACGAGTCAGGTCGCGCTCGCCGCGCTCGAGTCGCTCTTCACGCGGCAGCGCCTGTGGGGCGAGCTCGCGGAGAACCTCGAGACGCGGCTCGGCCTCGCCGAGAGCGAAGACCAGCAGATCGGGCTCATGCTCCGCCTCGCGTCCCTGCGCGAAAAGGAGATGGGGTACCCGGAGAGCGCGATCGAAGGGTACCGGCTCGTGCTCGAGCGCGACGGCACCAATGCGCAGGCGCTCGCCGCCCTCGAGCGACTCGGCCAAAACGACGCGCACGAGCTCGCGATCAGCGAGATCCTCGAGCCTTTGTATCGCCAGCAAGGCGACTACCAGAAGCTCATCGGCGTCTACGAGGTGCAGGTGCGGCGCGCGGACGACGCGAATCGTCGCGTCGAGCTCCTGCACGGCGTGGCCCAGCTCCACGAAGACGCGGCGGGGGACGCGAACGCGGCGTTCGACACGTATTCGCGTGCGCTCGCCGTCGACCCCGGCAACGAGAGCACGCAAGAGGCGCTCGATCGCCTAGCGCGGGTCACTCATCGGTTCGAAGATCTCGCGAAGGTCTTCGAGGATCTCGCCGCGGACCAGAACGATCCGGAGCTCGGCAGCCGCCTCTATACGTTCGCCGCGCGGACGGTGGAAGCCGACGTCGGCGACGTGGATCGCGCGATCGAGCTGTATCGAAAGGTACTGGCGATCGACCCGACGAATCTGCACGCAGCCGAGTCGCTGCAGACGTTGTTCCAGTCGACCGAGCGATACGCCGACATGTCCCTCGTCTTGCAGCGCAAGGCGGAGATGCTCGCCGACCTCGAGGAGCAGAAAGGTGCTCTCTTCCAGGCCGCCGCCCTCGAAGAAGAGGTGCTCGAGCGCCCGGCGAACGCCGTCGCCGTCTACTGCAAGGTGCTCGATCTCGACCCCGAAGATCTTCGGAGCGTCGACGCCCTCGTGAACCTCTACCTGCGCTCGAGGAGCTGGCAGGAGCTTCTCGACGTTTACTCGAAGAAGGCGGACCTGGTCGCCGACGCCGACGAGAAGAAGCTCATCTACTACGAGGTCGGCGCGGTGTTCGAGCGCGAGCTCGGCAACGTCCAGAGCGCCATCGACACCTATACGAAGGTGCTCGAGCTCGACCCCGACGATCTCACGGCGCTCGGCCGCCTCGACGTGCTCTATCAAACCGCGAAGAACTGGACGGAGCTCCTCACCGTGCTCACGCACGAGTCGGAGCTCACCGCCGATCCGGCGGAGGCCATCAGCTACCAGTACCGCATCGCCGAGCTCTACGAGCTTCATCTGGGTGACGTCGCTCGCGCCGTCGAGCTGTACCGTGAAATCCTCGGCGCCGAAGCCGATCACGCGCCGACACTCCGCGCCCTCGAGGGCGTGAAGAGCGGCACGAAGGAACCGCTCGCGGCTGCCTCCGTCCTCGAACCGGTCTACGAAGCGATGGGCGAGTGGGAAAAGCTCGTCAGCGTTCTCGAAGTGGAAGTGCGCTTTTCGGACGATCGCTTCGCCAAGGTCGATCTCTTGCATCGCATCGCGTCGCTCTACGAGGAGAGCCTCGCCGATCCGACGAAGGCGTTCGACACGTACGCCCGCGCCGTCTCCGAAGACAGCCAGAACGAAGATTCGCTCGGCGCCTTCGAGCGATTGGCGATGACCATCGATCGCTGGCGCGACGTCGCGAAGCTCTACGACCAGGAGCTCGACAAGCTCGAAGACCAACCCGAGCGCCTCGTCGAGCTCGGGCTTCGAGTGGCGCAGGTCTACGAGGTTCAACTCGAGAGCCTCGACAACGCTGTCGCGCGCTACCGGAGGGTGCTCGACACCGACCCGGAAAATCAGAACGCCGTCCGCGCGCTCGATCGGCTCTTCACACAGGCCGAGCGGTGGCACGAGCTCGCCGACATCCTCGCTCGCGAGAGCGAGATCGGGCATAGCCCGGACGAGATCCTCGAATTCAAGTACCGGCTCGGCAGCGTGTACCAGCTTCGACTCGCCGATGTCGACAAGGCCATCGCGGCGTATAGCGAGGTCATCAACGCGGCGCCGGAGCACCAAGAATCGCTGCGCGCCCTCGAAGGTCTCTTCGAGTCGGGCGTGAAGCAGCTCGAGATCGGGCAGATCCTCGAGCCGCTCTATCAAGCCGCGGGCGAGTGGGAAAAACTCATCCTGGTTCACGAAGCGCAGCTCGCGCACGTCGAGGATCCGGACGAGCGGATCCAGATGTACTACCGCATCGCCGAGGACGCCGAAGAGCGGATCGGCGACCCGGTGCAGGCGTTCCGAGTGTACGTGCGCGCCTTGAAAGAGCGTCCGCTCGACGAGAAGTCCGGCGAAGAGATCGAGCGACTCGCCGCACAGATCGAGGGTGGCTGGGAAGAGCTCGCCAACGCTTACGCCGACGTGATGAGCATCGACGGCATCGACGCTCCGACGCTCGGAGTGATCGGCCGGCGGCTCGCGCGCATCTTCGAGGAAGAGCTCGCAGACGTTCAGAAGGCCGAAGAGTCCTATCGATTCGTCCTGTCGGTTGCGCCGAAGGAGCCGGAGGCCCTCGCGAACCTCGACCGTATCTATACGGCCACCGAGCAGCACGCCGACCTCGCCGCGATTTTGGAGCAGCGCGCGGAGATCGCCGGCGACGATCGCGAAAAGGTCGAGCACTACACTCGGCTCGGCCACGTGTACGAAGCGGAGCTCGTTCGCGTCGAGGACGCGATCGTTTCGTATCGCAAGATCTTCGACGAGCTCGACCCGAACAACGAGGACGCGATCAACGCCCTCGCCCGCATCTACGAGGTGAGGGAAGGGTGGAACGATCTGAAGGTCGTTTACACGCGGAAGCTCGAGATCGCCGTCGGGGACGTGGAGGAGGCGGAGATTCGCGCCAAGCTCGCGCACCTCGCGGCCGAGCAGCTCGGCAACGTGGACGAGGCCATCGACGGATGGAAGCGCGTTCTCGACTTGCGCGGCGAAGACCCGGAGGCGCTCTTCGGTCTGTCGAACCTCTACGAAAAACAGCAGCGCTGGGGCGAGCTGTCCGACGTCCTCGAGCGCCACTTCGACATCGCGGAATCCGACGAAGATCGCGTGAACGCGCTCACTCGTCGCGCGCGCCTCTTCACCGAACGGCTCGGCCGCGACGACGAGGCACTCGACACGTGGCAGCGCGTGCTCGACATCGATTTCGCCAACGTGGTCGCGCTGCGCTCGGCCGCTGACATCTGGCGGCGACGCCAAGATCCGACCGAGCTTGTGGCCGCACTCCATTCGACCGTCGATCGCGCCGGCACCGTGCTCGAACCCGAGGAGATGAAGGGGATCTTCCGCGAGCTCGGCAAGACCTACGGCACCGTTCTCGAACAGCCGTACGACGCCGCCGAAGCGTGGCGCAAATTGCTCGAGGTCGACCCCGCCGATTTCGAGGCGATGGCGGAGCTCGAGAAGATCTACACGGCCGAAGCGAAGTGGCCCGAGGTCGTGGGCGTCAAGATGCAGCGTGCGGAGGCACTCGGCGAACCCGCCGAGAAGATCCGCGAGCTCCTCGAGGTCACCGAGATCTGGCGCGACAAGGTCGAGGACTACGACCAGGCCACCCCCGCGTTCGAAAAGATCGTCTCCATCGAGCCCGAGAACGAGCATGCGTTCGAGGAGCTCGAGAAGCTACACCGCGCCGGCAAGCGCTGGGAGCAGCTGGTCGAGATGTATCTGAATCGCCTCGAGACGCTCGAGGAAGTGTCGCGGCGAAGCGACCTTCTCCGCCGCATCGCGAAGGTGTTCGAAGAGGAGCTCGGCGACAACAACCAGGCCTTCGACGCGCTGGTGAACGCGATCAGCGAAGATTACTCGGACGACGTGAGCGCGCAGTACCTCGAGCGGATGGCGCAGGCCACCGGACGTTGGGGCGAGCTCATCAACAGCGCGAACGCCTGGCTTGCGGAACAGGAAGATCCGAAGCAGAAGATCCAGCTCTGCCTCAGGCTCGGCAAGTGGTACGGCGAGGACCTCGGTCACCCCGAGTACGCGCAGCCCTACTACGCGCAGGTGATGCAGCTCGATCCGAACAACGTGAAGGTCGTTCGGCAGATGGCGAGCATCTATCGCATCAGCGCGAACTGGAACAAGATGGGCGAGACGCTGACCCGTGCTCTCGACATCGCGGTTCAGAACGAAGATCGTCGCGCCATTCTGTACGACCTCGGTGAGCTCCTCGAAAAGCAGATGAGCCAGGCCGATCAGGGCGTCGCGTTCTACAAGCGATCGCTCGAGGTCGACCCGCTGTATCTACCGGCCCTCGAGGCGCTCGAGCGGCATTACACCGAGCGCAACCTGACGCCGGAGCTCATCCAGATCCTCGCCGGCAAGGTGAAGGCGCTCACCGACAACGAGCAGATCGTCCAGACCAGCCTGCGCATGGGCGAGTTGTACGAAAAACAGCTCAGCGACCTCGACAAGGCCGGGCAGGTCTATCGCGACGTGCTGACGCTCGACGGGTCGAACCTCCTCGCGCTCCGCGGCCTCGAGCGAGTGAGCGAAGCGCTCCAGCGGTGGAGCGACCTCGTCGACGTGCTCGAGCGCCAGCTCGACGTGGTCGGCAGTGAGCGCGAGCGCGTCGAAGTACTCTTGAAGGTGGCGACGATTCAGGAAGAGCAATTCCTGAAAGCGGACATCGCCGCGCAACGCCTCGAGCAAGCTCTCGAAATCGACCGCACCGAGAAGCGCGCGTACGTCGCGCTCGAGCGGTGCTACCGGCGCCTCAAGCAATGGCTCGATCTGATCAACGCCTACGAACGCCACGTCGGCGAGACGTTCGAGCAATCCGAGAAGGTCGAGCTCTACCGGTCGATCGCGCAGACGTATGCCGACGAGGTCGGTGACGCCGATCAAGCGATCAGCGCGTACCAGAACATCGTCGACATCGACGACACGAACATCGAAGCGCTCGAGGCGCTCGCAAAGCTCTACGAGAAGCAGGGCGACACCGCGCAGTCGATCGACTCGATGATCAAGGTCGCGGATCTGACGAGCGACGGCGGCCAGCGCGTCGAGATGTACTACCGGATCGGCAAGTCCCTCGACGAGAAGCTCGGGGACCGCGTACAGGCGCAAGAGCGCTTCGAGATGGCGCTCGATCTGAACCCGGCGCATCTCCCGTCGCTCGCGGCGCTCCGCACGATCGCCGTCGACGAACAGGACTGGGACCGGGCGTCGACTTATCTCGATCAAGAGCAGCAGCACACCGAGCAGCCTCGCGCCCGCGCGAAGCTCCTGGTCGAGCTCGGCAAGGTTCGCGACGAGATGCTCGGCGAGCACGACCTCGCGATTCAAGCCTACGAGCTTGCAATTCAGGCCGACGCAGATTGCGAGGAGGCCGCGCAGCCGCTCGTCGAGGAGTACAGCAAGCTAGAACGCTGGAAGGACGCCGAACCGCTCGCGGAAATGCTCGTTCGGAAGAGCAAGAACCGCGAACGGCAGGAACAGCACACGCTGAACCGGCTCCTCGGCAAGGTGCACGCTGCGCTCGGCAACGACGAGCGCGCCATGAAGGCGTACCTGGCGGCGCATCAGCTCGACGTCACGGATCAGGAGACGATCCGCGGTATCGCCGAGGTTTCGTATCGCCTGAAGGATTGGGCGAGCGCGCTCACGAACTATCAGAAGGTGCTGACCGCGCTCGGCGAAGAAGAAATCGAGCAGCGTACCGAGGTCTACTACCGGCTCGGCTGCATCAAGCGCGAGCAGGGGCAGACCAAGCAGGCCGTCAACAACTACGAAAAAGCCCTCGCGCTGAACAGCGAGCACCGCGCGACGCTCGAGGCCCTGGTCGATCTCTACGCGAAGAACAACGACTGGAAGCAGGTCGCCGCTTACAAGCGCCAGATCCTCGACAGCGTGTTCGACGAGGAAGAGCGATTCACGCTCTTGTCCGAGATCGGCGACGTCTGGGCCGACAAAGAGAAGAACGCGCCGAAGGCGATCGAGGCGTTCGAAGAGGCGCTCCAGCACCGGCCGGAGAACCACGTCCTCCTGCACAAGCTACTGCAGCTCTATCAGACCGCCGGCGACTGGCAGAAGATGGTCGATACGCTGCAGGCGATCGCCGACCTCGAAGCCGCGCCGGAGCGCAAGGCTCGCTATTTCTACACGATGGCGCAGCTCTATCGCGACAAGATCGACGACCACGATCGCGCCGTCGAGCTCTTCAACGAAGCGCTCGATCAGAGCTCGACGCTCCTCGAGGCCTTCGAGCGCATCACGAAGATCCTCACGACGCAGAAGAATTGGAAGCAGCTCGAGCGCAACTACCGGAAGATGCTCCACCGCATCGCCGGCAAGGGGAACGTCGATCTCGAGTTCCAGCTCTGGCACCAGCTAGGCCTCATTTACCGCGATCGCATCGGGGATGCGGAGCCGGCCGTCGAGGCGTTCCGCATGGCGTCGACCCTGCACCCCGACGATCTTCAAGAGCGCCAGATCCTGTCCGAGCTCTACGAAGCCACCGAGCGTTACGACGACGCGATCAAGGAGCAGCGCGCGATCCTCGAGCAAGACCCTCTTCGCGTCGACCCGTACCGCGCGCTCTATCGCTTGTACCTGCACAAGCAGACGTACGACGAGGCGTGGTGCGTCGTGGCGGCGATGTCGTTCATGCGCAAGACGGACGCCGAAGAGCAACGGTTCTTCGAGGATTATCGTCCCGAGGGCATGCTGCAGGTCCGCGGTCGTCTGACCAACGAGCACTGGTCACGGCACCTCTTCCATCCGGACGAGAACCTCTACATTTCGAAGATCTTCGAGATGATCGCCGCCGCGACGTTGCAGGCGAAGATCGCGCAGCTCAAGGCCCAGAACAAGCTTCCGGTCTTGAACGCGAAGTTCAAGCAAGATCCGGCGAGCTCGACCGTGACGTTTGCGAAGACGTTCGGCTGGGCCGCCCAGGTGCTCGGCATCGCGAGCCCCGAGCTCTACGTCCGAAACGACGTTCCGGGCTCGGTCGTCGCGGTGGCGGCGCTTCCGCCCGCGTCGGTCGCCGGGCAAACGGTGCTCTCCGGTTTCACGCCACAAGAGCTCGCGTTCCTGTGCGGCAAGCACCTCGCGTCGTACCGCGGCGAGCACTACATCCGCACGCTCTTCCCGACGCAGGCCGAGCTCACGATCATGCTCTTTGCCGGCGTCATGATCGCGGCGCCGAACACGCCGATGCCCGCCGACATCGCGCGGCAGGTGCAGGCGACGGCGCAAGAGCTCGCGAAGTACATGGAGCCGGTGCAGCTCGAAGGGCTTCGCAGCGTCGTGAAGCGCTTCATCGAAGACGGCGCGAAGGCGAACATCAAACGCTGGAGCCAGGCCGTCGAGCTCACCGCGTGCCGCTCGGGTCTACTCGTCTCGGGCGATCTCGAAATCGCCAAGAAGATCCTCGCCGCCGAGCCCACCGTCCCCGGCGATCTGACGCCCGCGGAAAAGATGAAAGAACTGCTGGTCTTCTCGGTCAGCGAACATTACACGGCGCTGCGCAAGGCGCTCGGTGTGAGCATCGCGACGGAGTAAGAGGCTACTTTCCCGGCGCGTCGAACACGATGCGCAAACCCACACTGAACTCCGCGTTCACCGCGTGCGTCTGAATCGCCGCGCTCGAGCCGGTGTACTCGCCGAAGCCGAGCTCCATGAAGGGGCCGAAACCGAATGACGGCGCGGGATACCAATCGCCGCCGAGCTCGAACCTGGCGATGTCGATGCCGGTGAAGGTCACCGTCTTGGTACTCGTTCGACGAAAACCCGCGCCGACACTGAGCCACGGGTCGAAGCGCAAGCCCTGCACGAGGTGATAGCGAATCATCGGCCCGACGGCGATCGAGGTGACCTTGCACTCCCGGCACGCGTCGGTGGCCTGGGGGAGCGCGAAGTCGCCGTACGCGCCGAGCACCACGGTTCGACTGATTCCGTACCCTGCGTCGACGCCGATCACGAGGCCGGGGTCGAGCAAGCTCGACTGCGAGGCGCCGGATTGAAACGACCCGAACGGCACGAAGACGCCAGCCATCGCGCCCAGCGCAAAATGCCGGCCGAGCGTGTCCCTCGCCGGCTTCACCTCGGCGGCCTGGTCGGCTTCGGCGTCACCGGTTCGCGCGAGCGTGGGTTGGGCTCGGAGCGTCGGGGTGGGGATTTCGGGCGCTCGGGGCTCCGCATGCGCGTCTCCTGCTTGGCCCGCGGGCGCCGCGGGCGTTGCGGATTCGTCGGACGGCGCCGCGGGAACGTCGGGCGGGCTCGTCGCGGCGTCGGACGACGGCGCGGTCGAATCTCCACCCGGCGGACCCGCACTGTCGGCACCCGCCGCGCGGGCAGCCGGCGCGAGGGCGATCAGCGGCAGAAGAGAAACCAGGGCCCGGGAAGCACGCATCGGGGCTTGTTACCACAGGGCTTCCCGGTCGCTCTCGGAAATGGCGCAACTCGGCCGCTCGAGGGCCGATGGGAACATCGCATGGACCTCGAAACGCCATCGTCGGAGTGCCCCACGGTCGAGCTCGTCGAGCGTGAGGAGACGGGACCGTGGGGCGTCGAAATCGGAGCGCCGACGCGCTGTCGCGTCGTATCGCTCGACGCTGGGGCGAGCGTCGTCATCGGAAGCGGGCGCCTCGCGGACGCGCGCATCGACGATCGCACCGTCAGCGCGCGGCACGTGCGGCTGAGCGCGACGTCGCGCGGCGTTCACGTCGAGGATCTGGGGTCGAAGAACGGCGTGTACGTCGGCTCCGCGCGGGTTCGTTCGGCGTGGCTCGTCGGGGGAGCGTCGTCGTTCGTGATGGGGCGCACCACGGTGACGGTCCGCGGGCTCGCCGAGTTCGAAGGAATTTCGACGAACGACGGAGCGCCGATCGCCGGCCTCGTCGGGAGCTCGCTTCCGATGCAGCGCCTCTGCGCGCAGATTCGAAGGTGCGCGCCGCTCCGCGCGCCGGTGCTTCTGCTCGGCGAATCCGGGTCCGGCAAAGACGTCGCGGCGCGGGCCATCCACCAGCTCAGCCGTCGCACCGGTGCCTACGTTCCGCTGAACGTCGGCGCGATCCCCGAGTCGCTCGCCGACGCGGAGCTGTTCGGGCATCGTCGCGGCGCCTTCACCGGCGCGGTCGCGGCGCGCCCCGGCGCGTTCGAGGAGGCGCATCGCGGAACGTTGTTCCTCGACGAGATCGCCGAGCTCTCGCCGGCGATCCAGGTGAAGCTGCTCCGCGTCGTCGAGGATCAAAAGATCCGTCCCATCGGCGGTGCCGGCGTCGTCGACATCGAGGTGCGCACCATCTCGGCGACGTGGGCGCCGCTCGAGGAGCGAGTGGCCGCCGGGCTATTTCGCGAAGATCTGTATCATCGCATCACCACGTTCGTCCTTCGTTTGCCGCCGCTCCGGTCTCGAAAGGCGGACATTCCCGCGCTGGCTCGCGCGGTCTTCCAGCGCCTCGCGGACGAGGTCGGCGAAAAGGAGCTCACGAGCGCGGCGATCGCGCGGCTGGTGGCGCATCCGTGGCCGGGCAACGTGCGCGAGCTCGGCAGTGTTCTCTATCGCGCAGCGGCAGCGTGTTCGGCGCGCGAGCTCGATGCGCGGCACATCGAGCAGGCGCTGGTGGCGCCGCACAAGGCCAAACCGCGTGCCCTGTCGTCGACGGAGGCGCGTTCGCTACTCGATGACCAGTCGGGCAACGTGAGTGCAGCGTCGCGCGCCGCGGGGGTGCCGCGGAGCACGTTTCGTTCGTGGCTCGCGAAGGCGTGAGTCGAACGCGCGCCGGAAGCGGGGCTAGAACGCACCGACGGCGATGACGCCGGCCATCGACGGTGAAAGCACCGGCACGAAGCGGGCTTTCGAAGCCGTCGCGGGCTCGGCCGAGCTCGCCGGTTCCTCGGCGTTCGGATCGAGGAAGTAGTAGACGATCGTGCCGGCGAGCGCGACGCCACCCACGACGCCGAAGATCGTCGCAGCCGTCTTCGCTTGATTCCCGAGATTCACGTCGTTGCCGTACACCTTGCAGGCGGTCGCGTCGTCTTGGATGCGGCTGGAAAGTCCGTGAGACTTCAGCAGGGCGATGTCCTGCGCGGAGAGGTTGCACGGCGCGGAGTTCGCTGACGCGAGCGCGCCCGCCTTGAAGTCCGAGTCGCGGAAGCTCAGCGTTTGCGCCTCGACGCTATTTGCGGCGTCGTAGTCGTGCTTGGCGGTCAACCCGAAGATGACGCCGCCGGCGAGCCCGCCGACGGTGAGGCCCGCTCCGACCCACGCGATCGGCGTCTCGCCGAACCACTGGAAGAACGGCTTTCGTTCGCGTCGCTCGGGAGGGGGCTCCGCGGGCTCCGCCTTCGGCTCGGTCTTCTCTTGCGGTTCCTCGACGGTCGATTGCTCGGTGGGGGCCGCCGCTTCGGATGCTTCTCCCGCGGTGGCGGCGGCGACCGGTGCCGACGCCGACGGACGCAGGCCGAGGGTTACCGACGCCGATTGGCCGGCGCTCGTGGCGATCGTCTTCGACGCGTGGCGATCACCCGATCGCGCTTCGAACGTGTGCGTGCCTGGCGTAACGAACAGCGGCGCCGCGAGCGGTGTCTGCCCTTTGTCCTGACCGTCGACGCTGATCTGCGCGCCCTGCACGTCGGAAGACACCGTCACTTCGCCGACTTTCCCCTTGGCGGTGGAAAGCCCGTTCTGGGCGTCCTGGCGCTCGGAATCCGAGCCGCTGTTCGCGCCGATGAACGCCGTGAAGTGAGTGGCCGCGTCTTCCGGATGGCCCGAGCGAAGCTCGCTCTGCGCGAGGTTCAGCAAGATCGCCGGATGCGCCTTCAGCGTGTAGGCCTGAAGAAACGCGAGGCGAGCTTTCTCGTACTGGTGTTGGTCGTAGAACTGAACGCCTTCGTGAAAGCGCTGCCGCGCCATCTCGACGGTGGCGTCGTCCTGCGCGCGCGCCGCGGGCGTGAGCCAGAAGAGCGCGAGACCAAGGAACCAAGACAACCAAACGGTGCGACCGCTAACGGGTAAATGCATTCCGACTCTGAGTGGGGGACCGAGAACGCGCAGCCGTTCGGAGCTCGTCAAAATGGGCTCTCACGGACTATAGACCCGTGCTGAGCCGACGGGGGAGCTCCTGCGTGGCTCGGAGTCCGCGCCGGGGTGGGTCGGGTCGGTCGCGCTGCAGCGTGTCGAACGGCGTGCGACGGCTTCGAAGGCTCTTGGTCGGGCGGCGCGGTGGGTGCGGGAGTTGCGGAGGGTGGCGCGACCGGCGGCGCGACGGTGGTGGCCGCAGTGTTCGGGGCGGCGGCAGTCGGTGTGTCCACGGCCGTTGCCGCTGCAGTCGGCGCGGCTGCCGGAGCCGTGGCTCCGGCGGGCGGCGCAGTCACGGCCTCTTGTCGCACCGGGGTCGATTCGCTCGCCCCGTGATCGTCGCTCGAGAAGATGCTCCGGGCGACGACCGCGACGACCAGTAGGACCGCGGCTCCCATCACCGCGATGACGACGCCGCGTCCGCCCTGACGTCGCCGGCTGCGGGGTGGGATGGTGTCGAGCTTGTCCCGAGGCCGCTGCGTCTCGTGTGGCATCGGCGCGGCCGGCGGCATCGCCGCGACCGGGGGCTGCGACGTGAAGAGCCCGCCAACGGGAGCCGCGGCGGCTTCCGGGGGAGCCTCGACGTCGACCGATACCGGCGGCGCGAGCCCGAGCATCGTTCGTTGCGACTGGAGGAGGGGACGCGGCGGCGCGTATTCGGCTTTGCTATCGGGCGCGGCGCTCTCCGGCCGCGGCTCGACCATCCTCGGCGCGACCGATTGCGGGGGCGCCGTCGTCACGTCCGTCGGCGGCCGAGGCGGCGGCGTCACCGGGGCGATCCCGATCATCGTCCTGCTCCGCGGCGCCAATGACGGCTTCGTCGGCGGTGAGCTCGAGCCCGGCGAGGGGACCGCGACCGGCGTGATGGTCGCGCTCTTGACGGAGGGCGGCAGGGACGGCGCTTCGATCGGTTCGGCGGCTCGTGCGGAGGGCGCCGGAGGCGGAACCGAGGCCGGCAACATCGCTGGTCGCGGAGGAACCGAAGAATTCCCGAGTGATGGGGACGGCGACGTTGCGGGCTGCGATGATGCGGCAACGGCGTCGTCGGGTGCTGGCGCGAGCGGGGCCGTTACCGCCACGTCAGGTGACGGCACCAACGGGATCGCGGCCACGTCAGGTGACGGCACCAATGGGATCGCCGCGGCATCGTCGTCGTCGGCGCCTTCCGGGACTTCCCAGAGCGGCGTGAAGCGATCGGCGAGGCGATCAGCGTCGTCGATCGAGATCGGTGCGACGCTGGAGCCCGGAGGCTTGTCGTTTTCGGCCTGGTCGTTTCCCGCCATTGAAGGCCTCGGCAGGCGCTCGTTCAGCGAGCCATCAGGTTAGCATCCGATGTGACGGGGGTGCAACGACTCGGCCAGTGAAGTGCCGCGGAGTTAGGATGCCGTTCTGACGCTCCGAGACGTGATCTCCCGACTTCACGAATGCTCTTCGAATCGAGACTTTTCGCACCCGGCTGGTCCATCTCCAGGCTCTCGGGATTTTTCGGGGCCTCGAGCGCGGCGTTCATGACGCTGGTGACGCTCCCCGGCTGCTCGTCGCGGCGCGCCGAAGAGGGGCGTTCGGTCGCGAGTGCGTCACCGGCCGACTCCGTCGCCCCATTGCCGCCTCGTGCCGAGGCAGTAGCCCAGGCCGACGCGCTCGCCGTCGAAGGCGCCAAACGGGGTGGAGTGGAGGGGGCGAAGCTGTCGCTCGAGGCTGCGTCGCTCCGCCTGCGTGTCTTTCGACTCGAAGGGCGATCGGCGGACGCCCTGGAAGCCGAGGAGCTCTACCGGGCCGCGACCCGCGTCGCGTGGCCCGGCGCGTGCGACGCCGAGATCGAGCTCGCGCTCCTCGACGGGGAACTCAAGGCGGATCCCTCGAACGAGAACCGCGCGCTGCGCGACATTCGACAGCGCCATCACGGCGAGTCGTGCGCGCGTCGCATCGAGCCGATCCTTTCGACGTTGTCGGCGTTCGATCCCGCGCCGGAGAATGCCGGCGCAGCACCCGGTGCGAGCAGCGCCGCGGCCCCCGGCGCGAACGACGCGGCGTCGAAGGGCGCCGTCGTCACGCCGGAGCTCTCCGCGAACCGCGCCAGCGAGCCCGCTCGCATCACCAGCATCGAGCAGTATGGCGGGAAGGACACGTCGCGCGTCGTGGTGTTGATGACCGAGCCGGCCCTCTTCGACGTCGGTGAGGTCGCCGCCTCGGGCGAGCAGGGGCCGCGGCTCTTCGTCGACATCAAGAACGCGAAGTACCACGGACAACGCGAGCTCGACGGCTCGGGCCTCGTCGCGCACGTGCGCGTCGGCGAGCGCCGCGACTCGACGCGCGTCGTCCTGGATTTGGCGAGCACCGCGTACCGTCGCGTCTTTTATTTGCCGGAGCCCTTTCGCCTCGTCATCGACGTCTCGAAGGAGCCGCCGCTCTCGCTGTCGCACGAGAGCGGGCCGCGCCACGTTCGCCGCGTCGTGCTCGACCCGGGCCATGGGGGGCGCGATCCCGGCGCGATGGGAGCCTCGGGGCTCCGCGAGAAAGACGTCGTGCTCGACATCGCGCACCGCGCCGCGCCGCTCCTGGCCCGCGAGCTCGGGATCGTGACGCTCCTGACCCGCGACTCCGACGCGTACGTGCCCCTCGACGAGCGCGTCGCGCGCGCCAACGCGTTCGCCGCCGATCTATTCGTGTCCATTCACTGCAACGCGAGCGAGTCGGCGGGGAGCCGCGGCGTCATGACCTTCGTCCTCGACGCCTCGCGCGACGACCTCGCGGCGCGCGTCGCGGCGCGCGAGAACTCGGCGTCCGAGCAAGCGTCGGCCGAGCTCGCCACGGTGATGAGTCACGTGGTCGATCAGGCGAGCGTCGCGCTCTCGCATCACTTCGCCGATCTGCTCCAGCGTTCGGCGGTGTCGTCCCTTTCGCCGCGCTACGCCGAGATCGTCGACCAGGGCGTGAAGAGCGCCGGCTTCTACGTGCTCGCCGGTGCACGCATGCCGGCGGTGCTCTTCGAGACCTCGTTCATCTCCAATGCAGGCGAAGAGCGCCGCCTGGACACCGGCGACTATCGGCAAAAAATGGCCGACGCCATCGTCAACGCAGTGCACGCGTTCCGCGACGGCATTTGAGGCGTTCGAGTCAACGACGACACAGGCCGCCGTGGGTTTTTAGTGCCTGCGTCGCGGTTCTTCGCGGAACACTCGCGTGCGCTTCTCGCCTCCGGCTGCGATGCTCGCTCGCGCCCTTCACGTGCGGTTCGTGTGGGGGCTGCCTCTCATCCCCCACACCCCCAGAGGCG
>CAZDNG010000089.1:0-26199 GCA_964506835.1 uncultured Polyangiaceae bacterium
GTGACTTGATTCGGATAGCTTCAATGGGGCCACCGCGCGAACGCGGTGGAGAGCGGCCTCGTAGTTCCTGTTTGAAAACCAAGGACTGCGGGGCGGTTTGCGAGCGGTTCGATTCCTTGGGGCGCGGAGGACGAAAAGGACGCGCGCCGAGTCCACGAAGAGCGACGCGCGATGCTGGGTTTTCAAGGGACATTCCCGCTTTTGCGAGCGGGTACCGGGGCGCGAGCAGCACCGGACCGCTCGATCATACGCGCGGAGGTCGAGATGGGCGAGACGCTTGTGCGTCACGCGACGATCGCGTGGCGCTCGGGGTCGAGGTACGGACGCCCGATCGCGGAGATGGACGTGCTGCCGCGTCCTTCGACGGGGCCGACGTCTACGAACATCACCTGGTCTTCGCCGTTGTGGATGATCTCGGAAAGTCGACCTCGCAGCTCGACCAATTCGCGAGGGTTCAGCTCGCATTGAAAAACAGAGAGCTGAAGATGATCACCGTATCCGCGCAGCACCTTGAACACTTTTCGGAGGCGCTTGGGATGGGAGATGTCGTAGCTGACGATGTAGGTCTGGCGCATCGCTTCTCCGTTCGTCACCGCGTGCGGAACGCGGGATACTCGCTCAGCTCGCCCAGAAGCACTCGACCGAGCAACCGCGCTTGAACCTCGAGCACTCGCCGGTAGCTGATTCGATATCCGAACGTTGGGTGAGTGGTGAGCTGATCCATGCGGCGCTCATAGGCCAGGATGAGACGTCGTCGCGCGGCCGGCTTAAGAGCGGTTCCGGCCGGTGAACGGACGAAGTCGTTTCCTCGCACGACGCCGTTGTTGACGACGCCGATGACGACCGAGTCGGCGACCAGGGGTCGGAACTCCTCCATCATGTCGAGAGCAAGCGCCGGACGGCCGAAACGGGGTTGGTGATAGAACCCAAGGAGTGGGTCGAGTCCAACGGCGGTCAGAGTCAGCGCAAAATCCTTTGCTAGCAAGGAATAGGCGAAGGACAAAAGAGCATTGATGGGGTCGCGTGGCGGCCTTCGATTCCGTCCGTCGAGATCGAATACCGCGGTCTCGTCGTCCTCGGGTTTCAGCATTCCCGTGAATTCCGAGAAATACGAGCGGGCTGCCGTGCCCTCGAGCCCCAGGAGCTCGGCCAATGATTCCGCTTCACCGGCTTTGCGCGAGAGCTGCTTGAGCTCGGACAGGACGACGGCACTCGCGCTCGTATTGTTTCGTCGGAGCAGGGTTCGGCAGTTCAGGATCTTGGAGACGACGAATCCGCGCGCCAATCGTAAGGACGTCGCCGGGTCCATGGCGCCCGCGTATTGCGCAAGTCGCAGTTCGACGTTCTTCGAATCGTGGCCGACGGCGCGTCCCACGAACCAGCCGCCGTACGTGAAGAACGAAACGGGGATGCCTCTCTCGAGCACGGCGCGGAGCGCCTGCGGCGTGATCTGAACATTGCCGAGCAACGAGATCTGGGACGTGTTCCCGAGTCGCGCCTCGACCGCCCCCTCGTCCTTACTCCAAATCGAGAGACGTTCTCCGCTCAGTGCCACCCTCGCGCCCTGCTGCTGGACGTAGACGGGGATCTTATCGTCGCGCGCAGGGTGCAGGCGTCGAAGCTCGGTGGGAATGGGCGCTGGTTCCGGGCCAACCAGGTCCCACGGATCTTTTTCCAGGGAGCCAAATAGCTCCGTGAGCGCAGGATTCACCGCGAGAGGGTCGATGTTCTCGACTGGCTCCTCGGGCGTCTCCACCCCTTCCAATGCGCGAAGGAGATTCGTCTCGTCCGGCAGGCAGATCCCCACGAGCGAGCAGACGTTACATTTTGGACTGTCGACGAGCGGCGCCGGCAGGACGCCGGCTTGCACGATATCTCTCGCACGTCGAACGGCATCCAACGTCTGCGCCACGAGCAACTCGTCGATGATGATCGGGACACGACGGCGATCCGCGGCGAAGTAAATCGCCGCCTCGTCGCATTCGTATCCGTAGTCGCGCAAGAGCAATACTTGCGCGCACAGCTGAGCGCGTTCAGGAAGGTACGCGCCCTCCGGCACGTCGGGCTTCGCTCCCCGCTTGTATTCGATAGGGAGCACGCGCCCGCCTTCACCCTCGACGACATCGATCTTCGCGGTCAGCCCGAGTTTTTCAGAGGAGAGCCAGACCGAGCGAGCCGTATAAGGAAGTGACTCCCCATCCGGCGTCGAAGGCTCTCCATCGCGCGCCTCCGTGCCCGCCTCGGCGGCATCCTTCGACTTCGCCGACCCGGGAGATGGTTCGGGCAGCGGCTTCGATGTATCGGCGCGCCGGTGAACGGTTCGCCCATCGACCGTGTAAGCGTTGTCGGCGAACTCGGCCTGCGCCCACTCCAGGTACATGAGCCGCTCGCAGTAGAAGAGCTCGTTGATCATCCGAGCCGGCACGAGCGCGGGGCTGTCCGTCTTGAGGAGCGGCAGCGGGAGATGCTTTGGACGCATCCGATCTTCCACAAGGTCGGAGGCAGCCGGATCGCCCGAGGAGGCCGGGTCTCGAGTCATCGGAAGTGGTATCCTTTCTCGCGACGATGGATGCGGCGCGCCGAAAACCCACGTATCAAGACCTCGTCGCTCTCAGCGATGACGTCATTGGCGAGATCGTCGCCGGCGATCTGCACGCGAGCCCACGGCCGGCGGGGCGCCACTCGCTCGCTGGCAGCACGCTCGCCGGAAGCCTCGTCCCTCCGTTCCACTTCGGCGACGGCGGCCCAGGCGGATGGTGGATTCTCTTCGAGCCCGAGACTCACCTCGGCGACAACGTCATCGTGCCCGACCTCGCCGGTTGGCGACGCGAGCGAATGTCGGAGCCCCCCGAATCCGCGTTCATCGACCTGCGCCCAGACTGGGTCTGCGAGATCCTCTCGCCCTCCACGGCGCGCCTCGATCGCGTCAAGAAGCTCCCCGTCTACGCAAGCTTCGGCGTTCCGCACGCCTGGCTCCTCGACCCAATCGCCAAGACGCTCGAGGTGCTGCGCTTGGAAGGCGGCCGGTGGATCGTCGCGGGGCTTCATGGGGATGACGATGTTGTTAGAGCGGAACCGTTCGAGGCGATCGAGTTGAGGTTGCGGCGGTTGTGGGGGTAGTTTTCATTCAGCTACTGTTGGTTCGATAGGTTCAAGCGTCGAAGGCCCCGCCGTCACACCCAACGCACAATCCGACTCCTGCGTACCGGCCTCCGCCAATGCATAGCGGCCCGGGTACCGAGACCGGTCTGCCCGTACCGTCGTGAAAACTAAGGCGCACGTGATACCTCGGAAATTTGCGCAGATGGTCGGGAACGCCGTACCGATCCGCGTGACCCACGCCGGGAAGGAATCCGATCTTGCGCCACTCGATATCGGCGTGCTGCACAAGTAGCTCAGACAATCCAAATTGACGAATCGCCCTTCGAATAAGCCGATCGGTTCGTTCCGATATGCGCTCCAAGAATCGCTTTCGCTGATCCGCGGCGGTGGCCGAGCTCGCCTTTCGTCGGAGATGTTCCGGGTCATCGAAACCGGGAAGCACCACTGGAGTAACGGTGGACCAGGTACTCGCGGGAAGCAGATAGGACTGCGTCGCGTGATCCTCGCCCGGGAGCAGCACAAGTTGTGCGACGGCTTCACCCGTGTCTTCGTCGAAAAGATCCCGCCCTGACATAGCCCGACGTGCCCACGCGATCTCAGGTTCTAACCCTTCTGAAAATCCGGTTATCGCCACCCGACGAATGCTTCCGACCAATCGTCGGCCTCCACCGCGTGACTCTATGCTGGGCAGCGGCAGATACGCGAATCGCTCGACACCCACGGGCACGTGCGCTGATCCGGCCCCTACCGCGTGTCCAAGAACGAAGCCGGCTACCTTTTCCGATGCCCATCCCGACGCAGTCGCCGCTTCCTTCGCGGTGTGTCGAACCATGCCCGCTACGGTGAGTGCCCTCCTCGCTGCATCGAAAGCTCGAAAAGCAGTGCCATCGGGGCGAAGAACAGAGAACACCGCGACTGATCGCGTGGCGGGATCCGACGCTCGCCGGTATTCGAATACTTCGTAGGCGGAGACGGGTGGCGGTGCTGAGAATCCGTCGGGGCCGATTCGATTTACGAAAGCGCGGTGATGCTCTACGAGGTCCTCGAAGGTCCCTCTCATGGGTGCGCGCAAACCGTTCTGAGAAGTGTCACTCGATGGATGCCACTCCTCCTCGTGAGCGGATGGCGGATCGACTGCGCCTGCAATGGACGCGTTGCCGATCACTTGGTCGATCCCCCAACCGAGGCACGTCAGATGGCGCGCCACACGAACAATTCGGTCGGCTGCCTCGGTGCGCAGCGAATCCGCGTTCGACGACCAGATATAGCGAACACGATCGCCGCGGAGCCAGTACGGACGGACTGTCTTCATCGTACGATGCGTTCGGGGATCTGCGTCCCCCTTCTCCAAGTCGCTTCCGCGGGACCACGCTCGCGCGACGATATCCATCGCGTTGTTCGGCACTGAAAGCCGCATTCCCGTGGTTTCGTGCGCGGAGGTAGCCACAATCATCGGGGCGCCAGACTCCTCGAGCCAGCGAAACGCTTCGCGCGTCGCATCGTCGAAACCGGCCGGCTGGAGGCGCGCGGCGGACGCCACCAGCGCCTGGAAAAGGCGAAGCGGCGATGGAGGCCACTCCGCGCTCCCGCCATCGGCGCGGCCATGGAACGTCGGCTGTAGAAACCGCACCGTGACGCAGAGATGGGCGCCGGTCGTCATTTCTTCGCCTTGCCCTTGGGCTTCTTCTCGCTGGCGTCCTTCAGATCCTCCTTGGCTCGCTCCACTTCAAACGGCACCTCTTTGTCCTCACCCACGCCGAAGGCATCCGCTGTCAGCTCCGCATACGAGACAGCTTCGTCGTGCGTGATGCCCGCGGATTCCTTACGGCCGTCATTGAACACTACGTTGAATTCACGCTTCTTTTCCGGATTCGCAACAAGATTGCACCCTTGCCTGAGATACCCCGCCGGCGAAGATGTAAATGCGGTCAGTGCGAGCCCGAGGACGTATCGCTGCAACGGAAGCGATTTCTGCTGGTCCTTGCTAGCAGAAAGGAGTCGCAACGCCGCAAGGTGTAGCGAAGCGTCCCGGCGAACGGACTGTGCCACGATACCTCCCGGCGAGCCGGACGCCGGAACGTGGACGAACCCTTTCGCCGCATACGCATCCCTCATCTTCTTGTCATCGGTTTCCTCGAGCAGTTTGTCGTCGATGTACTCCGTCGCCGGCACGTATTGAGCCGAGCGAGTAAGCTTCTGGACGTTGAAGGCTCGTATCGTCGAGGCGATAAGCCGGGGGAGCTTGGCTTGTGTATCTCGGGAGTCCCATACGCCGAACACCAACGAGGTTGGCGCAATCTTCGCGAGCGGCACGGCGTCCCCCCGCATGGCTGCCTTGAAGGCAATCTGGAGCTGTTCGTGAAGCGCGGAGCACCGAATCACCGCGTCCGCTGCGCGATGCCCAGCGTCGAGTAGGTTGACGTTCCTCGGTCCAGCCTTGATGACGATCTGCGGAACGAGCTTTCTGTAACGCTCGCGGGAAAAAATCGGTTCGATTCGGTTGGCCTGGGAACCGACGCTGTCAACGAGACAGACATTGGCGCCATCTCCCAGGTCGTCGATGTTGTACCCACCCTTGAAGGTCTTGTCTTCGCTGGCCGCAAAGGTCGCCGGGAACAGCACTCCGTCTGTTCCCTCGACACTCATCAGGTGTTCGCGAATGACTAGTGCGGCAGGGCCGTCCTCGCTCAGGAAGACGTCGTAGCTATTCAACTTTGTACTCACTGATCACCTCGAGACGGGTTTTGCTGACAGAAAGCTCTTCAAGTATTTGGTTCGATAGAGGAGACGAAACTCGAACACCGAGCGCTCGAGAGAATCAATCGAGCAAGAGGCCATCGCGCTGGCAACACTCGGGCGAAGCGGGGCCTTCCATTGCGCATATTGGTAACGGTTCTCCTTGCCGACGCGAGCGGGCCGAAATCGCTGAAGGCCGATCAGTGCACAGAGTTCGAGCATTGGCCGCACCGCCAAGGACATGGTCGGAAGCGGATCGAAACTGAAACCGACATCCAAGGGCGCCGCTTGAGTGCCAAGGTCAGAGTCGAAGTTGAACGGCAATCCCAGGCCACGGGATGTGGACATCAATACCTGTTCGACGGCGCCGTCGCACACGAGCGTGGCTCGCGCCGCGGCTTGCATGCCTCGTGCAATGTCGATGATCGATTGCTGACCTGCCCATGTCTTGAACGTGGAGCCGCGACCTCGATCGTCCTGATGCCAATCGACCGTAAAGTCGAATGGGGCTCCAAAGATGACGGGGGACTCTCGCCAAAGCGACTCCAGCGCTTTTTTCTCGTCCTCCCTACGGGCAGCGTCGATCTCACGGCCACTCATCGCACTTAGCTCAGCTCGCCGACGAAGCTCGTCGGGGTTCATTGTATTGCTCACCGCGCAAGAGCTGAGCTCGGCGAGCAGTGAGTGGAGTGCCGCTCCGTCCATCTCAACGTCAGCCCCAAGGCAAAAACGCCGGCCGCCGTCCGCGAACCATCCCTTCGCTCCGCCGTCACGTCGACGATCAGTGAGCTCCAAAATTCCGCAACAAGCGAGAAATTGCCCAGGGTTGGTGGGATCACAGCGAATCGATACCTGAGGTTCGATCACGCCAATCATTGAGCCTCCTCGACGGGCGAACCGGGAACACCAATGTCCTGCGAAGCCAGAGCGTCGGCTGCTCGAACGAGCGACTCGAGATAGGCGAGCCCCCAACGACCGTATCGCGCTTGCAGCTCCGCGAACCGTTGAGGAACCGAGCAAGCCATCTCCCGCGTCAGCGCTTCTGGGTGCTCCGGATCGAACGATTCTTCGAACGGGAAGTGCGGTCTGGCGCGTCCGTGGTGCGCAGCCACGAGATGAAGGACGAGCTCCTGCTGCGCATGGGACAATGCAGCGAACTCGTCCTTGCGGCGAAGGTCAGTCAGCGATCCGAACTCGTGGCGATACCGCGTAATATCTCGAGGCGTCATCTGCGGGCCCGACTTTGCCAGGACCTCCGCACCAAGGTTCCCGATCGCTCGCTGCCAAACCTTTCGGTTCTTGCCGAGATCGTGCCATTCGGCGGAGAGTCGTACCGCGGTCGCCTCGTCGGGATTCAGCAGCCGGTCGGCGATCGCGGCGGCGTACTTACCGGCCTTCTCGAGGTGCACGTCTAGCAGCTCGGATGCGCGCGCTGTTCGCGAGCCATCGTCATCGGCGAAGCGCGGCTTGACGAACCAATACCAGCTCTCGGACGTCGGAGCTCCGTCCTCGGGTTCGAGCTCATCCGCGTCCGACAGGGGCGCTATACGACGCACCAACCGCATCCCCGGCGGGGGAGCTGGCTCCTGCAGTCGGACTCGACGCTTGCCGCGTTCATCTTCCCAGTCGTCCGCGACGTCATAGTGCTCTGATTCTTCAAATGCGATCGCGCCGTCGAGGAGGCCCTCCTTCAACCCGCCGACCCGTGGGGGCAGCACGACGACGCGATGCGCGAATCGATCCACAGCCGCTTTCTTGTCGCCGCCAACCCAGTCTGTGAGCGCCCGCCGTGCCTCGATGCGACCGCTCTCTTCGACCACCCAGATCACTTGCTCCGGGAAGCGCGCGGCGAGCTTCGTAAGCTGCTCGACGACGCGCTCGGTTCGGTCGTGCAAGAGCTCGTGTGCCTTGAGTGGATAGTCCTCGAGAAGATCTTCTGGCGGATGCTCCTCGAGAAGATCCCCCGTGACGTATTCGACCTCTCGTCGCCAGGCCACATACGTCTCCGGCGGTTCCCAGCTCTCTTCTCCATGAAGATACTCCGCAACGGGGGGCCTGCCGGGGAGATCCCAAATCGTGGTTAGCGCCCAGGCATCGAATAGGATGTCGCTGACTCGAGGGATCTTCGGCTGAGGAGAGAACGCGGCAACTCTCTCTTCACGCGACAGTTCACTGAGCGCGGCTGGACTCGCGTCGACGCGATCCGACCCGTTAGCGCCTGGGAGTCGGGCGAGAAGTAAGCGCGTTTTTTGGATGGCGGGCGCGAGGACATCGTCGCCCTTGGACTCACTCTCCTCAACGACGTTGATCGTCGCCACCCCATCACCGAACCTGTTCACGCGACCGAAACGCTGAATCATGCTGTCGAGTGGCGCGAGATCGCAGACGAGATGATCCGCCGATAGGTTGACACCGACTTCTCCCGCGGACGTGGAGATCAGAAAGACCGTGCCGGTTTGAAGTCTAACTCCCGGATCTCGATCGCCCGCGGGCATGAACCGGGCGAACACTCCATTGGACCGTGCTAGTCGGTCGCGCTCGTAGCCTCGCAGAGTCCCCGTCAGGACAGCAGTGGACGCAGACGAGACTTTCAGCGCTGCGCGAACCGCCTCAACGTCTTTCACGCGCCGCGCGAAGACGAGAACGGCCTGACCTTCGAAGTCAGGGTCGCGCGCGAGCTGCGCGAGTGCATCCGGGAGCTTCGTCCCGTCGGCAAGGGGCTGCATGCGCAGCCGCTTGGCTGCGTAGAATCTCTTCCGCACGATTTCGTTCTCGAAATCTGCTGCCGACAACGAAAAGGAGCTCGTCCCGGACCGAACCGTGGCGGACAAAGCAGTCACGGCGAAGCGATGCCGTTCCCACGAGAAACGACCCTGCTCTCTGCGGATTTCTTCGGCGAGCACCTGAAATGCCGGCTCCAGGTGCGCCTCGTCGTGCACGAGAAGCGCGTCTTGCCCGAGGAGTGCGGCATGAAGCGGTCGGGACTTGAAACCGCGACCGTACCCACTGAACAGCAAGCGGCTTCCAATCATGTCTACAGTCCCGACGATCACCGCCGGTCTTGCGGGATCGTTCCGCCATTCGGCGTTGTCTGCGAACTCACCCCGCAGCGTGCTGATTGCGAGCGGCGACCCAGACACGTTGCGAGAACAGAGTGCCATGAGCGCCCCAGCGACATTGCGCAGTTCGTCCATGGTCGTCAGCTTTTCGCGAAGGCGCTCTGCCTCCCGAGTGGACTGGTCCACCACGGTGCGTCGGTTCACCACGTAGACCAAGCGGCGCGGGAAAGTTCGCGCGCTTCCAATCATGGAGTGATGCGCGAGCGCGAGGAGCCAGAGCGCGATGATGGTCGTCTTGCCGAGCCCCGTCGGTATGTCACACGACTCCGGAAATCGGTGGTCGCCGTCGGGATGAACGAAGCGCTCGAACAGCGCTCTCTGCCACGGGAAGCTGGGGTTCCCAGTGAGGGCACGAAACGACGCTTCGAAATCAACGCTCATCCGGTCACCTCCGTAGAAGGACTATCTTCGAGTTGGGAACGCTCAGGCGCTTCGCCGCGTAGCGCTACGCGGCGCTGCCCATTGCTCGGAGGTCGGAGGCTCCGCTTCAACAGGGCCGCCGCGCGAACGCGGCGGACAGCGTTGAGAACCGCCGACGGCGCGTCTCGCCACGCAACTTCAATGGGACCGAGCGATGAGCAGCGCCTCGTGGCGCTGTCGCGTACGCGCTCTGTCAGCGCAGCGGACGGAACCCGATTCGTCGCGTGATGGCCGCAGCTACTACCGGCAGGATCCTGGACGGCGACCGCCAAGCTACGGTCAGCAGCGCCCCCATGCCGCCGGAGGTCGTCAGCTTCACCTCCAGGAATTTCAACTTTTCTGCGTCGCGAGACGGTCCGTAGGGGGTTGCAGGGGGATTGGATTCGTACATAGGAACCCACACTGCGCACCGACCGCGTGCCCGTCAAGCCCCCGACTACACCGCCGGCGGCAAAACGCCCCTGGGCAGGAAGAATCGCTCGCTCCACGCAGCAAGCGTTGGCGGAGGGCCGTTGCGGCCCCGACCACGCAAGCGGTCTTCTCACAATGCAGCCTTGCATCAATCCCCCTTCTCCCATTCCCCCCTCACCTATTCGCGCGCCTACGCGCCCGTTCAGCACTCTGCCCCTGCACTTTCGCCAACTTCCGCGGCTCCGCCACCGCACGCAGCGCCCCTGTCGCGAGCTCTTCGACGAGCACGCGCAACCGACTGGATTCGGCGCGCGCGGCACCGCCGAGTCCAACGACGTAGCGGGCGACGCGCGTCGCGCCCGCGGTCGCGATGGTAACGAGGATGCCGCCTTCGACGGGCTCGGCGTGCATCGGGGGGAGAAGATTGTTGGCAACCCAGGTTGCCTCTGGATGGCGCACGAAGAAAACGTGCTGTTCGGCTTCTTCCGATCCGTGAAAGCCGTCGACGCTCTCAGCGCAGAAACGACCAACGGCGTCGTCGGTGGCGGCGCGGAACGTGGTTTGGTCGTCGACGTTCGCGTCGACGATGTTGTCGACGCGGAACCATTTGAGTTGCCCGGTGCGGTGGCAGGTGGCGACGAACCGCAACGGTGGACCGACGTCCACGCGATGCGCGGACACGTGCCGCGATTCAATGGCACCGCGCTCGGTGGAGTAGAAACGCATCCTCACGGCTCGGCGTTCCACTAGCGCCGCTTCCACCACCGGAAGGAAGGCCTGTTCGGCGTTCGACTCTTCTCGCGTGACGATCGCGGCTTCGATCGCCGCGATTACATCGCGATCGCGACGCGCTCCGAGAACGACGCGCAAGAGGTTCCTGCGTCTCGGGCCGCGCGGAGCGTGCCAGAGCACGTGCAATAAATCGGCGGTCTCCTCTTTCGAGAACAGCACGCCGTCGGGGAACCAGTTGCTGGGTACGCTCCAGTAGACCTGCGGGAGATCGTCCTGGCGTTCGAGCGGCATGCCGAGCGTGGTGAGCTCGTCGAGCCGCTTTCTCAGGGCAGGAACACCGATTTCAATCTCGCGCGCGAGCGCCGCCTGGGTCCAGGTGCGCTGGCGTAAGAACGCACGGTAGATGCGCGCGACGGACTCGGTTGGTGAACGACGGCCCACGTTGCCCCCGAATAGACCTTCGAGAATCCTTCGCACGAACGACGCTCGCAAGTAGTTTTCGCTGACCCTTGCCGTCAGAAATTCCAAGTCGCGGCAGCGGGACAGCAAGACCTTTCATGGCCATGGTCATTCCTCTCATGTCTTTTTGACCCGTCCCGAGCGGCGGTCGCTCATCTAAGTGGAGGCGGCCGCCTCGCCGTTTCCACGTCGCGAGCAGAGGCGTAAGGTTCCGATTGATGGCGGGCTCGCGAAAGCAGAAGGCGGCCGTGGACGTAACGGCGCTGGTGTCGCAAGCGCGCGCGACGCTCGAAGCGGACGGGGTCGTGAAGTTGAAAGAGCTCGGACCCACAGCCGAGCGCGCCCGCGTCACGGATGAGCTCCGCGCGATGGGATTCGAAGTGATGAAGACGGTCGTGCGCCGCCCGCTCGAGGCACAACTTTCCGAGGCGCTCGAGCGGGGAGCTTTCATTCCACTCAAGTCCATCGCAACGTTCGTCCGCGGCGCCACCGTCGCCGAACGTCAGGCCGCGGTATCCAAGCTCATCGCGCAAGGGCGTGCTCTCAAGGTGCTCCGTGAGAAGGTCGAGATGCTCGTCCCGTCGGGTACGAATGTGCTTTCCCGGGAGGAGGTCACCGCTCTCCTACGTGCTCTCGGGAACTTGAGCAAGCTGCTCACGAAGGTGTCCAAACAACGACAGGCTTCGGTGCTTCGCGCGGACTTGGTCGAGCAAATCCAGGCCGCGTTCCCCGAGCTTCTCAGTCAGGCGCGCGCTCGGAACGACGTGCCTCGCGGCAACGGAGCGAGCGCTGACGGTATCCTGCCGCGGCTGCTCGACGCGCTCGATGCGACTCGCGACGAGCGGCTCGGACTCTCTTTCATTCCGCAGGTCGTTAACCACCTGCGCCGCGAATTCACGCCAGGGGTGGTCAGAACCGCCCTCATCGACGCCGCGGGTCAGGGAGTGATTGAACTGCGCCCGGAAGGAGGGGTAAACCGATTGACGAAGGACGAGCTCGAACTGTGCTTGCCGGGGCCACAAGGAACGCGGCTGTCGTGGGCGCGACGCTTGGGAGGGAGAGCATCGTGAGCAGTCCGGTTTTCGAAGCGCTTCACGCGGATCCCTGGACGGAAGACTTCGTGGATCTGACGACGCTCAACGCGAGGGCGGCGGACGCGATCGAAGAGTGCGTCCAGAGCGTTCGCGCCGTCGCGCGAAGCGCGCCGCGGACGCTACGCTCGGCGTCGATCGTCGTCCTGGGGCCGCCCGGAGCGGGCAAGACGCATCTCTTTTCTCGTCTCCGGCGCCATCTGGGACCGCGAGCGGTCTTCGTGCACATCCGGCCGCTCGTGCACGCGCCGATGACGCCTCGGTTCGTGCTCGGGGAAGTCGTGAGACAGCTCGGGTACGCCACGCACGATCTGCTGCAGCTTAATGCGCTCGTGGGCTCTCTGTTCGCCCATCTGTCCGGTGCCGCCACGTCCTTTCCTTCGACGTTTCTCTCGGAGTACCAGCAACTCGCCGAAGTCGACCGGGAGGCATCGCTCGACGAGGCGGTCGACCGGGTCCTTGCGCTCTTCCCGGAGGTCGACGACGGCTACCTCCGGCGCTTGCTGCAAGCTCCGTTCGCTACGGGGGCGACTCAGCGCGCCCTGCTCGCTTGGCTTTCGGGTCGCGACTGCGACGTCGCACAGCTCTCGCGGATCGGTGCGACGGCATCGCTCTCAGAGGAGCTCGCCATGCCGGCGCTTCGAACACTCTGCTCCGTCGCATCGCTCGGCGCGCCGATCGTCCTGGTGATGGATCAGCTCGAGAATCTCATCGAAGGCGCCGCGCCGGGGCCTCGACTGATCGGTTATGCGAATCTCGCCGCGGAGCTCGTCGACGCAATGCGAGGGCTCGTGCTCGTGCACATGGCGCTCGATACCGAGTGGAATCGAGGTATCGAGCCGGCCCTCAACTTGTCGCAACGATCGCGGCTCCTGATGCGCACGGAGACGCTCGCGCTTCCGACCCCGCGCGAACGCGAAGATCTGCTTCGTCTGTGGATTGAACGCCTGCCCGACAAGCCAGCGCCATACCCGTGGCCATTCACGGAGAAGCGCCTTTCACGGGTCCTCGCGGCGGCCGGGATGACCCCGCGGATGCTTCTCGTCGAGTGCCAGCAAGCGGTCGCAGGCGAGGGCAGTGAAGAGGGGGAG
The DNA here is from genome assembly GCA_964506835.1 of uncultured Polyangiaceae bacterium. Taxonomy (GTDB): domain Bacteria; phylum Myxococcota_A; class Polyangia; order Polyangiales; family Polyangiaceae; genus DASZVB01. The sequence goes on from CAZDNG010000089.1 coordinate 13,162, forward strand.
GCAGAAGACGCACCCCTCGAGAGCGGAATCGGGACGGCTCATGGATTGGCCGCCGAGTGGGAGCGCCGCGTTGTCGCCGCGCGCCAGGTTCTCGCGGAGGCGGACCAACAACGGACCTCCGTCGATGCGTCGCGCGTGGCGGACGGGTTGCTCGCGATTGCAAAGTTCGTGGAGGGCGCACGCGTCTCGGCTGGGGCCGCGCAGGGAGCCGCACAGTTGCTAGTCGAAAATTCGGCAACGACGGCGCACGTCGGTCTCTTGCATCAAGGGCACCATCGAAGTCTCGCCGCCGCGCTGAGTCGTCTCACGGAGCTTGCGGCGCGCGACGCGGTGATCGCCGTTCGCGAGCGCTCGCGCGATTTCCCCCCGACGTGGAAGGACACTCTCGTCAAACGCGACACGTTGCTCGCCACGGGTCGCGCTCGCTGGATCTGGCTAGAACCAGACGACGTGGTCCGACTGCTCGCGCTCGACGCGCTGCTTCAGGGAGCACGATCGGGGGACGTCACCAACGGGCGAGGAGAGCCGGTCGACGTCGCGACGGTGACCGATTGGGTCCGGAGCACGCTCGGTGTACCGGACTGGGGCATCTCGAAGGCTCTGTTCGAGACGGGTGAACAAGGGGATATCGACGAGGAACAGTCCGGCGAACCAGCGGATGCGCCGAGCGCGCCTGAAATCACCAACGGATCTCCTGACCACAGCGTCGCCATGGCGGTGCTCCGACAATTGCGCATTGCCTCCCTCGAGCGCGTGGTCCGCGAAGCGTCGCGCATCGATCCGAGAGCGACGCGCGCCGCGGTGCTCGCTGAACTCGAAGCGAATGAAGGGGTCCGATTTTTTGGTCGCAGCATCGTCTGCGTGAGGAGTGTTGGATGACCGACCGAATCAGCGTGACGGAAGTCCGCAACGCACTCCGGTGTCCTCGCATCTTCGCGCTCGGGCGGCTTCGCAAGCGCGCCGTGGCGTTTCCGGTCGGTTCTTCGTGTCTCGGAGCCACATTTCATCGAATTCTGGATCGGTTCAGTCGAGAGGTCGCCGATCCTCCCGGCGCTTTCCTGGCGCTGCGGAAGGACGCGCCGCTCGATGAAGTGAGAGCCGTCCTCGCCGAGTGGCTCCTCGAACGACTCATCGACGAGGTCGAAGCCGACCCCACGTACTCGACGATCCCCGGCGAGGTCGACGACCTCGGAGAAGCCCTTCGCGAGCTCGCGCGTCATCTCGCGGGGCGCCTTCGCGAATTCACCGACGACGCTCCAGCAGCGGCGCTTCCGAAACTCGTCAACGCCGCGGAGGTCGCCGTGGAGGCGGTCATCGGCGCCGATGGTCCGCTGGTGCATGGCCGGATCGACGCCGTTTATGGAGATGCTCGCGGCGGGCTGGAAGTCGTCGAGTACAAGCTGACCGACGAAGCCAACGACGAACTCGACCGCGCGCAGGTCGCTCTCTACCGGGATCTGCTGCGGTCGGCCGAGAGGCTCGACGCGCGCGCCACCGTGCTTCGCTTCACGCCTTCGCTGCGAGAGACGGCGATGAACGGGCGAGCCGTCGACGTGCTCCTCTCCGAAACGGTGCATCCGCTTCTTTCGCAGATGGTCGTGTGGGCAGGAGATCCATTGGCCGCCCCCGCGACGCGGCGTACCGACCTCTGCCCCGCGTGCCCACTATCCCGCGAATGCATAGAGACGTACCCGGAGCGACTGGCGGTGCGCGACGATCCGCCCATGGCCGCGACTCGACCGCACGCCGGCGCCGACGCGCGCATCGTGGACGCGATGGTGCCGCCGCCTGCGATCGCGACGGACGGCGATGACGCCGGACGCCGCGAAGCCGCTGCGCTGTCCGAGCGTATCGTTGCCGAATTGAAGAGGCAGGGAGTCGCCGCGGCCTGTCCGCGCGCTCCCGTCGTGGGGCCTACGCTGTACCTCATCGAGGTCGTCCGCCCGCGCGGCGCGGTGGGCCAGCTCGATCGCGCCGCCGAGGACGTTCGCCATCGCCTGGCTGCCGATGTCGGGATCCACGTCGACTACGAGCGTGAGGGAGGCCTTCGCCGGTTCGTCGTCAAGCGGCCCGCGCCCCGCGCGGTGTTCCTCGGGCCGCTGCTCGAGCGGAAGCGCGAGTATCTCGCAGCTCGGCCCGGGCGCTTCGTCGTAGGCGAACGGCCGGACGGTGAGATCCTCTGCGGAGACCTCTCCGACTCGAGCACGCCTCATCTGTTGATCGCCGGGCAAACGGGGAGCGGTAAATCCGTTCTCATTCAAGCCGTCATCGCCAGCTTGCTTCAGTTCCACGGTCCCGGCGCGATCCGCTTCACGCTCATCGATCCGAAACGCGTTACCTTCATCGGGTCAGGGTTCCGCACAGCCGTCGCCGCGCACCTGGATGGGCCGGTGCGCTTCGATGTCGAGGAAGCGCTCCCGGTGATCGAACGGCTCGTAGATCTCATGGAAGAACGATACCGCCGCTTCCAAAAAGCCCAGGTGATGGACGTGGCAGAATACAACGAGCAGGTCGGTGTTCACGACCAGCTCGAGCGCCGAGTGCTCGTCGTCGACGAATTCCAGGACCTCATCGCCGAGAAAGCCTCCGCCCAGTCATTTTTCGCGGGCATCAAGCGCCTCGGCGCGAAGGCGCGGGCCGCGGGGATTCACATGATCCTCGCGACGCAGCGCCCCGATCGCGAGACCGTGCCCCCCATCGTCAAGGCGAACCTGGGCGGCCGAATTGCGTTGCAGGTCGGTTCTGGCACCAACTCCCGCATCATCCTCGATCAGGGCGGCGCCGAAACGCTACTAGGGAAGGGCGATCTGTACGCCAGCCTCGGCAAAGGGATCGTCCGCGCGCAAGCGCCGCTGCTCGGAGCGGACGCGCGATGAGCGCCGAGCGTCGTCGCATCACCGCACGTGCGTCCAACTGACTTGGACGGCTCGAGGCTTGCCGGCAAGGCCTGAGTGTACTCGCCGACTCGCCGCACGAGGTCTCCTTGCCGGCAAGGGCGCACCGTCGTCGATGGACAAAGTTTCCTTGCTGGCTGCTCCCCGTCGTTCGTCGTGAACGAAACTTCCTTGCCGGCAAGGCGCTCTCCGTTCGGCGTGAACGATCGGCGCTTGCCCGCAAGGCGTGGCTCGTTCGTCGGGAATGATCCGTCCTTCGTGGCTGCCTCCCGCCGTTGTCGGACAACGATGAGCCCTTGCCGGGAAGGACGATCCGTTCGTGCGAGACGATCCACCCTTGCCGGCAAGGCTTTCCGGTTGGCCGCGAGATAGAGACGCAACTCGAGAAAGCGTCGACCGATGTGAAGCAGAAGCGCCGTGCGGCCCGAGACTTGCGCGCGCTCGCCAGCCGGCTATCGCTTGAGCCGGTGAAGCCGTTCGAGCGCGGCGACGTCCGCGAGGTCCTGCGGGCGCCCGGCGGCTCGCTTGTTCTGAAGCAAGTCGTCGAGCCCGATCACATCGCAACGAACGCCATCTGCGAAATCGGCCTGCACCCTGCGCGGCCAGGCGTCCTCGAAGTGAACTCCGCTGACCGCAGTCAGGACGTCGATTCGTCCCGGTTCGACGCCGATCTGCAAACCAACACCCGCCGTTCGCAGGTCAGCCTCCGTAAGGCCCATCAGTCGCGCGCCGAACTCCACGAGGCCATTGATGACCTTCGGCGCGTTCTCGGCGCTCGCTTCGACCCACACGTCGAGATCCTTCGTTGCTCGTGGCCGCCGACGGCATAGGCTCCAACGATCAAAAGGCGTGCGTCAGCGCCTGATAACGCGCGCAACAGATCGAGAAAGTCCGGGCTCATCTCGTGCCTCAGGATTGGAAAGAGCGTGGAGCTCCAAGCTCAGCTGCCAGACGAACTCGGCTCGCTCGTCGATGGGAATTCTGTCCCAAAAGAGGGCGTCCGCATCAGCCTCCGCTTCTTGCTCTCCCGGCCGAAAGATGCGGACGTCGGCACGAGCCCGCGCAGCCTTTCGGCGCTCGGCGTCGAGGTCGACGGGCACGCCACTCATGAGCAGAGCATACCATTGCGGTTCGGCCAGTTCGACCTCTGACGTCGCCCCGACGCCAGTCGAAAGCGGCTTGGAGTCAGAGATGCGCGGGGCGTTTCCGCACCCTCACGCCCTTCGCCCCCTCAAGCTGCGCGCGTGGCCGGGCGACGAACAGGACTGGTGCACGCGAGCGACAACGAGGCAGCCCTTCTTTCATACTTTCGCCTTAGCGTCGCTTCCCGCGCGTTGCGCCAGGGCGTCGTTGGCGGCGCGCCACCTCCGGATCCCGGGAAGCATCCAGTATGTGATCCACACGTAGAGCGGCTGAGGCGTGAAGCGGCGGAACCACCAGAGGAGACGCGCGTCCCACGTGGCGAGCACGCGCAGCGGTGCTCGATGTCGGTGCAGGGTTTTCACGACTCGCCGCGCGACGGACTCGGACGTGGCGCCGGTGAAGCGCATCATTCGGTCAATCAAGCGATCCATGTTCGCGAAGTGTGCATGGTACGGGTCCCCCGCGTTCTCGGTCGCAATGCGGCTGAGAGGGCCGACCACGGCATTCTTGTACGCTGGCGAATTGATGAACCCCGGCAGCACGAGCGACACCTGAACTCCGAAGGGACGAACTTCGTAATACATGGCTTCGGAACCCGCCTCGAGCGCGAACTTGGACGCCGAATAGAGACCCATGGTCGGCATGGCGGCGAGGCCCCCGGCAGACGATATTTGAATGATGCGGCCGCTCCGGCGCTTGCGCATCATGGGCAACACGAGCGCCGTGAGTGCCATGGGACCCTCGTAGTTCACGACCATCTGGTTCGCGAGCTCCGCTTGCGTCGCGTATTCGGCGACGGTTCGGTAGGTGATGCCGGCGTTGTTGATGAGCGCGTCGACACCGCCGAACACCTCTTCGATCTCGTGAACGACCGATCGACGTTGTCGCTCGTCGGTGATGTCGAGCGGGCGCAGCCACAGCCGCTCGCTTTCCGATACGCCGAGCTCGGCGAAGCGCGGCAGCGAATCGTCACGCGCCGTCAGCACGAGGTGGATGCCATCGTCCTTCATCAACTGACGTGCGATCGCCAGCCCGACGCCCACGCTCGCTCCCGTGAGCAGCACTGCTTTCCGCTCTCGGCGAAGACTCCGGATCGACGTCATCCCTCAAACGTCGCACGGACCATCGCCGCTCGCCGAAGTATGAACCCTGCGGGCGACGTTCTGCGCGAGATTGCTTCAGCTTTGCTGCGCAGAATCTCGCAAGGGTTGTGGCGATTGACGCAAATGAGCAGGGCCGTGGAGTGCGCCGCGGCTTTCACAAGATTTCCAGATGGGGTCCGCCTCGGATGAACCACGCGTAGTGGGTGTGGTCGCTGTCGGCGATGCCGCCGAAGACGCCGAGCACGCCACCGCCGATGCCGCAACCGCCGCTGACGGAGCCGTGACTGAATTCCGTCCAGTCGAACTCGATCTCGGCGCTGACCGCGACGTTGTCGGCCGAGAGACCGTGGCACGTTCCGAGGATGCCGCCGCACTTCGCATCGGTGCTCGACACGTTGGACAGCAAGTGTTCGATGCGGAGGGTCGGCACGGCGAGAGAGAATGTCGAGGTGCCCGGCGCCGGGATGGTGGTGAGGAGCAGCTTGCCGGCCACTCCGTACTCACCGGCAAAGCCATGCCAGCTCGCGAAGTCTCCCGGGCACGTGCAGTCGTGGCCGACGCAGACCGGCGTCTCGGTGCATCGTCCGCCTTGCGCCTGGCCGATACCGGCATCCACGCCGACACCAACATAGGCCCAGGGAGCCAGCGGCATCATGCGGAACGCCTCGAGATGGCCGAGAACGAACCGCAACCCATTCGGCTGCCCCGTGCCATTGGCAGACGGGGTAGCGCCTGCGGGTGTGATGTCCTTGCCGGCGGAGGCGTACTCGAGGTTGATGCGGAACGACCACAGCGCTCCTATCGTGTTTGCGCGCGCTCCCGCGTTCGGCGGTGGTGAGTCTGCCGCCGCTACCGGGGTTTCGACGGATGGTGGCGGCGGTGGCGGTTCGACCTGCGGCTCAGCCGGCGGCGGAGCGGGTACCGGCGTCGTGGTCGAATCGGCGGGGGCGGATGGATCGGGTGCTCCACTGCCACGCTGCGCTTGCGCGTTCAGCGAGAGCAGCACCTGCCCGATTGCTCCCATCGTCTCGCCGGGCTGCGCGAGGATCGCGTTGTTGCGTCCGAAGTGGAGGTCGGTGATCTGCCAGTCCGGGCTGACCGCAATGACGACCTCCGTCCAGAGGGGCCCGCCGCCGAACGCGCTCCGACCGTGCAAGGTGAACGAGACGTTCAGGCCGTCGCCGTCCGCCCGCTCGGCATCGCAGCACTCGAGGCTCTCGTATGTCGCCGTCGGCCACGCATAGCGGAAGGTCAACTCCGCGATGCCGTCGACGAACCGGGCGACGGTGCTCTGTTCTTCCTGAGCGAACGCCGGTCCCGCGTCGAGCAAGAGGAACAGGGCGCAAACCGCCGCCACCACCCACACCGACAGTCGCCTGTATTCGGATTCGATGGACCCCATCCAACCCCTCTATCCGCTACAGCCGAGCCACTTCCACGGAAAACGCTGCACGAAGAAACGAGCGAGCAACTCCATTCAAGGGCAGACGCGAAGAGCAGCGGGCGCTTCGCCAAACGGCCAGCGGCTCAGGGCGTGAGGGACCAGGTGCCGCTGTCGCTCGCGCAGATGGCGGAGTCGGAAGTCGGGTAGTCGTAGTAGCAGACCTCGGTCCCGTAGAACGCGGCCTGCGACCCGGTGAAGTTGCAACAACCGGAGAAGCCGGTGCTCTGCGGGCAGGTAGTGTAGGCAGTGCCGCCCTGCGTCTGGCAGTCGCCGGCCGTGTAGTAGCCGGCGGTGCAGTTGGTGCTCGAGAAGCTCCCGTGCTGCGGGATGTAGCAGGCGACCTTGCTGTCGCTCGAACTGGATCCGCCCGAGCCGCCGGCGCCAATCCCGCCCGAGCTGCCCGCGCTGGCCCCCCCAGCGCCGCTCGCGCCGCCGCTGCTGATACTGCCGCCGGGACAGATGCTGGCCAGCGCAGAGGCCGCCGTCGCGTCGTAGAGATAGTAGGTGTACGGACCTCCCTTGCAGGTACCGACGACGCCGTCGTGCGAGCAGCCCGTACCGGGAGTGAAGCCGGTCATTCCCGTGGGGCAACCGGTGTTCGTACCGGAGCCCGGCGCTTCCTCGCAGTAGTGAATTCCGGCCTGCACGATGTCGCACGATACGACGGCACCCGACCCAGAGCCCGTGCCGCCGCCGCCGCCGCCGCCGCCGCAGCCGGCCTGGAATACCGCGCAAAGCGTCACTAACACCATGACGGGACGAACCACTTTCGATCTGAGTGCCACGGGAGGCGTATAGCCGATCCGCGAGCGTCTCCCTTGCACGAGATTGCCTCAGAGAACTCGCGACCTCGCTCCTCGCGGCCTTCGGATCCCCGCGCTCTCAGAAACCCGCCGGAACTCAACCCTCTTCCCGGCATCGTCGCGGGCCCTAAGTATCGGTTCCGGCGCGTGGAATCGAACCACGATTCAGGGATTCAAAGTCCCTTGTCCTGCCCTTGGACGACACCGGAAAAAGTCGGGCGGAGCTTATCATCGTTTCGGCGAAATCGAAGGGGCTCTACACGGAAGTGCGGCGCGTATCGACGGCGCGACGAGGGTCGGCCCGGTCAACCGAGGACGCCGACGTCGCGCGACGCCTCGAGCTCGGCGACGACGGCAGAGGCACAGCGACGGGCTTGGCGAACGCAGTCGGGAATGCCGACGCCGTCGTAGCTCGCGCCGACCAGGTGCAGGCCGGGAAGGGTCTCGAGGCGTGCGTCGATGCGCGATAGACGGGCGCGGTGATTCACGGTCGGCTGAGGATTGGCGTTTTCGTAGCGATAGACGCGGGTGAACCGAGGGCGGCCGAGCGAGCCCATGAGTCGCTCGAGCTCACCGCGCGCGAGCTCGACGAGCTCGTCGTCGGTGGACTTCTCGACGCGGTCCGGATCGCGCACGCCGCCGACGAAGGCGCGCACCAGGGCGCCGCCGGGCGGTGCGCGCTCGTCCCATTTGCTGGAGATCCAGGTGCTCGCCAAGATGCGCGCTTCGCCGGCAGGGACGATGAAGCCGAGCCCTTCGAGCGAATGACGGACTTCGCTGCGATCGAGCGCGAAGAACACGGTCGCCGTGGACACGAACGTGACGTCGGCGAGCTCGGCGGCGAGGCGTCCGTCGGGGACGACGCGCGAAGCGAAGTGAGCCGGCGTCGCGAGCACGACCGACGTGGCGTCGAAGGAGTCGTCGGCGGTCAGCACGGCAAATCCGCGCGCGCGGCGTTGGATCGACGTCACGCGCGCGCCCGTGCGGAGCGCGCCGGGCGGGAGCGTCTGGGTGAGAGCATCGATGAGCGCGCCCATTCCGCCGCGCAGCGACAGGAACGGGCTCTCGGCGCGCGTCTCTTCTCGCCGCAGCCACGAGAAGAGCTCGCGGTTCGACGGTGAAACGCCACCGCCGCGCTCGCGCACCATGAGGCCGCGAAGGATGCTGCCGTAATGATGCTCGAACGCTGCGAGCTCGGGAAACGTCGCTTGAATGCCGAGCGTTCGCACGTCGCCCGCGTAGATCCCCCCGAGGAGCGGCGCTGCGAGCTTCGTGGCCGCTTCGTTCCCGAGTCGCCGCGACAAAAAATCTTCGACGGATTCATCGTCGTCGGAAAGGCGTCGCGGTACGAGCGGTTCGGCGAGGACCCTGAGCTTGCCGCGAGCCGTGAGGAGCGGCGTGCTCATCAACGGAGCGACCCGTGTCGGCACGCCGAGCACCATGCCGGCCGGCAGCCGCACGAGTTGGCCCTGATGCGCGACGAAGACGTGGCGCGCCGCTTCGCGTGTGCGGATGAGCGACGATTCGAGACCGAGCTCGCGACAGAGCTCGAGCGCGGCGGGCTTCGTGCGAACGAAGGAGTCGGGGCCGGCGTCGAGGACGAATCCGTCGACGCGCTCGGTGTAAATGTTGCCGCCGGGTCGCTCGCGTGCGTCGAGGACCACGAGGCGCGCGTCGGGGCGCGCGCGGTGGATGGCTTGAGCGACGGCGAGCCCGGTCATTCCCGCGCCGACGACGACGACGCCGGGAGCGGGCGTTCCCGACGTGTCGGCCATCCGCGCGGCGATGGCGCGGACCATTACGCCGCCGTGCGTTCGTGAACCAGGTCCACGACGTATTTCACGGCGTCCGGCGGCGTGTCCGGCAAGATCCCGTGACCGAGATTGAAGATGTGACCGGTACCACCGCCGCGACGGAGCACGTCTTCGACTCGCCGGGTGAGCAATTCCTTGGGCGCGCCGAGGAGAATCGGCTCGAGGTTTCCCTGGAGCGCGACGTCGCGACCGAGCCGTGCGCGCGCCTGATCGAGCGGCGTGCACCAATCGACGCCGATGACGGTGCCACCGGCGCGCTTCTGGAGCTCGAGGAGCATCGCGGTGCCGGTGCCGAAATGAATGACGGGCACGCCCGTCGTTTGCACGTCGGAGAGGATGTGGCGCACGTGCGGCAGGATGTATTCCTCGTAGTCGAGCGGCGAGAGCTCGCCGACCCAGGAATCGAAGAGCTGCACGGCGTCCGCTCCGGCCGCGATTTGCGCGCGCAAGTAACGGCGCACGACCTCGGAGAGCTTTTGCATCAGCGCGTTGAAGAGCGCCGGCTCGCGATACATGAGGCGCTTCGTCGTCGCATAGTTCGCGCTCTTGCCGCCTTCGACGAGGTAGCTCGCGAGCGTGAACGGCGCGCCGGCAAATCCGATGAGAGGCGTCTTGCCTTCGAGCTCACGGTGCAGGATTCGAATCGCTTGAAGGACGTGCGGCAGATCTTCTTCCGGATCGATCACGCGGAGCCGCTCGATGGCCGCCGCGTCACGCACCGACTCGAAGAACCGCGGGCCTTCGCCGGCCGCGAACTCGAAGGGTGCGCCCATCGGTTCGAGCGGGAGCAAGATGTCGGCGAAGAGAATCGCGGCGTCCACGCCGTGCGAAATGACGGGCTGGAGCGTCACTTGCGCGGCGATTTCCGGCTGCCGGCAGATCTCGAGAAGCGTGTGCTTTTCGCGGATCGCTCGATACTCGGCCATGTAGCGGCCCGCTTGCCGCATGAACCAAACCGGAGTCGCGTCGACGGGTTCGCGACGACACGCGCGCAGAAACCGGTCCCACATCGTTCTAGAGAACCTGTCCGACCGGTCCCGCGGGCGGCATGAACGACGAAGCGTGGGGCGCTTTCTCGCCCGAAGCGGCGCGCTGCTTCATGTCGTACTTCGACGGGCACTTGGCCATGATCTCCGACGCCTGAAAGTGCCCATCGGTAGCGAGCTTGCCGGTGGCCGTGACGTCCACGTCGACGTTCGGCACGTCGCGGAACGTGTCGGGGACGACGCACTGCGGATATCGTACTTCGATTTCCGCACCGTTCTTCTTCATGCGAAACCGGTACTCGCACGGCGTGTCGCGACGAACGAGCGTGCCCTTCACGAGCGTGCCCTGCACCCTCAGGTTACGCGACGCGAGCTTGTCCTTCTGAGCGAGTAGCTCGTCGACGCCCTTCGAGTAGATGGCCGAGTCGTTGAAGGTCGTCATCACGAGGACCAGAATGCTGGCGCCCATGACGAGCAGCGCGATGAGCAACTTGAGCTCGCGACGCGGCGGCGCGCGATGCGGCGCCGCTTCCGGCACCACGACGGGACGCGCGGCTTCGTCGTTCTCGGATTCTTCGACGGCCTTCGCCAGTTCGTCGTCGATGGCGCTCATCGGGTGGAACCTAGCACTATAGAGGCGGGCGGGCACTCGCGCGATCCCCGAAAAGGGCGGCGTTTCTCAACGGAGGGACGCCGCCGGGCGTTTTTTCTGGGCCCAAAGGGCGCCAAAGGCGGCGCTCGGGGGACCCGCGACGAGCAACGCCACGAAGGCGCCGAGGCTCACCGTGATCGAGCCCGCGCCACGGGCAAAGAACGAAAACGACGCGAGCGTCGCGGCAGCGACGGCCGCGGCGAGGCTCGCTTCCCGTGCCCCCGAGCGGCCGCCGAAGCGACCGACGATCGCGCCGGCGCCGAGGCATGCGCCCGCAAAGGCGACCAGCGGCGGCACCGCCACCGCGACGGCGAGGAGAGCGGCGTCCCGCGACGCCAGGGTCGACGTGCCGTCGGCGACGTCGGTGACGTCGGGCGGCGACACTCCGACGAGGTGCGTCGCGATTCGAACGCCGAGCGGCGTCGCGAGCGCGGCGAGTGGAAGGAACAAGAGGAGAGCGACGACGGCCGTGAGCGCCGTCCATAGCCACCGCGGCCGCGCGGCGGCGACGGCGTCCTCGGACGTCGACTCTTGAACGACGGGCAGGCGACGAACCATGAAAGCGGGCGTAAACCTTTCGGCGAAGACGTCCGAGTATTCACGAAGCCGGCGCGCGCTACTATGCCCGCTTCATGCTGACCGAACGCGCTCTCGAAGAAGGCGACCCGCTCCGGCTCGACCGCGCGATCGCCGAGCTGTCACGAGCGGTTCGACACTGGCGACGCCGGCTTCGTCACGGAGAAGGGCTCGACGGCGATCCCTTCATCGTCGAGCCCCTCGTCGCGACTCGGTCGGCGTTCGTCGTGGTCTCCGAGTTTCCCGAGTCGGATCCGCTGAAGCACCCGCTCCTTCGCGCGATCTACCGGCTCGCCGAGCAGCGCATCAATCTGCGGGTGCTCGTCGCCATCGCCGCCGAACGACACCACGTGCCGCACGTCGTCTCGGATCCGGAGCGCGTCCGCTCGTCGCTCCACGACTTACTCGGCCGTGCACTCGGTGAGCCGAAGCGACGAGAGGCGTGGCTCGAGTCGTACGTCGCGAGCGCCGCGAGCCTGTCGGAGGCCGTCGTGCTCTTGTGGGAGCGACGCGCCGAAGTCGCCGTACGAATGGGCGCGAGCTCACTCGACGCGATCGAGGGCGCGGGCCCCGACGTCGCCCCAGCGGCGTCCCAGTGGCTCGATCGCACGAACGACATGTTCGCGGATCTCGCGCCGGCTACGCTCGGCGGCCTCGTCGACCTCGCGCTCGCGAGCGACGCGAACGAAGGTTTTCCCCGGCATCTCTCGCCGTCGACGATCCTCGACTTGTTTCGCGACGGCGATCTCTTTCGCAGCGTGTCGCTCGACGTGGGCGAGCTCCCGACGCCTTACGGCGCGGCGAGCTTTCTGCGGGCGCTCGGCGACGTGGGTGCGGCGTGGACCGACGCGACGGCGCCCCGCGACCAGCCGTACGTCATCGCCCACGATCCGTACGGGCTTCGCCGTCGCACCACGGGCGCGCTCTTCGCCTCTCTCTTCGGCAACGACCGCTTCGCGAAACGGTCTCTCGGCATCGACTCGTCGCGGCTCGCGAAGCATCGTCGGGCCATCGCGGCCGCGGAATTGATCGAATCGAGGAAGGCCGCCCTGCGAGTGGTGCTCAAACCGGCGGCGCTCGCAGGTCGCCGCACGTTCCGCGAGGCGTTCGAGGCCGAAGTGCACCGGGCCTTCGGGCTTCGCGTTCCGCCGGACCGAGCCGGCGCGCTCTTCGGATTGCACGTCGACGATGCGCAGCGCTTCGCCGCGATCGTGCTCGCGAGCCGCCAGAACGAGGTGATGCGCGAAACGCACGACGACGACTGGTATCGGAACCCGCGCGCCATCGAGCAGCTCCGCGACGAGAGCCGGCGGTCGCCCGTGCCGGTAACGTCCGCCGACGCCCTCGCCGCCGGCAGCGACGCGCTCTACGCGTCGCTCTCAGACGCGCTCGGATGAACGGCGCTCAGTAGTTTCCGACGCGAGCGGGCGGACTCTGACGTCGTGAGATTGTTCTTGGGTGGCGTGCCGCCACGTGCCGCCCCCCTTGCCCCTCACGGGGCAGTCCCCCCGCAATTCGCTTCGCTCAAGGTAACCGGAGCGCGACGCTCGACGCGAGCGAAGCGAGCACGCGAAGCGGCAGGGGGAGCGGTCGCGAAGCGAGCCGCGGGGGACAAGGTCCCCC
>CAZDNG010000090.1:0-8728 GCA_964506835.1 uncultured Polyangiaceae bacterium
ACGCCGCTCGCAAAGCGAGCCCGCGAAGCGGCAGGGGGAGCGGTCGCGCAGCGAGCCGCGGGGGACAAGGTCCCGCGAGCGAAGCGAGCCCGCGAAGCGGCAGGGGGAGCGGTCGCGCAGCGAGCCGCGGGGGACAAGGTCCCCCAGAAATAATCCCCGTCACTGCTGAGTCGAGTCGTCGGACGGCGGCGGAGGCGGAGGGGGCGGCGCGGGCGCTGGCATCGGCGGGGGCGGCGGCTGGATCTGACCGGGGAACGGTGGGCTCGGCTGCGGCATGGCCGGCGCTCCGCCCGGAGGAGTGAACACCGGACGGGTGTGGATCAGCTGGAGCGAACGGCGAACGCGCACGGTGACCGGACGCGCCGTCTTCAAGGTACCGGCGAACGCGTCTACGCTGGTGTCCACGCCGTCGGTGTTGTCGGAATCGTATTTTCGGGCGTCGAGCTCGGCACGGATCACGTAGAGCCCGGGCTCGATGAAGGTGCCGCGCGGACAGGTCTCGACCAATCGAGTGGTCACGGTGAGCGAACCGCGCGGGCGGATCGTCGTGAAGTCGATCTGCTCGGGGTTGCGGTTGCCCCCGTCGGCGTCGCATTGCGCGGTGCCATGGCGCGAGAGCACTTCGAAGGAGAGGAGCGACCGGCGGAAGTACAGCACGGCCTTCTTGCTTGCCGGGTTCTTTACTCGAACGGTCACCGTGGCCGAGCGCTCGTTGCGGGCGTCGGAGCCCCGCACGAATTCGAGAACCGGCTCGTCCGGTTGCGGCGCGTCGTCGGGATCCGCCGGCGCGTCGCTCGACCAGGCGGCGTAGCTCGGTCCGAGGATCACCGGATCGCCGCCCACGTTCTTCGTCGGTCCGAGGGGGCCGTCGTCCGCTGGTTTGGCCACGTAGGGAGGCTCCGCGGGAAGCTTTTCCTCGACTCGATGACCGTGATGCCACGTCGTTCGAGTCTTGTCCGGCCAGCCGTAGTGCGGAGTGATCTGCGCAGACGGCACCAGCACTTCCTGCTTTCCGGGGCTGAAACAGTAAAATCGCGGGTCGACTTCCTTGGTGATCGCGTCGCCCGGGGCGAGATCTTTCAGGGCGCTGTCCGGCTCGATCTTCGGACGAAGCTCGTCTGGGAGCGTGCACGATTTGTCTTTCTTCTGTCCCGGTCTCATGACGTCGAGCCACAGCAAGCGTGGGTCATCGACGACTCGCACCGGCACCGACGACGCGTTTTCGATCCTGAGCTTCCAAGGGTCGTCGGGACCCGACTCGGTCAACTGAAGGCGAAGGGCGAGAGCCGGTTTTTCGATCGCCGGAGCACTCGGCTCTTTCGCGGAGACCGCGGCGGGGCTTCCCAGGGCGATGCATGTGACGCCCGCCGTCAGGCGCGCTCCGAACCTCATGCGCCGACGGTGACTCATTCGGGCTGCGGTTGCAACCGCCGGAAACGACGCGGCCGCCGCGCTTTTTTGGGGAATGACTTGGGGTCGCTCTGGCGTTCTTCGAAATACGGTAGGCTTTCGTTCGATGCGGGGCCTCTACGCGATCATCGACGTGGACTTCTTGTTGCGCGAGAAGATCGCCCTCTTGCCGTTCGCCGAGAGCGTGTGCCGCGCGAGGCCGGCGGCGGTTCAACTGCGCGCCAAGCACGCGAGCGTGCGCGACACGGTGGAGTGGCTGCGGCAAATTCGAGAATTTTCGCACGCTCACGGCGTCCTGCTCTTCGCCAACGATCGACCCGACGTGGCCGTCATCGCCGGCTGCGACGGCGTGCACGTGGGGCAGGGAGATCTCGATCCGGCGGACGTCCGGCGTTTCGCGCCGAACCTGCGTATCGGCATTTCGACGCACGACATGGAGGAGCTCGACGCCGCGCTCCGCGTCGCGCCGTCGTATGTCGCCTACGGCCCGGTGTTCCCCACGCGCTCCAAGGTCGATCCGGACCCCGTCGTGGGGCTCGACGGGCTCGGCGCGGCGGCGGAGAGGTGCCGTGGCCGCGCGCCGCTCGTCGCGATCGGCGGGGTCGATCTGGGACGCGCTTCGGACGTCGCGCGGCTCGCGCCCGTCGCGGCGGTGATCAGCGGTCTCTTGCCGGACGATGGCGTCTCCGGCGTGCACCGTCGCGCCTCCGAGCTGCACCGCGTGCTGTCAAACGGCGCGTAGCTCGGCGATCATCGATTCGAGCGCGAGCCCGGGTTGCGCATTGCGCTCCACGGCGTCGAGCGTCCGGATCACGACCGCGTGCCGTCGCGCGTGCCGTTCGGCGACGTCGGCGTCGCCCCCGACTACCCGCCGTGCTTCTCGCGCGAAGTGAATCGACAGCTCTTCGAGTCGTTGCTTCAAATCATCGCGTTGCTCGGGTCGCGATCCGGCAAACACGATGGCCGAACCCAGATCGGGCGCGGCGAGCGCCGCGAGTGCGCCGTTCACGAACTCGGCACGGACGCTCGCGGTGTCGTCTTCGGACAAAGACAACGCCGCCGACGCGCTTCCCCCAGCCAGATCGACGGCCGCTGCCGGCTTTCCGTGACGCTCGAGAATGCGCCCGATGAGGTCATCGGGGAGCGGACCGAATCGCACGGCGAGGGTGCGCGAACGGATCGTGTCGAGCAAACGGCGCGGGTGGCTGGTGATCAGGACGAAGTGCACGCTGCGCGGGGGCTCTTCGAGGGTCTTCAGGAGCGCGTTCGCGGCTTGTTGCGTGAGCTCGTGCGCGTCACGCACGATGAACACCAGCGCGCGTCCTTCGTGAGGACTGAACCCGGCGCGGGCGAGCACGACCTTCCGGATCTGTTCGACGCCGATGCCCGTCGTCTCGCGCGTCGAGGTTCCGAGCGCCGAGGGCGGATAGAGCCCGCGCTGCACCAGCACGACGTCGGGGTGACGCGGGACCGCGGGATCGTCCTCGGAGAGATGAACCGCTCGCCGGCAGGCGTTGCATTCGCCGCAACCGAGCGGCCCTCCACGCTCGCAGACCAGCGACTGTGCGAGCGCGAACGCGACCTTCTCTTTGCCGACGCCGTCGGGTCCCTCGAACCGGTACGCGTGATGGACGCGCCCCTGACGGAGCGCACCTTGGATGGTCTCGAGCGCCGCGGGTTGCCCTTCGATTCCGTCGAAGACGGTCCGCGCCGTCATCGCTCGGCGACGACTCGCACGATCAGGCCGTTGCCGACTTCTGGCCGGCTTCCAGCTCTTCCACGCCGAGGCGCAGCAGGTAGAGGAAAAGCCGATAGGCGTCGTCGGCCTTGGCGCCTTCGCCTTCGATGTAGGTCGTCACGCTGAGCCCATCGAGCACCGCGAGGATCAACGACGACAGGGCTTCGGTCTCGACGCGCTTCGACGACTCGCCAATCGCAGCCACGATGCCTTCGGTGACCAAGCGGCGCTTTTCGCCGAGGAGCGCGGCGGCGCGACGGCGGAGCTCCGGATCGTTACGCGACGCGCTCCACACTTCGATGTTCAGACCGACGTTCGTCGAAGATCGGACCTGCCAGAGCGAACGCAGCGCGTCCATGGCGCGGCCGCCCCCGCTGGTTTCCTTGCTCGTCGCGAGCACGGCGCGAACCCGGTCGAGGTACTTGTGATACGTGAAGCTCTGCACTTCGTGGATGAGCGCGGCTTTGCTCGCGAAGTAGTAGTGGACGATGCTCTTCCTGAGCCCGAGCTCTTTGCCGATCTCGGCGAGCGTGGTCCCGCTGAAACCCTTGCGCGCGAAGCACTTCGCCGCGGCGTTCAAGATCGCCGAAACTCGTGTGTTGTTCCAATCCACCGCGCGAGGCGCGACGGAGTCCGTCGCGTTCTCTTCGCTTGCCATCGGTTCTTCGATCAGCGCCGTGTTTGCCGACATTTTTTAGCCTCGCTACGAGTTTTGAAGATTGGAACCGGTACCTTGCAATCCGTTACGGCCGGCCGGATGGTGTAGGTAGTTATCTTCGTCGGTCACCCGTCATCGTCAAGCACGGGATGCAACGCGAGGCGTCAAAATGTTACACGGGCCTCATCGGCCCGCGGGTCCGACGACGTCCCGGCGGCGAGTTCAAGGCACCAATATGATGCGCCCGACGACGGCTTGATTCGCCAGGGCAAGATGCGCTTCGGCTGCCCGCTCGAGAGGAAGCGTCCGGCTGATGACCGTCCGAAGCCCTCCCTTCTGCATCAGTCGGAAGCAATCGCCGAGGTCACTCGGAGTGAACCCGTGGCTCCCCAGGATCCGGAGGCTCTGCAAGAGGAGCGCACCCGGATTGAACCGCACCTTCTCGGTTCGGATGTTTCCGACGATGACGATTCGACCGCGACGGCGAAGGCTGCGGAGCGCGCCTTCGAACGTCGCGCTTCCAGTGAGCTCGAGCGCGACGTCGACGCCGCCGCCCGAGACGCTCCGCACGGTCTCGTGAAACGACTCCACGGATGAAACGACGTCGTCGGCGCCGGCGCCTCGAAGTGCGGCGCCCTTCTCCGATGGCGCGGAGGTGAGCGCGATCACGCGAGCGCCCATCGCTTTGGCGATTTGGATCGCCTGCATCCCGACGCCGCCGCTCGCTCCGGTGATCAAGACCGTCTCGCCGAATTGCAGCCCGGCTTCGTGGCGCAGTGCGCGGAGCGCGACGGCGGCCGTGCACCCGACGGAAGCGGCGTCGGTGAAGCCGATGTCGGGTGGAACCCGGACGAGCGCTTTTTCGGGAACGGCGACCAGCTCGGCATAACCGCCGTCGATCGTATGGCCGAAGCTCTGCCAGGCGTTCGTGCAATCGGGGATTTCGCCGCCCACGCAGGCGTCGCAGGCGCCGCAAAACGGACGGTGCAGATTCGCGACGCGATCGCCCGCGCCGAAGGTCGTCACCGCGTTGCCGACGGAGACGACCTCGCCGGCGAATTCATGCCCGAGAATGATCGGCAGCTTCATCGCCGGAAAGCCGCCCCGCCGATCGATCACGTCGCGGCCGCACACGCCCGAAGCGCGCACGCGAACCAGGACGTCGCTAGATCCGACGACGGGGTCCGGAACTTCGCGCCACTCGAGCACTTCGGGTCCGCCCGTGCGATCGACGACGACGGCACGCATGCGACGGACCCCGAGCTACGGCAGCGCTACTTGCCGTGATGCTTGCCGGAGTGTTCCGGCTTGTCGGAAGAGTCCGTCGAGGGCGACGAGGAAGACGAGGACGACGAGTCCGTCGAATCCGAAGACGCAGGCGGCGTCGACGACGGCGCGCTCGAGGAGCTCGAGGAGCTCGAGGACTTGGTGTCGGGGGTCGAATCACCGTTCTCGATGCTGTCGAGCAGATCGTCTCCGGGCTTCGGCTTCACCACCGGTGCGACGTTCGGGATCTTGTACGTCCCCGTGCCACAGCCGGCGAGCGTGACGACCCCCAAGACCAACGTCGCACCTACCATGCAGCGCGTCCTTTTCATCGCGGCGGAGGCTAGACCCAGATCACTCGGGGAGCAAGAGGGCCTAGGAGTGCGTCGGGCTTTGCCCGACGCAACTCCGTCGCGATGGTCCCGTTCGAAGCTTGCGGAGCAAGCGGGGGCGCGGGGCGGAGCCCCGCCGAGCACTACGGGACGATGACGAGCTGCACGCGGCGGTTCTTCGCCTTGTTCTTCGGGGTGGTGTTCGGGACCAGGGGCTTTTCCTGACCGTACCCGTGCGCAGTGAGCCGCGCGGCGTCGACGCCGTTCTTGACCAAGACGTCGCGGACCGCATTGGCGCGATCGGTACTGAGCTTCAGGTTGAGGTCCGGGGTGCCCGAGTCGTCGGTGTGTCCCTGGACTTCGACGGTGCCGATCTCTGGATGGGTTCGGAGGACGTCCGCGACCTCCTCCATGATGGCCATCGAATCCGGCAAAAGCTCCGCGGAACCGTGAAGGAAGTGCACTTCCTTCTTCAGCTTGAGCTCGGTCTTCGTGATGACGACGTTCGAGGTCTTGGGACGCGGATACAGCGAAATATCCGTCGCCAGGTCGTGGCGCGGCTCGAGCGCGACGTCGGTCGCGTTGTGCAGGTAGTTCGGCGCATCGACGCTGATCGTCGACTTACCCGCGGGCACGTTCGCGAATCGGAACGCCCCTTCGGCGTCCGTGGTCAGGGAAAGCTGCCGTCCCAGCGGATCGGTGATCGATACCGTGGCGCCAGTCACGAACTCGGTGGTCGTCGCGTCGCGAATGGAACCGGTGACGGTCGCCGTTCGCGGGAGCCCTTCGAGCTCGCAGTTGACGTGGACGACGACGGGCGCGTTCGGATCCGTCGGCGTGGGCGCTGGGGTGACGGGAGCGGCGCCCGTCGTGGCTGGTGCCGGAGCCGCCGCTGCGCCCGCTGCCGGCGTGGCCGTTGCCGCCGGAGCGTCCGCCGGGATCGTCGCGGTGCACTCCGCGTCGTTGTAGCCGTCGGCGGTGATCGCAAATTTGTAATCGCCGGGGTCGAGGTTCGTCGTGCGGAATTTCCCGCTCTCGTCGGCCACCATGCCGGTGATCGATCGGGCTTCGTACCGGACGATCGCGCCGGGGATCGGATCCGTCTTGCCCGCGACGACGACGGTTCCTTCGATGTGGTGCTCCACCGGAGGCGGGAGCTGGACGACCTTTTCGACGACCACCGGAGCCGCCGCTGCGTGATGGGTGGCGTCGAACGCGTACGCGAGACCGAAGTGGAAATCCCACGGGAGCTCCGGCGCGACTTCTTCGATGAAGTGGCTCGTGGCTCCGGTGCCGACGTCGAACGCGACGGTCAGGCCCAGGCCTTCGAGCCACGACGCGGCCCACGGATAGACACGGGCGCCGAACGTCGCTCGCGACGGCACGGCCTGAAAATCGACGTGACTCAGACAATCGTCGCCCGGGCTCCGCGCGAGGAGGTGACACGTGTAGCCTTGGCGATTCACCGGCAGATCGATGCTCCACTCCGCGAACGGGTGGACCCACTTGAAGACGCCTTCGACGCCGACGCCGATCCGGAAATTGTCGACGCGATTGATGTCGTGACCGAACCGTTCGATGCGGCTGATGCGCTGCCGGGCTCCGCCGAGCGCCCTCGAGCGATCGATCTCCACGTCGTCCGCGATGTTGCCGCTGCCGTCGAACGTGTAACCGGCGTTCAGATTGATGCGCAGCGGAACGCGCTCCTCGGCCCGCTGGCGCGTGAGATCCGCCGTGCCGAGTGCGCGAATGCCCACGGTCGCGGCGTCGAGACCGACGCCTCCCGCCGAGCTCAAGAGCTGTGCGTCGAACGCGCCGCCGAACGAGAGTACTCGCGTCGGAGACGTGGGCGTGAACGCCTTCACGCCGAGCGTCGTGTTCCCGACGATATCGATGTCCTTCGGGTTTCCCTGGTTGTCCGAGGTGCTCTGGTAGCGGAGGCCCGCGTAGGCTTCGAGGAAGGTCGCGGGCGTTGCCGAGAGGAACAACCGGGTCGCGAACTGAGTGAGCTTGTCTTTCTGATCCACCGGCACCGGTGGATTGCCGGGCAATCCACAGACCGGACGGCAGAGAACGCCGCTGCCCGAGAAGTAACTGCCGAGCACACCGAAGCGCAGGGTGCCGACCGCGCCCGAGTCGGCGCCCTCGGTACGAATGAGGCCGGTCGACCCGCTCAGCGTGCTCTCCGCTGCGAGGCGCTCCGGGTCGTTGTCCCCCGAGTTGGCGAGCTCCGGCGAGGCCGTCACTTCCGTCGCAGCATCGGGACTGGGTGCGGACGCAGGGGCGAGCTCCGGCGTCGCCGTCGCCGCGACGGTGACAGACGCCGTCGGTGCGGCCGCCGCAGGCGCTGCGGCGGGCGCGGGAGCAGCGGGCGCAGGAGCTACCGGCGCCGGAGCTACGGGAGCTGCGGCGGGCGGGGTGCTCTGCGCTGCGGCGGCACTGGCGAGAAGACCGTATGCCGCGCAGAAGGGAGCTCCGCGCAGCCACTTTGAAGTTGTGATCATCGGGGTCGTCGAATCATCGGGGGTGAAGAGGCGTCATGCGCTCGGCGGTGACGTCAGGCCAAACTGTTGCGACCACCGTCGCTGACGGCGAATCGCGTTGCTCGAGGGTTCATCGTCGTGAGCCTTCTTTTCAACGCCCTACGATTCGAACGGAAGTGGCCAATGGCCTAGTCGAATGTACGCCACACTGCCGTCGACACTCAACCGTTGCCGCCACCAGCCATCACGCCGCCCGCTTGGTTACCCCCGCCCGCACGACCGCCGCCTGCGCGCCCCCCACCAAAGAACCCGCCCGGTGTACCCCCGGCGGTTCCACCGGCTGTGCCGGCAGCCGTTCCACCGGCTTGGCCGGCAGTCGTTCCGCCGGCCTGACCTCCAATGAAGCCACCCGCGGCTCCGCCGGCCTGACCGCCGATGAAGCCGCCTGCGGCTCCGCCGGCTTGACCGCCAATGAAGCCACCTGCGGCTCCGCCGGCTTGACCGCCAATGAAGCCACCCGCGGCTCCGCCGGCTTGACCGCCAATGAAGCCGCCCGCGGTTCCACCGGCCTGTCCGCCGAGAACCCCGCCGGCAGTTCCGCCTGTGGTTCCACCGAAGAGACCGGCGATGAATCCACCCGCCGTTCCCCCTGCGGTGCCGCCGGCGGTTCCGCCCGTGGTTCCGCCGAGAAGACCAGCGATGAATCCGCCGGCAGTTCCGCCAGCCGTTCCGCCAGCCGTTCCGCCGAAGAGACCGGCGAGGAAGCCGCCCGCCGTGCCGCCCGCGGTCCCACCGGCCTGAGCACCGAGAAGTCCGCCGGCAGTTCCGCCCGTGGTTCCGC
>CAZDNG010000090.1:8828-25141 GCA_964506835.1 uncultured Polyangiaceae bacterium
CGAGGAGACCGGCGAGGAAGCCGCCTGCAGTGCCGCCGGCAGTTCCGCCCGTGGTCCCGCCGAGGAGACCGGCGAGGAAGCCGCCTGCAGTGCCGCCGGCAGTTCCGCCCGTGGTTCCGCCGGCGAGTCCGGCGAGGAATCCGCCCGCGGTTCCACCAGGAGTTCCCCCGGCGGTTCCCCCTGGCGCTCCGCCCGCGGTTCCGCCGGTCGTTCCGCCCGTCTCTCCGCCGGTCGTGCCACTGTCTGGGCACGGGAACTCGGGACCGCCGCAGCTGTCTCCACCCCCTGGCGTCAAGCCGCCGGGTCCGCCGTCCGGCGTCTCGGTGAGCGCCTCCACGTCGGCAAAGTCGCTTTGGGCTCCGCAGCCGACGGCGAGCAACGCCGTGGCAGCCGCAGAGAACCCGATGAGCGCTCGCTTGGCGCCGGCACGATGAAGGGAATGAATCATGGCGATAAGGCTCCTTGGCGGGACCTCAGTAGGCCCTCGCCAGTTGAGTGGCGTTCGGGCGCGCTCATTATGGGCTCCGGAATCCGAATGACGGTATTCGGAGATCCTGACCCACCTCGCTGATTGTCGAGCGCGACGACTGCGCTACCGAAAGGTGTCGATTGCTCTACCTCGAAACGCAAACCATCCAAACGCGGGCTCAGCGTACGCCAAACGCGTAGCCAGCGGAAGACGCGACGAGAGTAGCGCAGTGCGACGGGTCGATCTCTTTCGACGTCGGCGCGGTCGAAGACGAGACCGGCAAACATCGCGGACGGAATTCTGTGCCGGCAGAGGAGCCCTACGGTCCCCGGAGACCAAGTCGTGAGCCGAAGATGAGGACGACTTCAGCTCGACGGCTTCGGTTTCCAGACCGGCATCCCGGCCTTCTCCATCCAACCGTAGTCGCCGAATCGACCGGGTTCGCGATCTTCGAGGACCGGATCGCCCGAGTGCTCCTTCGACGGCGGAAGGTCGGGACCCTCGGTGACGACGAGAAGCTCGTCCGCGACGTACTCTGCGTGCGCATCGTCCTCCGCGACGACGCTGTTTTTCGGCATGTCACCGGTGCCGACGCGGACGATCTGTTGAGTAGGCGGATACGTATCGTTCCAACGCTCGCGAACCGCGAAGTCCCCGTCGCGAACGATTCGGTACCGCACTAGCTTGAACCCGGCGACGCCGCGTTGCGACAGCACCCGCACCCCGCGCGGCAAACGATCGTCGGGGCGTTCGATCTGGTCGAACGGGACGGCATCCGTAATGCGACGAATGAACGTCACCGTGCGCCGCTTGTCCGGTCCGAGGATCTCGGCGCGTACCGTGCCGTTCTTCACCGTTTCGTGGAGAACGACGGGAAAATCGAACGGATTTCGAACTCGGAAATCGATGGTCGGGTACACGACGGTCGCGTCGAGTCCCATCTTGATGTACGCGCTCGGCCGCGTATGCGGGTAGCGCTCGACGATCTCGAGCCCGGCGAAGAACGCCGCGCCGTGCAAGGTGCCGGAGATCTGGCAAGTGCCGCCTCCGATGCCGTCGACGAGCTCACCTTCGGCGATGACCGTCGCGACCTTGTAGCCGTTCGCTTCGTCGCGCGGCCCGACCACGTCGTTGAAGTCGAAGACCTCGCCGGGCAAGAGCACGTAGCCGTCGAGCTTCGACGCCGCGAGGCGTAGATTGTAGGTGCGAGCCTGCGATTTCGCCGAGCGATCGTAGTTCGTCTCGAACGAGCCGAGCACGGTGTCGACACTGGCGTGCCCGAGGTCCTTCGCGAGGCGTCGCGGCTTCTCGTGCAGAAACACGAGCCCCGCCGAAGGCCGGCCGTCGCGGAGCGCCGCTTCGATCGACGCGAGCGACGCGTCGACGTCGAGCTTGCGCCCTTCGACCTCGTGAACGAGCGCCCGTTTTTCGAGATCCAATCGCGCGTCGACCGGCGCGCGATCGAGCTCGTCCTTCAACGTAAGGAGCGTCGCGATCGCCCGCTCGGGTTCGACGACCACCGGAACCGGCAGGTTGAGCGGCCCCGGCGGGTTCGCGCGGCGCCAGGTGCGGCGGAGCGGCGAGGTTCGATCCCGCGCTTCCTGGATCAACTCCGTGAGCCGGACCTTGTCGATGTGAACGCCGAGGCGCCCGTAGCTCATCGCGCGCTGTCCGCCGTCGGGGAGCTCGACGTGGAATTGCCCGGCGACGTGACGGCGAACGATTTCCACCGCTCGCGTCACCGCCGCTTGATCGATCGGCAGCGCGCTTCCGAGTAGCTCGACGCGAGGCGGTGCCCCCGGATCGTCGAGCGACGGCGTCGTCGGAACGACGAGGAGGCCTATCGATAGGCCGGCGATCGTCGCGATCATCACCGAGAGCGTGCCCTTGCCGAGCTTCGAGAGGGGATCGATGCCGAAGAGGTTCATGAGACGCCCGGGCACGGCGAGACTACCTCGGAACGCGCGAAATACACCCCGGCCCGTGCGGGAACCCGAACGACTCGCCTCGAAGCGCGGAGCGGGGTAAGTCGACGTGCTCGCGGGCTCTTCCACCCGACCCGTTGCCACCGTGAATTCGGACGAACCACAAATAGACGACGAGGACGAGCCCTCCGACCCGCCGTCCGACCCTGACGAGGGCGATTCGGACGGCACCACGGCCGACGCGATCCTCCAGAAGCTCGACGCGCTGCCGTCGAGCCCCGGGTGTTACGTGTTCCGCGATCGAAAAGGGGCCGTCCTCTACGTCGGCAAGGCGAAAAATCTTCGCTCGCGCGTGCGCAGCTATTTTCAGGATGGCTCGAGCGACACGCGCGCGTTCCTGCCGCTCCTCCGACGAAAGCTCGGCGACTTCGAGACGCTGGTCACTTCGACCGAAAAGGAAGCCGCGATCCTCGAAAACAGCCTCATCAAGGAGCGACAGCCTCGGTACAACGTCAAGCTTCGCGACGACAAGGAGTACCTGACCCTCCGGCTCACGACGGCGCACGAGTGGCCGCGGCTCGAGCTCGTCCGCCGCCCGGAGAGCGATCGCTCCCGGTATTTCGGGCCGTACCATTCGGCGACTGCCGCGCGCCGCGGGCTGCATCTCGTCGAGAAGCATTTTCAGCTCCGCACCTGTTCCGATCGGGAGCTCGTCAGCCGCAAGCGACCCTGTCTCCAGTTTCAGATCAAGCGGTGCCAAGCGCCGTGCGTCTACCCGGTCGACCACGACCTCTACGCCGAGCAGGTGCGCACGGTCGCGATGTTCCTCGACGGTCGGCACGACGAGCTCCGGCGCGATCTGCAGACCCGCATGAAAGATGCGAGCGACCGCTTCGAGTACGAGCTCGCCGCCACGTACCGCGATCAACTGCGCGCCGTCGAGGTCGTGAACGAGGAACAGCGCGTCGTCTCGAACACCGATCGCGACCAGGACGTCCTCGGGCTCTACCGCGAAGGCGATCTCGTCGAGCTCGCCGTTCTGTACGTGCGTTCGGGGCGAGTCATCGAGGCGGCGTGCATCTCGAACCCGCACACCGAGGTCCCCGACGACGAGGTCGTCGCCGCGTTCTTGCGCGAGCACTACGGCGATTCGGGTCCGGGGATCGTGTTCATCCCCGACGAGGTGCTCATGCCCGTGCTCCCCGACGGCGTCGACGGCGTCGCAGAATGGCTCACCGAGCGGCGTCAGGAGCTCGCGAGCCAGAGCGGCGGTCATGCGCGCAAGGTGTCGCTTCTCGCGCCGTCGCGCGGGCCGCGTCGTCAGGTGCTCGACCTCGCGATGGAGAACGCCGAGCACTCGTTCAAAGAAAAGCGCCGCGCCGGCGAGGACATGGACGAGCGGCTCGCGCGGATTCAGCAAAAGCTCCGGCTCCCGACGTTGCCACGCCGCATCGAGTGCACCGACATTTCGCACCTCGGCGGCGAAGACACCGTCGGCTCGGTCGTCGCGCTCACGGACGGCGTACCCGACAAGAGCCGCTATCGCACGTACAAGGTGCGAACCGCGGGCCCCGGCGACGACTACGCGGCGATGTTCGAAGTCTTGTCGCGACGTTTCGCTCGCGGCAAAAACGCCGCCGAAGGCACCGAAGACACGACCTGGGAGCTCCCCGATCTATTCGTCGTCGACGGGGGCCGCGGCCAGCTCGGTGTCGCGCTCGCCGCGGCGCACGACCTCGGCTTGCACGATCTTCGCATCGCGGGCCTCGCGAAGGAACGTGAAACGGTGCTCGGCGAGGAGCTCGTCGATCGCGTGTACCTGCCGGGCCAGAAGAACCCGATTTCACTCCGCGCGAACAGCCCCGAGCTCTTTCTGCTCGCGCTCGCTCGCGACGAGGCGCACCGATTCGCGAACCGCGGGCGAAAGAAGATCGGAAAGCGGCGCACGCTCGGATCGCGTCTCGACGACGTCCCGGGGATCGGACCGAAGACGCGGAAGCTCTTGCTCACGACGCTCGGCTCGGTCGACGGGATCCGGCGCGCGAGCGACGAAGTCGTGCTCGCCATCAAGGGCGTCACGCGTCCGCGGCTCGCCGCGATCCGCAAGTACCTCGGCCGAGAAGGCGACGACGCCGCCGACGATGGCGTGGTCGATGACGGCGTGGTCGATGACGGCGTGGTCGACGTCGTCGAACCGCCGCGGGATGGGCCTGGAGACGTCGGTGCCGTCACCGACGCGTCCGCTCCCGCAGCCGCCACGTTTGCGTCGGAGTCGTTCGACGACACGCGTGCCGATGCCGGCGTCGCTTCGCCTCCTGTCGACGACGCGACGGAGCACGGCGAAGAACGCGATAGCTCGCGACCGTGACGCGCTCTCTTTCTTGATGAGGCCACGACGACGCCATTCGGCTCACGCGAGAGCGTGTGTGGGATAGCCGTCTCCAGTCTCAATCGCGCGACGCGAGTTGGCGAACCGGGCGCGCGGAGCAACTGCGTTGGCGCGCGTGAAGGGGCTTAGGTCCAGTATTTGCGGTGTTTTTGCCACACTTGCGAGGGGCATGCGCCTTGCTGAACACCGACTCGGGTGAGGAGGTCGGGTGAATGAAATGGTCGCAATGGAAGATCCGCAACAACAAAACAATACATGCTCTGCTCGCGCTGTCGGTCACGGTGGGGGCGGGTGTGACCGGAGCGAGCGGTTGCCTCGATCGACCGCTCTGCTCGACGGATTGCGTCCCGCAAACGACGAACGTCCTGGTGAGCAAGTATGAAAACACGTCGGTCGATCAGATCGATCTGCTCTTCATGATCGACAACTCGAGCTCCATGAAAGACAAGCAAGACGTCCTCCGCGCCGCGGTGCCCGATCTGGTCGATCGACTGGTGAATCCGCGCTGCGTGGACCCGAACGGTTCGCCCTCTCCGATGCAGCCGACGGATCCTTCGGCAGCGTGCCCGGGCGGCTTCGCGCGCGAATTCACGGCCATCGCCGACATTCACATCGGCATCGTGACGTCGAGTCTCGGCGATCACGGCGCGGGCACGACGTGTCCGCAGCCGGCGTCGAGCCCGCTGGAGGTCGAAGAGGATACCGACGATGGACGTCTCGTCGGCTCGAGAGGTCGAGCGGGTCCGAACGCGCCGGCGCCGTTCATCAACCTGTATGCGGAGCCGGTCCCTCCGGATCCGGAGGGTTTCTTGAATTGGCACCCGAAAACCGTCGCGAACGAGACGACGCCGGACGCCCTGAAGCAAACCTTCAACGACATGGTGTTCGACACCGACCAGCAAGGCTGCGGGTTCGAAGCGCAGCTCGAGTCTTGGTATCGATTTCTCGCGGACCCGGCGCCGCCGAAGAGCGTCGATCTGGCGGCTTGCCCTGGCGCTCCGTCGGAGCGGTGCGCGAAGCGGACGGGCCTCGACCAAACCTTGCTCGATCAACGAAAGGCATTCCTCAGGCCGAACTCGCTCCTCGCCGTGATCATGCTCACCGACGAGAACGATTGCTCGATCGAGGACAAGGACCAAGCGTACCTCGTGGCGGAAGGCGATTGGCACCCGCCGAACGGGTCGACTGCTTGTGCGACTTCCCCGAACGATCCGTGCTGCTACAGCTGCCAGATCGGTCCGCCGTCAGGCTCGCACTGTCTCACGCCGGATCCGGCATGCGCCAAGTCGGCGCCGCAGCAGGATCGCGGGGCCAATTTCAATCTCCGGTGCTTCCAACAAAAGGCGCGTTTCGGTGTGGATTTTCTCTACCCCACGGCGCGCTACGTGAACGCGTTGAAAAGCCCGACCCTCTGCACGTCGGTCGACACGTTGGCCATGCCGACGGATCCCAAGGATTGTCCGGATGGCGACGGCGACGGTCAGCCCGACGTGTTCCCCAATCCCATTTACAGCGACCTCACCGGTGGCGGCGCGGCCGCGCGCTCGCAAGATCTGGTGTTTTTCGGCGGGATCGTCGGGGTGCCGTGGCAGGACATTCAGACGTCGACCCGAGCCGACGGGTCGTCGTATCCGGCGGGCGAGCTCCACTACAAGACGGCGTCGACGATGCTCAGCGACGGAACCTGGGACACGATCCTCGGCAATCCGAAAGCGTCACCACCGGTTTTGCCGAACGACGGGCTCATGGTCGAGTCGACGAGCCCTCGAGGCAACGGCCCCGCGAACGCGCAAAATCCGTTGGTCGGCGCGAGCGGGCCGCGCTTCGGCACGCCGGGTTCGAATCCGTCGAACGGGCACGAATGGACGGACGAGGCGCAAGGCGACCTCGAATACGCGTGCATCTTTCCGATACCGCCGCGCGATGACAGCACCGCGACCAACACCGACTGCTCCGATCGAGATCCCGGGGACGATGACCCGCTGTGCCAGAACCCCGACGGCACGTACGGGACGACTCAATACTTCGCGAAGGGGTATCCGGATCTGCGCGAGCTGCAGGTCCTGAAGGACTTCGGCGACAACTCGATCGTGGCGTCCCTTTGCGCACAGCAAGTGACCGACCCGACTCAGCAGAACTACGGCTATCGCCCGGCCATCGACTCCATCGTCGATCGATTGAAGGAACAGCTCGCGAACAAGTGCCTTCCGCGCGCGCTCGTGGTCGATCCGATCACGCACGAGGTCCCGTGCAACATTCTCGAAGCCGGGCTCGGTGCCGAGTTCGCGGATTGCACGCGAATCGGGCGGGCGGCGGCTGAGCCCGCGCTGGTTCAATCGGCGCGTGACAACCTGGCTGGCCAGGGGTCGTGCACGAAGGGCGCGCCGACGGCCGCGTTGCCGGCGTGCGACGCCTTCAACATTTGCGAGATCGCGCCGGCGGGCCCCGACTGCCACACGACGAACGCGACGTCGGCGGGCTGGTGCTACATCGATCCCGCGAACGGCGATCCGGTCAGCCTCGTCGCGAGCTGCCCCGCGGCGGAGAAGCGCATCTTGCGGTTCGTCGGACCCGATACACCCGCCCACGGCGGCGTGACGCTCATCGCTTGCCAGGGTGCGCAGATCGACGACACGACGGGGAGCTCGTCGGTGACGCCGACCGAAAGCGACGCAAGTCCATGACGACACTGCACGCGCACTGCCAACCGAGGTGTCTATCGCGCAAACATTTTTCGATTCAACCGAACCTCGAATCATGAACCCCAAGTGGATCCTTCCGACCGCGCCCGAGCGCGATTGACAAGAGTCGTGCCGCGCACTTAGGCTGCTTGGAAAGCGCCCATATAAAGGACGCTTGGGGTGCCTGATCCGGGTCCCGTTCGTCGCTCTCTCGCCTCTGCCTCGACCCCTCGTTCGCCGCCCGCCGGCACCCCCCAAGGAGCCTTTCCGATGCACTCGACTCAGCCTGCCAAGTCCGCAGTTCGCCGCTTTCCGGCTGTCCTTCGCCTCGGGTTGATCGCGGCGGTTGCCGCGGTGGCCGGGGTCATCGGTGCGAGCGGCTGCCTCGATCGTCCGCTGTGCTCGACGCCCTGCGTGCCGCAGACGACCAACGTGTTCGTCGACAAGATCGACAACACGACCGTCGACAAGATCGACCTCTTGTTCATGGTCGATAACTCGAGCTCGATGAAGGACAAGCAGGACGTGCTCAAGGCGGCCGTCCCCGACTTGGTCAATCGGCTCGTGAATCCGAACTGCGTCGATCCGAACGGCGCGACCGGACAGACCCCGGCGGATCCGGCGGCGCCGTGCGCGACCGGCTTTCAGCGTGAGTTCACCGCGATCAAGAACATCCACATCGGCGTGGTGACGTCGAGCATCGGCGACCACGGCGCCGGCGGCACTTGTCCCGATCCGACGTCGAGCGCGCTCGCTCAGGAAGAGAACGACGACAAGGGCCAGCTCGTCGCGTCGCGGCCGCGTGCGCAGAACCTGTATCAGCAACCCCTCGCGCCGGATCCCGCCGGCTTCTTGAACTGGAACCCGGCCACCGTCGCCAACGAGACGTCGTCTCAACCGCTCATCGACACGTTCACGTTGATGATCACCGACGCGGACCAGCAAGGGTGCGGTTTCGAGTCCCAGCTCGAGTCTTGGTATCGCTTCCTCGTCGATCCGAATCCGCCGACCAGTATCGTGCTCAAGCCGTGCGGCGGCGGCGGTGCGCAGCAATGTGCTTTCTCTTCCGGCACGAACATGACCGTCGTGAAACAGAGAGCCGCCTTCTTGCGCGCCGACTCACTGCTCGCGGTCATCATGCTCACGGACGAGAACGACTGCTCGATCCGTGACGACCAGCAGGCGTACCTCATCGCCAGCCGCACGTTCACGCCGCCGAACGGCTCGAGCCCCTGCGCAAACAATCCGAACGATCCGTGCTGCTACAACTGCCAGATCGGCCCCGCAAAGGGGACGAGCTGCGCGCCGCCGAATCAGGATCCGAACTGCGCGGCCACCGCGGTCAAGGCCGACAACGGCCACAACTTCAACCTGCGCTGTTACGCCAACAAGGCGCGGTTCGGTATCGACTTCCTCTATCCGACGACGCGCTACGTGAACGCGCTGACGCAGACTCAGATCTGCACGTCGAACGAAGATCTCTCGATGCCCGCGAACGCGGCCGACTGCGCCGACGCCAACGGGGACGGCTCGCCCGACGTGTATCAGAACCCGATCTACACGGATTTGACGATGCAGAACGTCCGTCCGCGGTCGCCGGACCTCGTGTTCCTCGCCGGCATCGTCGGCGTGCCCTGGCAAGACATTCAGGCCACGACCGACTCCAACAACGTCCAGTACCCGGCTGCCGAGCTCCACTACAAGATCGCCTCCGTGATGTTGGGCGACGGAACGTGGGACGCCATTCTCGGCAACTCGAGTTCGTCGCCACCGGTCCTGCCGACCGATCACCTGATGGTGGAGTCGACGAGCCCGCGCACGAACGGGCCGTTGAACAGCGGCGCGAACGTGCTCGTCGGTCCGACGAATGCACCGCGGTTCGGCACGCCGGGTGCCAATCCGTCGAACGGTCACGAGTGGAACAACGTCGCGCAAGGCGACCTCGAATATGCCTGCGCCTTCCAGCTCGCCCAGCCGCGCGACGACAGCATGGCGACCGGCACCGACTGCTACCAGAGCGACCCGAACGACTTCAATCCGCTTTGCCAGAATCCCGATGGCACCTACGGAACGACACAGTACTTCGCCAAGGGCTATCCCGACCTTCGCGAGCTCCAGGTGCTCAAGGATTTCGGCAACAACTCGATCGTCGCCTCGCTGTGCGCGCGCAACCTGACCGATCAAGGCGCGCAGGACTACGGCTATCGTCCGGCGGTCGACGCCATCATCGAGCGGTTGAAGGAGCAGCTCGCCGCGAAGTGCCTGCCCCGCGTGCTCCAGGTGGATCCGACGACCCATCAGGTTCCGTGCAGCATCATCGAGGCGGTCACCACGCAAGAAGACTGCAATAACACCCCGGGCCGCGGTCCCGTGTCCGACTTGCTCATCCAGCCCGCGAAGGATCGACTGGCGTCCGAGAATTCCTGCACGAACGACCAGTCGAAGTCGTCGCCGACCTTGCCGCTGTGCTCGAACTTCACGTTCTGTGCCATCCTCCCGGCGGCTGCGGATTGTCACCAGCAGACGCCGGACGCGAACGACGTGGGTTGGTGCTACATCGACCCGAAGAACGGCGACCCGGCGAGCCTCGTCGCCACGTGCCCCGCGACCGAGAAGCGGCTGCTCCGCTTCGTCGGTGACAACACGCCGGCGCACGGCGCGATCACCCTGATCGCCTGCCAGGGCGCTCAGATCGAGGATACGGCGTCGACCGCGACGGGGACCACCCCGCCGCCGGCCGGTGGCGACAGCGGTAGCCCCTGAGCACGATCTGATGCCAATCCCCGCGGGGGCCACCGTAAGATGGCCTCCGCGTGGAACCGCGTAAGACGATCCTGGTCATCGAGGACGAGCCCGCGATGGCGCTCGGTATCCAGGATTCGCTCGAGTTCGAAGGCTTCCGAGTCCTGACCGCGTCGACGGGCAAGCAGGGGTCCGCGCTGGCCCGGCACGAGAAGCCGAACGCAGTGTTGCTCGATTTGATGCTGCCGGACGTGAACGGCTATCAGGTGTGCGAGGAGATCCGTCGGCACGACGCCTTCGTGCCGATCCTCATTCTCACCGCGCGAAGCCAGGAGGCCGACAAGATCCGTGGGCTCGACGCGGGCGCGGACGATTACGTCACGAAGCCGTTCAGTCCCGGGGAGCTCGTGGCGCGGCTTCGAGCCCTGTTTCGGCGCGCGAGCCGCCCGACCGAGACGGCCACGACGTTCAAGATCGGGCAGGCGACGGTGAACGCGATGGCGCACACGCTGACGCGCGGCAAACAGATCGAGCAGCTCTCGTTCTACGAAGTGGAGCTCCTCCGCCTCTTGCACGAGCGAGTCGGCCAACCGGTGAGCCGCGAAGAGATCTTGAACAAGATTTGGGGCATCGAGGCGTCCCCGACGAATCGCACGATCGACAACTTCGTCGTGAAGCTCAGAAAGAAGCTCGAGAAGCAGCCGGACCGGCCGAAACACATCCTCACGGTGTACGGCTACGGCTACAAACTCGTGCCTTAGCTATCCCATAAACCTACTGCGCCCCCCGCCGCGTCGGTCGGCCTCCTCGAAATGCCAGCGTATGCCTGCGTCGGCCTCCCTATCATCGGGGTGCTCGCTACGGTTTCTGAGATAGCTAAGCTAACTCGTCAACCTACTGCGCCCCCCGCTGGCGCGAGGAGAATGCGCGACTACTTCACGACGAGCACGTTGCGGGCGTCGTCGGGGACCGAGTTCGCATCGTCGAGCAGTTCGGGACCGCCGAGCGCATCGACGTCGATGCCGTCGCGCACGACGCGGACGGCCAGCGAGAGCGGTGCGCTGCCGGTCGTGCCGATCACGTCGCCGCCTGCGAGCGTCGCGTGCGCCGCGACGGACATGGCCGCGAGATTGCCGACGACGACGAGCAGCATTCGACGGCGTCCTCCGGTTTCGACGACGTGTCGCGTCACCACGGTGAGTCCGACGAGTCGTCCTGCGAAGAGCGCCGTCGCGGGACCGACTTGCCCCTCGAGCGCGAGCGCGTGCACGGCAGCGCCCGCCGGCGCGAGTAACACGACGCTGCCCGGCGAGAGCCCGCCATCGTCGCCGGCGAGGGAAGCTTCGACGGCGCGGGCTTCGAGCGGCAGCGCGTACCTGAGGTAGTCGGCGGGACGATCGGGACGTCTCGCAATCCGACCCTCGGCGTCGGTGGAGGCGCGTGGGGCAAGTGCGGCGCGTCGCGGCACGGGAATGCACACGCCTTCGTCGGGGAGCGTGCCCACCGGACAGGGGGCCGTGTGCGCCGAGGGAGCGGACCCCACGGGGCGCGTGCGGTCCGGCGTTGCCGCGTGCCGGGCGTGCCTGCCGAGGGCGGCAAGCGCGAGCATCGACGCGGCGATAGCGGCTCCGAGCGCAGGCTTCACGACGGCGGAGCTTACTGCGGACGCGACGCGACGTTGCGCTCCGCGGTGACGCGCCCGGGACTCCGATTGCCGGGCGGGATGGCGCGCCGCGTTGCCCCGATGGGAGATGTCCACGGCATTCCGCGTCGTTCTCCGGCGCGGAGACGAGTCCGCTCTGGCAGAGTAAGTCGCCGTCATGATGGAGACGCCCGAGGAGTTTCGCGCGAGCAGTTTTCCGCGCCCCAAGATGCTGGGGCTCAAGCTGACGCCGGCCGAGGTCGCCATTTTGGAGACGTTCGTCGTCCCTCGGTACCTCGAGAAATTCGGGGAGGCCGCCCTGAACATGCTGCTCTTCGGAGGGCCGGCGCGCATCGCGCATTTCGGCTGTCGCAGCGGCTACCTCGACCGTGAGCTCATCGAGTCGGCGGAAGGGTCGTCGCTCGTCGGCGTGGACGCCTCGCTCGCGGCGCTCGAGCTCGCCCGGAACAAGGCGGTGGGCCTGAAGGACGCTTCGCTCGAATACCACGTTGGCTCGGGCTATCCGACCGAGCTGGAAGCGGAGGGGTTTTCGCACGCGCTGTCGCTCCATCCGATCGGCGCCGAGCGCGATCGGCTCGACTTGTTCCGCGAGATGGAGCGCGTGCTCTATGCGGGCGGACAAGCGTTGGTCTCGCTGCCGCTTCGCGGCTCGTTCCAGGAAATCGGCGACCTCTTCCGAGAATACGCGCTCAAATCGGACCAGGCCGAGTTCGGGCGGGCGACCGAGGGGGCGATGTTGAGCAGGCCGACCCTCGAGTCCCTCTCCGAAGAGCTCGAGGCCGTCGGGTTCGACGACATCGACGTGGACGTCCGACAAGTGAACTTGTCGTTCGAGCACGCGCGCTCCGTCACCGACGATCCGGTGATGCGCCTGCTCGTGCTCCCGGAGTTCCAGGCCTTCATGGGGATCCCGGACTTCGACGGCGCGCTTCAGTACCTGACCGAAGCGATCGCCAAGTACTGGTCGCATCGCGAGTTCGAGCTCGGGGTCGTCATCGGAACGGCGAGCGCGCGAAAGGTCTGAGCGCGTGCATCTCACGCTCGCCGGCTACCCGGCTCAAGGCGACGGCGTGTGCAGCCGGTACACGTCGCACCGCGGTCCGGGCACCACGCGCTCCGGGCGGAGTGCGTCGACGATCGACGGCTCGTGCAGGAGCGCGTCGAAGTCGGCGTAGGAAAAGCTACGGTCGACCATCATCCATCGAGCGCCGTAGTGACGCGCCACGGTGAGGAACGCCGCGGCGCCGTTGGTCGGCGCGTTCACGGACGGGCGCTCCGCCGCCCACGACACGAGCCACGGGTTCGACGACAGGACCACCGTGTTCGGCGCGAGATCCGAGCGCAAGAATCGGATCGCCGCCGCGCAGGGCTCTTCTCCGTCCGCAGGGATCGCAAAAGCTCGCGCGACGAGGAATTCGGCGACGATCGCCCGGGACAACACGGCGCCCACGAGAACGACGAGCGCGGCGCGCGTCCAGCGGCGGCGCGAATCGACGACCTTCTCCTGGAGCGCGCAGAACGCCTCGGTCGCACACGCGCCCACCGACACGGCCGAGAACGGCATCAGTGCCGAGAGATACCGCGCTTCCACGTGATGCGTGACGGACGTCACGCCGCACAGGCCAGCGAGATAGAGGAGGATCGAGCCGCTCCACGCGACGTTACGCCGGAGGAGCCACGCGGTCGCCGGCACTCCCGCGAGGAGGAGCGGATAGTGGAACACGACACTCACGAACGACGCGAGCTCCATCCGGATCAACCCGAACATGTGCGCGGCGCCTTTCTTCGCCCACACCTCGGCGACCGTCGGTGTCGGATCGTACAGGGCGAAGTAGTTGGGCATGCCGTCTTTGCCGAGCCACTCGACCGCGCCGTACGGCGAGCCCGGCGTGCCGTACACGCGGTAGTTTCGCCACGTGTAGAGCGCGACCACGACGAGGACGGGGAGCGCGAGGCGCAGAAAACCGCGGAGCCCGACGGCGCGCCGTGTCTTCGGGTGGACGATCAGCAAAACACCGAACACCGCCGGAAAGATCGTGCCGGTGAACTTGGCGAGCGCCGAGAACGCCGAGGCCACGCCCGCTCCGGTCAGCCACGCCTTTCGGTTCGACTCCGACGTCGCGCCGATCGTGAACGCGCCGACGGCGGCGAACGAAAAGAGCGCGTGCGGCACGTCGTCCGCGAAAAAAAGAGCGAGCATCACCAGCTCGCGGCTCGATAGGACGAAGCACACCGCGACGAGGCCGGCGATGGTGCCGAAAAGTCGACGGCCGACGACGAACGAAAGCACGATCAGGGTCGCCGCGAACACGACGCCGGGTATTCGAACCAGCGCCGGATTCGGTCCGCCGAGCACGAACAACGCCGCGAGCACGAATTGCTGGAGCTCGCCGTGTACTTCGAGCGGGTGGCGCACCGTCGGGAAGAGGCCGGTGTGAAAAATGATCCGGTCCACGACGTCGCCTTGACCCCGCGACAGGCTCCGCGCGGCTTCGGCGTAGTCGACGGCGTCGGGCGACAGCGCGAACCCGCGCGGCGTCGCGATGAGCAGGAACGCCGCGTACGCCGCCGCGACGCCCACGACGCCGAGCAGCCATCGATCTTTCGCCGCCGACCGCCAACCTGCTTTACTGTGCACGACCGGGCGACGATACTCGGTGCGCTTTGACGCTGCGAATCGGGTAGGCGGTGGATCTCGCGGAGCTCCCGTCGTCCGGCTTCGTGCGCCACCCCTGGGAAGTCGTGCGCGGAAATTTCTTCCGGCGAATTCTCGCGGAGAGTGGCGTCTTCGAGCGGCCTCGGCGCGTCCTCGACGCCGGCGCGGGCGACGGCTATTTCGTCGGCGCGTTGCTCGAGCGGTTACCCGCGGGCAGCGCCGCGGT
Source organism: uncultured Polyangiaceae bacterium (assembly GCA_964506835.1). Taxonomy (GTDB): domain Bacteria; phylum Myxococcota_A; class Polyangia; order Polyangiales; family Polyangiaceae; genus DASZVB01. The sequence continues at coordinate 23,580 of CAZDNG010000090.1, forward strand.
CGCCTGGGACACCGGCTACGACGAGGCGAGCCGCAGCGGGTTCGCTCCGCGCGCGGCACCGGCGTTGCGGTTCACCCGCGACGAGCCCGACGAGCGGTTCGACCTCGTCCTGATGCTCGACGTGCTCGAGCACGTCGACGACGACGCCGCGTTTCTCGAGCGGCGCGTTCGCCGAAATGTGGAGCCCGACGGCTTCGTGCTCTTGAGCGTTCCGTGCTGGCCCGCGCTCTTCACGTCGCACGACGTGGTGCTGGGGCATTTCCGTCGTTATCGACCGCGCGCATTCCTCGGGTTGCTCGCCGGTGCGGGCCTCCGCGTGCTCGGTTCCGGCAGCCTCTTTTCGTCGCTCACGATCCCCCGTGCAATGGCCAAGGTGGCCGAGTCGCTCTTTCCCCGGCGACGGAGCCACGCTCCGCGGCGACTCGAATGGCGCGGGAGCGCACTGTCCGCGCGACTCGTTGCGGGAGCGCTCGAGCTCGACGCGACCGTCGAGCGAGCCTGCGCGCGTCGCGGCGTGGGTTTGCCGGGGCTCAGTTTTTGGGCACTCTGCCGTCCGGATGCGTCCGAGACTCTGGCACGGGGGCCAAGATGAGCGAGCGTCCGTCCACTGTGCTGGTCGTTCCTTGTTACGACGAGGCGGAGCGGCTCGATTTTGCCCAGTTCGCGGCGCTCGCCGGGCACGGCGTGCAGCGCCTGCTCTTCGTCGACGACGGCTCCACCGACGACACGCGCGCTCTCTTGAACCGATTCGCCAGCCTGCATCCTGAACGCGTCGACGTCGTCGTCCTGGACGAAAATCACGGCAAATCCGAGGCGGTGCGCCGCGGCATGCTCCGCGCGCTCGAGCTGGGCGCCGGGATCGTCGGCTACGCCGACGCCGATCTCTCGACGCCTCCGGAAGAGTTGCTCCGGCTTTTTTCCATGGCATGCGGGGGCGCCTTCAAGGTCGTCCTCGGTTCTCGGGTCGCGCTTCTCGGCTCGAAGATCGATCGCAGCGCCGTCCGGCACTATTTCGGTCGTGGGTTTGCGACCGCTGCGTCGCTGGTCCTGAATCTGCCCATCTACGACACGCAATGTGGCGCCAAGGTATTCGCCGACGAGACGGCGCTTCGAGGGGCGCTCGCGATACCGTTCGTCTCGCGGTGGGCGTTCGACGTCGAGCTTCTCGGCCGCCTGCTCATCGGCGCTCCGGGAGTTCCGGGGCTCGCGCCCGACGACTTCGTCGAGATCCCGCTTCGCACCTGGCGTGAAGTCGCCGGAAGCAAGGTCGGCGCGCGCGACGCGCTGCGCGCGACGCTCGATCTCATCCGGATCCGCGGCGCCCTCGCCGATCGCCGGCGCGCGCTTCAGTAGTCCCGCCTCGACGACGAGTGCGCCCCCCGCGAGCGAAGCGAGCCCGCGAAGGCGGCGGGGGAGCGGTCGCGCGGACGGTGACGTCGTGAGATTGTTCTTGGGGGGTGTCCCGCGCCGCGCCGCCTGGTGGACTTTGACGTCGTGAGATTGTTCCTGGGGGGCGTCCCGCCCTGGGCATTCATCGCATTTTGTTCAGGTTCGCGATGGCA
>CAZDNG010000091.1:0-24301 GCA_964506835.1 uncultured Polyangiaceae bacterium
GTAGGTGACCTGGACCAACAACTCGATGTCGGCGCGGGGTTGCTCATTGCCGAGCCGAGCTCGGGGAATTTGGACCGGGCCGCGAGCTGGTTCGTGAACGATGTGATCCCGAACCGCGGTCCGATGCGGGCGCAATGCCGCGAAACCGGTCTCCACCACTTCTCGTTGGATACGGCGGTCCGGCGCACTCGAGCGGCGCTCGAGTGCGCGTGCGCCCGCGCCGAGCGCCCCTGACGTTCAGCGGGCCGCGGCCGCGCGCTTCAAGATTTCTGCTAACCGAGGCGCTTGGGCTTCGATGGAGTGCGAGCGCTCGACGAGCTCGCGACCGGCACGCGCGATGCGGCTCCGAAGCGCTGCTTCGTCGAGTAGCGCTTCGAGCGAACGAAACCACTCGTCGTCCGTGCGAGCGAGCAGGCCATTTTCGCCATGCACGATGAAATCCGTCGAGCCGCCCTCCGGCGAGGAGACACTCGGCACACCGACGGCCATGTACTGGAGCTGCTTGAATGCGCACTTGCCCTTCGAGAACTCGGTAGCGGGGATGGGCGCGATCCCGATGTCGAGCTCCTGAAAATCACGCACCTCGCGCTCTCGAGTCCAAGGCCGGGTCTCGAACTCGAGCCCGGGGAGCGAGAACGAATCGGCCGCGCCGATGACTCGCACCGAGAATTGTCGGCCCGCTGCACGCAGCCGTCGCAAGGCGGGCAGCGCGAGGTTCAGCGCCGGGGCCGTCGAATGAGACCCGATCCATCCGATGACGGGCGCGGCGTTCGCGGCGTCGAACGCGCCGTTGAGCTTCCCGGGCAGGGGAGCCCACGCGGTCTTGGACACGACGGTTGGAAGCACCGTGACGTTCGCGTTGTGCTCGCGTGCGACACGGGCGAGGTAGTGGGAGCCCGCGACGACCTCGGTCGCCATTCGGAAGAGGCCCCACGTCTTTTGTGGCCACCTGAGTAGTCGCACGGCGATCGGATGCCGCGACAGCCCTTCGGGAACCTGCCAGACCGCGTCGTCCAGATCGAAAACCAGCGGCGTACGCCGGAGACGCGTCGCGACCCATTCGAGCAGCGCGGGTCCGATCAGGGTGGCTTCTCGCTGGACGAACACGACGTCGACGCTCCCGTCGAGCGCGGCCGCAAGCTGTCGAGCGGTACCCGAGATGATGGCCGCCGCCTTCTCCAATCGCGGCTGGGGCTGGTAAAAGCCCGCGAATTGCGGGTCACTCAAGACGGAGTGCAAGGTCAGGTCCACTCCGTGCTCGGCGAGCAGCGACCGGTACGCCGTGACGCGAAACCGCGTGCAAGCTGCTAGATCCGGATAAGACGTCAGGGCGAGGACGCGCAGGCGAGTCACGTTTCGCGCACGACCGTATCATGACGATCCGGTTCGGTTGTCTCCCAAAGCCTCGACCCGACGAAGCATAGCGGAGACGCGCCCCCAAGAGCGGCTCCCTGCTCTCGTCGAGGCGATGTGCTATCCGTGGTCGATGGACTCAGTGGGTCGAACGTCGATTCGGAAGTTCACTTGGCTCGCTCTGGTCGCCATCGCCTCGAATGGATGCGGGTCGGATAGTGGCTCCAGTACACACGGCAGCGGTGGAACCACGGGGGACGCGACGTCGAGCGGCGCCTCATCCGGAACAGGGGCGACGTCGAGCGGTGGCGCCTCGTCGGGGAGCGGCGCGACGGGCGGAGCGGGCGCGACGGCGGGCGGCGGCGGAAATCCGGGAAGCGGCGGCGCTGGCGGGAGTCGCAAGGACGCGTCCGTAGGCGGCAAGCCCGATGGCAGCGTCGGGCCGAAGACCGACGGAGGACCTGGAGAAAAAGACGGCGGTGCGAACCCCGACGCCGGAACGACGTCCGACGCGTCGGTGCTGCAACATCATCATTCGGCGCGACGCGACGGCGTCTATGTGGACGCGGCGTTCACGAAATCCGCAGCAGCAACCCTTCATCAGATCACGACCTTCCAACCGACGTTGATGGGCAACGTCTATGCGCAGCTCCTCTTCCTCGATGGCGGAGTGGGCGGCCGAGACGTTCTCTTCGCGGCGACGGAGAGCGATAACGTTTCGGCCGTCGATGCGACCACGGGGGAGACGCTCTGGCAGAAGAACGTCGGAGCGCCGGTGAAGCTCGCCTCGCTGCCGTGCGGCAACATCAACCCACTCGGCATCACCGGCACGCCGATCATCGACCTGCCGTCGCGCGGGATCTATTTCGATGCGATGACGGGGACCGCCGAAGAGGGGACCGACGGCGGAATCATCGCGCGGCATTTGGTTTTCGGCCTCTCGATCGACGACGGCCACGTGCTCGCGGGCTTTCCGGTCGACGTTTCTGCGACGGTCTCGTTCGAGGGCGTCGCATTCGATTCGCTCGTGCAGAACCAGCGCGGGGCGCTCGCAATCCACGACGGCGTGCTGTACGTCCCGTACGGCGGGCACGCGGGCGACTGTTCGACGTACCACGGCTGGGTCGTCGGCTTTCCGCTCGCGACGCCGAGGAAACCCAAGGCATGGGCTACCGGCGCACTTCACGGCGGTAGCTGGGGGCCGAGCGGAGTCGCGTCGGACGAGACCGGGATTTTCGCTGCAACCGGCAACACGACGGGTACCAAGACCTGGATGGGCGGCGAAGCCGTCATTCATTTTGCCGACGGTCCAGTGTTCGACGGTCAACCGAAGAACTACTTCACACCATCGAACTGGCATGCGCTCGACGTCGGCGATCTGGATCTCGGCGGCATGGCTCCCGTGTTGTTCGACATGCCCGGTTCGACGCCGTCGAAGCTCGCCGTGGTGCTCGGCAAGAACGGCGTCGGCTATCTCGTGAATCGTACGAACCTCGGCGGCATCGGCACCGGCGACGGCGCGAACGGCGAAGGCGTATTCAGTAAGGCCTTCGCAACTGGCAAATTCATCACTGCCGCGGCCACGTACACGACGGCGAAGGCTACCTATGTCGTCGGCAAGGGGCTCGGCATGACATGTCCGAAGGGTAGCGACCTTCTCGCAATGAAGGTCGTTCCGGGTTCGCCGCCGTCGCTCGCGTTCGCCTGGTGTGGGACGCAGAAGGGCCTCAGTTCGCCGATCGTGACCACGCCGGACGGAAAATCCGACGTGATTGTCTGGGGTATTGGCAGTGGTGTCGCGCGGTTCACGGGATTCGACGGCGACACCGGCGCGATCATTTTTTCGACCACGTCCAACGACGAATTGGTTCGCGCGATCCGCCCTTACGTCGCACCGATCGCGGCCAAGGGTCACCTCTACATCGCGGGCGACAACCGGATTTACAAGTTCGCGGTCGGCAAGTGAGCCGCCGGCTCCGCCCGAGCCGAAATGAAGTCGTGCGCCGCTATGAAGCGCGCCCGTCGAGGAGCTCGCGGTAGACCGCGAACGTGCGCTGAATCACCGCGTCGACGCTGAAGCGCGCGCGCGCGAAGTCGGGGCCGTTCTCACCGCGACGCTTCGTCTCTTCCGGGTCGCGGAGCGCTTCGTCGAGCGCTTGCTCGAGTGTCACGGGGTCGCGCGGCTTCACGAGCCAACCGGTGACGCCATGAGCGACCGTGTTGCGACAGCCCGGGACGTCCGTCGTAATGCAGGCGCGGCCCATCGCCGCTGCTTCCGCGAGCGCCAGCGGTAGACCTTCACGATACGACGGGAGCACGACGACGGTCGCTCGCGCGTAGACGTCAGGCATTTCGTGGTGTTCGCAATGGCCCCACCACTCGACGTCGCCGGTCTTCACCCAGTCTTCGATTTGCTTTTCGTCGATCGCCGCTGGATTTCCCGGATCGATTCTGCCGAGCAACGCGAAGCGTGCCTGCGGCCATCGTTTCTTGAGTTGCTTCGCGGCTTCGACGAATTCGCCGACTCCTTTGTCCCAGAGAAGACGCGCCGGAAGCAGCGCGACGAACTCTTTGTCGGGGAGCTCACGCGGTGAAAATGTTCCGAAGTCGACACCCGAGCCGTTGATCAACACCGTTCGCGAGGCGGCCACGAGCTTGCGCTCCACGAAGGTCGACCGATCGTCCTCGTTCTGGAAAATGACGCGAGTCCGTTTTCCGTCGAGCGAGAGCCGATACGCGGCCCAGAGCGATCGGCCGAGGAGGCGGTGCGCGAGGTTGTCCTCGGGACGCGGAATGAACGCGTAACCGAGGCCGCTCACCGCGTTCACCACGCCGCGAACCCCGAGTGCTCGCGCGGCGAGCGAACCGTAGATCACCGGCTTGATCGTGACGTGGTGGACGACGTCTGGCCGTTCACGACGGTAGACGCGGAGAAGAGCCGCAACGGTGCGCAGTTCTTCGACGGGGCTCGTTCCGCCGCGCTCGATCGGGAGCGGGTGGAAGCGAAACCCAGCCTTCTCGACGTCGGCGCGGGCCGCGCTTTCCCCAGCGCACACCGTGACGTCGAATCCCGCCTCGAGGCACGCCAGACCGAGCGGCAGCCGATGAGAAAGGAAAAACCAATCTGCGTTCACGACGAACAGCAGGCGTGGGCGCTCGGCCCGTCGCGAAAAAAAGCGAGGTCGTCTCACAGCGCGCGCTTGCGAAGCAGAAAGGGCGCTGGGGCCGCGACGGGCGCCGTCACGTAATAGTTCTTGGTATCGAGAACCAAGACGAGCGCCCAGAGGAAGGGGACCAGCGGCATTCTGTACCGCGAGAGGGCACCGAGGTTCGTCGTCGTGAGACCGACGGCAACGCCGAAGCTCAAGGTAAAGAGAGTACAGAACACGAGCATCGGCGAATGCGACAGTAGAGCCCAGGTACCGGCGAGACCACGACGTAGGAGCGCTCGGCACGTGAGAAAGAGAATCGCGGTGGTTTCGAGCGCGTTGACGCCGATCTGGACGCTCGTGGATTCGAAGAGAAACGGTCGAAACAAGGACGTGACGAGCGCGAGCGGCGCGAACACGAGCTGTCCCGTCAAAGTCGTCTGCGTCGGATCACCGATCGAATAGGTCGATGCGCCTCGCACGAGCATTCCGGCTTCCTGATGCGAAGCCGCTTGCTCGGCGAGATTGTCGAGCGCGTACTCGGGAAAAATGCGACCGAGCACGATGACGCCGCTGGCGGCCACCGCCATGCCGAACAGGAGGTGCGCCGGCCGCACGACGCGCCGTTTGCCATTCCCGGACTCGAGATAGAACCAAGCTCCTGCGGCGAGCACGACGGGGAAGAGGATGTAGGCCTTGATCAGGGCGATGACGAGGCCTCCGAACGCGAGCTGCGCCACCGCCAACAGGCTGAACTTTTGCCGGAAGCGAACCATCCCGAGCATCAAGTAGCCGAGACCCGCCATCGCGACCGCTTCTTTCAGCAGCGCGGAGGACCAGAACACGAGTGAGGGCACGAGCATCGAGGCGAACGCTAGCCGAGGATGCAACGTCTCCGGAAACGATGCGGAAAAGGCCTGATAGAGGGCGACCATACCGAAGTGCGCGGCGACGGCGACGATCAAGCAGAGCGTATAGGTCGAACCGCTCGTAAAATAAGTGAGAAAGCCGGCCAGCGCCTGCATCGCGCCCGTGGACGATCCGCCGCCGAACCCTTCCACCGGAAGCACGGCGACTCGATGAAAGAGGAGCCTGAGGACTTCGGGGCCGAAGCGTGGAAAATCCGCTCGGAGCACCGCGGCGATCGTCTCTCCGCTCCACGTGTAGCCAAAAAGGTCGCCGCCTCCGTACAGGCCTTTCGTGAACCAAATCTGAACGAACGCTGAGAAAACGTGGGCTGCGAAGGCCGCCACGAGCACGGTGGATTCCCACCGAGCAAAACGCGACGCTTGCAGCACGGCGAGAAGCGCCCCGACGAGTGTCACGAAGAAGGCGGGAACCAGGTCATCCATGGTTCGAGAACGGCTCTCGTTTCGCCAGCGGTGCGCGGCTTCGATCTTTCATCGGCGCTTCTTCGGCGTGCACTATAACCGCAGCCCGTCGCTTGGGCAGCTGTGTGTACGATGGATGAGGCTTTCGGCCACAGACTGAAACGTTCGAAACAAGCTTCGGGGACTAGACTTTCCCGGCGAAATCAGTGAATGCTCGCGCTCTGCTCTGCAACGTAACTGCCCGAGCGTTACCCAATGAGTGCGGCTTTACTCGCGGGACTTCTTGCCATCCTCGTTTCGGCGTTGCTCACGCCGGGCGTGCGACGGTTTGCGCGCGCGATCGGCGCGGTAGATGCCCCTGGTGGGCGGCGCGTTCACGTTGAGGCAACGCCCCGGCTCGGCGGCGTTGCCATCGTCGTGGCCTATCTGGCCGCCATTCTGTCGACCTTGAGCCTTGGGCAAAACCACCGATTCGTGGTGAGCCGAACGGCGCTGTGGACCTTCCTCGGTGCGGGGCTCCTCATCGCTGCTGCCGGCGCCTTCGACGACATTCGCGCGCTCGGCGCAAAGCGGAAACTGTTCGTTCAATGCATTGCCGCGAGCATCGCGTGGTTCGGCGGGGTGCGGATTGAGTCGACCATTTACGTGCCCGGCATGGGGTCGCTCTTCGTGGGGACGGCGTTCAGCTACGTCGCCACGTTGGTCTGGATCGTCGCCTTTATCAACGCGATCAACCTCATCGACGGCCTCGACGGGCTGGCGGGCGGCGTGGCGTTCTTTGCGGCAGTGACCAATCTGGTGGTCGCGCTGATCACGGGCAACGGCCTGGCGTCGATCCTGAACGCGGCGCTCGGCGGCGCGGTGCTCGGCTTCCTGTTTTACAACTTCAATCCCGCGACGATCTTCATGGGCTACACGGGAAGCATGTTTCTCGGCTACGCGCTGGGAACGGCGGCCTTGATGAGCGGGCGACAGAAGGAAAGCACGATCGTTTCGTTGCTGGTCCCCGTGATCGCGCTCGGCGTTCCGTTCACGGATACCTTGCTCGCGACGGTGCGCCGCGTGGTGGCGCGGCGCTCGATTTTCGCCGCCGATCGCAAGCATCTGCATCATCTGCTCCTCGACCACGGACTGACGCATCGCCGCGCGGTTCTGATCTTGTACGGCTGTAGTCTCTTGCTCTGCGCCGCCGCTCTCGCCGCTGCACTCGGTCAGAGCTGGCAGGTGGGCGCGGCGATCAGCGGCGCCGTCCTGACCTTGATCGGCATTACCCGCTTTGCCGGCTACTTCGAGGTCGCTCTATTGCGCGAGCAGCAGCGGAGTAACCTGCTCAGCCCTCCGGCGGACGCCCTTCGACGGGCGCTCCCTTCGGTGGTGCTCACGACGGAGATGGCGGCCTCGTCGGCCACCGTTTGGGCGGCCCTCGAGCGACTCTTGACCACCGGCCACTTCGCGTATGCCGAGTACTGTCCCCCCGGCGAACAGGCCGCGTGGAAGTGGGAGCACACCGGTCGCGAACGCCGCGAAGGCAAGCTCACCGAGAGCACGTTTCCGGTAAGGACCTTCCCGGGTGCCGCGGAAGGAACGCTTCGGTTCGGATGCATCTCCGATCAGTCCGACCTTCCGCCCCAGGTCGAGATTCTCCTCCAGATCGTCGTGGACGTGATCGAACTCGCGCTGGTCCGTCTCAACGTCGACAATCCGTCGAGCATGGTTCGCGCGATCGCACAAAACTCCTGAGCCGTTCTTTCGGCGTGCTGTAGTAAGACGCACTCGTCTGCGTCGCGAGAACGGCATGCTGAAGGACACCTACAACGAGCGTCTGTTTCAGGGCGGGTTGCGCCGGTTCGTTCACCTCGGGCGATTCTTGTGGCTCGCGCGTCGCATCGCAGAGCTGGACCCCGATGTCGAGACGCTGGTCGAGCTCGGGTGCTACGACGGGCGCGTGCTCGAGCACGTGCGCCCGTCGTTGCGCCACTACGTCGGTTACGATGCTAACTGGGAAGGGGGGCTCGACATTGCGAAGACCAAGTGGGCTTCGCATCCGGAATACGAATTCCGGCATGCCGATTCGGCGGACGCCTTCGACTTGAGCCAGCGCTTCGACGTGGGCGTCTGCATGGAGACGCTGGAGCACGTTGCCGACGAGCTCGTCGACGACTACATCGACGCGCTCGCGACCGTGATTCGACGCCGTCTGTACGTCACAGTCCCGAACGAAAAATATTTTCCGTTCGCCGTTAAATATTTCTATCACGCGTTCGTCGGCGGCGGTGAGCACTACGCCCCTGCCGAGGTCGTGAACGCGGCTCTCGGTCGGCTCTCGCGGGTCGCCCGCGACGGGCACAAAGGCTTCGACTACGACGACTTGATCCGGCGTCTCGAGCGTCGCTTCGTCATCGATCGCGTCGAAGGACAACCGGTGCCAGAGCTGCCGCCCTGGGTCAGCACGGGCGTGTCGATCATCGCTCACCCACGAGCTCGATCGTAAACGGAGGGGTGCGCCGGGTCGGCGCCGACGTCCGCTCGTCTGGCTTCGTGACTAGGCACGGGTTACGCTTCGGTCGGGCTTCGTGGCCGTAGACACAATCGCAGAGGCAACGCTGGCGGAGGCCGAGCCGAGCGGGGGGAGAGGCCGCCGGAAAAGGAAGGCGCGCCGGCGTCGCGCCGGTAGTCGTTTTTCCGAGTCTCGAACGAAGCTCGTCGCCCGGTGGCTCCTGGCGTTCACCATCGTCGGGTCGGTGCTCGCGATCGGGTCTGTGCACGTTCCGGTGCTCCTCGTCGCGGCGTCGGTGGCCATCGCCGCGGGGACCGCCACCTTTTTCGCCGGGGCCGAACCAGGCTCCAGGTGGCCTGCTCCGGCTGGGGTGCTCGCTCTGCTCGCGATCTATACGGCCGTGCAGGCGCTGCCCTTGCCGCTCTCGCTGCTCACACACCTGGAGCCTGCGACCGCCGACGTGTGGAGTCGGTCTTTCACCGCGATCGGAGAGCGCGCGCCCGGCTGGGGCGCGATTTCGCTCGAGCCCGGAGCGTCGTGGGTCGAGGCGTTGAAGTGGTGGGCCTATGCGGCAACCTTCGTGGCCGCAGCGGGGGTAGGGGCACATCGCGGCGCCCGCTGGGGAGCCGCGTTGCTCCTGATCAGCGCAATGCTCGTGGCGCTGGTGAGCATCGCGCACGGCGCGACCGACGCGAGCAAAGTGTATGGGTTCTACGCTCCGCGGTTCGGCGGCGAGCGGTGGCACATCGGCCCCCTCATCGATCCGAACAACCTCGCCGGCTATCTGAATCTCGGCGTCTTCGCGGGGCTCGGCCTCGTCGCCGAAGAGTCGCCGTTCGTGCCGCGCTGGGCGATCGCCCTCGCCGTCGCGCCCGTCGTCGGCATGTCGTTCATCGCCGAGTCGCGCGGCGGTTTCGCAGCGCTGATTTTAGGATTGGTCCTCCTTTCATTCCTGCTGCGTCGCTCGCGCGGAAGCTTCATCGGTTCGCGCGGGCGTCGCATGCTCATTCCGCTCGCGGCGACGTTGATCGGCGGCATGGCGCTCGCGCTCACCGCTGCGAATCATCACGTGATCGACGCTCTCCTCAACAAGGACGTCCAGAAGCTGAAAGCGCTCGCCTTCACCGTGCCCATGATGCGCGCGCATCCGTGGTTCGGCGTCGGTCGCGGAGCGTTCCAGAGCGTCTTTCAACAGTACTTCGTCAGCCCGAACGACATCGTCTACTCGCACCCAGAAAATTTCGCGGTGCAATGGGCGACCGAGTGGGGGCTTCCGGTCGCCATCGTAGGGCTCGGCGTGACGGGGTGGCTCCTCCGGCCGCGGGCACTCGGATACCTGAGTAGTCCCGCGGCGACCGGCGTTTTTACGGGACTCGCCGCGCTGGTGCTCCAGAACGTCGTGGACCTTTCGCTCGAAGTGCCCGGCGTCATGTTCGCCGCCGTCGCGGGCGCCGGCTTTCTGTGGGGCGAAGCCACCGAGAAAGCCGTGCTCGCCGACCGTCCGGACCGCGACCGGTCACGCGCACTCGTCCTCGGTGTCGCCGGACTCGTGGCGGTCGTCCTCGCGTCGGTCCTCGGCTTTCGAACGATCATGGATGACCGCGACGACGCGATCATCGATTTCCCGTCGAAGACGGCGGATACCGCGGCGTACGCCTCGTATCGAGGCCAACTCCGCGCCGCGATGGAGCGCCATCCGGCGGAGCCGTACTTCCCCCGCACCGGCGCGCTCCTCGCGTGGGACGGCCACCGTGAGAGTCCTTATCCGTGGCTCGCGCTCGCACTCGAGCGCGCTCCGACGAGCGGACGGACGAACTACCTCTTGGCGGTGTATCTCGCCCAGCGGCACGTTCGAAACCAGTCGCTGATGGAGCTTCGGCTGGCCACCGACTACGACGCTGCGCTCGCCCCGCACGCAGCGAACGTGGCCCTCGCGCTGACTCGTGATCCGGCGCTCTTGCGGAGCGCGGTTCCCGACGGAGTGAACGGCGCCCCGCTCCTCTACGCATTCGCCGAAAAACTACCAAAAGAACAAGGTCGGCTTCAGGACGAGTTCCTCGAAGAAGCGACGGTTCACGATCCGGATTACGCGAGCGCGCGCTCACTCGCCGCGCGGCGCCTGCTCTCTGCGATGGAAAACCCCGACGGAACGGGTCGTTGCGCCGGAATCGAAGCCGCGCGTTGTGCCCGCGAGATCAACGCCCAGTGCGACGAGCTCGAGCGCTTGCGTCCCGAGGAACAAGAGCCCGTCGTCTTCCGCGCGCGGTTGTACATGGTCTTGGGGCACCCCGAGGCCGCCGCTCGAACCTTGGCGGATGAGTGCAAGCGCTTCGAGCCCCGACAAACCTGTCTCCACACCTGGCTCGAAGCGGCGTCGCTCGCGCACGACGCAGACATGACGTCGCGCGCGGCCAGCGACTTCGCCGCCGACGGCTGCGTCGGTCAAGGCAAGTGCGGCGACGCGTACACCGACATCGGCGAGACGCTAACGAAGACCGGCGATCTCGTGGGGGGTATGGGCTATTTCGAGCGCGCGGCGCGGGAAGATCCGACGGCGCGACGGTGGCACCGGGCTGCCGATGCAGCGACGACGGTTGGCGATTTCTTGCTCGGCAAAGGCGATTCCGCTGCGGCGGCGAAGCTCTACGAACACGCGGCCCTCGAAGATCCGACCATCGGTCGTTGGCGTCGCGTCGCCGAGCTGAAAGAACCCCACGACGCCAACGCGCCGCTGAACGCCGTCGAGGCTGCTCGCCAGGAGGTTCACGATGTCGTCCAGAAGGCCCGTCTCAGCGCAGAGAAGTCGACGCTCCACTGATCCGACGACCCCGTCGTCCGAGCCGCGCGCGGCGAGTCTAGAACACGCGTTCGTGGACGAAGATTTGATCGCCCGCTTGAAGCGGAATGTCCGGAGACCGGCCTACCATGATGGCGCCGAGGCTGATGATGACCGACTTCGTTCCATCCTTGTTCTTCCGGATCAGGTTCACCCAGTCGGCGTTCCCGATGGCGTTCAGGCCACCCGCTTGTGACACCAGCTGGATCAATGTGATCCCGGGCGTGAAGGGGAAGCTGCCGGGCTTCTGGACCTGACCGAGCACGGTGACGTGCTTACTGTTGTATTGCTGTACCCGGACGATGACGCTCGGGTTCGACAAGATCTGGTCTTTGATCAGCCGCTTCCGAACGAGGTCCGCGATCTCCTGGGGCTCCAGGTCGTCCACATGGACGATGTGGACGAAGGGGAGGTTCACGTTGCCCTCGGAGTCGATCTGGAACTCCTGCGGCAGGTCTTTTTCGCCGACGATTTGCAGCGTGAACACGTCGCCAGCTCCGACGGTCGTGTTCGCGACGGGCGGCGGCAAGTGAACCCTTGCGTTGTCCACCTTCGGTCCGCACGCTTGCGTCGCAAGCACGGCCGAAAGAATCAGCACCGTGATGTGGCGGGTCACGCGTCTAGAGGAACCAGCGAACCCCGATGAAGATCTGGTAGCGCTTGAAGTAGAGGTCGTCGGCCTGACCAATGGGAATCGGGCCCGTCGGGTCGCGACCGCGGTCGACCAGAGCGACGGGTTTCGTGTTCAGCTCCGTGTCGTAGCGAAACGTGGCGTTGATGCCGACCGACGACGTCGGTCGATATTCGAAGAACGCCGTGGCATCGATCCGGTTTTCCGGTCCGTTACTGTTCTGCTGTGGATCGCCGTTGGTTAAGTAGGCAAGGGGCCGCGTGATGTGGCTGAAGCCGCCGGCGCCTGAAAGAACGAAGTGCTCCGAGATCAGGAGCACACCGTTCAGATAGCCGCGGTCGCGAATGTAGTAGTTGCCAAGGTAGCTCGGCGCGAACGTCCGGTGATAACCGACGGAAACCGACGAGACGCCGGGTGACGTGCCCTCAGGGAGATCGGAGCGCGACCCAGGGTACCAGGTGAGCTCGGCCTGGCCGATGAAGCTGTCGAAGTTTTCCGCCGGAACGACGCCCCGCTGCTTGAAAAACGTCTCGCCCCAGCCGCCCATGATCAGCGCGCCGAAGTAGTTGCTGATGAGGCCGTTCACCCCGATCAACGACCGGGCGTAAGAGCCGTCGCTCAGAACCTGGGGGTTCTTCGTGTACGTCAGCCAGTCGAGCTCGCCCGAGTACACGAGGGCAGTACGCGGCAGGAACTTCCAGCGCCCCTGCGTCTCGAGCCGGTGCTGCAGGTTGTTCAGATCACTGAATCCGCTGTCTTCGAAGAACTGCGTTCGCAGGGCGTAACCGAGGCGCCAACGAAAGAGTCCCCCGCCCGGCCGCCAGAGAATGCCGGCGCGCGCGTTGACCGTGTCGCGTCGGAATGCGTCCGCCGTGTCGGGGTCGTTCGAGGCTTCGACGGTTCTCGCGAAGTCCGCGCTAATGTCTCCACCCCAGGGGCGATCGGGAAGAATATCGAGCCCGAGAGCGGCGGTGGCGGCGACGTGATCTTGATTCGAGACTTCGCTCGAATAGTGGCTGTCAGCCGCGAACAGCGCGTTGTAGCTCGCTGAAAGCGCGCCGTTCAGTGCAAGGACCGGAGGCGGACCTCCACCTTCGGCGTTGGTCCTTTGCCCCATCGTTCGGAAGCTGAGCGACGGCGTAATCCGCAGGCGATAGGCGTCGATGATCGGCGTTTCGTTGCCGGTTCCCGAGCGCTGAAAGTAGTTCGAGTCATAGCCAGCTTCGGCGGCGACGCCCGGGTGAAGCTCGAAGTCCCCGGTCTTGATACCGAGGCCTTCGCCGACCCTGGGATCCATCTCGAAGCCGGGCGTACCGCTCATTACTTGGGCACACACTGGCGAGGCTTGAGTCGCGCAGGCAACGGCCGCGGCCGCTATTAGGAAGCGAGGCTTCATCGGTAAGCAATTCCTCCCGGGGGCTCAGCGCTGGGGACGAGGTTCGAAATTCTCCAACGTCGGGACTACAGATACGGACTGCTGAGCGTCGGGGGCTCGCTGACGATATCGGGATCGAAGCCGAGCTGATCGGGATTGTTGTTCGGGATGTTCTGGTCGATGTCCGTTGTCACCTGGGACTCGCCGATGAACCCCGCCTCTTCCCCGATACACTGATTCGCTTCCTTGACGAGCTCGCTCACGCGATCACGAAGCACCTGTATGATGAGGAACTCGTGCCGCGCGCGATCTTTATCGGTGCTCGACGCCGCCGCCTGAAGACTCGTCACGCGGTCACGCGCAGACCGCGACGCAACATCGGTCTGGTTCATCTTATCGTTGAGACAGAGCGTCTTCACGACGTCGCGGGCGGCCCTGGCCTGTTCGAGCATCGCGCGGATGGAGGTCGTCGACTGGTCCATGCCGGAGAGGTACTGCTGGGCCAACGCCACCTGTTGTTCAGGCGTCAGGTCCAGGTCTCTTGCGCTCTGCGTCTGAACCAGCGGAGCGGGGGCGCCCGGCGGCGGCCCCGCCGTCTGCGCGGACGCTAAGACGCCGAGCGTCATCGTGGCGACGACGACCGACGATCCTATTCTTCTCCAACGCATGCTAACGGCCTCCCTCGATCCAGAGCTGGGTACAGTGCGGCCTAATATAGGAGAGCTTCGCGAGCCGTGTCAACGTGACTGAACGCTCCGAAAAATGTTCTGCTTTCAGCGAGATACGTGACATTCTGCCCTCCCTCGGCGGATGCCGGGCCGTTTTTTTGGTGCGCCGCAGCACGCCGCCATTCACGGGGCGAGTGCGTTTCAGTTGATCCGGGCGCCGCGAAACTTTGTCCCTTGGCCGCGTCACAGAGGGAGCTGTATAGGTCGCCGCCACGTGTCAAATCCGACGGGAACGCGTCTCGGCTCGCCGGTCAGGATTCTTCATTTTCTGCCCTGGTTGCATTCTGGAGGCGTCGAAAGGCGTCGGCTCGAGCTCGCTCGAGGCCTCGACAAACGACGCTATTTGCAGCGCGTGGTGTGTCTTCACGGGCTGGACCACCTCATTGCGGACTTCGTCGGCGCCGGCGTGGAAGTCACTCCGCTCGGCGGCAACTTGCTCAGCCGGCGGAACGTGTTGGCCGCCGTGCGAGCCGCCTTCGAATGGCGCCCCGATATCATTCATGGGGCGGTGTTCGAAGGCGTGATCCTCGCCGCCCTCGCCGGGCTCGCCAACCCGCGCAGCAAGATCATTCTAGAAGAGATCGATTTCCCGTTGCACCGGTCGCCGCGTGCGCGGCTCCTCTTTCGCGCTCTGGCGTTGCGCTCGGATCGCTGTGTCGCCGTGTCTCCCGCGGTTCTCGAGTTTCTAAAAACCGAAGGCATCCCCGATCGGAAGCGGCGCCTCATCATGAACGCCGCTCCTCGGCCGCGACTGCCGCCCGAGTCCGAGTGGGGGTCGCTGCGCGCACATCTCGGCATCCCGAGCAACGCCTTCGTCGTGGGCACCGTGGGCCGCCTCAACGATCGTCACAAACGGGTCTCGGACCTCATTCAGGCGCTGTCGATCCTTCGACCGAGTAACCCTGACCTTCACTTGCTCATAGTGGGTGATGGACCCGACCGCGTCGTGCTCGAGCGGCTCGTCCAAGAGCTCGATCTCTGCGGCGCAGTCAGTTTCGCCGGCTATCAATCGGATACGGGGCCAATGTATGCCGTGATGGACCTGTTTGCGTTGGCGTCGGAACGCGAGTCGTTCGGCTTAGTTCTTGTGGAGGCGATGTTCGCTGGGCTCGCCGTCGTCGGCACTCGGACGAGCGGGGTGGCGAATGTCGTCGAAGACGGCAACACCGGCGTGCTCGTTTCCGTCGGTGCGCCCTCCGAGTTCGCGCGGGCTGTGGCAGATTTGAAGTCGGACGCAGGTCGTCGCCGCGCGATGGGCGAAGCGGGACGCGCGCGCGCCGAACGTCTCTTCAGCTCCGCGCGCTACGTCGCAGACGTCGCTCGCCTCTATGAGGAGGTCTTGGGCGAGCGCGACGCGACCCGCGATGATCCTCCGACGTCGACGCGCGGTTGAGATATAGTCATGGGAAGGCGATCAGACCGTCCACGGTCCGACTGAATGCCCATGCGTGTTGCGGCACCGGACACGAGCCAAAGAGCGGGAGAGAATAAGATCATGACGAGGCAAGTCTTGAGGTTGTGCTTGGCGCTGATGATGGCGCTCGGGGTGGTAGGCGTTGCGGCGAGCTGTGGCTCCCCGTCGAGCGACGGACGCGAGGCCGACGACTACGTCGGCACCGAGAGCTTTGGAGTTTCGAGGTGCAAGGGCGGTACGAACGGAGACGGCGACTACTGCAGCACTTCGTGCACGTGCGTTGCGGGCCAGGGCGACTGCGACTCCGACGCCGAGTGCACCGGAGGATCGGTTTGCTGTTCGAAGAAGGGCCTTCAATTCGGTTTGCCGTTCAACGTGGACACCTGTGCGCCGGCTCATTGTCGGAACAAGATCAAGGACGCGGACGAGACCCAGCCTGACTGCGGCGGGTCGTGCGGCACGCACTGTGGTGCGAATACATGCGCGTCGCTTCCCGCGAACGGGAACGCCGGTCACTGCACCGCCGCGTGTCCCTGCGGCGCCGACGAGGGCGGATGCACGGCAGCGACCCAGTGCCAATCCGGCCTCACCTGCAAATTGAGCTCGGGCGCATTCTTCAACATGCCGGCGAACCTCGGCGTCTGCATCCCGAAGACCTGCTCCGACAAGATTAAGAACGGAGACGAGACGGCCGTCGATTGCGGCGGCTCGTGTCCTCCGTGCAGCGGGGGAAGCTCGACCACGCCGGTCAGCTTTGGTGGCGCGCAAAACGACCCGGCGTTGGGCATCGCATACGACACGACCGGGAACATTTACGTTGCCGGTCGGGAATCGAGCCCGACGATCAACTTCGGCACCGGCGCGCTGACCAACCACGGAAAGTCCGACATCTATCTCGCGAAGTTCGACGCCGGAGGCCACAACCTTTGGGCCAAGCTCATCGGTGGAACGGGCGCGGACGGCGACGCCGCGGTCAACGTCGCCACGGACCCGAGCGGGAACGTCCTCCTCGTCGGCAACTTCTACGGGACGGTCAACTTCGGGGGCGGCAACGTCACCGTCAACGGAACCTCGGACGCTTTCGTCGCCAAGTACAACTCGGCCGGCACCTTCGTCTGGGCGAAGCACTTCGGCGGCACTCGCGGGAACAAGACCAACGGAGTGGTCGCGGACTCGAGCGGGAACGTGATCATTTGCGGAGGCTTCGAGGATTCCATTAACCTTGGGGGATCGACGTTCACTGCGGTGAGCGCGGGGCTCGGCACCCAGTACGACGGCTTCGTCGCGAAGTTCAATTCGGCGGGCACCCACGTCTGGAGCAAGGCCTTTGGCAGCTCCGGCACCGACGAGGGCGTCGGCGTCTTCACGGACGCCAGCAACTACGTCTATCTCGCAGGCCTCTTTTCGAGCACGATCAACTTCGGGGTCGGCGGGAACCAGACATCGGCAGGCGGCACGGATGCATTCGGTATTCGCTATGCACCGGCGAACGGCGCTCCTGCTTGGGTGAAGCGCTGGGGCGGCACCTCCGATGACCGCGCCAATTCCGTTGGCTGGGGCAACAACGGAAACGTCGTTTTCGCAGGTCGCTTTGCGGGCACCACGAACTTCGGCGGCGGAAGCGTTACATCCAAGGGATCCGGTGACGGGTTCGTCGTCGCGGTGACTGCCGCGGCGGCCGCCTACAAGTGGAGCCATACCGTCGGCGGACCGGGCACCGATCGGCTCGCTGCCGTCACGGTCCGAAGGTCCGACAGCAAGGTCGCGATCACCGGAAGCTTCACGGGAAGCGTCAACTTCGGAGGCGGCGCCAGGGCATCGAAGGGAAGCGACGACGTCTACGTCGTCTATTACAACGCCGCTGGCACTTACCAATCGGACCTGACCTTCGGCGGGACCGGGAGCGACCAGGGAGCGGCGCTCGCCAGCACCGCTGGGACCACGGGGTTCGTCGCGGTGGGCGGCCAATACGCTAGTACGACCATGCAGGTCGGAACGCCCACGCTGACGAACGCAGGAAAGATCGACGGTTTCCTGGCGCGTTTCGTGTTTTGAGGTAGCGTCCGCGGGCGCCCGTAGCTCCGAGCGCCCGCTTCACGTGTCATCCGACTTCCGGAATTTCGATCGTCCGCGGGCAATTGAGCATCGGACTTGGTGGGTCTCCGGCGTGGAGGCCCACCAAGCCTAGCCTGACGGTCGGGCGCTTCTTGCGGAGTCGGAGTTTAGCATTGATGGAATCGTGTTTTCGACTGCGGCGCTTGGCAGTGGCGATCGGCGCGTGTGCATTTCTGGCCGCAGCTTGTGTCGGGGTGAGCGATCCGGCACCGCCAAAGGGCGGCACGGGTGGCTCGAGTGGGTCGGCAAGCGCGCCATCGGCCACGGGCGGATCGAGCGGGGGCACGGCGTCCGGCGGGTCGACCAGGCTCATGGTCGACGGCGGCCAAGGAGGAAGCGCAGGCAGCATCGAGCCGGGGATGCAATGCACGTCGTCGGCGAGCTGTGCGCCGCCTGTGCCTTATTGCTTCACTGGCAGTGGCGCCTGCGTGCAATGCATCAGCGACACCAACTGCCAGGGCCAGGGCGCGAAGTTTTGCGATCTGACCTCCCATACCTGCATCAACTGTCGCGAGGACGCGAACTGTCCGGCGGGGTTCAACACGCCGTACTGTTCGCATGAGCTCGGCGAGTGCGTGCAATGCCTCACGCCCGCAAATTGCGCTAACTCCGCTGCGACGTGCGATCCCGTCCTCTTTGTTTGCGTCGCCGATTGCACGTCGAATACGGACTGCCGCGACGACGTCGGTCGACCCTACTGCGATCCTCGTCGGAACGTTTGCGTCGAGTGTCTCGCGAACGAGGATTGTCCCACGACGAAGCCGGACTGCCTCACGAACAGCGGCATCTGCGTGAATTGTACGGACGACAGCGAATGTCCTTCCGACCTTCCGCGGTGCGACACGATCAAAACTCACAAGTGCGTCGAGTGCCTGACCAACGCCGACTGCAAGCCGGGCCAGCTCTGCGCGCTCAACCAGTGCACGATGACGCCGAGCTGAGCCCCGAGCGAAGCGCGGTGCAGCGCGCCCCTTGCCACTTCTCGCTCGACTGGAGTAGTGGTCCCCGAGTATCGCGAGGCTCGAGATGGACGTCAGCGTTTGCATGCCGACCTGGAACAACGCGGAACAGCTTCGTTTGACTCTCGACGAGCTCGGCCACTGTTCGACGGACGGCTTCGCTTGGGAGGTCGTCGTGTGCACGAACAATTGCACCGACCACACGAGCGACATCCTCGACCACTTCAAGGGAAGGCTTCCGCTGGTCGTCGTGAACGAGAGTCGTCAGGGGGTGGCGAAGGCGCGAAATACGGCGTTCGCGAATGCTAGTGGCGCGTTGATCGTCATGACCGACGACGACGTGTTCCCTGGTTCTCGGTGGCTTTCGGCCTACGTCGACGCTTACCGTCGTCACGGAGAGAGTTGTTTCTTCGGGGGACCCATCGTCGCACGCTACGAGGACCCGCATGTCGACCCCTACGTCGTCGACGTCGCGCTCCCTTCGGCGCGCGGTTACTCTGAGGGCGCGCACGAGAAGGAACTTCACGAACCGTCCTTTATCGGCCCGAACTGGGCGGCGCCGGCGCCCGCGATCCGCAAACTCGGCGGGTTCGATCCCAACCGCGGCTTGAACCCTTCTGCTGGTCGGTTTCAGGCGGGCGAAGAATCGATTTTGCAGTCCGAGCTCCTTCAAGCCGGCTATCGCGCCTGGTACATCCCCGATGCGACCGTCGATCACTTCGTCGGGAAGCGAAAGACGGAGAAGCACTACGTGTTCGACCGCCTCGAGGAGACGGCGTTCGACGGCGAGCTCCACCGAACGACCAACGGCACAGGGACCGTGGCGCGACTCGCGGCATGGACGGCCGCCAACGGCGCGCTCCATTGCCTCAAGGCCGCCTCGGGAGTGAAGACCCTGTCGAGCTACCGCAATTGGAGAACCGGCAAGGGGCTCCTCCGTGCGCGCGCCGTCAAACATCTCATGTATCGCGGTCAGAACCTGTACAAACCGAGCGGTGATTAGTGTCGGTCGAGCCGTCCCGGCCGTCGCCGACTCCGCTGTTCATCCTGTCGCTGCCGCGCTCGGGTTCGACGCTCTTGCAGAGGATGCTCGGCGCTCACGCCGACATCGCGACAGTGAACGAACCGCACTTTCTCTTGCCGCTCCTCTACGCGGCGAAGGAAGAAGGCGTGTTCGCCGAGTACGGGCACTGGGTGACGGCGCTCGGCGTCCAGGATTTCATCAAGCACCTGCCTCAAGGGTCCGACGACTTTCGTGCGGCCATCCGGAGCTGGGCGAGAGATCTCTACGCGCGCGCCGCCGGCCGCCCAGTGACGTACTTTCTCGACAAGACGCCGAAGTATTCGCTCGTCGCACAGGAGTTGGTCGCGACGTTTCCGGACTCGCCGTTCATCGTCCTTTATAGAAACCCGCTCGCGAACGTCGCGTCGCTCGTCGAGACCTTCGGCGGGGGCAGCTGGAACCTCGACCGATTCGCGATCGACGTCCACGTCGGACTCGAGCGTTTGGCTGCGTTGACGATGCAGCCGCCGCCGGGCCTCAAGCTGCATACGCTTCGATACGAAGATCTGGTCGCGCGGCCCGCGGAGACGCTCCGCGAGATTTTCGCGTTCCTCGGTTTGCCGGACGACGCGGGCGTCCTCGAAGAGTTCGGAAAGGTTCGCCTGAACGGACGCATTTCCGATCCGAACTCGCGGCTTCCGTCGTACGGCACCCTGCGCAAGGAGTCGGTCGACAAGTGGAAGACGACCTTGGCGTCGCCGCTTCGCGTGCGATGGTGTCGCAAGTATCTGGAATGGATTGGTCGCGAGCGGCTCGCGCACCTGGGCTACGACACAGACGAGCTTCTCGAGCAGCTCCGGGCCCTTCCCGTCGATCGACGGATCCTCGCTCGCGATCTTCTCGAAATGCCTTACCGTCGCGCGAGCGACCGCTTGGAGACGTTCATGCTTCGCAGACGGTATCGCGTGTGGCGAGAAGGGCGGCGTTGGTATGGCCTTCGTTGAAACGCGCCGGAGTAAGCGATCATGAAAGCATTGGTGAAAAAGATCGTCCCGAAGCCCATCGTCGCGCTGGCGCGAGACGTGGTGGCTCGTTCGAAGACCCGGCGGCGACCCAAGCAGACGTTCTACGCCGGCGACCAACGATCGGTGCTCCAGTGCGTGGTCGCGTACAACCGGTTCGGCGGCTATTGCGTCCCGCTCTCGTCTTCGCACCGTCCCGCGGCGCAGAGCATTCTCGCGGGTGGCGTCTGGGAGCCGGAGACCATCGCGCTCTTGTGCGGGATGCGCGCAGACGGCGACATCGTTCACGCGGGCACGTACTTCGGCGATTTCCTGCCGGCGCTCGCAGCATCGCGGGGCGCGGGGAAAAAGGTTTGGGCGTTCGAGCCGAACCCGGAAAACTTTCGGTGCGCGTTCGCGACGAAGCACATCAACGATCTGACGAACGTGGAGCTCGCGAATGCCGGGCTCGGTGATCGTCGCGGGACGCTCGCTTTGGTCACTTCGGACCGCAACGGAAAGGCTCTCGGAGGAGGGAGTCGCTTCATCGCCGAGGGCACCGAGCTCTACGAGACGAAGACGGTCGACGTCGTGACGGTCGATGAAAGCGTCCCGTCGGAGCGCGAGGTCGCAGCAATCCATTTCGACGTCGAGGGCTTTGAACGGCAGGCGCTTACCGGGTCCATGCAGACCATCCTGAGGTGCAAACCCTCGCTCGTCCTCGAGACGCTGCCCGACGAATCGTGGCTTATCGAACACCTTTATCCCTTGAAATACCGCATTTCGGCGCGTGCGAACGCCAACGTGATCCTCACCGCCGATCGCTGACTTCGGCGCGTCGCAGCGGGCGGCTCACGAGTCGGTCGCAACCGGGCCGCGGCTCATCGTTTTCATGGCGCCGCGAACGTCGTTCCACGCTTCGGGCCGAAGGAGAACGACCACGACCGCATACGCAACAGCGCCGACTACGACGGCGCAGCCGAGCCGCGCCGGAGAGGGCCATTGAAGCGGAAGCATCGCGAGGAGCGCGGTAACGACGAGCGCCATCGCGAGACAGCACGCCGCCGTCTTCCAGACCACGTGCAAGAGGTCTTTGAGCGATCCGTCGACCTGGCGTAACGCGTACGTCAGGTTCATCGTCGCCGTCGCGGCGCTGCCGAGCAGATACCCGAGCGCGACGCCGCGCGGCCCCCAATGGAGGCCGGCGCAGATGCCGACCCCGCCGAATACGTTCGACAGGAGATTGATCCGAAATTGCAGATCGGCGCGGCCGCGTGCTTGAAACAGGAGCCCGTGGAGGGTCCCGATGGATTGCCACAGCGCAACAGGAGCGAGGATCTGCAAGAGCGGGATCATGCCGACCCACTGCGGACCAAACGCCGTTCGAACGAACGGATCCGCCGTGACGACGAGGCCAACGACGGCGGGCCACGTGACGAACGCCACCACGCCGGCTACCCGCAGAAACGCCCGCTTTACGCGCACCACGTCGTGGCTCAGCGACGACAGCGTCGGGAAGAGTACGGTCGAGACCGTTCGCGCGAGATAAAGCGGCAAATAGATGAACGAATATCCACGATTGTAGAGGGCGAGATCCGATTTGCCGTAGAAGCGGCCGATCAGCACGTTGTCGAGATTGCGCGTGATGTAGCCGTTCACTTCGACGGCCATGACGTACAAGCCGAATCCGAGGAGACCGCGGAGGGATTCGCGGCGAAACACGAACGTCGGTCGCCAGCGGACGGCGAGCCAGAACTGTACGACGCCGAGTGCTGTTCCGAACAAGTCCTGCGCGACGAGAGCCCATGCTCCGGCACCGAGCAGGGCGAAGACCAACCCGCACATGCCGCCGAGGACGACGGAGACGAAGTCGATGCGCGCGAGCGTACGGAACTCGAGATTGCGCTGAAGCTCGGCGCTCGGGACGATGGAGAGCGCCGAGAGGGGAAACCGAAGTGCGAGCGCCGCCGTCATCTTCACGAGCGCGGGCTCACGGTAAAAATGCGCGATCGGAAATCCTGCCGACGCGGTGAGCAAGCCGAGTGTGCTCCCGAGAACCAAACCGAACCAGAGGACGCTCGAGCGTTGAACGTCGTTCGTTTCCTTGACGCGAATGAGGGCCGTCGCGACGCCGAAGTCGTCGAAGAGGCTCACGAACCCGACCACGACCGTCGCCATCGTCACCAGGCCGAACTCCTTCGGTCCGAGCAGACGCGCGAGGACGATGCCAATCAGAATGACCGCGAGTTGGCGGCCCAGCTGCCCGGCCGCGCGCCAAGCGACGCCGTTCACGAAGCGCTCGAGGAGGGTCACGCTCTTTGCGGCTCCGGGCGCTGGCGTCAGAGACCACTCGGCGACGAATCGCTCGGCTCGAGCGTCGCGCTCGTCGCGAGCGTCGTCCTCGGAGCAAGCTCGAGCGCCGCGAGTGGCACCGGCGCGCCGCCGCCGCGAAGGGACGTGATGCCGCCTTCGAGCGCGGCGACGACCGCACGGCCTTCCGCGGCGTCGCTCAAAATGGGCGTCCCGTCGAGGACGGCGGAGATGAAATGTCGCGCCTCGGCGACGAGTGGTTCTTCGTTCGACGGGCGAATCGACTCGAGGGGCGTGCTCGTCGAAAACCCGTCGCCGTCTTCATCGCCGTCGATGCTTCGAAAGAGACGTACCTTCTCGGTCGGCTCGGTGTCGTCGAACACGGCCGTCTTCTTTTCACCGACGACGACGAGCCGGCGAGTTTTTCGAATCGCTCCCGCGCTGACCAGCAGCGTGCCGGTGACGCCACGCGGAAACGTCAAAAGCGCGCGGACGCCGCGTTGACCTGCGCCGATCGACGGATCCTCGAACGCGCGAACCGTGCTGGGGTTCGCTCCGATGATCGCTCGCATCGCGCTGATATCGTGCGGAGCGAGCGACCACCAGGCGGTCTCCTGTCCAGCGAGCGACGTCGCGCCGAGCCGTGACGCATGGACTCTCCGCACCTGGCCGAGGGTGCCGCTCGCGGCCAGCTCGAGCAGGCACGAGAAGGCCGGGTGATAGCGAAGGATATGCCCGACCATCACCTTCTTCCGCGTCGCAACCGCGGCGTGCTCGAGCATCACCGCGTCTCGCGTGCGGAGCGCCATGGGCTTCTCTACGAACACGTGCTTGCCGTGCCCGAGCGCGGCGAGCGCTTGTGACGCATGTTCGCTCGGTGGGGTCGCCAGGACCACCGCATCGACGTCCGCCCGGCGTAGTACCTCCGCGATATCGGCGTACTTCACGACGTCGTCCACCGTCGGAGCCATCAGACGGGCGCGGTCGACGTCGCAGATTGCGACGATTCGCGTCCGCCCGACCGAGGCGAACGCCCGAAGGAGATTTCTGCCCCAGGGGCCGAGCCCCACGATGGCCAAGCCGATCTTGCGCGCTTCGTTCACGTGGGCCGGCTTTTACCACCGGGCTCGAACAGACTTGCGAAGAAGAGCGCGCTTTTTTCGCGCGCCGAGCGCCTTTGTCTTGAATGGGGCGCACATTTCGTGCAACAGACGAGCCTGCCAGGTGTCTCACGTGCCGCGTAATTCGGGCACTTTCGAGGCGTTTCGGGCGTGTTGGGCGTGCAAGGCGCGATTGACGTGATGGAGACACCGCAACCTTCGAACGGCGCATTCAGACCGGACCAAGCCGAGTCTCGATTTTCCTTCGTCGAACTCTGGCAAGCCGTCCGAAAGAATTGGGCCTTGGCGACCGGGACGGCCGTCACCGTCGTCCTCGGAGTGATGTTCTTCACCCTCGGGGAGACGAGGATCTACGAGTCGAGCGCCATCGTGATGTTCGATCCGACGAACCCCCAACCGCTCGGCAGTCAGCTGCAGACCGTGGTCGACACCGGCGGGCAGTACTGGAACAACAAGGAATATTACAAGACGCAGATGT
>CAZDNG010000092.1:0-23763 GCA_964506835.1 uncultured Polyangiaceae bacterium
GCCGCTGATTCAGTGGGCCGAGCGGGAATCGAACCCGCAACCTTCGGATTAAAAATCCGCAGCTCTAACCGACTGAGCTATCGGCCCGGGCGCGATCTACCCCGAAAGACGCCGCGAGACCAGTGCGAAGGTCGCTCGCTGCGAGCACTCGGCGCTCAAGATTGAAGGCGCGCCGTGACGCCCATGACTTGGCGGCTGAGCTCGGCTTCTTTTTCTTGGCCGAGCACGCTGCCGGCGCTGAAGACGGCGAAGCCGACGTAGTCGGAGAGCATTTGCTTCAAGATGCGCTCGGGATCATCGCCGCCGGCGACGAGGGACGCGTTGTCTGCGACGCGTTCCGGGTCGAGCGCGCCCGAGGGGTCCGGGCCTGCGCCGCGGAACAGGATGTCGTAGACGCCGGCGCCGACCGCGAACGACGCGAGGCTCGCGCGGAGATCGTCGCCGATCGCGGCGAGCTCGGCCTCGCCGTGGACGAGGCGTAGCGCTTCGTTCGCGGTTTCGACGACGCCGGCAAGGCCGCCGCCGAGTCGCGGCGCGTGCAAGGCGACGTGCTTCGACTGCATCAAGGCGTAGACGTCCTTCGTCGTTGCGAATTCACCGCGCCCCGTCGCGCGACCGATCGCCTCGACGGATGCCGCGCCATCGACGAGCGCGAGCGTCGCGACGTATTCGTCGGCTGGCGCCTTGGATTGCGAGAGACGATGCGGAACGTGCGCTCCGGACGGAATGCGCTCGCGGAAGTACCGCATCTCGTCCATGCGCGTGACGGCGTCCATCAGGAGCCCGTTCGCCGGCGACACGTGATGCGCGACCAGCCGCGCTTCGTCGAAGCCGTCGAGAAAGAAGAACGTGCCGTCCGCGACCATCAAGGTCGCATAGACGACCTCGTCGATCTGCCGGCCTAGGTATTGAAAGACCTGATCTTGCCGGACGATGCCGAGCTCGACGCCCGCCTTGCCGTAGCGCGCGCCAGTGCCGACTCGAGCCATGATGCGCTCGTGATCGGAGGGCGTGATGACGCCGAACTTGTAGAGGATCATGCCGATGCGCTCGGCCTCGACGTTGGTGATCGCTCCGACGACATTCCCTTGTTCGAAGAACACCGAGCGCTCGTTCGTGCCGTCGAGCACGACGAGCTCGCCGCGCCACCCGGTTTGGGCGAGGAGCGCGAACACGTCGCACATGGCGGCGGGCGTCGTGATTTCTCCAGCGAGGCGCACGACCGCGCCGTCTTCGGCGTCTCGCCGGCCGTCTTCGCCGGTGTAGCGCATGAACACCACGTGATCCGGCGCGGGCAAGAGACGGAACGCGCCGGCGCGCATGCGCATCCGGTGACTCGCGACGCTCCCGATGGGGTGCGCGACTCCTTCGGCGTCGATCCGCACGAGCTCGCTCCGCGGTTCTTTCACAGCCTGAAGACTACCACGGTAGGCGAACAGCGGCGCTACCTGAGCTCGGCCACCGTGTCGCCGAAGAGCCGCTCGAGACCCGACAGCATGTCGTCGCTCGGGTCGACGCGCATGCCTTCGAGAGCGAGTACCGCCCGGGCGCCTTCGGGCAGGGCGAGCACGAGTTCCACGGGACAAGCGCCGGGCGATTCGTTCAAGAGCGATTTGAGACTTCGGAGCTGCTCGGGCTTCGTGCCGTCGGCGTCCAGGTGGATGGACACCGCGCGCGTGGCTTTGCGGACCGCGTCGGAGAGAGGAAGCACCTCGTCGACGAGGAGGGTCGCTTCCGCTTCCTCGTCGGGCTCGTCGGTAATCGGAAAGCTCACCTTGCCGGATACGAGCACCGGTTCGCCGCGCGTGAGGAGCGGGCCGTACAAATCGATGCGCTCGCTCCGGAGCTTCGCGCGGACACGACCCGACATGTCTTCGAGCTCGAAGAAGGCGGCTTTGCCGCCGGAACCGCCTTTGAACAATCGCTCCTGGTAGTTTTCGACCATGCCCGCGAGCGTCACGACGCTCCAGGCCTTTTCCTCGCCCATCTTAGAAGCCGAGAGCGCGCCGATGCGAGACAGCTTGTCTCCGTAACGGCGAAGCGGGTGCCCGGACACATAGCATCCGAGGGCCTGCTTTTCGCGCGCGAGCAAGGTCATCCGATCCCACGACGGCACGTCGGGATATTCGCTCAAGCTGTGTGAGCGTTCCGCGCCGGCGACCGGCGCCGCTTCGAACGCGCCGAACATCGTCACCTGTCCGGATTCGCGATCGCGCGTCGCGCTCTTCGACCGCTCGAGCGCCCGTTCGACGCCCGCGTACGCCCGAGCTCGCGTGATCCCCATCGGAACCAGCACCGAATCGAACGCGCCGCATTGAACCAGCGCCTCGAGCACGCCTTTGTTGAGTCGCTTCGCTTCGACGCGCGCGGCAAAATCGAACAGATCCCGGAAATCGCCGCCGGCGGTACGCGCGTCGAAGACCGTCTCGAGCGCCGCTTCGCCGAGCCCGCGCACGGCGCCGAGGCCGAAGCGGATCTGCGGGCGATACCGATCGCGCAGCTTGCCCGGACCGCGCGGCGGACCATTTCCTTCTGGGGCGCCGTACACGACGGTGAAGTCGATGTCGCTGGCGTTGACGTCGGGCGGGAGCACGCTGACGCCCCAGGCGCGCGCCTCGGCGATCATCCGGACCACTTTTTCGATCTTGTCCTTGTCCGCCGTGAGAAGCGCGGCGAAAAATTCGGTCGGGTAGTGCGCCTTGAGATACGCGGTTTGATAGGTGACGAGTGCGTAGGCCGCCGAATGGCTCTTGTTGAACCCGTACGATGCGAAGCCTTCCACCTCCTTGAAGATGGAGAGCGCCTGTTCGGCCGAGACGCCTTTCGACTCCGCGCCGCTGACGAAGAGGGCCTCTTGCTTGGCCATCTCCTCGGCCTTCTTCTTTCCCATCGCGCGGCGAAGGAGATCGGCACCGCCCAGCGTGTACCCCGCGAGGTTCTGCGCGATCTGCATCACCTGCTCCTGATACACGGGCACGCCGTAGGTGGGCGCGAGCACCGAGTCGACCAGGTCGTGTAGCTTCCGGATCGGCTTCCTACCGTGCTTACCGCCGATGAAATCGTCGATCATGCCGGTGCCGAGCGGCCCAGGTCGATAGAGGGCCACGGCCGCGATCACGTCTTCGAAGCAGTCCGGTTTGAGGCCACGGAGGAGCTGCTGCATGCCGCTCGACTCGAGCTGGAACACGCCGGTCGTGTCACCGCTCGAGATGAGCGCATACGTCGGCCGGTCGTCGATCGGGATGCGATTGACGTCGAGCGGCGCACCTTTGCGGTCGGGGCGCGCGTTGACGAGGTGCTGCGCGATGTCGATGACGGTGAGCGTCTTCAGCCCGAGGAAGTCGAACTTGACGAGCCCGACCGACTCGACGTCGTCCTTGTCGTATTGAGTGACGATCGTCTCGTCGCTCATGAAGCACGGCACATGGCCGTCGAGCGGGCCTTCGCTGATGACGACGCCCGCGGCGTGCATGCCCGCGTGGCGAGTCAGCCCTTCGAGCTTTCGCGCCTGCTTCAGGAGCTCCTGGACTCGCGGATCGCCGTCGGCGAGCGCCTTGAGCTTCGGCTCCAACCCGAGCGCCTCGTCGATCGTGCACATTTTGCCCTGCCCTTTTTCGGGCACGAGGCTGGCGATGCGCTGCGCTTCCGGCGCCGCGATCCCCATCGCGCGCGCGACGTCCTTGATGACGCTGCGCGCTTTGAGGTTTTGGAACGTGGCAATCTGACCGACGCTGGTCTTGCCGTACTTGCTCGCGACGTACGAGATGACCGCGTCCCTCCGCGACATGCAGAAGTCGATATCGAAATCCGGCATGCTCACGCGTTCCGGATTGAGGAAGCGCTCGAACAGCAAATTGTAGGGGATCGGATCGATCGTCGTGATGTCGAGCGAGTACGCCACGAGGGAGCCGGCACCCGAGCCACGCCCTGGGCCCACCGGAATGCCCTTCGCCTTCGCTTCACGAATGAAGTCCCAGACGATGAGGAAGTACCCCGGGAACTTCATCCCGACGATGACATCGAGCTCCGTCTCGAGGCGCTTTCGATACGCGGCTTCGTCGACCGGCGCGGCCGCTTCGCGAAAATCGTAGAATCGACGCTCGAGTCCCTCACGCGCGACGTGCCGGAAATAGCCGTCGATGTCGTAGCCTTCCGGCACCGGAAACCGGGGGAGCATCGGAGTGCCGAGGTTGAGCTTGAACCCCGAGCACATCTCCGCGACGACGAGCGTGTTCTTGAGGGCGTCCGAGTCCGACCCGAATACGGCGGCCATCTCGGCCGGCGTCTTCAGGTACATCTCGAAGCGCCCGTGGTGGTACGGCTTCGCGTCGTCGTAGCGGCGGTTCAGCCGGATGCACTCGAGGTAAAACTGGGCGTCGCCGTCTTCTTGATTGAGGAACTGGACGTTGTTCGTCGCGACCACCGGCAAGTCGAGTTGCCGCGCGGCGCGCCCGAGGATCTCGTTGACGACGGCCTGCTCGGGGAGACCGTGATCTTGCAGCTCGACGAAGACCGAGCCGCGGCCGAAAATCTCCGACAGCTCGCCGAGCGTCTTTTTTCCGGCGTCCTCACCGTACTGGCACACGGCCTGCGGCGCGAGACCGCCGAGGCAACCCGTGAGCGCGATGAGGCCCTTCGAACGTCCCTCGAGATCGGCGACGGTGATCGCCGGAGACTCGCCCGAGCCCGAGGTGCCGTACCCGAGAGACACGAGCTTGATGAGATTTTGATAACCCTCGGTGCTCGAGGCCAGGAGGAGCAGGTGGTCGGGATGGCTCCCCGGCGCGCGGGCGACGTTGAGTTCCGCCCCGATGATCGGCTGGATCCCGGCAGCCTTGCAGGCGCTCCAATGTTTCACCGCGCCGAACATGTTGGCGAGGTCGGTGAGCGCGACGGCCTTCATCCCTCGCGACTTCACGTGCCCCGAGAGCTCGGAGACCTTCACCGTGCTGACGAGGAACGAGTACTGGGAATGGACGTGGAGGTGGACGAACTCGGTCAAGAGCCCCTTCGGTTATCGCTTCCTCGGGCCGAGTGCCAGCCAGGGAGCCACCAAAGCGAAGATCGGCCCGGGCCGCCCGTTTTCGAGCCTCGCAGTGGTGGTCATTTCGCACGGTGAAGCGTAGGGCCCCCTCGGCCGTCCATCGTCCGAGGAGCGCTTCCCCCCTGCTTCCCTTGTGGAGGGGCTTGCACTCTGTCCGCGAGTTCGATACCGGTCTCCCTGTCGGAGGATCGGTTTGTCGGCTCGACAAGCATTGCGCGCCGACTCAGGAGGACTTCACAAATGATTCGTACGACTGGTCTCGTTGCTTCGGCCCTCGTGGCCGCTCTCGCTCTCTCTGGCTTGACGGGTTGCCACGCGCAAGCGTCGGTGCAAACCGGAACCGAGGCGCCCCCGCCGCCCCCACCGCCTCCGCCGCCCCCGCCGCCGCCCGCCCCGGAGCCGGCACCGGCAGCAGCGCCGCCGCCCATGGCCGCCGCGCCCGCACCGGCACCTGCCGGCAAGGTCGAAGAGAAGGGTGGCGCTCTCCATCTGCCGGGCGACATCGTGTTCGACACCGACAAGGCGACGCTCAAGGCGGGCTCGGGGAGCGAAGTCGTGCTCGGCCAGCTCAAAGAGTACTTGGTGCAGAACGAGAAGAAGGTCGCGGTGCTCCGCATCGAAGGACACACGGACAACACCGGCGCGGATGCGACGAACCTCGAGCTCTCGGGTCAGCGCGCGCTCACCGTGAAGAAGTGGCTCACCGAAAACGGCATCGCGGAAGCACGCTTGCTCGCAGTGGGCTACGGCTCCTCGAAGCCGATCGCGCCGAACACGACCGACGAAGGTCGCGCACAAAATCGGCGTACGGAATTCCACATCGCGGAGACCTTCGACAAGACCGGCAAAGCGAAGCCGTACCTCGGGCTGAACCCGCTCGGAAAACCACCCGGCAAGGAATTCAAGTAGACCGACAGCGTCACAGAAGCGCTCGCTCGAACAATGAGGAGCGAGTAACGAGCACGGGCCGGGTCGACAAAGACTTCGGCCCGTGCGAGTTTCCGGCGCCCCTTCATGCCTGGCACCCCGAGCAACGACCTTCGGCGATCTCGTAAGCCTCGGGCTCCGCGCCGCTTCCGCCTAGCGGGTCTCATCGTCGGCGGAGCCCTCCTTTCGTTCGGGTGCCATCGGACGCCCGACGATCTGCGCGAGTGGAAGCCATCCGACCACAAGCACACCGCCGAGTCGGACCCCAACGGCGAGCGCGCGCCCCAGGTGAGTGGGTCCGCGGAACCCGTCATGCCGGGTCTCGAAGACGTGACGGTCGTCACCTGGAAGCGAGCCTGTACGAACTGCCACGGGCAGCTCGGGCGCGGTGACGGTCCTCAAGGGGCGATGGTGAAAGCCCGCGATCTGTCGGATCCGGCGTGGCAAGCTTCGGTGACCGACGCGCAGATCGCCACGTCGATCACGAAGGGTCGCGGGCTCATGCCGCCCGCCCCGTTGCCGCCCGCCACCATCGACGGGCTCGTGCACCTCGTTCGTCTATTGAACAAGGACCGTCTCGCTGAAGCGGCGAAGAGTGCTTCTGGACCCGGCGGGGCGCCCACGGGAAAGGGAACCCCAGCGCCCGCCCCCACTCGGGAGGGCGTCCCCCAATAGCGCGCCGACGCGATTCCGCGTTCGCTCGCTCGTGAAGTCGGAGTACGCTCATAGGAGCATCGTGAGTCAGCCGGTCCACACCGACATCTCGACGCGCGCCTCCGACGGGCAGCTCGCCTTGCCGGTGGAGCTCGTGCTCGTCGTCGTCAGCGGCCGCGCACGCGGGCAGCGCGCCAAGGTCGGCGAGCGCGTCCGAGTCGGGAAATCGAGCGACAACGACTTGGTGCTTCCCGACGACAGCGTGTCTCGCCACCACTGCGAGATCGTGAGGACAGCCGATGGATTGCTCGTCCGCGATCTCGACTCGACGAACCATACGAAGATCGGGCGCTCTCGGGTGACCGAAGCGACGCTCGAACCCGGTGCGACGCTCACCGTCGGCGACGTCGAGCTCGTGCTTCGCAGCGACGCGCACCGCGTGCCGATCCTGCCCTCGGACTCGTTCCGCTTCGGCGACGTCGTCGGGCCGAGCCTCGCGATGCGTTCGATCTTCGGCGTGCTCGAACGCATCGCGCCAACCGAGGCCACGGTGTTGCTCGAAGGCGAGACCGGAACCGGCAAGGATCTCATCGCGCGGGCGATCCACGCCGAGAGCCTCCGCAAAGCACTGCCCTTCGTCGTCGTAGACTGTGGCGCCATCAGCTACTCCCTGATCGAGAGCGAGCTCTTCGGGCACGAGCGCGGCGCGTTCACCGGCGCCGTCGCCGCGCGACCCGGCGCCTTCGAAACGGCGGGAAAAGGAACGCTCTTCCTCGACGAAGTCGGCGAACTTCCGCTCGATGTTCAGCCCAAGCTTCTTAGGGTGCTCGAGTCGGGCGAGTTCCGTCGCGTGGGGGGCAATCGTCCGCAAAAGAGCCTCGCGCGCATCGTCGCAGCGACCAAGCGCAATTTGAAGGACGAGGTCGAGCGCGGAAAATTCCGTGAAGACCTCTATTTCCGTCTCGCCGTCGTCCCGATCACGGTGCCGCCACTCCGCGTGCGGCGCGAAGACGTCGCCTCGCTCGTCGCCCATTTTCTCGAGGTGGCGAAGAAGCGCGATCCCCGCGTCGCGGACATCACGATCGGCCCCGAGACGCAGAGCGCGCTCGCAGCCCACGACTGGCCCGGCAACGTGCGCGAGCTCCGCAACGTGCTCGATCGGGCGCTCTACGTCGCCGGCGCGACGGGCGAGCGGGACCTTCGTCTCGTCGATTTGCCGGTCCGCGCGAGTGGCGGTCGCACGCTGCCGTCGTTCGACCCCGGCAAGAGCTATCGAGAGGTGCGCGCCTCGTTCGAAGCGGAGTTCGAGCACGCGTACGTCTCGTGGCTCCTCGGGCGCCACGAGGGCAACATCAGCGCCGCCGCCCGCGAAGCGAAGATGGACCGCAAGTACCTCTACGACCTCGCGCGCAAACACGGCCTCCGCGGCGCGCGCGAATAACCAGCGTCGCGCCCACGACGAACCGTCTCAGAACGTCGCGGTCGCGTTCGCGGCGGCGATGAAGGCGATGGTGTCGTCCGGAGAGCTACCGGCCCAAGTGAAATCCGACAGGAACGTCTTCAGAATGTTCACCCCGACCGACACGTCGAGGTCGAGGAACAAGTGAACGACGCGCTCGCCGGGTCGTCCGTGAAATGACGCCGTCGCCCGCGCGCCGCCGAGCAAGCTTTTCAAGGGGGAGACCTCGCGGTCACCAGAGAAATACTGCCCCCTCGGGCCGTTCTGTGGCTCTCCGCCGGCGTAGTCGTCGCTCCAGAACGCGGCAGCGGTCTGGCGGTAGTAGCGGCCCGAGAGCTGGAACCGGAGCCAGGGGAAAATGTTCCGTTCTGCGTCGAGCTCGAACGACTCGCTCACGATGTTCCAGGTGTCGCGATAGACGCGGACGCCTGCGCCGAAGGCGGTTTCGAGCGGACGCGCGAAGTACTTCACGCGAAAGGCCGCCGCGGCGCGCGCGCGGTTGTCGGGGTGATGTTCCTGCGCGACCTCGCCCGAAGGACCGATGACCACCGATCGATACGGGTTGCTCAAGAACCCGCGCAGGATCGATCCGGTGAGCACGAGCTGCGTCGCGAGCACCGGGGTCCAGCTCTGGGTCCACGCGCCCTGGAAATTGTCCATCGACACGTCGAGCGAGCGACGGCTCTGGTCGCTCGTGAAGCAGCCCGCCGATTGATCGAGTGCGGAGCGCAGGGTCGGCGCTTGCCGCGCGTTACTCGCCAGATCGCACACTTTGTCGAACCCATGCGAAAACGCGAGCTCGAGCTTGGTATTTCTCTGGAAGAAATCCGTCGCAGCAGTCGCGGTGATCGCGTTCGAACGATAGTCGTGCTCGGTGCCGTAGCTGTATTCGGCGCCGAGGTCGGTGTGCCCGCGATGCAGCTCGAAGCCGCCGGTCGCGACTTGACGGAAGTCGTGGACGGACGCCGCGGTCACGATGTCCGGGGTGTCCTTGAACGTCGGCCCCGCCTTGACGGACTCGCTCGCGCCGGACACGACGTCGGCGAGATAGGACGCATGCACCGAAAGGAAGTCGACCGGCGTCGCCGCGACGCTCGCGGACGGCGTGAACACGGCCATGTGGCTCGTCTTCGACGGCTCGATGAACACGCCCGTCCGTATGTCGGCATCGACGACCTGCCCCATCGCTCTCCGCGGCCAGAGCGCGCACGCGAGCACGCACGCCCACGCGAGCAGCGCGATCTTCGTCTTCGATGAGGCAGAAAAAAGCATCAGTTACAGCCGCAACCGCCGCCCTCGACCGTGCCGCCCCCGAACGAACCTTCGCGGTTTTCCACGGCGTGCTCGAGCTGCGCCGCCGACCGCGGGTCGCCCAAAAATCGCATCTTCGGATCGGCGAGGATCGCCCGCTCTTCCGGCCGCACGGTCGCGCAGCCCGACGCGGCCACCGCGACGCCGAGAGCCACCGCTGCCAACGCGAGACGGGCGCGGAGCGACGAACCGAGCTCGCGCGCCAATGACGAGGGCCCTGGCGTGAGAATCGACCGCTCGGGTTGCCGCTGTCTTCGTCGTCGTCCGGGTTGCATGGATGTCGCCTTTCTCAAAAATAGGTACCGAACCCGGCGACGTAACTCTGTACGTCGCGCTTGGAGTCGGCGTTGAAGAGCACGACGTGCATCGCCTCGATGCGCAGGAGGATCCGCCAGCGGAGGGAAATGAGGACGCCTCCGCCGGCGCGCGCGTGCGCGACGGTGCCGCCCGAAAGCACGTGCGCGTCCTGGTTCGGAACGGTGGTGAGCCCGCCCGCGCCGATGTGGACGTAGGGCGCGATCGCCCAGTCGGGCGCGAAATTCAGCGTCCCGCCGATACCGTAGAGCACCCGCCGCCCTTCGGTGGACAGCGCGAGACCGGCGTACGGCTCGATGGCGATGGCCGGAGCCAGCACCAGCGCCGGCTTGATCTCGGCGTATCCACCGCTATCGAAGAAGCCCGCGACCATGGCGAACCCGCCGTGCGCTTCCTGG
Source organism: uncultured Polyangiaceae bacterium (assembly GCA_964506835.1). Lineage (GTDB taxonomy): Bacteria > Myxococcota_A > Polyangia > Polyangiales > Polyangiaceae > DASZVB01. The sequence continues at coordinate 10,109 of CAZDNG010000092.1, forward strand.
AGCGCGGGCGGCGCGAAAAACCCGGGCCGCGACGGCGCGTCGGGCGCGTTCGAGTCGATGGCGAGAGGCTCGACGGTATCGCCGAGCACGTACGCGAGGCGGCCGTCGGGAAGGAGGACGCGGAGCCAGAACCCGGCGCTCTCTCGCCCCTCGATGGCGAACGTCTCACCCCGATGGGCGGTGTAGATCACGCGATGACTGACGCCGGGCCCCGAGCGGAGATCCGTCTCGGCGACGACCACGCGCGCGTACGCGTTGGGCTCGTCTGCCGGGTCGGCCTTGGCCGTCGCGGGAAGGGCGAGCGCGCAGAGGACGCCGAGTAAGGCGAGAAGCTTCATTGGCTCGAAAACTGGGTGGCCCAGCTACGGATCAGATCCGCCTGCGGGCTCGCCACGAGGAAGATCTGGCGGGGGTGTGCGGCGCGCTGCGTCGGTCGATTCAAGAGCGCGGCGCGGTCGGGATCCGGCGACATTTCTCGCTCTGCGGCCTGGTAGTTGTTTTGCGCCTCCGCCGGGATGGCGCCGCTCTTCGGGACGACGCCCGTGCAGGGCACCGGGTCGTGCTGCTGGAGCCGAAAGGGCGTCACGTTGTAGTGGCAGCCGTTCGGCGGATCGCTGCTGCCGCCGGGACCGCACTGCTCCTGCATGAGCATCGGCTCGACCTTGCAGTAGAAATAGTTCTGGTCGTAGATGACCTCCGCAAACTGGAAGTTCTGCCCGACGTCGACCGTTCCGCACGCGAGGAACAGCACACAGCCAAGCGTGGCGACGACCGCGCCGGATCGCGGAGACACCCACTCACGCTAACATCGTTGGGAGGATTTTCGCGATTGCTTGCGACGCGGAATCGGCGCTCGAAGGGCCTCGCCCTTTCGGCGACATGTCCCGACACGCCGATCGGCCCGCGCGCTCCGCTCGCGCTGAGCGAATCGACTCGCGGGCTGAGCCGTGCTCTCGCGTCGGTCGCGCCGACGATGGGCCGCGGACGCAATCGGTCGACCCGCGCGTTTCCTTATCGACCCCACTCTCGAAGGGATAACATAAGAAAATTCCAGGGAACGTTCGGGAACTACGCATCAAATTGATAGGTGTGTGGTCGCCGCTCCGGCTCGTACCTTTTTTTTCCTCGAGAGCTTCCGTACTTGAACGACGCGATGGAGACGGTTAACAGTTGGCCCCTTGCTCTCGCCCATGCGACCTTATCCTACATCGACCTACTCTGACATACCGTGTCGGAGCCAACGGGTCATCGTCAGTCACCTGACCTGATCCCCGAGCGCCGGAGTACTGAATGAAGCCGAATGCGTGGTCCGTGATAGCAGTTGCCCTCCTGGTCCTCGTGGTTGCGTGGCAAGGGCACTACGCGGCGCAGCTCGGCGTGCTCGGACTCACACTCGGTATCTTCTTCGGTACGTTGTCGTTGCGTCGGCCTTCGGGAGACGCGACGAGCACCGGCCACGGCTGAGCGCCTCCGGATCGGTGCGGGCTCTTGGGCTCGAGTACTGATACGGTCCCGGCGCTTTCGCGATGTCCCACAGCGCCGACAACGACGGTCAGGCACCGAGTGAACGCGGCTCGAACTCGAGCGCCGTCCGCCTGAAGTCGAGCTACGAGTTCACGCTCCACGACGTCGAATCGCTGCGGCTGATCCTCCGCGGCGGCTCGGTCATCGACTGGCATCGCCTCAACTTCGACGGGCCCGAGCAGGTGCGGAGCTTCATCCGCAATCACGAGTTCGACCCAGACGATCCCAGGGATCGCACTTACACCGAGGGCATCAAGAGCCAGGCGATCGCGTACCTGCGCCGGAATTTCGTCTTCGCGATCCCGAAGCCCGTCGAGTCCGCGTCGCTCGAAGAGCTGCTCGTCCTGGCGTCGGGTCGCGGCCATCGTCAGCAGTGCGCGTGCACGATCTTGAAGGTCATGCACATCATCAATCACCTGGCGGGAAGGGAGCTCCTCTTCCGGTTGCCGGTGAGCGATCGCGACCTCTTTCACCTCGTCGAGGAGAAGGTTTATCGCATCGTGGGAACGATGCTGAGCGAAGGGTTTCCGATCACCGAGTTCGTCGGCGGCCGGAAAAACCTCGACTCGACGTACACGAAGCTCCTTTCCAAAGCCGAATCCACGGCGTCCGCGGTCTACGACAAGCTCCGCTTTCGCATCGTGACTCGCACGCGTGAGGACCTGCTTCCGGTGCTCCTCTTTCTCTCCGAACGGCTCTTTCCGTACAACTACGTGGTGCCGAAGGAGAGCACGAACACGATTTTCCATTTCCGGAGCTATTGCGACGGCCACCCGTATCTGAAGCGCATGGTCGACAAGTTTCAGGGCGACGTCGACGACGACCTCACCCTCGGGGACAACCGGTTCAGTGCGCCGACCTACCGCGTGATCCATTTCGTTTCCGACGTGCCGGTACGCGTTCCGACGTCGTTCATGCAGCTCGCGCCGCCCGGGTCGGAGCCGCTCGGCCCCGTCGTCTATCTTCTCTGCGAATTTCAGCTACTCGACGCCGAGACGGAAGCCGCGAACGAGGCCGGCGACGCGAGTCACAGCGCCTACAAGCAGCGGCAGCGGGACGCCGTTTTCCGTCGCCTGCGCCTCGGTTCCCGGGAGCCGAAGGACCCGAAGAAACTGAAGAGCTGATCGGTCCCGAAAAACCGGGTAACCGAAAAACGGCTGAAAAAGCGCTCGTTCTGGTGCGAGTTCTATTTACCCTGGGCCGTCCGGCAGCTAGGGATGGCGCATGTGGCTCCACCGGGCGAAAATTCCTCAGATTGCCGCGGAGATGGTCCGCGCCTTGAAGGATAGCGGAGACATCGAATGTGAGTCGCCGCGCGAGGTGCAGGGCGATCTCGAAGCGGTTCTTTCGCAGTACGTGAGCGACGATCAGGAAATCAACGATCGCGCGAGAGATCTCGTCGCGGCGCGCGGTCTCCCGAACAGCGAGCTCACGCGGATGAAGAAGCTCGTCGCCGAGCAGAAGCACGTGAAAATCGGTGACGATGCCATCGACTACCTGCTCGATCAGCTCATCGAGATTCTCATGCACTCGAACAACGTCGACGAGGTCTTCGCCGAGGACCACGTGCTCCGCGTTCGCATGCGCGAGCCCCTCAGAAAGCAATTTGCGGCAGAGGAAACTCTCGAACAAGAGGTCCGCGGCCGCCTGAAGAACCTCCAGGAAGGCACCGCGGTGTGGGAGGTCGAGTACCGGCGCCTGATGGACGACATCAAACGCCGGAAGGGCTGAACGTCGTCGTCGCTGCTCGGGCATTTCCGCCATGAAGAGCATGACGGGATTCGGAACGGGCGACGCGCCGCTCGACCCTGGAAAACTCACCGTCGAGGTACGTTCGGTGAACCACCGGTATCTCGACGTGCGGGTGCGACTGCCGCAGGAGTTCGTCGACCAATCGATGTTCCTCGAGCAGCGAGCTCGTGAGCGACTCACCCGGGGTCGCTTCGACATCGGGGTTCGCTACGAAGGCCCGCTCCCCGCGGCGCGGCTCGACGTGGAGCGCGCCATCAACACTTATCGCGAGCTCGAGCGCCTCCGCGATCAGCTTTCGCCCGGCGAGACCGTACCGATCGCGGCGCTCTTCGCGCTCCCGAACATCTATTCGGCGCCTTCGACGCTCGAACCCGCAGGGGTGCAGCGCGCGCTCGGGGCGGCGTTCGACGTCGCCGTCCGCGGGCTCGAACGGATGCGGGCCCAGGAAGGCGAAGCGCTGGCTCGCGAGCTCGCCGGACGGATCGCCGCCTGCCGCGCGCTCCACGACCAAATCACCGAGCGGCTTCCGGAAGCCTCGCGGACCTTGGCGGCCCGGGTCCGCGCCCGGGTCGAACGCCTCCTCGCGGACGTCTCTGCCACCCTCGACCCGTCCCGGATCGAGGCGGAAATCGCGCTCCTTGCCGAACGTGGCGACGTGACGGAGGAGCTCGTCCGCCTCGACAGCCATTTCGCCCAGTTGGAGAGCCTCCTCGCGATGGAGGAGCCGTCCGGCAGGCGCCTCGATTTTCTTCTGCAGGAGATGGCGCGCGAGGCGAACACGGTCGGTGCTAAAAGTCAGGAAGCGGAGCTCGGACACCGGGTGGTCGAGCTCAAGAGCGAGATCGAACGCATGCGCGAGCAGGTTCAGAATGTCGAATGACGGTCCGTTGCTGCTCATCCTGTCGTCGCCGTCGGGAGCGGGGAAAACCACGCTGACCAACGCGCTCCGGCAGCGCATCCCGGGGCTCCTCTTCTCGGTGTCGCACACGACGAGAAAGCCGCGGCACGGCGAGGTCCACGGGCGCGAGTACTACTTCGTCGAGCGGCCGGAGTTCGAGCGCTTGATCGGCGAAGATACGTTCCTCGAGTGGGCCGAGGTGCACGACAACCTGTACGGCACGAGCCGCTCGGAAATCGAGCGCGCGAACGGCCAGCGCGGTCTCATCTTCGACATCGATCATCAGGGTGCCCGCCAAATCAAAAGCACCTGCCCCGACGCGGTCGCGATCTTCGTGTTGCCGCCCAACATGCACACGCTGCACGAACGACTCCGCGGCCGCGCGAGCGACGACGAGGCCACCGTGACGAAGCGGTTCCGCGTGGCGGTCGAGGAGATTCAGCACTACGGGCTCTTCGACTACGTCCTCGTGAACGACGAGCTCGAAGAGGCGATCGAAAAGCTGACCAGCATTTTTCGCGCGGAAGAATGCCGGCGTATGCGCGCCGCACGCACCGCCGAGCGCCTCATCGCCGAAGGCCGCGGCTACGGTGGAACGAGGCCACCCCGTTGATTGCGCCCGAGCTCGCGTGCTAAGGGGCGGGGCTAATGGCGATCCCGGTTCTCGGCGTCATCGGCGGGAGCGGCGTCTACGACATCGCCGGCCTCGAAAATCCGCGCCAGATCGCGATCGATACGCCGTTCGGCGCGCCGAGTGACGAGCTCGTGCGCGGGCGGCTCGGCGGCACCGAGCTCCTGTTCTTGCCGCGCCACGGACGCGGCCACCGCATCGCGCCGCATCTCATCAACTACCGCGCGAACGTCTGCGCGATGAAGCTCGCCGGGGCGACGCACCTGGTGAGCCTCTCCGCGGTCGGATCGATGCGCGAAGACATCGCGCCGGGGGACGTGGTCATCGTCGATCAATACATCGACTTCACGCGCCGCCGCGAGGGCACCTTCTTCGACCAGGGCGTCGTGGCTCACGTCTCGCTCGCCGATCCAGTGTGTCCCTTGCTCGCCCGGGCCGCCGCGGGGGCGGCCCGGCGCGCCGGCGCGAAGGTCCACGAAGGAGGCAGCTACGTCTGCATCGAGGGCCCGCAGTTTTCGACGCGCGCCGAGAGCTTTCTCTTTCGAAGCTTCGGCGTGGCCGTCATCGGGATGACCGCGATGCCCGAAGCGCGTCTCGCTCGTGAAGCGGAGCTCCCGTATTCGACGATCGCGTTCTCGACCGACTACGACTCGTGGCACGAGACGGAAGCTGCGGTCTCCGTCGAAGCCGTCGTCGCCGTGCTCCGGCAAAACGCCGACCTCGCGAAGCGCATCGTCGTCGAGCTCGCGCGCTCGCTCCCGAACACCGACGAGAGTCCGGCTACCGGCGCCCTCGCTCACGCCGTGATCACCGCAAAAGATCACATCGACGCCGCGGCCCGCGCCCGCCTCGGCTGGCTCATCGGCGCGTACCTGAAGGAGTAAGCGATGTCGCCCCCATCTTCGTCTTCTGGCAGCTCGGTCCTCATCGTCGGTTCGATGGCCTTCGACGATCTGGATCTGCCGACCGGTCCGGCGCGAAACGTCGTCGGCGGTTCGGCGACCTACGCCTCGATCGCGGCGAGTTTCTACGCGCCGGTTCGCATCGTCGCGGTCGTCGGCGACGACTTTCCGAACGAAACCCTGGAGCTCCTCGGCGCGCGCGACGTCGACTGCGCTGGCGTCGAGCGCGCGAAGGGCAAGACGTTTCGGTGGGCCGGCCGTTACGCGCAGAACCTGGCGAGCCGCGAAACGCTCGACACGCAGCTCAACGTGTTTGCGGATTTTCGCCCGAAGCTCCCGTCGCACTACGGCGACTCGCGCATCGTGCTGCTCGGCAACATCCACCCCGCGCTTCAGCTCGAAGTGCTCGAGAAGACCAAGTCGCCGAAGCTGACCATCGCCGACACCATGAATTTCTGGATCTCCGGCGAGCGCCCGGCGCTCCTCGACGTGCTCGCCAAGGTCGACGTGCTCGTCGTGAACGACGAGGAGATCCGTCAGCTCTCGGGCGATCACAATTTGCGGCGCGCCGCAGCGGCCGTCATGAAGATGGGACCGAAGCGGCTCGTCGTGAAGCGCGGCGACGCCGGCGCGATGCTCTTCGACGAGCACGGCATCTTCTTTTCGCCCGCCTATCCGCTCGAAAACGAGGTCGACCCGACCGGCGCGGGCGACACGTTCGCCGGTGCAATCGCGGGCTATCTCGCGCGGGCCGAGCGGATCGACGCGAACACGTTCCGGCAGGCGCTCATGATCGGCGCGGCGGCAGCCTCGTATTGCGTCGAGGGCGTCGGAACGACGGAGCTCGTGCGCGTGTCGCGCGACCACCTCTCCGGGCGATTGCGCGACCTCTACGCGTTGCTCGACGTCGACCGCGCCTAGATCCAGCGCTCAGCTGCGTCGATCGCGGTAGTGACTCAAGCGGCGGCTTCGGAAGCCGACTCGACTTCGACGACGGCGGTAGCCGGGCCGTCCGCGCGGACGCGCTCGGCGGCGACCAGCTCGAGGAGCTCTTTTTTCGTCACTACGTGGGTGTCGAGCAAGACACGCATGTAGCCGTCCGCATATCCGTGCGCGCGGGAGAGCTTGGCGTACGCCGACCCTTCGCGGCGGAGCTTGAAGACGTCCCTGAGCATGATTCTCAGGTTTTCGAGCAATTCGGTCTTGGACGAGTCCCGGTCCGGCATCGCAACGGCTCCTCTGGCTCGGTTCGAAAAGCGAAGCGAGCGGTTCGGCATTGGTATCGGTCAGAGGCGATTGGGGCCAAGAAACCGCGCCAAACTCGCGCCGTGACGCGTCGTATCGAAGTGCGACGAATGCTCGAGTCGGACCGTCCTCGATCCCATTGGCTGTACGCGACCCGTGAGCTATCCTTCCTACTGTCCGTCAGCTGGACTCGATCCCCGAGCCGTCATGACGCGACGCATCAGGCCCTGAAATGCGACTCAACGTATTCAAGTCCAAGATCCATCGCGCGACCGTCACCCACGCCGATCTCGAGTACGAAGGCAGCGTCACCATCGATGCAGACCTTCTCGATGCGGCGAACATCCTGCCCCACGAAGCAGTCCACATCTGGAACGTGACCCGAGGCACGCGCCTCGTGACGTACGCTCTGGAAGGGCCTCGCGGCTCTGGCGCCATCGCCGTGAACGGCGCGGCGGCGCACTTGAACAAGCCCGGCGACCTCGTCATTCTCGCGACGTTCGCGGACATGACGCCGGAAGAGGCGCGCCAGCACTGTCCGACCGTGGTTCGCGTCGACGCGCGCAATCGTGCGACCAGCGACCGGAGCCTGGAGCGGCCCGGCCCCGTGCTGAATTCGCTCGAGCAGTTCGCGTCCTGACGCGCGGTCAGCGGGTGTAACGGGCGGTCCATCGAGGATCGCCCGCGAGCCTGTTGCCGAATCGCGAACGGTCATCTACGAGGGGCGCAATGTCGCTGGTGCCGTCCGAGGTACTCGAAGCGGTGCGCCAAGTGCCGGGTCAAGATTCGGCGGGCGTCGCTTTGCGGATCGCGTCGCTGAACGCAGCGCGCGAGCGGCGCACCGACGTCGCGTTCCCCGTCGGGGAGCTCGATCCCCAGACGTCGTCGACGTCATTCGGGAACCTCGGCGATGCGCTGTCGCGCGGGCCCACGTCACCGGGCGAAGCCGCCCTCGTCGGGGCGCTCCTCGCGCTGTCGCTCGACCGCGCCGTGCTCGCCGAGCCTGCCCCGCGACGAGAACTCGCGACGTCGTTGGTCTGGCTCGCCGCGCGCACGCGAGTCGACGCGCTTCCGTTCCTCGACGCGGCGTTCGGCGACGCCGCCGACGTCGTCTGGCGCGACGTCGCGGACCTGGTCTCGCAACCGGGCGGCCTCGACAAGGGCGAGCGGCTCGTCGCGGTGAGCGCGCTCCAGGCGAGCACGTCGGGCGCGGCGCAATCACTCGGTCGTGAGCTCGCGGAACGCCTTCCGGATTCGGCGCTTCGACGAGCGGCGTCGAGCCCCTCGCCTGCGCCCGCGCTCGCCGGTGAGCTCGTCGCGGCGCCATTCGGCGTCGCGGGAACCGTGGTGTCGACGCTTTCCGGTTTCGCGTTGGTGCGCGCGGCGACGCGACTCGTCGGACGGCTCGCGTTCGCCTATCGACGCCCGGCGTCGCTCTCGCTCGGCGCCCGCGGCCTCGAGGTCGAGCATCGGACCGAGCTCCTCGGCCGCGTGCTCGGCCGTCGCACCGTCGTCGTTCCGTTCGCGAACCTCGCCGCGGTGGCCCGCGAGGTGCGCTACGCGCGGCTCGGGCTCTACGTGGGGCTCGTCGCGCTCGTCGTCGGGACGTACGTCGGCGTGGGGCTCTTGGTCGACGGCGCGCGGGTGCCCGGCGGCTCACCGTCGCTCTTCGGCATGGGGATCGCCGCGGTCGGAGTCGGCATCGTGCTCGACTTCGGGCTCAGCGTCGCGTTCGACGCCGCCCGCCATACGGTGCGCATCGTCATCACGCCGCGACGAGGCGCGCGTCTCTGCATCGGCGGCCTCGATCCGGCGGGCGCTGATCGGCTCTTACTGGCGCTCGCGCGAAATGCGGGCAGCGCTCAAGGCGTTCCGCTCGGCGAGTGAGCGCGCGGTCGCGACGACGGGACGGCGCTCGGATGCGGCGCCGGCCCTGAAATGGAATCGACCCACGCTTCCGCGAACCCGAGGATGCGATCGAGCTGCCGGGGGGTGATGCGCGCGGTGCCCTCGATCTTCTTGCCGTCGGCGACGAGCGAGACGCGCTCGATCAGACTCAAGGTCTGACCACCAAAAAGAAGTGCGCCGAGCGCGCCGACATCGCGCTGAGTCAAGGCGTTGATCGCTTGCGTGAGGAGCGCCGCGTCGTCGCTGGCGGCTTCCGGAGACGCGTCGATCGCGATGATGTCCAAGGTGGCGCCGCCATCGTCGGCGGGAGTCACCGACACCGACGCGGAGTCGATACCGTGGGGCAAATCGACGCCGAGCCCGAGTCCGCGAAGGGCGTGCGAGGGGTTCTTGATGAAGGCGACCGCCGCGGCCTTGCCGCCGATGGAAGGGAAGCTCATCGACGGCGCTTTTTCGATCGCGTCGTCCTTCAGGTGTGGCGGCACCATCAACACGATCTTTTTCTTGGGGAGCACGAACACGCGGTCGGCGCGATCGGCGTGGGCCAGTGCGGCCGGCGTGGGACCGTCGAACCATTGCCCACGCGGCTCGCGCGCGACGATTCGATCGATTGCGTTTTTTATGGTGGCACGCGGGACCCCGTATTCGACGATGGCGACGACGTCGGCCGACACTCGGAATTGCGGGCCTGCCACGTAGATCCGCTCGATGTCGCGAATCGGGTCGAGCGTCGTCGGACCGAAGAAGCTCTGCCACTGAGGGAGCCGAGCCACGAGCGCACCGATGCGCGGCGCGATCGCGAGCCCGCGGATGCGGTCATTGAGGAGCAGGAGCTTCACGTTGGCGTTCGGATCGGCGACCGACGTCGCTTTGCCGACGACGTCGAGCGGGTCGTGGCTCTCGGCGACGCGCGCACTCGGCGGAGCGCCCGCGTCGGCCCCCCGGGGCGCCGCGTGTTCGGCGAGCTTCGGACCCGCGTCGTGCTCGGGCGGCCGCGGACCCCCATCCTGCTCGACCCGCACCCCGCCGTCGGCCGCTTCGGGCTTCGGCTTCGATTTCGGCTTGGGCTTGGGTTTCGGCGGCGCGTCCGCGGTCAGGTCTTGCGGGACCGAGTCGTCCTTTGGCGGCTCCGCCGGCGTCGTACTCGGCTGTTTCGGCTGCTCAGGGCCTAGCCCGAGCGCCGCCATTTCTTCGGGCGACAGGAGCGACACCGGAATGGCGTGGAGCTGTTCTTCCGGCGCGGGCTTCGACTCCCGGTGGAGCAAGGCGAGCAGCCCAAAGAGCCCGGCGAGCGGCGTGAGCGGCACGTGGAGCAGGAGCGACAGGACGACGAACCAGCCCAGACGGAGCCGGCGCGTGTCCCTCCGCCCACGGGGTCGCGTCCCCGGTGCCACGCGCTCCGTCATCCAATGGTTCTCTTACCGCGGTCTCGGCGTGGAACGCACGTGGCATGCTCCTGGCAGAAACGTCGGAGCTGCTTCCTTTTGCCGCCCCCTCCCCACTCGGGGTTGGGCGCGAAATATCACGGCTTTTTCCGGCGAAGACCCGAGAAGTGGATCCTGCCACGCCCCTGCGAGTAGTACCCCATCACCGACGCCTCTTCATGCCCGTCCTCGGTCTTCCCGCCCTCGTCTCGACCCGTTCGCGGCGCGCCCTCGTGGCGCTGACGTTCATGGGCGGCGCGTTGGCGTCCGGGTGCAACAGGGCCCCGCCACCGGGCGCGGAACGGACCGAGGCGTTGCCCGCTGTCGCCCCACCGCGAGTCGTCGGAACGCCGACCTTGCCGGCGGAGCTGGGGGCCCGCGAGCCCCAGCCGACCGCGGCGGCGGCGGCGGCTCCGGACGGTGGCGTCGCCGCTGCGCCCCCCTGGACCGGACCGGTCTTCGTCGTCACGGACGTGTCGGCGGGCGTGTTCGCGGACACGTCGTTCGAGCGCAAACAGAAGATCGGCTATCTGCGGAGTGGCGGCCGAGTCCCCGTCGAGCCGGGCACGGTCCAGAAGGACAACTGCGCCCGGGGTTGGTACCGACTCCGCGACGGCGGATTCGTCTGCGGCGAGGCCGGCACGACGAACCTGAACTCGCCGGAGGCGAAGTTCGCCATGCGACAACCGGATTTGACGGCGATCTTGCCGTACCGGTACGCGCGGAACGCCAAGAACGGGACGCCGCTCTACAAGTCCGTGCCGACCGCCGAGCAGATGCGGACCTACGAGCCGTACCTCGTCAAGAAGACCGACGAGACGCCGAACCCCGACGGGAAAAAGTCGTCGGTCGACGGCACCGCCCCCGCCGGCACGCCCCTCGCGAAGACCGACGAAGCGCCGCTCCCCTTCAGCAAAGAGGCGATCGCCGCCGCGCCGCACCAAGGCGGTGAGCCGCCGCATCCGGACGTGGAGCCGCCGCGCCCGGTCGCGGCCGCGACGGAACACGCGGAAGCGCCCGACGGCGGCGCCGACGATCGGCCATGGTGGCAGCGCGAAGACGCCGACAAGCGACTTCACGAGGTGAAGCTCGACGAGCTCTCGGCGGACGCCGACGCGGTGCTCGCGAAGCGAATGGTGCGCGGCTTCTACGTGGCGGTCGATCGCGAGTTCAACTGGAACGGCCGGCCCTGGTACAAAACGACCAAGGGACTGGTCGCGCCCGCGGATCGTTTTTGGGTGACCAACGGCTCCGATTTTCACGGCGTCGAACTCGACGGGGACAAGCTCGCGCTGCCGATGGGGTTCACCTACGGCTGGCAAAAGACGCGACCGAAGTACCAGCTCGACGCGTCGGGCAACTTGAAGCCAGCGGGGACGGTCGATCGGCACGTGGCGATCGCACTCACGGGCAAAGACAAGACGTTCGCCGGCAAGAAGTACCTGGAGACGAAAGACGGCTTCTACATCCAGGCGAACCACCTGCGCGTCACCGAGCCGGGGCCGCCTCCGGTCGAGCTCGGACCGAACGAGCGATGGCTCGACGTGAACCTGGCGACGCAAACCGCGGTCGCGTTCGAAGGAACGCGCGCCGTGTACGCGACCCTGATTTCGTCCGGCAAAGAGAACGACGACAAGGACAAGGATCACCGCACGCCGACCGGCGAGTGGCGCATCCGCGAAAAGCACGTCACGACGACGATGGACGGTGACGGCTCGGCGGCGGGCGATCTGCCGTACAGCATCGAGGACGTCCCTTACGTGCAGTATTTCTATCGTTCGTACGCCGTTCACGGCGCGTTCTGGCACGCGAACTACGGCTCGGAGATGAGCCACGGCTGCGTGAACCTCTCGCCACTCGACGCGAAGTGGATGTTCATGTTCACCGAACCTCACCTGCCCGAGGGCTGGCACGGCGTTTGGGCGACGACCGCGCATCCGGGAAGCCGCGTGGTCGTGCACGATGCGCGAAGCAGCGCGCGCGCGACGGCCGTGTCGGCAGAAAACGACGCGCGGTAGCGCGTCGGGTGCAGCGCGGCGCTCCGAGCGTCGTTAGGTTCTTTTCCCCGGCGCTGCCGCAGGACGACTCGTGACGTCTTGACGCATCCAGGGAAAAGGACCAAGAGGCCTCTACGCCATGGACCAGTTTTCGGCTCATCTCGACCGGGGTTGGGACCTCGTCCAGCGAGGCGACTCGCGGGGCGCCGAAGTGTCGGCGCGGCGCGCGCTCGAAATCGATAGCCAGTCGCCGGAAGCCTACAACCTGCTCGGCTACGTCGCGGCGCTCCAGGGAGAATTCGAAGAGGCGATCGAGCACTATCGGCAGGCAATCGCTCTCGACGACACGTACCTCGAAGCGATGCTGAACGCCGCCGAGGTTTACATCCATCCACTCGGCGAATTCGACGAGGCGATCCGGATGTGCGACCTGTCGCTCGAGCTCGCCGAGACCGACGATGAGGTCGTCGACGCGCTGCTCCTCAAGTTCGACGCGCTCCTCGGGAAGAACGAGCTCGACGAAGCGCGGGTGCTCTGCTCGCGGTTCCCCAAGGGTCCGTTCGAGAACCCCAATCATTCATTTTTGGTCGGACGCGCTCTCTACGAAGTCGGGAGCATCGAAGAGGCCGCGCCCCTCATCGAGGACGCCGCCAAGAGCAATCCCCGGAACACCGAGGCGTACTACTACCTCGGCCTCGTTCGCGACGACCGCGGCGACACGCCTGGCGCGACGGAGGCGTTTCTCCGATCTCGCGAGCTCGACATCGAGCTCCCGGCGCCGGCCTGGGCGCTGTCGCGCGAGACGTTCGAAGCCAACGTGCGTCAGGTCGTCGAAGGCCTCGACGAGACCCTCCGCAAACACGTGCGCCAGAACGAAATTTACGTGAGCGACGTGCCCGGCGTGGAAGTCGTTGTCGACGGCGTCGATCCCCGAGCTCTGCTCATGCTCGACGGCGTCGGCCCCATCGGTCCCGACGGCCTCGCCGCCGCCCGCGTGTTCGTCTATCAGCGCAACGTCGAGCGCGTCGCCGGCGCCATCGATCTCGTCGAGACGGAAATCAAGGTCGCCCTCGAGCGCGAGATTAGACAGACTTTTATCGAGATCGAGACTGAGGGTCAGGTTTTGAACTGACCCAGGCTCGCTTGGCTCGAGCACGCGCCAATCTGGGCGCTCTCGGTGCTCACCGTGCAGCCGCACGGCTCCGCTCCTCACCCGCCCATCTCGGCACGCGGTCTTCGCCAATCGAGCCTGGGTCGCCCTTCGAGGTGCGGTCAGAGCGCGGCGGCTCCTTCTGTCACACACGCTTCATTGGTGGATCGATGGGATGAGGCGGGCCGATCGAGCGCGGCCCGCCCGAGTGGTGACTTGAGAGA
>CAZDNG010000093.1:0-23387 GCA_964506835.1 uncultured Polyangiaceae bacterium
ACGAATTTCACGAACGCCACCTGACGACGGACGTACTCCTCGCGCTCTTGCTCGCGCTCCAGCGGTGGCCGCGACCGGACCTTCGCTTGGTGGTGATGAGCGCGACTCTCGACGGCGAAGCGCTCGCTCGCCACCTCGGCGCGGAACGACTCAAGAGCGACGGACGAGTCTTCCCGCTCACCGTCGAGCACGCCGAGCGGCCCGACGATCGCCCCCTCGAGCGACAAGTACGAAGCGCCGTCGTGCGCCTGCTCGACGCCGAACCGGACGGCGATATTTTGGTTTTCTTGCCGGGCGCGCGCGAAATTCGGCTGGCGTCCGCGGCGCTCGCGCCGGACGTGAGCAACGGTCGCGCCACCGTGTTGCCGCTCCATGGCGATCTCCCCATCGCCGAGCAGGCACGCGCGGTCGAACGCGGTCGGACGCGCAAGGTCATTCTGTCCACCAACGTGGCCGAATCTTCGGTCACCATCGAAGGCGTGACGGCGGTCGTCGATTCGGGGCTCGCGCGCGTCGCCGGGCACTCGCCGTGGAGCGGCCTGCCGACGCTGTCGACCGCGAAAATCAGCCGAGCGTCGGCGAAGCAGCGCGCGGGCCGAGCGGCGCGGGTTCGCCCGGGCACGGTGATCCGCCTCTATACGGCCGGCGATTTCGCGTCGCGACCCGAGCAAGACAAGCCAGAGATCCTTCGCGAGGATCTCGCCGAGACGTTCCTCGTCTTGCACGGGGTCGGCGCGCGACCCCACGAACTCCCGTGGCTCGACGCGCCACCCGCCGCGTCGCTCGACGCGGGCGAACGCCTCCTCCGCACCCTCGACGCGCTCGACGGCGAAGGTGCCCTCACCCAAATAGGTCGGCGAATGTTGTCCCTGCCACTCCCCCCGCGGCTCGCGCGCCTGGTCGTCGAAGGCGAAGCGCGCGGCGTCGCGCGAGAAGCCAGCCTCGCTGCGGCTCTGCTCTCGGAGCGCGACATTCGCACCGACGCGCGCGCCGATGTCGGCGGCCGCGGCTCGCGGCAAAGCGGTCGCACGCAGGCGAGTGGCCCCTCCGACGTGCTCGAGCTCATGGATCGCTTTCGCGAGGCGGACGAAGTGGACTTCGATCCACGGCGTCTGGGCTTTGCCGGCATCGACGCGCACGCGGCAAAGGCCGTCGAGCGCGCCGCGCAACAGATCGCATCGCACGCCGAGGACCGCGGCGAGCGCCCGAACGACGTGGCCGGCGTGGATCGGGCCATCCAGATCGCGCTCTATACCGCGTTCTCGGATCGACTCGCGCGCCGTCGCAATCGAAGCGACCGGACCCTCGTGCTCACGACGGGCAAGACGGCGCGGCTCGCCGAGACCAGCGTGGTCGACAACGACCTGCTCGTCGTGGCGCTCGACGCGGACGACGTCCCCGGCCGCGGCGCCGTGGTTCGTCTCGCGAGCGCGGTGGAACCGAACTTCGTGTTCGATCTTCGCCCGAACTCGGTCGACATGACCGACGAGCTCGCGTTCAACGAACAGAGCGAACAGGTCGAGCGCACGAGCCGGATCGCCGTCGGTTCCGTCGTCCTCGAAGAGGAACGGAGCCCCGCGCCCGCATCGGCAGCCGCCTCCGCGCTCCTGCTCGGTGCACTCCGGTCGCGAGCCGCCGCGTCGTTCGACACCGACGGGCGAGTCGCAGCGCTTCAAAACCGCTTGGCGTTGCTCCGGAACCATTTGCCGGAGGAAGCGCTCCCCGACGTCTCCCAGGAGCTCGTTCAGCGGACCCTCGAAACCCTCTGTGAAGGCATCACCAAGGTATCGGAATTTTCCGAGCGCGATTTCCCGGGGGCGCTCCTCGGCTCGCTCGAACCGAAACAGCGTGCGCTCCTCGACCGCGAAGCGCCCGAGCGGCTCACCCTGCCCGGCGGTCGCACCGTGAGCATCCACTACGAAGCCGATCGACCGCCGTGGATCGAATCCCGACTACAAGACTTCTTCGGCATGACCAAAACGCCGATGCTCTGCCGCGGGAGGGTCGCCCTCACCGTGCATTTGCTCGCGCCGAACCAGCGCGCGGTTCAGGTCACCTCGGATCTCGGCGGCTTCTGGGAACGACACTACCCGTCGCTGCGACGCGAATTGTCGCGCCGTTACCCACGGCATTCCTGGCCCGAAGACGGCAGCACCGCGTTGCCTCCCGTGGGAAAGCAGCGGTAGCCGATGAGCCGTCCGGTTTCGCGGCGCGCGTTCGCCGTCACGTTTGCGCTCGCCCTGTGGGTGGACCTCGCGGCGGAGGCGCACGCGGACGACGACGTCACTCGTATCGAGTATCGGGCTCCGACCGAATGCCCGAACGCTGCGAACTTCATCGCCGAAGTCTCGGCGCGAACCCATCGCGCACACCTGTCCGACGCCGCGACGAACGCCGACCCCGCGACGAGCACGATCACCGTCGCCGTGGCCGCCGACGGCGCGGCGTTTCGCGGCACCCTTCGCATCGCACGCGCAGAAACCGTCACGAGCGAACGCGCCGTCACGGGCGACACCTGCGTCGAAGTCGTCTCAGCGCTCGCCCTCATCGCCGCGTTAGAGCTCGATCCGGGCGCGTCGACGGCCGCGCTGCCGGCGGCCGTCGCGACGACGACACCGTCGGCGCCGCCTCCGGCTACTTCGACTGCGCCTCCCCCCTCGGCGACGCCGTTCGTCCTCGATCCGACCCTGCCGGCACGCGCGCCCGCGTCGCTCGCGACCCCGCCACGCACGACGTCGGGGCGCGAACGCGTCCGCTTCAGCGCGGGCATCGAAGGCGACGCGATCGTCGGACTCGTTCCGAGCGCGCTCCTCGGCGGCGGCGCGTTCGCCGAAGCGTTCGCTCCCTGGCGCGGCGCGCCGTCGATCCGACTCTCCGCGTTCGCCGCCGCGGCTCATCCGACCTTCACCGGCTCGATCGGGGCGCGCGTCCAATTTGCGTTGGCGCGCCTCGACGTGTGCCCGCTCGCGCTCGGCGGGCGTCCGATCGAGCTCCGGTTTTGCGCGACGCTCGACGGTGGCGTCATCATGACGCGGGGCAGCGGCGTCGACGTGCCGCAAAGCGTCGCCAAGCCATGGTTTGCGCCCGGCCTTCGTAGTCGCGTGAGCTGGACGACGCCGAGCGGCATCTTCGCCGAGCTCGGCGGCGGCTTGACCGTGCCGCTCGTGCGCTACCCTTTCGACTACGATGAGGGGACGAACCCGCCTCTTCGAGCTTATCGGGTGTCGCCGATCGGAGCGGCGGTGACCGTTTCCGCGGGGTACCACTTTCCGTGATCAATCCGCCGCGCCGCGGCCATTCGGCTCGATGAGACAAGCCCGTCTCGCGCCGGAAGGCATCGCGATCCGGACGGACGAAACGGTGGAGCCGGCACGCGACGATCTCCGACTGCGGCGCCTCGTCGACGGGCACTACGACTTCGTCTGGCGCTCGCTGCGCCGGCTCGGGGTCCTCGGAGGCGATGTGGACGATGCGACTCAACGGGTCTTTCTCATCGCAGCACGACGGCTCGGCGACGTCCGCCCCGAAGCCGAGCGGTCCTTCTTGTTCCAGAGCGCGGTGCGTGTCGCCGCGGACAGTAGGCGCACGCAGCGCCGGCGGCACGAAGTGCCCGCCGACGAGGCCGGCGACCGGCCGGACCCCTCGCCAAACGCCGAGGAGTTGCTCGACGCGCGCCAAGCGCGACGCGAGCTCGACCGGGTTCTCGATTCACTACCGATGGAGCTCCGACTCGTGTTCACGCTCTTCGAGCTCGAGGAATTGACGATGGCGGAGATCGCGACCTTGCTCGAGTTGCCGCAGGGCACCGTCGCGTCGCGGTTGCGACGCGCGCGCGAGTCATTTCGCGATGAAGTGGCCAGAGCGCAGTCGAGGCGCAAGTCCGGAAAGAACGACCGATGAGCGACCTCGAACGTTTACTGGACACGGACGCGACGGACGCCGAACGACGACTCCTTCGCTCGGCGCGACTGGATGCGGCGCCATCCGCCGGCAAGGCACACCTCCTCGGCGCGCTCGGGCTAGTCGCGGCGGGCACCGCTTCCGCTCCGGCGTCCGGCGCGGCGGCGTTGTTCGCAAAATGGATCGCCATCGGCGCCGTCGCGGGCGCCGTCACGTCGGGTTCGGTCCAAGTCGTTCGCACGTTCGCGTCGAGCAACGACGAGGCGACGCGGCGCGAGGCCGTGACGGCACCCGCCCGGCGCGCTCGGGCGAGCAGCGCACCGCTCGGCGCCGCACCGAACGAGGTCGACCCGAGCGGCGCAGTCGGAAAAGACGCGCTCGCTCTGAATGAATCTGCGCTGGTCGACGGCGATCGCGCGTCGTCGAACGGTGCGCGTGCGGCGAGTGCCGGCGAGGGCAGACCGACCCTCGGCGGGCGAGCGAACGCGCGGGACGGACGGCAAAAAACGGTCGATTTTCGCGGTAAATTCGGCGAATCTCCGGGCGTTCCCGGCGCCCCGAGCGCGACCGCATTTCCCGACGTTTCGGAGGCGCCTCGGGAACCGAAGCTCGACGTCGAGGTCCGGTCGCTCGACGCGGCGCGCTCGGCACTCACGTCGAACGACGCGCGCGGCGCGCTCGCGGCCCTCGACGACTACGATCGTCGATTCAGCGCACCGCGACTCGCTCCCGAAGCCGCGCTGCTCCGCGTCGAGGCGTTGCTCGCAGTCGGCCGGCGCACCGAAGCACGCCAGGTCGGCGAACGTTGGCTCTCTCGCGATCCGAGTGGTGCGCACGCCGACCGGCTCCGCGCGCTACTCGACGACGCCTCTCGCTCCACCGGTGATCAATCGAAGCCTGCGCGGCCATGAGACAGCGGCAAGAGGAGGCCAGCATGAACATGAATATCACCACGAAGACAGCCATCGCCGCCGCGCTCGTACTGACTTGTGCCTGTGGCGGCGGGATCAATCTCGGACAGAACGACAGCGCGGTCAAAGGCGGCAAAGGCGGCGGCAAGAACACGGGCGGCGCGAGTGCTAGCGGTGGCTCGTCGAGCGGCCAAGGCGGCGCGGGCGGCGCGTCGACGTCGGGCCCGAGTGGCGGATGCGTCGCGCCGTCGACCGACCTGCTGACTGCCGCGCTCCCGGTCTTGAACCCGGGCGAGGAGGACTATCAGTGCGTCAGGAAGACGCTCACGTCGGACCTGTACATCACCGGTCTCCGTTCGACGAACACTTCGGACGTGTACGAGATCACACTCGGCGTGGGCGCGCCGAGCGGCACGGACGGCACGGTGTTGTGCGACGCTCACACGACCGGAGACACGACGCTCTTCAAATTCGGCTCCGGTGTCTCGGACTTCGCGCCGCCTTCCGGTGAGGCGCTTCACCTCGCCGCGGGGCAACAGCTAGTCTTCAACGTGCATCGCTTGGACACGAGCGCCGACCAGGTCACCGACTCTGCTACGACGACACTCGTCTCGACCACGGCGGGGTCGCCGGACACCGGCGAGCTCTTCGTCCCAACGACCGCCGAAAGCCAGGACCCCGCGCTGTGTGTCTCCGGGACGGCGCTCATTTCCGCGAGCGCGATGATCAACCCCGGCGAGGAGCGGTTCAGCTGCACCCGCAAGACATTGACCGCCGACGTCGATTTCACGGGGATCCTTTCGAACGAGGTGGCCTCCCCCTTCAGGCTCACGGTCGGCGCGCCGAGCGGCACGGACGGCACGGTCGACTGCGCGAAGCCGGCTAGCATCACCAACGGAACGACGGTGTTCGGCGCAGACGACGGAACGGAGCTGGTCACCCTACCGAGCGGCGAGTCGGCGCATCTCGCCGCGGGACAGCAGCTCCTGCTCGTCTGGCACGCGCTCAACACATCGAGCAGCATCATCCAGGCCAGCACCGACATCTCGATCATCTCGGGATCGGGAGCCACGCCGTCGCCCTTGCTCCTCGGCGACACCACCGACCCGGAATTCTAGACTCGGCCAGGGTATAGTCGGGGTTCGGCGCGCGCTCCGCGTCGAGCCCCGACCCCTTGCGTCGTCCTAGTTCAAGAAACCAAGCCCCGCGCCGAGGTCACGACGCTCGCGACGCCTCTCGTCAAGCGCCGCCGAAAGGACGTCCGTCGCGAAGCGAGCCGCGCGCGGGCCATGCTGGTCGCAACACTGCCCCTCGCCACGCGACGAAAGGCGGCGCGCGCACACACGACGCGCGTCCGCCGCGAAACGACGCGCGTCCGCCGCGAAACGACGCGCGTCCGCCGCGAAACGACGCGCGTCCGCCGCGAAACGACGTGCCCTCGCCGGCAAAAGTCGTCCCGGCACCGAAACCCAGCGTCTCGCTGGTTCATGGCGAACCGCGCGTCGGCGATTGGCTCTTCACGACGCGCGAAGGCGCGGAACGCGACCTCGCCGACGAGTTTCGGCTTCTGGGCGAACCAGCAGCGCCGCGACTCGTCGTTCCCGCGCTCCTCGTCGCAAGAAAATGTCCGCGCAAGGACGGGCGCATTCCGCTCACGTTTTGCCGTCAAGCGTTCCCCATCGCCGCACTCGCCGACTGCGGACCGGAAGAACCGGCGGAGCTCGCTACGACCTTGGCGAACGCGGTCGTCGCGAAGCTCGCCGGCGCCGAGCGTTACGCGCTCCACGTCTGGGTTCCCGACAGCACCGAAGCGAACCCGCTCGCCGCCGAAGCGCGCGACCTCGAAGGCGCCGTCGAAGCGGCGTTGTCTGCGTCGCTGCCCAGCGTGACGCGCATCCCGAATCGTGCACTCACGAGCGAGTCGGTGCCCCTCGTCCAGGTCTGTCTCTGGACGTCCCGTCGCGCCGCGGTCGGCGTGACGGCTTCCACCGACGCGCCGTCGCTCGCTCCCGGAGGTCGCGCGCGTTCTCACGTCGGCGGCGATCGACCGTCGCGCGCCGCGCGCAAAATCGCCGAAGCGCTGTCGTGGCTCGGTATGGCGCCGGAACCCGGCGAAGTCTGCGTCGATCTCGGCGCCGCGCCGGGCGGCTGGACTTGGTTTTTGCTCGAGCGCCGCGCCAAAGTCATCGCGGTCGATCCCGCACGCCTCCGCCCCGATCTGCTCGCACGACGCGGGCTCACGTACGTGAGCCGGAGCGCGTTCGACTTCGAACCCGAAGAACCCGTCGATTGGGTGTTCTGCGACATGGCGTGGCGGCCGCTCGAGGTCGCGGAAATGCTCGGCCGCTGGGCGCGCCGCCGTTCGGCCACCCTCCTGGTCGCCAACTTCAAGCTCCCCATGAAACAAAAAGCGGACATGGTCGCCCGCGTTCACGCCGTCCTCGAAAAAGGCGGTTGGCGCGCCGTCCGCAGCCGCCAGCTCTATCACGACCGTGACGAAATCACCGTGACCGCGCGGCTCGGATAGAACGCTGCGCGTCATTCCATCCGCGACTTCAAGCGAGCGAGGAGGCCGAGCGCGTCGAGCGGCGTGATGCGTTCGATGTCGAGGGCGCGAATTGTGTCGAGCACTTCGCGCTCCGGGCCGGACGGGGCGGCCGCGGCGAAGAGATCGAGCTGCGACGTGTTGCCGCGCGGCTTTTCCGCGGCGAGCGCGGCGGGCCCCGCGTCGCGGCGCGAACCGGACTCCAGGGTTTCGAGGAGCGCGCGAGCGCGGGCGAGCACCGACTCGGGGAGACCGGCAAGCTTCGCGACTTGAACGCCGTAGCTCCGGCTCGCGGGGCCGCCGACGAGGCGGTGCAAAAACACGATGTCGTCACCGACTTCTTCGGCGCTGACGCTGACGTTCGCGACGTGGGCGCTCGAATCGGCGAGGGCGGTGAGCTCGTGGTAGTGCGTCGCGAAGAGGGTCCGGCACCGCGCGGCTTGGTCGAGATATTCGGCGACGGCCCACGCGATGGCGAGGCCGTCGAACGTGCTCGTCCCTCGACCGATCTCATCGAGGATGACGAGCGAGCGCGACGTCGCCTTGGAGAGGATCTCCGCGGTTTCGCGCATCTCGACCATGAACGTGCTCTCGCCGCGCGACAGGTTGTCGCTCGCGCCGACGCGCGAGAGCACGCGGTCGACGGTGCCGACCTTCGCGGAACGCGCCGGGACGAAGCTGCCCATTTGCGCGAGAACGACGATGAGTGCGGCCTGTCTCAGAAAGGTGCTCTTGCCGGCCATGTTTGGGCCGGTCACGACGAGCAGGCGCTCGCCGCTCGCGTCGAGACGGAGATCGTTCGGCACGAAGCGGCCCTTCGCCGCGAGCCGTTCGACGACGGGGTGACGTCCATCGACGAGCTCGATACCGTCCGCGTCGTCGACGATCGGCCGGCGATAGTCGTGTCGGTGCGCGACTTCGGCGAGCCCGGCGGCCACGTCCCAGCGCGCGAGCCGTTCGGAGAGCACGATGATCTTGCCGCCGTCCTCTTTCACCCGTGAAACGAGCGCCGCGAAGAGGGCGAGCTCGCGTTCGCGGTGACGCTCCTCGGCGTGCGTGATGCGATCGGCGAGGTCGTCGAGCTCCGGCAACGTGAACCGCTCGCCGCCGGCGACCGTCTGTTTGCGCCGCCATTCGGCGGGCGCGCGCGCCGCTTGCGTGCGGCTCACCTCGACGTACCAGCCGAACACGCGCGTGAAGCGCACCTTCAACGTCGCGATGCCCGCGCTCTCTTTCAGCCGCGCCTCGAGCTCGATCATCAGCTCCGTACCGCGGCGTTTGAGCGACGCGGCCTCGTCGAGAGCCGGGTCGTAGCCTTCGCGAAAGACGGCGCCTTCTTTTTGCAGAGCCGGCGGGCGCTCGACGATGGCGCGGTCGAGCTCGGCCGCGAGCGCGTCGAGCTCGATGGGGGGTTCGTCGAGTCCGAGGGTCTCGCGTTCGACGGGGTTTTGCACGGCAGCGAGCGCGGTCGCCGCTCGCCGCGCGGCGAGGAGCCCGTCGCGGAGCGCGCCGAGATCGCGCGGTGTCGACTCACCGAGCGACGCGCGCACGGACAAGCGCTCGAGATCACCGACGTCCGCCAGCGCGGCGCGCAGCTCGGCGCGCAAGCGCGGATTTTCGACGAACAGCGCAACCTGGTCGAGCCGGCGACGGATGCGCGCCACGTCGAGGAGCGGCGCGACGAGCCGTCGTCGCAAGAGGCGCGCTCCCGGCGGGGTTGCGGTTTGGTCGATCACGCGGAGCAAGGTCGCGTCGCGGCCTCCGCCGGTGGATTCGACGAGCTCGAGGTGCCGTTGCGCGACCGCGTCGATCACCAGCGTGTCCGAGGGACGCCACTCGGCAATGCGACGAAATGGCTCCGGGATCGCCGGATTGCACGCGCGCGCGTAGCGCACGGCGCGCGCGGCGGCGCGCCACGCGGGCCGGGCGAGACGCCGCGCGTCCGGCGCGAGCGAACCGAACAGCGCCGTCGCGGCGTCGTCGTCGAGCGCGTCGTCGCCGCGGACGGCGCGATGACCGAGCGCCACCGTGATCGCCCGGAGCGCCTCGTCGAGACCCGCCGCGGTCGACGCCTCGGTCCCCACCACGACTTCGCGCGGCGCCGAGCGTGCCATTTCCCCGAAGACGCTGAGAAGGTCGCGGAACGCCGCGGCCCGAAGCTCGCCGGTGGTCACGTCGAAGAGGGCGACGCCGACGCCGCTCGCGTCGAGCTCGACCGCCGCGAGCCAGCTGTTCTCGGTGACGTCGAGGTGTTCGCCGCTGGTCACCGTGCCGGGCGTGAGGACGCGCACGACCTCGCGCGGTACGATGCCTTTGACGGTTTGCGGATCGACGAGCTGCTCGCAGAGGGCGACCTTGTGGCCGAGCTCGAGCAACTTCGCGATGTAGCCGTGCGCCGCGTGGTGCGGGACGCCGGCCATCGGCACTTCGTCAGGCTTGCCCTTGTTGCGGCTGGTGAGCGTGAGATCGAGGAGGCGCGACGCGAGGATCGCGTCGTCGTCGAACATTTCGTAGAAATCGCCGAGGCGAAAAAAGACGATCGCGTCGGGGTGCGCGCGCTTCGCCGCCGCGTGCTGGAGCATCAGGGGCGTGGAGCGCGCGGCCACGACCCGCATCTTCTCAAAAGTACGACGAGAGTGCGAACGTCGCGAGGTCGACGACGACCAGACCCTTCGACGCGCCGTCCACGACGATGACCGTACCCTGCGCCGGCGACTGGAGAATCGCCTGCGGACTCGTGCTCGTATCGCCGACGGTCGACAGATCGATGAGGAGCGGGGAGAAGCCGCCCAGGACGGTCCAGTCGAACTCCGAGTCGCGCTCGCTCGCGATCGTGCCGCGATAAATCACGAAGTGCGACGTCAAGCCGTCGTAGATGCACTGCGATTGGGGGCCGCCCAACGTCGTCAGATCCGTCTTGGGGTTCGAAATGACGCAGGCCACGTCACGCGTCGCACTCGTCGCGCCGGTGTCGGCGAATCCGATGATGCCCGCCGGGTGGTTCGTTACCGGGTCGACGTAATCGGCGTTGCACGCGGCTCCGCCAGCGCACGACACTTCGAGCACACGGCTCTTCAAGTGCGCCTTCAGGGGATTGCAGGCGTCGCGCTGGCACGTCCCGTCGGGGCCGGTGATCACGTCGTGCCGGAACCCGGAGCCCGAGCCGGTGACGACCCACTCGTTCGACGCACGGATGTCGTACGCGAAGGCTTCCGGGAAGCAGCAATTGATGTCCTGGAGGAGCTGGGCCCCCGCGCCGCTGCGCGGCTCGAGCTCGAGCGAACTCGGGCTCGCCGAGATGATGCGCAGGTCGCGCTGCTGATCTTTGGGGTCTTGCTTCGGACCGAACTCGTCGCGGCAAGCGAGGTAGCTCGCGCGCGGCTGATTGGGATCGGCACCCGCGCACGCGGCGCCCTGCGGCGTTTGCCAATACGGGTCCGTCTCCGCGAAGAGATCGGAGCTCACCGAGATCAAGTCCGCGTGCTCTTTGCCGAAGAGCGCGGCGTCTGCCGGCGCGACGCCGAACTCCGCGACGCCGCGAGCGGCGGCGGTCTGTTCGTCGTCCACGCCGATGCCCTCGCAAAAGACGACGCCATCCGTCAGGGTCGCCGTCGCTCCGTGGAGCGTAAGCACGCCCGCGACGCGCTCCGCCGCGATCGGTCCTTCGAACCGCGCCGAGAAGTTCTCCGACGGCACGTACGCCCGCGGCTCCTTCAGATCGAGGACGAGGGAACTCGACGTCGCCGTCGTCGGATCGACCGGAAGCGGGTTTTCCGTCGAGCCGCTCTGAAAGAGCGTCGAAGAGACGAACACCTGCGCCGGCTCGGTCGGCGAGAAATTCACCGCGAGCATCTTCGGGTTCTTTCGGCCGTCCTGGGAGCTGTCGGTCACCAGGGTTTGACCCTCCTTCGTCACGAGCTTCGGCAGCGACGAGAGCGACGGGGAGAAAATGCCGACGTTCGGGTCGTTGATGATGAAGTCCGTCGAACGCGATCGGTTCTCTTCGACGACACGGCAGCTCGCCTCGTTGGTGACCGTCGGCTGGCCCGACGGGTTGGTGCCGTTATCGAGCGTGAAGTACTTGAACGACGGGTCGTCTTCGCAGCCCCGAAAATCCTCGGTCGCGCTCTGGTTCGTGTAGATCGGCCTCCGGCAGGGCGCGTCGAGATCGTCGACGTCGATGACCGCGATTTGCCCGTTCGTGAGCACCACGAACCCGAAGGTGCCGCGAAGCTCACCGGGCCGTGCGCCGAGCGTGAAGTCCGAGTTCGAGCGGTATTCGGCCCCCGGCGCGGTGATCGGCGTGGACGGCTTCGGGTCGCATTGGACGAACCCTTCCGTCCCGGTGACCGGGTCCGGTTCTCCCCCGGGAACGTACCGAGCGAACGTGACGTCCTGGGCGGGCGTGTCGAACGCGATGCGATCCGGCGCCTCGAACGGAAAGAGCGCCGAGCGAGGCCGCAGGATCGGCGTCCGATTGGCGGCGCCGGGGCTCACGTCGAACATCATGACGCTCGCCGCCGGTGAGTCCCGCTCGTCGATCGCGTACAGGAAGCGCTCTCCCGTCGTCGTGATCGGGCTCACCGCGGCGTGGCCGGTCAGGACGACTCGGTTCGGATCCACGTACGACTCGGGCAAGAGCGGCGGCGCTTGCGTGAGCTTGCACGGGTCGCTGGTGTCGAAGACGTGGATCACCGGCGCGGCGAGATCGGTGACGAAGAGGCGATGATCGCCCGGTTCGTCGATCCGAGCGAGCCCAGCCGGACGCCACGAAGAGAAATCGGCGGGCGGATGCACGAACCCCGCCGGGCGAGTCGGCACGGCGCAGCTCGCGTCGATCGCGCCGGGAGCCGAAAAATCGGCGGGCAGCCGCTGCGGGATCGGCTCCGGGAGCGGATTCACGTCGAGCGGCACGTAGTTCTCGATGGGGCACGGCTCGAACGAGCCGGGCTGTCGATCGAGGATCTCTTGAGCGTCGATCACCGCCATCAGACCCTTGTCCGGGAGCTCCACGAGGAGCTTTCGCCGGCCCGGGGGATCGTTTTCCAGCGACAAGTCCGCTGGACAGTCGGAGTGCGCCTGCACGGGATCGGGCGTCGTGATCGACACTTCCTTGGTGTCGTCGCAGCGCTCGCGGACGACGTCGGCGATGCCGTCCCCGTTCAGATCGATCGCGGGATCGACGAGCACGGTCATCTTCCCGGGCGCGCTCGGCAAGCTGCAAGCGGGCCAGGTCGTGATGTCGCGCAACGGTTCGGTGGGCCGGCGGGGGCTCACGCACGTCGTCGGCAACGCGAAGATGCCTTCCTTGCCGTTCTCCGCGACCCCGACGAACGAGGCGACCGAACCCGGCGTCGACGCGATGTCGGTCGGAACCCCGCCGATGTCGAGAAAGTTGTACCCCGGTATCGTCGATTCCTCGTCGACCACGCCGCCGTACGTGAGGTCCACGACCGCGACCTGGCCGCGGGTGGTCTGCGTGACGAGCGAATAGAGGTGGCGATCCTCGCCGTCGACGATGTTCACGTCCGGGCAGTACTTCAGATCGCGCGGCGCGCCGTCTTCGCCGACGCAAATGAACGACGCAGTCCCGCTCCCTTCGAGCGACTGAAGCGTGATCGTTTGCGTCGACTGCGTGCACGCCGGAAGCACACTCGCGGCGAGTGCGATCAGACCGGCGAGCGAACGTCGCGCGCTCACTTGGATGCCCTCGGCTCCTGGGGCTGGCCCAGGTTGAGGACGATCTCGCCGTAGTTTGCGGTATGGGCGCGGTTCAGATCGACCACGGCGAGGTAGGAATCGGTGAAGAGCCCGATGAACCCGAGGCCCCGCGCGGAGTCCACCGCGAAGGCGTGGGGACCGCGACCGGTGTGAATGACCGTGTCGAGCTGTCGCGAGACCGGGTCGTAGACGAAAATTTCCTGGCTATCGAAGCACACTAGAAAAACGCGGGTGACGAGCGAGCCGTCGCGATCCGGAATTTTTGCGACGATGACCCGCGCCGCCCCGACCTCGACGGGAAACGTGCCGTAAAACGACGGGAGATCGTCGGTCAGCGTCGCGCTCGCGTCGGCCGGCGTCTGTCCGAAGATCAACGTCGCCGGGGCGCGGTTCGAGACGTAGATGTCCAGCGGCGTCGCCGCGCAGTTCAAGAGGCAGGCGTGGCGCGCGCCCGGACATCCTGCTTCGCACGCCTGCTGAGCGGCGGAAGTGCCCTGAGCGGCGACGCATGCGGCGAGGCATTGCGTCTGGGCTTCTGCCTCGGGCAGACACGACGTCTCGCACTTCTGCCGGACGCTCGGGTCAGCGACGATGCCGCGCGAGTTGAACCCCTGCGAATTGGTCCGGATCGCGACGGAGCGGGAGCCTTCGAGAAACGGTCTGGGCTGGCTCCCCTCGCTGCTCGGCCCGTCGACGTCGCAGCCGCTCGAGAGGGGACGATCGCTGAAATAGCGAATCAAGGTGACCGTGGACACGTCGGCGTAGGTCATCAAGAAACTGGGTTGATAAGAAATGGTGGCATCTTCGCCGACGATCGCCGGCGGCGGCACGTCGGTGATCGCCAGGGCGCCGCTCGACACGACGGGCAACGTGAACTGCAACGACGGCCCGCCTTGGTCGCCGTCGGACCAGTCGTTGACGAAGAGCGCGACCTGTCCGCTCCCTTGATGTGTCGTGAGCACCGCTTCACCCGGAGCGTCGGCGGCAACGCCGAACGGCTCGGGCGGCAAGATCAGATCGGTGCCGTTCGGGCTCTCTTCGATGGGCGTCTCGCCGCGCCGGTGATTGTCGTCGCACGCGCGGCCCGAGCCCTGTCCGCAATCGAATTTGCCGCCGCTCGCGACGTCACCGACGTCGATCCAGTGCAAGGTCGCGTCGCCCCGCACCGGCACGAAGAGGCGACCGCTCGCGATTGCCGCGCTTTCGCCCGTGCTGGCGCCGCCGTCGGAAACGCCGCCGTCCGCCGAGACGGGCTCGCAATTCGGCGTGGCGGGCCTCGGACGAAAAATCATGTCCGTCGCGAACGCGCCGATCTCGACGGCGTCCACCAGGAGCGATCCGCCGCCGGTTTGCGGCGCGCCGAGCTGCACGTAATTGCAGCGCCCCGGCGTCAGCCGGCGATCGGCGGGGTCCTCTTCGCCGAGTGCACCGCAGGGTTCGGCATTGGCGGACGGGACGCACCAGTGACTGGCGGCATGCGTCGCCGTCGAAACGGCGTCGCACCTCGGATGGCGCTGGTCGCTCGCGCAATCCGCGTCGGTGTCGCAATACGTGGGAACCAGGCCCTCGAGGCGATCCATGTCGTACGCCTGGACGGTGCCCGCGTTGTATTGGAGGTCGAAGTCGCTGTTGACGACGTAGAGCCGCGACTCTTTTCCCGCCGGATCCGACCGAAGCACGATGCCGACGGGGAAATAGAGGCTATCGAGCGGCGGGGTCCTCCCGTCATCCGGCGGAAAACACCCGCTCATGCCGAGAGCGGTGAGCACCGAAAACGTCCGCAACAACGCCGTCCCGGCGCCGGACGATCTGCCAAGCCGTCGGAACTCATCCGACTTTCGGCGCCGCCGATCGGCGCGCATCGTCCGGGTCGTCATGAAGCGGGCGGAGCCTACTTCGCAATCGGAACGCGGCGCTCGAGAAAAACGGAAAAACGAGACGGAAAAACGCGAGGGTCCACACGTCGACTCGCGAGCCGCGCCCGCGAGGGGACGCGGTCAGCCGAAGTCGAGAATGGTCACTCCGCGGTCGGCGTCTTCCTCGTCTTCAGAAGGAGGACGGCTCGCGGGGTGATGAATATCGAGCGGGAGTTCGAGACGAGGCTGCTGGCGCTCGTGCTTGCGCCGCTCCTGCTCTTCCCGCTGACGTATCTGCTCGATGATGAATGGGGGTAGCATGAAATCTCCGGGGCCTGCTCCGCGGGTCTCAGGCTTCGTTCCTTCAGGTAATCTAGTAGTCGCTTTTATGCGGTCAAGCGGGGGCACCGGCAAAGCTTTGGATGGGAGCCTGCGTCAACCTCGTCCGTCATGGGTTAGAACGGCCGATTCAGCTCGATTTTTAGGCTGCCACTCGGCAATCGGGAACATCTCGGTCCGGTCGTTTTCAGAAGCTATCGCCCCTGAGCGACAGCCGCGGGCCGGACGGGAGGCGCTGGGTGCTGACGTAGGTCGAGAGCCCCCGGCGTCGGAGCCATTCTAGCGGTGTTGTATTCGGCAAGAGGTCACGGCCGGCTCGCGTTCGCCGTTCTCGCGATCGCAGTCGCGGCGTTTTTCCCCGAGCGCCGAGCCGCCGCCGCGTTCGAGTTCAAAGACGAAGGATGGGAAGGCTCGAGCGAGCTCCTCGCCATTGCTCGCGCCCAGCTCGGCAAGCCGCGGGTGCGGCTCGTCGCGGTCATCCCCTGGGACGAGCTCCAACCCAGCGACGCCCTGCTCGTCATGCACCCCGAGAGCGATCTCGAGTATCGGGACGTCGCGGCGTTTCTCGCCGCGGGCGGACGGATCGGCGTCGTCGACGATTTCGGCAGGGCGAGCACGCTCCTCGCTCGCTTCCGCATTCATCGGGTGCGCGCGCCGTTTCACCCCGACCAATCCCTGCGCGACAATCCGAATTTGCCGATCGCGATTCCGTCCGACTCGGACAGCGCGTCGCACCCCATCGTGGCGGGCGTCGATCGCGTCGTGACGAATCACCCTTCGGGGCTCGAGACGGAATCGGGGCTCAAGCTGACCACGGTGCTCGAGATCCCCGCGGCGCCCGATCCGCCGACTGCGCTCGCGCTCATCGGCGTCATCGGCGACGCGAAGCGATGCGGGCTCGTCTCCGACGGCAGCGAATCGCTGCCGCCCGCGCTCGGTACCGAGGGACGATGCGGGCGACTGTTCGCGATGGGCGATCCCTCGGCGCTCATGAACCTGATGCTGCGCTACCCCGGAAACCGGACGTTCGCGACGCACCTCGTCGACTATCTCGTCGGTGACGACACCTGGGGACGCCGCGGCGGAACGCTGTATCTCGTCGCCAACGAGTTCTCGCAGTCGGGTACGTTCGGTTCGCGTGGCGGCGTCCTCGCGAGCATCGACGAGCGACTCGAGGGGCTGGCGCGCCTGGTCGCGGACACACGACGAGAAGGCCTGCCGTCGGCGGTCGCCCTGGTTCTGGCCGTCGCCGGAGCGACGCTCTCCGTGCTCTGGGCGATCCTCGCTTCGACACGCCGTTACCGTCGCGCGACACCCCGTTACGCGCGGGCCGTACCTCGGGTGGCCGAGGGCGGCCTCGCGGGCCGCGCTGCGGTTTTGTCGGCGGAATCGACGCACCGAGCCTTGGCCGTCCTCGAGCTGAAATCGGCGCTGGAAGAGACCTTGCGCCAGCGGCTCGAGCTCGGCGAAACCGCCGGAGCGCGTGACATTACGCAAGAGATCGATAGACGGGGGGCTCTTGGTCGGCGAAATTCGGAGGTGCTTCGCGAGCTCTTTGCCGAAATGGCGAAGGCCGAAGCGAGCGTCACGCGCACCGAACGGCTCCGTGTGACGACTGGAACGGTTCGGAGCATGCACGACAGAATGAAGACGATCCTGGCGGAGCTCGATCAGGCGCTCGACCGGCGGCTCGAAGGGCGTCCGTGACGCACGCGCTTCAGATCAACGAGATCGAGGCCGCCCGCGAGCGGCTCGGCGAGGTCCGCCGCGAAGTGACCAAGGTCTACATCGGGGACGGCATCGCCGTGGACCTCATGCTCGTCGCGCTCCTCTCGCGCGGCCACGTGCTGCTCGAAGGCGTTCCCGGCGTCGCCAAGACGACCCTGGTGAAAGCGTTCGGGACGGCGCTCGGCTGCAGCGTCCGCCGGATCCAGTTCACGCCGGATCTCCTGCCCGCGGACATCACCGGCACGTACGTGCTCAATCCGCGCGACGGGACGTTCGCCCTCCGAGCGGGGCCGGTGTTCGCGAACGTCGTGCTCGCCGACGAGGTGAACCGCGCGCCCGCCAAGACGCAATCGGCCCTCCTCGAGGCGATGCAAGAGCGGCAAGTGACGATCGAGGGCGATCGGTACGAGCTCCCGAATCCGTTCCTCGTTCTCGCGACGCAAAACCCGATCGACCTCGAAGGGACGTACGCGCTCCCCGAAGCGCAGATCGACCGCTTCTTGGTGCGCCTCCGGATGGGCTATCCGTCGCACAAAGACGAGGTCGCGATGCTCCGCACGCACAGCGTGATCGCGCCCGAGCCGGCAGGGGTGCTGACGGCGAACGACGTCATTCAACTGCAGTCGATCGCCGCGCGCGTCCACGTCGAGGAAGACCTGCGCGAATACGCCGTGTCGCTCTCCGCGTTCACCCGCTCGCACGCCAAAGTGGTGCTCGGCGCCTCGCCGCGAGCGACGCTCAGTCTCGTGCGGGCGGCGAAGGCGCAAGCCGTCATCGCCGGACGGCCGTACGCGACGCCCGACGACCTCCGCGCAGTGGCCGACTCGGTGCTCGCGCATCGACTCATTTTGGTTCCGGAGCTCGAGGGCGACGCGGGCGCCCGCACGACGATCGTCGACGAGGCGCTGTCGAAGGTCGGGTATCGACGCGCCGTGCGACCCGTGTGAAGCCGCGCACGGCATCCATGCTGGACCTCGACGTCGAAAACTTCAAAGCGGCGCTCGCACCGGGACGCCGCGCGGCGTTCGTCTTTTCGCCGAACGCGCAGGCGCTCGTGGCGTCCGAGCCGGCGCTCGCTCCCCTCGCCCGCGCGATCTCGGCAATGTCCGACTTCGACGAACACGAGGCGATGTTCTTCGAGGTCGACGCGAGGAGCGGCGCGCTCTTCACCGCGTTCCTTCACAAAACGATTCGCGGCCAAGGCGCGGGCGGCGTCCGTCACTGGTCGTACCCGACGCTCGGCGACGTCGTCCGCGACGGGCTCCGGCTCTCACGCGGGATGGGCCGGAAAAACGCGCTCGCCGGCTTGTTCTGGGGCGGCGGCAAAGGCGTCATCGCGAGCCCGAAGGGCGCGCCGAGCGCCGATCCGGAATATCGCCGCGCGCTCTATCGCGACTACGGGCGCTTCATCACGTCGCTCGCCGGCGCGTACGTGACGGCGGAAGACGTCGGCACGATGCCCGACGACATGGCCGAGATATTTCGAACCACGCGGTTCGTCACTTGTATTCCGCGCGCGGCCGGCGGCTCCGGCAATCCGTCGCACGCGACGGCCAAAGGCGTGGTGTGTGCGATGGAAGCCGCGCTCGAGCAACGCGGAATGGGCACGCTCGCGGGGAAGAGGGTTGGGCTCCAAGGCGTCGGAAACGTCGGCGGTTCGATGATTGGCGAGCTGTTCGATCGAGGCGTCGCTCACGTCGAGGCGGTCGACACCAACGCCGGCCACGTGAGCGCGGTGGCACAAAGGTTCCCCGACAAAAGCCTGCGCGTGCGCGTCGTCGATCCGGCGGACCTCTCGATCTTCGACACGCCGTGCGACGTGTTCGCGCCGAACGCGCTCGGCGCCATCTTGAACCCGCGAACGATTCCGCGGCTCGCGTGCAACGTCGTGTGCGGCGCGGCGAACAATCAGCTCGAAGACGAACGGCGCGACGACAAGGCCCTCCGCGACCGCGGCATCACGTACGTGCCGGACTTCGTCGCGAATCGGATGGGCATCGTGAGCTGCGCGAACGAACAATACGGCTCGATCGAACCCGATCCGGCCATCCTTCGACACTTCTCGCGCGATTGGGACGGCGGCATTTTCGAGATCACGCGCCGTGTTCTCGCCGACGCCGATCGGCGCGGCGTGACCACGAGCGAGGCGGCCACCGCGCTCGCCGACGCGCTCTCGCTCGTTCCGCACCCGATTTTCCCCCATCGCGCGCGGCACATCGTCGAATCCCTCTCGAAGAGCCGCTGGCACGCCCGATCGAGCGACGAGCCGCGTTAGCGCGACGGCAAGTTTTCCTGCCTTCCAAAGCCACATGCAGCTCTATCCGACTTCGAACGCCGTGTACGTCGCCGCGGTCGGCATCGCGGTGGTCGGCGTGGGGCTCGCGAGCACCGAGCCCGCGGTGCTCGCGTGGGGCGGAGCGATCCTCGTCGGACTCGCCATCGCTCGCGCCGTCACGTTGCTCGGCGTGGCCCGCGTGCGCCAGGCCGGGTTCGAAATGCTCTGGCGCGACACCGGCCGATCGCGACGCATCGCGCGCGGGCAAATCCTCGAGCTCGGCGCGGAGGTACGCAATCGCGACACGCGCGCGGCGCGCTACGTCGCGCTCCGGGCGATCGCGTCGCCGGATCTCACCGTCGAGATCACGCCTTCGTCGGGCGAAGTGCCGGGCGGCGGACGACTCGCGGTGACGGTGACCGTGAGCGCGGCGCGCGTCGGCCGGCACGGCATCTTCGGGCTGTCGCTCGAGGTCCGCGGGAGTCCAGGGCTCTTCGAGATTCCGCTCACGTTCGCCAATCCGTTCGGCATCGAGGTGATGCCGGCCGCGCACGGCGTCGCGCTCCGGACGGCGCGCGGTGGCCGTAGTCGCGCGCGCGCCGAAGCGGGACGCCCCGGGCCGTTTTCCGGCGACGGCTACGAGCTCCGCGAATTGCGCGAGCACCGAGCGGGCGACGCGTTGAAGCGCATCGCGTGGAAAGCCTCTGCGCGTCGCGGGAAATTGCTCGTCAAAGATCACGAACGCGAAGAGCGCGACGTGGTCTGGCTCGTCGTCGACGCGTCCGTCGAGCTCTGGGCCGGCGAGCCCGGGCGCGCGCCGCTCGATCACGCGATCGACGAAGCCGCGGCCGTCGCGGAAGCCCATCGACAGCGCGGCGACCACGTCGGGCTCGTCGTCTGCGGCGCTCGGGTCCTCGCGCGCATCGCGCCGTCGCACGGACCCGCGCACGCATCGCACCTGATGGAGGCGCTCGCGAACGCGACGTCGACGCTGGACGTCGATCGAAGCGGCCTCGACCCGGGCGACGTCGCCCTGCGCGTCCTCGAACACTTGAAGCCGCTCGACCCCGTTCTCTCGGCCAACGTGAGCGCGGAAGATCGCGACGAGCTCGCGCGCCGCGCGCTGTCCGCGGCGTCGCGAGCACCGTTCGCGCCGCTCGCCGTTCACGGCGCGGACGGCTCCGATCGCGTGCTCCGCGGCTATCTCTCGTCGTTCGGAATCGCGTCCCCAGCCCGGCTCGAGCCGGATCGACCGCGCACCGACGAGATGCTCGCAGAGACGCTGGCGAAGCTCCCGCTCGAACGCCCGCGGCCGAGCCTCGTTTACGTGTGGTCGCCCGCGCCGGATCCGGCGAAGCGCAAGGTCGTCGCAGAGGCGCTCGCGCGGCACTCGCGCCGTCGTATGGAGGTCCGCTGGGTGCGCCCTCACCTCGATGACGCGCTGCCTCGCACGCAAATCGGCGTCGAAGGCGCGGTGTCCTACGCGGTGTCGCTCCGCGCGCAAGCGTCGGAGAAGCTCGGGGAGCGCGCGCTCCGCCGGCTCGGCGTGACGGTCGACCGCGTGCGCACGCTGGTCGTACAGCGTCCGACCAGCGTGGAGGCCGAACCCGCGCCCGTGGAAACGCCTCATGAGTCGTGACGGGGGAACGCCGCGCGAGCTCCTCGAGGCACGGGGGCTCAAGCCCAAGCCGCATTTCGGGCAGAATTTTCTCACCGATCGCAACCTCGCGGCGAAAATCGCCGAGCTCGCGACGACCCCACCGGGCGGCACGGTCGTCGAGATCGGCGCGGGCCTCGGCGCGCTCACCGGGCCGCTCGTCGAACGCGCCGCCCGCGTCGTCGCCATCGAACGCGATCGCGATCTCGCGCCGGCACTGCGAGCCGAGCTCGGCGACGCGATCGAACGCGGCGCGCTCCATGTCGTCGAAACCGACGCGAAGCGCGCCGATTATCGGGCCCTCCTCGAGGGCGGCCCGCGCCCGCACGCGATCGCCGGCAATTTGCCGTACCAGCTCACGGGCCCCTTGCTCGAGCTCACCGTCGGCCTCGCCGGCGCGATCGATCGCGCCGTTTACATGGTGCAACTCGAGGTCGCCGAACGACTCCGCGCGCCGGCCGACGGCGAGCACTACGGCGCGCTCTCGGTGTTCGTGCAGGCGGCGTTCACCGTCGAGCGCGCGTTCGTCGTGCGCCGCGGCGCGTTCTATCCGCAACCCAACGTCGACTCCGCCGTCATCGTCTTCACGCCGCGCCCCGATCGGCCGAGCGAAGAGACTCCGGCGTTTCGCGCCGTCGTGCACGCCGCGTTCGCTCAGCGACGAAAAGCGTTGAGAAACGCCTGGCGCGGCGTGCTCGGCCTGGACGCGGACGCCATCGCGAGCGCCGCTTCCGCGGCGGGCATCGATCTCGGCAAGCGCGGCGAAACCCTCGACGTCGCGACGTTCCTGCGCATGGCGGACGAAGTGCGGAGGCGCGCGCCGTGATCGCTCGAGGGACGCTCGCCGCCGTCTTGTCCTTGTGTCTCGCAGCGTGCGCGCAGAAGACGGAACACACGCCGGAGCTCGTGAAGAGCGCGAAGTTCGGCGTGTTCTTCGGCGGCCAGATCGAGGAGCGCCGCGAGATCCCCTTCGAGCTCGACGCCGCCAAGCAGACCCTCGGGTTCCGAGTCGACTTCGGCGAGGCCCTCGCCACGGACGTCGACGTCGCGTGGAACATCGACGAACCGGAGGCTCCGGTGGCTCACGCGGCGCGCCGTCGACGTCACGCTCCGGCCCCTCCGCCCGCGCCGTCGACGCGGACGCTCTCGAGTCACGCGACGCTTCATGCCGGCGAGACGCGATTCGAGCACCTGATGAGCTTCGAACCGGGCGACCCGCTCGGCACCTGGCACGTCAAAGTGACCGTCGCCGGCAAGGTCGCGATCGATCGTCCCTTCGACGTCTACGATCGCGCCGAGCGCGAACACGCGACAGACCTCGACGCGGGAATGTGACGCGTCAGATCCGGACAAGAAGCTATCTTGGATAGCTTCAGTGTGTCGCTTCTTCGGCGGCGTGATCGTTCGGATCGTCGAGGAACGTCTCGTGAGGGCCGGCGAGGGACTCGTCGTAGGTGTGCAGCGTGGGCGGAGGCGGATCTCCGTAGAGCGTGAGTCGCGCGGCGGCCCAGAGCTCCTTGCGCATCAAATCGAGGTACTCGGTCGTGCCTGGCTCGCCCGCATAGCGGTCGAGGGCCTCGTCGGCGTCCTTCAAGTCGAGCCGCGCCCGCACGGGATCGACGTCCGCCTTGCGCATCATGTGGTCGGTGAGAAGCGTCGCGTGGTCGGCGTACACCTCGGCGAAGCCGGGACCGACGACGACTTTCTCTTCGACGCCATTCTTCACGAACGAAACGATCCCGGTCTTCAGCGCCGCGAGGAGCGGGCAGTGTCCCGGGAGCACGCCGAATTCACCGTCCACGCTGGTGGCCGTGAACGACTGCACCGACTCCCGGAGCGCCACGCCGTCCGGAGTGACGATCTCGAGCTTGAGCACTCCGGCGTCCGCCATCGATCAGGACGCTTCCTTGAGTTTTTGCGCGGCGACCTTCACCTCGTCGATGCCGCCCTTCAAGTAGAAGGCCTGCTCGGGAAGATCGTCGAGGCTGCCGGAGAGGATCTCCTTGAACGCCGCGATCGTGTCCTTCAACGGCACGTATTTCCCTACGAGACCGGTGAATTGCGCGGCGACGAAGAAGGGCTGCGAGAGGAAGCGCTGGATCTTGCGGGCCCGCGCCACCATCTGCCGGTCTTCTTCACTGAGCTCGTCCATGCCGAGAATCGCGATGATGTCTTGCAGATCCTTGTAGCGCTGGAGCGTCTGCTGAACGCCGCGGGCGACCTTGTAGTGCTCCTCGCCGATGATCTGCGGATCGAGCATGGTGCTCGTCGAGTCGAGCGGATCGACGGCCGGGTAGATGCCGAGCTCGGCGATTGCACGCGAGAGCACCGTAGTCGCGTCGAGATGCGCGAACGTCGTCGCCGGCGCGGGGTCGGTGAGATCGTCGGCAGGGACGTAGATGGCTTGCACGCTGGTGATGCTGCCCTTCGTCGTCGACGTGATGCGCTCCTGGAG
>CAZDNG010000094.1:0-23246 GCA_964506835.1 uncultured Polyangiaceae bacterium
CGTCGGTCTCCCCGAACAGGGAACCTTTGAGGGTCTGCCAGTCGCGAATCTCGAAAAATTCCGGGGTGACGCCGCCGACGCTCGTCGTCCAGTTCGCGTCGTCCACCATCAGGGTCGCGCGCGTCGTTTGTTGCGCGGCCGCGGCGCGCACCGCGGGCGCCTGCGCGCGGATCGCCCGCAAATCGTCCCAGGTGAGCGTGGGCATGGATCCGAAGCCGCCCATCACGCCGCCCGATGAGGTCGAGCCGGAAAGCACGATCAGGAGGTTCGTCCCCATGCCGCTGAAGACCGCGGAAACGCGCGCTTTCGCGCCTTCGCCGACCGCGACCATCGAGATGACGGACGCGACGCCGATGATGATCCCGAGCATCGTCAGAAAGCTTCGCGTCTTGTTGCGCCAGAGCGCGGCGAAAGCGATGGGAAGGACGTTCGCGACGTTCATGCGGCGAGCACCGCGTCCTTCGGAAGTTGAGCCACGTCCGAAACGACTCGCCCATCGCGCACGACGAGGACGCGGGAAGCGTAGAGGGCGACGTCGGGTTCGTGGGTGACGAAGACGAGCGTGAGCCCTTCGTCCCACAGCTCTCGAAAGAGGTGCATCACCTCGATGCTGGTCTTCGTATCGAGATTTCCGGTGGGCTCGTCCGCAAAAATGATTTTCGGACGGTTGACGATGGCGCGAGCAATCGCGACGCGCTGCTGTTGACCGCCGGAGAGCTGCGATGGACGATGACCGAGCCGGGTGCCGAGCCCCACCCGCTCGAGCGCCTCACGCGCGCGCCTTCGGCGTTCGTCGCGCGGAATCCCCGCGTAAACGAGCGGCAGCTCGACATTTTCGAGAGCGCTGGTTCGGGACAGCAGATTGAAATTCTGAAAGACGAACCCGATCGTTTGATTTCTCACGGTGGCGAGCTCGCCACGCCCGAGCGTCGATACTTCGCGACCGTCGAGCGTGTAGGCACCGCTCGTCGGGCGGTCGAGACAGCCGAGGACGTTCATCAGCGTCGATTTGCCGGATCCGGAGGGACCCATGATGGCGACGAACTCGCCCCGATTCACGGTCAGGCTGACGTCGGCGAGCGCGTGAAGCACGTCGTCACCCAGCGTGTACGTCTTGTAGAGGTGCCGAGCGACGACGAGCGACGGCTCTTTTCGAAGGCCCGTCATCGGTTCGCCTCGCCGTTCGCTGCGGCGGTTGGCGTCGCTTCGGTGACGACCTGGCTCCCGGCGCGAAGGTCGCCTGCAACGACTTCCGAAAGCATCCCGTCGCCGATCCCGACGTGCACGACGCGAGGAACGGTCACGCCGTTCGCGAGAACCCAGACCAGCCGCTCGTCGGAGCCGCCAGAAAGCGAAGGCACTTGTGCGCCGTGACTCAAGAGCGCGACCATCGCGACGTCCGGCTTGAACCGCAGCGCCGCCGCTGGAATGCGGATGACATCGTCCCGTCGCGCATAGACGAACGACGCGTTGGCCGTCATCGACGGCCGGAGCGCCAGATCGGAATTGTCGACGTTGATGACCGCGTCGTAGGTGACGACGTTCTGCAGCGTCGTCGCGTTGTCTCGAATTTGCCGGACCTTCCCGCGGAAGGTCCGGTTCGGATAAGCATCGACGGTGAACGTCGCTTCCATTCCTTCGTGGAGGCGCCCGACGTCCCCTTCGGCGACGTTCGTATCGACCTGCATTTTCGTGAGGTCCTGGGCGATGGTGAACAAAGTCGGCGCTTGAAACGACGCGGCGACGGTTTGTCCGACGTCGACGGTGCGCGAAACGACGACCCCGTCGATCGGCGAGACGATGTTGGTGTAGCTCAGGTTCAGGTCGGCCTGGACTCGCGCCGCTTGGGCTTGAAGCAGGCTCGCTTGGGCTGCCTCCACGTCGGCTCGCGACGAAAGCAACTGCGCCTCGTCCGCGTCGACATCGGCTTGCGCGACCAACTTTTTCGCGAGAAGCGCCGTTCCGCGAACGAACGTGCGTTCGGCGAGCGTGCGATTCGCAGCAGCCTTGTGCAATCCCGCTCGCGCCGCGGCTTCATTCGCGCGCGCGAGCGCCTCGGCGGCGCGGAAAAAAGAAGGCTCGATCGTCGCGATCAGCTCCCCCGCCTTCACCGTCGAATTGAAGTCGACGTTGAGGCGTTGGATGCGACCCGAGACCTGACTCCCGACTTGGACGGTGACGATCGCCGAAACCGCGCCACTCGCGGTCACGCGCGCCGTGAGCGGCCCGTGATCGATTGCGGCCGACTGATAGCGAACTGTGGGCGCGGGCCGCGACTTGGACAGGCGAAAGGCTCCCGCCGATGCCGCGGCAATCGCCGCAATCGCGGCGAACCACTTGAGCCAGCGTTTGCCGGACGCAGCGAACGTGAACGTCGACGCAAGCGGGCCGTCTACGGCCGCATTCGAAACGGAGGGA
Organism: uncultured Polyangiaceae bacterium; assembly: GCA_964506835.1. Classification (GTDB taxonomy): domain Bacteria; phylum Myxococcota_A; class Polyangia; order Polyangiales; family Polyangiaceae; genus DASZVB01. The sequence continues at coordinate 2,419 of CAZDNG010000094.1, forward strand.
CTCTCGACGGCGATTGCCATTCGCTCCATCGGTTGCACGACTCGCGCCACCGATCCGGGCCACGTTCGCGCGGGATCGAGCCGTTTCATCGCTCGCCGCGCGCAAGGAATGCACGAGGACGAAATAGCTGCGCCGCGTGAGAGCGATCTAGCCCTTCGAGAAGCGTGGCGTAGCCTGGCACAGGCGTTGCTCGAGCTCTTGCGAGCTTGGCAAGGTACCTGAGCCCAATGCACGGCGCGCCACATCATGCGCGAACCGCGCTCCAACCGACGCATCGCAGAAAGTGAATGTTCATGGCAGCCGAGCCGACCCACAAACCGTCGTTCCGCAACGTTCAGCGCCTGGTGACCGGCTCCTGCGCCCTGGTCCTTGCAACCGCATGTTCGACCGTTGCGTACGTCCCGGTGGAGAGCCCGAGAGTGACCGTGCAAAACTCCGGCTTCACCACGACGTTCATGAAGAACGGTGTAAGTTACGGCGGCGGCTTTCTCCAAGAGGGGCTTGTGGAAGCCGTCCACGGAAGTCCTCGCGCCGAGGAAGAAGCGACCCGAGCTCGCACCCTCTCAGTCGCCGGCTTCGTCTTGGACATTGCGGGCGTTTCGGCACTCGGAACTGGCGTCGGCCTGGCGGTGCAACGGGACCCAGCGTTGCGCAGCGCCGGTGCCTGGGTTGTACTGGGCGGCGCGGTCACACTTCTCGCTGGTACGTTGCTTCAGGCGTCGAGCACGCCCCACCTCTACGGCGCCATCAACCTCTACAACGACTCGCTCGAAGAGGCCTCGAAGCAGTCATCCGCCGAAGAGCCTCCTCTGGCGTCGAATCGGCCAACGCCGAGCCCACCGCCAACTCCGAGCCCGGCGCGCTTCTGAACCGTGCGCGAAGCCGCCCTCGGAAGCGACTACTCGTCGTCGCCGAGGACGAATCCGTCCTTGCGCGCGAGCCAACCGAGGGCGTCGCGCGCTGACACCATTCCGACGAGTTTGCCCAGGGGGGAGATCACCGGCACGTGGTGGATCTTCTCGAACGCCATGAGAGCGGCTGCGCGCGCGATGGACTCGTTCGCTCGAAGGCAGAAGGCCACGGGCGTCATTACGTCTGCGACGGTTGGAACCGACGCGGGTGGGCGGCTCGTGTAGATCCAGCGCAAGAGGTCCGTTTTCGAAACGAAGCCGATCGGTCGCCCTTCGTCGTTCACGACCGGTGCCCCCCCGATTCGCCGTTCGACCAACAACGAACCGAGTATCGAGATCGAAAGATCGGACCGAACGCAAACGAAGTCTCGAGCCATCACGTCCGCGACGACGCCGCTCTCGGAAGCTTGGTCTCGCGCCCCCTCTGCGACGAACGCGCGCACTGCGTCCTCCGAAAGCACGCAATGCACCGCGCCGAACCGCGAGCGCCGCACGAAGCGAATGCCGGCAAAGTGCTGGCAACTGGCACAATTGTCCACGGAATCGTAGGAGCCGCGAAGCGGACAGCGCGTGAAGAGCTCCACGTGCGAGCGCTCCGCGCCGATGGTTTGCCGCGACCTCAGGTCGACGCGAACGGTGAGGTGCGGACGCGTCGATCCATTCAATTTTACGTCGTTCATGGGCGCGCCGAGTGATTGCAGTGCGCGTGCCAATCACGCGAGATGGACGGCAACCAACAGAACCCGCGAGGGATCCGGGGTCCCGAGATGTATTCCAGCCGAATATGCTCTCGGGCGTGTCCCGGTCGCCGCACATTTTGCGCGACCGCGCAACATGCGCGTCCCGTGTCGGCCACTACGCTGCTTGAAACGGCTTCGTGAGCTCTCGGCATGGCCGTTGCGTATGGAACCCTTCATGACGTTCTCAACGCCAGTCCGTAAGCGCGGACTCGGCTCTCTCCTTGCGCTCGGCGTTTCGTTTCTTCTCTCTGTCGACGGGCGCTCGGCACCGGCGTCCGCTCCACCCACGGCAGCCGATCTGGAGCTGGTCTCCGTCGCGGCGAGTCACACCGAGCTCGCGCCGGACACCAACGTCCTGTTGACGTTCGTGGTCCGCGCGACGGGTGCTTCGACAGGGCCTTTTTCGGTCGGCGCGTACTACGACAACGGTCCGGCAGCCCCGCACGGCCTACCGAAGACCGCTCGGCTGCTCGAGGCCTATCCCGTGGAGCGCGGCCTCAAGAAGGATGAACCCACCGCGTTCCAGATGACGCTTCGGGTCCCACCATGCGACCTTTGCGGCACTCACACCGTCTACGTCGTCGCGGATGTCGCCGGAGTGATCCACGAGGTGAACCGCAACAACAACGTTCGCGCCGTCTCGTTCGACTTGGCGCCCGACCACTTGCCGGACCTGCGGGTGAGTGCCCTCGCCTTGGACAAGGATCGGGGAGCGACCGCCGAGAAGATCGACGTTCGCGGCACGGTGCAAAACGACAGCCGGTATTTCGCGGAAGGTCCGTTCCGAGTGTCGGTGTATTGCTCGGCGGATGCGGCGCTGAAGCCGAAGGATCATCGCCTCTTTTCCTTCATGGTCCCGTCGCTCGCGGCTGGGCAATCGGTCGGCATCGACCGATCGATTCAGCTGGTGCCCGAGTGCGGCGTCTATGCTGCGACCACGTGGATCGGCATCGTGGCGGACGACCAAGACGCGGTCGCCGAAGCGAACGAACAAGACAACGGCAAGGCCGCTCCGTACTGGGTCTTTCGAGCGCCTGATCTCACGAGCCGACCGGTTGCCTTGAGCAGCACGGCCGGCCCTGTCGGATCGCGAATCCTGGTGTCGTATCGCGTCGCGAATCAGGGCGGGTCGGCGGCAGGCGCCTTCCGGACGGGCGTCTACCTCGCGCAACCGGGCCAACCGCTCACGAAAGGTGTGCTCCTCGACAGCGCGACGGTGCCGAGCCTCGCCGCGAATACGGATTCTGGCGTCCTTCAGCACCTCGTGACCATTCCGAACGTCCCGCGCGGCCGTTACTCTCTCGGCGTCTGGGTCGACGTCGACGGTGAGAACGGCGAGCTGCACCGCCGGAACAACTTTCAATCGGAGCCGTTCGACGTGACGGAGATCAATCTCACGGACGTGCATTTCACGGCGCAGCGCAAGGAGGTGACTCCAGGCAGTGGCGTCGAGGTGCGGCTCGCGGTCCGCAACACCGGACGCTCCGCAGCTCCGCCGTCGAAGGTGGGCTTCTACTACTCCGACGATCCCCGCTTCGACAGAGGAGAAGACGTCCGCGTGGGCGAGGTCGACATCGAAGGGTTGTCGGCGGGCGCCGCGAGTCGCGAGAAGGTCGTCACCGTCGTCGTGCCGAAGGATGCCCGCGAAGGATATCGATTCCTTCTCGCCGTCATCGACGACGACGATGCGGTGGCGGAAACGGACGAGCGAGACAACGTGGCGCTCGAGCCGATCCTCGTCCTTGCTACGGAGCGGATGGCCAGAGGCGAGTGACGCTTCTCGATCGGAGGGCCCGGAGCGCGCCCTCGCGGCTCGAGTACGCGCGAGCGATGGGATCAATCACGGTCGCGTACCAAAGGCATGGAGCGGAGCCGATCGTAGACGACATCCCTGCACGAAGGCGCAAGTCCTGCGCGGGGGGTGAGCACGTCGACGTTCCAGGATCGAGGAGGCTCGCGTCCGTGGTTCGCCATTGGCCCCCGAATGCGCGGAACGCATCGCATGGTCCGGAATCTGCAACGTCGTCTGACGCTCCCCATTGAGTACGCCGTGAAAGCAACTTCAGCAGTCGTGTCTCACCGCCTCCTCTTCCCCTCGGACCACCAGAGGGTGGAAGTGCTTTTCGGGCGGCTGCTCGCGGCTTCCACGGCGAACGACCACGAAGCGGCGCGCAGACTATGGTCTGAGTGTAGCTCGGCCCTCATGACCCACCTCGAAGCCGAGGAGACGCACTTGATTCCCGCCTTGCGCCGGGTGAGCGAGCGCGACGCGCGTGTTCTCGTTCAAGAGCATCAGCACCTCCGGACGCGTCTCGTGGAGATCGGTGCCGCAATCGAATCTCGAAGGATCCGGTTCGAAACCGTGCGTGACTTCATCGACGAGCTCCATGCGCACGCGCAGAGCGAGGACCGATTACTTCATCGATGGGCGGACACGCCTCTTGATGAGCAGCAGCTCACCACGGCGATTGGAGCGCTCGGGAAGGCGTAGACGGTCACGGTGCGAGGAGTTCTTCGAGCGCCGCCACGAACTCGTCCACCTTTACGGGCTTCGTGAGATAGCGGTAGAAGCCCGCTTGAACACCCTTCTGTTTGTCGCGTTCCGAGGCGGCGGCCGTCAGCGCGATCACCGGGATCTCCGCCGTCTCGCGCATCGCTTTGAGGGCGTGTAGCGCATCGACCCCGCTCATGCCGGGCAAGTTGATGTCCATGATGATGACTTCGGGGTGGCGCCCGCGCGCGAGTTCGATGCCCATTTCGGCGGTGGGCACCGTGAGGAGATCGATGTTCTCGAACGTGCTGACGAGGTCCTTCATGAACGTCACGTTCGCCGGATTGTCCTCGACGTAGAGAATCAGTCGGCGTGGCTCTCCGGCCGCTGCGAAGCGCCCTCGGTCCGGCTCGCGCACGCGTTGCGGCGCGCTCGTGTGAGCCCGGGAAGCATGCGCGGGTATCTCGACCCAGAATTCGGAGCCCTCGCCCGAGACGCTTCGGAAGCCGACTTCGCCATTCATCAGCTGAGCCAGGCGCTTGCTGATGACCAGCCCGATGCCCGTCCCCTCGATCGGTCCCGTCTCCTGTCCCGCTCTCTGGAAGGGCTGAAAGAGCTTGCTCTGCTTGTCTCCCGGGATGCCCATGCCCGTGTCGCGGACGGTGACTCGCACGCGCTCGGGGCTCGGAGTCGAAACATCGAATTTCACGGTGCCCCCGGGCCGGTTGTACTTGATCGCGTTCGAGCCGAAATTCATGAGGATCTGGACGAACCGTGTCCGGTCCGCGGCTATGGGAACAAGCTCCGGAGGCGAGGCTTCGAGCTCGATTCGGATCCCTAGGCGAGCAGCGATGGGCTCGAGCGTACGTCTCACTTCCTCGAGCACCTCGGCGACGCTCACGGGCTCCGTGGAAATCGACACCGACCCTGCCTCGATACGCGACAAATCCAGGATGTCGTCGATGAGACGAAGGAGGTGCTCGCCTCCTGCGAGGATCTGCTCGACCCGCTCCTTGTGCCGCTCGGCGAGGGGATTCTTCTTGTCACGCTGCAGCAGCTGCGCGAAACCGAGAATCGCATTCATCGGGGTTCGGAGCTCGTGGCTCATCGAGGAGAGGAAATCGCTCTTGGCCGCGCTGCCCGCCTCCGCCGCGGCGCGTGCCTCGCGGAGCTCCTCGGCGCGGCGCACGTCATCCGTGAGATCCCAGATCGTTTTGACGATCCCTCCCTCGGCGGTGCGTCGATCGATGACGCGGAGGTGGCGCCCGTCGCGCATCCGCACGTCGAATGTCGTCGTCTGATCGACGAGGCGGCGCGCGAGCCGCTCCTCGAGAAACCGCGCCCGCAACGACTCCTCCTGAAACTCCAGATCGCCGATCCAGGCATCGAGGAGTTCCTTGTAGGATTTACCGACCAATGGACCCGTGAGTGATTCGCCGAGGAGGCGCCGATACACGCTGTTGCAGAGAACCAGCCGATCGTCCTGATCGAACAGTGCAAACGCGTCCTGAATGCTTTCGACTGCGCTCGCCAAACGGTCGCCCATCAATTTGGTGACGGCTTCGGCGCGTTTCCGTTCGCTGATGTCTCGAATCGCCGCCGACACCGTGACGCCGCGTTCGGCACGCAACGGGCTGAGGCTCACCTCGATGGGGACCTCCGTGCCGTCCTTGCGCCGACCGAAAAGTTCCAACCCCGAACCCATCGTGCGCGCACCCGGTTGAGCGAAGAACCGATCCAGGTGACCCGCATGCGCGTGCCGGAACCGCTCGGGGATCAGGACATCTAGGTGCTGCCCGACGAGCTCCGATCGCGTGTAGCCGAAGAGCTTTTCGGTCTGAACGTTCACGAGACCGATCCTCTGGTCGTCTCCGACGACGACCATCGCGTCCGGGGCCGTATCGAGCAGCTGGCTCGACCACTCGTCCGAACGGACCGAGAGCTCTCGCATGGCCCTCTCGCGTTCATTTTCTTGGCGTCTCAGACGGACCAGGTCCGTCACGTCCTCGACGTGATGGATGATGTAAGCGACCTGTCCGGCGTCATCGAGGACGGGAGAGTTCACCGGGCTCCAATGCCGTTCTTCGAACCCTCCGCCTTCCGATTCCGGTCGGCGAATGTCGTACTTCTGCACGGCCATCGTATCGGGCCGCTTCTCGGAACGCGCGCGCTCCAGCGACGCGCGCAGGTTTGCGACACCCGTCGTTTCGGGATCGCTCGGGTTGTCGGGAAACACGTCGAAAATCCCGCGACCGAGGATCTCCTCCCGCTTCGTCATGGTCGACCGCAGGTAGGCGTCGCTCACGGCGACGATCGCGAGGTCTGGCGCGAGCACCAAGTAACAGCCCGGCGCGGCCTCGAACAGGCGCCGGAAGTCGGGCACGCCCTCGGGTGTGCTCATTTCCGGACGTCGCTGATCGGGATGCGGAGCGCTTTGGCAATGCCCTCGCCGTAGGCCGGATCGGCCTTCATGCAGTTACCGATGTGGCGGACCTTGATCTCCTTCGGCGCATCGCCCATGGCCCGAGCCGTGTTTTCGAAGAGCACCTGCTTCTGACCGGCGGTCATGAGCCGGAACAGCTTGCCGGGCTGCGAGTAGTAGCGGCGCTCTGGGATCACCTCGCGATCGAAGTGCGCGAGCTTCTCGAGGAACCAGATGTCCTGGAGCAACATCGGACCACGGCGGCCCGCCGTCATTGCATTCTGGTTATCGGGGACGGGCGCGCCGCCGGCGGTCGTCAGCTTCTTCTTGTCGGTCATGTTTCGCTTCTCCCTCGCGACCGAGCCTGGGCGCCGTAGGGCGTAGTCTCGCGCCCGTCGATCCGTTCAACGTGCGCGGGGAACGTACGCAACATCTGTACCCATACGGCGGGCGCCAAGCGCGCTATCCAAGCGGGTGTTCCTGGCGTTGCGCTTGCAAAGGTGGGGTCGCCTAGGTGCACGGTCTGCAGCTACGCGCAGATGTTGCGCGAGAGCGTCCTCGCTGGCGCAACCTTCGACTTCCGTCGGCATCGAGCCGGATGCGGCATCACGAGGTGCGCCTTCTCGAAGTCGAGGCCACCCCCCGATCCTCCCTGAGAGGAGTCGGAGTGAGGATTCCGTGCGGCCGGAAAGCTCGAGCGCCACAAGGTTGGAGCTCCAGCGGCGTCACTCCACCGCCCCACGTTGGTGGTTCAATGCTTGCACCCGGTGCCGCTGTGACTGTCGATGCAGTGCTCGGCACCGGCCGCGTGACCCGCGTCCGAGGGTCGGTTGTCGATGTGGCGTTCACGGGCGGTGAGACGCCCCTCGTTCACGAAGCACTCGAGATCGCAACGTCCCACGAGCCGCTGGTGCTCGAAGTTCAGGAGCAGATGGAGCGCGGAACGGTGCGCACCGTCGCGATGCAAGTCACATCCGGCCTAGCTCGCGGAGCGGAAGTTCGGCGGACGGGTGGGCCACTGACGATGCCGGTCGGACCGGCGGTGCTGGGCCGGCTCTTGGATGTTCTCGGTCGCCCCCACGATGGCGGAAAGGCCCTTCCTTCGGATGTGATGCGAATGCCCATCCACGGCCGCGCTCCCGCCTTCCAGCAACAAGGGGCGAAACGCGAGCCATTCCTCACCGGTATCAAGGTGATCGATCTGCTCGCGCCGCTCGCGCGTGGTGGCAAGGCCGGCATGTTCGGGGGAGCCGGGGTCGGCAAGACCGTGCTCATCATGGAACTGATCCGTACGACGGTCGCGCGATACTCCGGGGTGTCCGTCTTCGCGGGTGTCGGCGAGCGCTCGCGAGAAGGTCACGAGCTTCTGCTCGAGCTCCGGGGTTCAGGTGTCCTCGCACGAACAGCGCTCGTTTTCGGCCAGATGAATGAACCCCCGGGAGCGCGCTGGCGAGTCGCCCTCGCGGCGCTCACCGTCGCCGAAAGCTTTCGCGACGGTGAGCATCGCGACGTGCTGCTGCTCATGGACAACGTCTTCCGCTTCGTTCAGGCGGGAAGCGAGGTTTCGGGAATGCTCGGGCACCTGCCGTCGCGGGTCGGATATCAGCCGACGCTCGCCAGCGAGATCGCGGAGCTCCAGGAACGCATCGCCCACTCTGGAGGCGCATCGATCACGGCGATCGAGGCCGTCTACGTGCCGGCCGACGACTACACCGATCCAGCGGTTGCCACCACCTTCAGCCATCTCGATTCGTCCATCGTCCTGTCGCGCGAGATGGCGAGCCAGGGTCTCTACCCGGCGATCGATCCTTTGGACTCGACGTCGACGCTGCTCGATCCGCGCGTGGTCGGCCGCGAGCACTTCGAGACCGCCCAACGCGTGCGCCGAACCATCGCGCACTACCGGGACCTTCAGGAGGTGATCGCGCTGTTGGGCATCGAGGAGCTCAGCGCCGATGATCGCACGGCCGTGGGGCGCGCGCGCCGCCTGATGCGCTTTCTGACCCAGCCGTTTCAAGTCACCGAGGTGTTCACGGAGCAGCCGGGCCGTTCGGTGGCTCTCGCCGACACGATTGCCGGGTGCCGCTCGATCCTCGACGGCGCCGGAGATCACATGCCGGAATCGGCCTTCTACATGGTCGGAGCGTTCGACGAAGCGTGCGGGAAGTACCAGGCGTCCGAGCGTGCGGAGGCATCGCGATGAGACTCTGTGTGGTGACGCCGTCGGCGCTCGCCGTCGACGTGCCCGAAGTGCAATACGTTCGCGCGGAGGACGCAACGGGAGCATTTGGCATCCAACCTGGGCACACCGAGTTCGTGACGACGCTGGCGGTGTCGGTCTTGTCCTTTCGAGACGCGTCCGGGGTCGAGCGCCATGTGGCCGTGCGTGGAGGGGTGATGCGGGTGACCGGCGGACGACTGGTGGAAGTCGCGACTCGCGAAGCCGTACTAGGCGAGCATCTCGACGAGCTGAAGGGTGCCGTTCTCGCTCGTTTGCGCGATTCAGCCGAAGTGGAAGCGAAAGCACGCACGCACGCTGCGCAGCTCCATGCGTCCGTGGTGCGGTACCTCCATCGCTATGTGCGAGCCGAGCAGAGCGGCCCGCCGTTCCCTCTCGGCGAAGGCCCTGCGGAGCAAGCGCCCTCATGAACCAGGAACGCCCTGACGGCGAGCTCGAGAAAGCGGTGGAGCGTCGGAGCCGCCGCGCCGACGAGTGGCGCAAGAAGGGGGAGCGCCCGCTCGCGCAGAATCTTGCGCTCGTCGGGACACTCGGCTGGCTGATTGTCACCCCCGCGCTCCTCGGCGCTTTCGCGGGTCGTGCGCTCGATCGGAGGCTCGCTAGTGGAGTGACGTTCACGTCTGCACTCATCTGCGTCGGGGTCGTCGCCGGCGTTTGGCTCGCATGGAACCGAACGAGGTCCGCTTGACCGCCCTGGTTGCCGCTGTCTCGTACGGGTGCCTCGGCCTCGGGCTCGGCCTTCTGCAGTTTGCATCACTCCGCGAGAATGTGCGTCTCTACGTCGAGGGCCGCACGCGAGCGCGCGCGATTCTCCTCCACGTGGTGCGGCTCGCGCTTGTGGCCCTCGGCTGGCTCGGCATCGCGCGGTGGGGCGGCGCGATCGGGCTCGTGTCGGGCCTCGGTGGATTTCTCGTCGCGCGTGCCCTTCTGACGGCGCGCATTCGAAGGACGGCGTGACACCTCGGTCCTCGCCACTCGAGACGGAGATCCTGTTCCACGCGGGATCAATTCCGATCGCCGAGCCCGTCGTGACGACGTCGGTAATCGTAGCGCTTCTTGGCGTCGTGAGCTGGGCAAGCACGCGGCGCTTCCGATCGCATCCGCGCGGATGGCAAGTAGCGATCGAGGCCGTGGTCGTTTCGGTGAGCGATCAAGTGCGCGAGATCGTGGGGCGCGACCCGGCCCCGTTCCTGCCGCTCCTCGGCACGTTGTTTCTCTTCATCGCGGTCGCGAACCTGTGCGCCATCGTGCCCGGCGTCAAGTCACCGATCGCAAGCCTGGAAACTCCCGCCGCGCTCGCCGTCGTGGTGTTCGTGTCCGCCCATGTATACGGCATCCGGGCACGGGGCTTGCGAGCTTATCTCGGCTCATACCTCAAGCCGAACCCGCTAATGCTCCCTCTCAATATTCTGTCGGAGCTGACGCGTACCTTCTCGCTGATGGTGCGTCTCTTCGGAAACATGATGAGCCACGAGCTCGTCGTCGGCGTGGTGGCCGTGATCGCCGGTCTGCTCGTTCCGATCCCGTTCATGGCGCTCGGCATTCTCGTGGGCGTGATCCAGGCGTACATTTTTTCGATCCTGGCCGCAGTGTTCGTGGGTGCCGCCATCGGCGCCGGTGAAAAAGGGTGAACGTATGACGATCCAGATGCTCAGTGTGATTTGCGCAACCATCGCCGTCTCGGTTGGCGCCATCTTCCCGGCGCAGGCGGAAGGACGAGCGATCGTCGCGGCGCTCGAAGCCATCGCTCGTCAGCCCGAGTCGCAGGGTCCCCTCTCGCGGACGCTCTTCGTCGGGCTCGCGATGGTGGAGACGATGGCGATCTATTGTCTGGTCATCGCGCTCCTGCTTCTGTTTGCCAACCCTTACGCGCACTGAGACGACATGAGCGGCTGGACCCTTACTTTTCAGATCGTCAATTTCTTGGTCTTGGCGGGCCTGTTGCAGCGCTTTCTGTTCAAGCCGGTAAATCAGATGGTCGCGAGGCGGCAACAGGAGATGGTCCGAGTGACTTCCGAAAGCGCGCGGCTGCGGCAAGAAGCCGAGGACCTCCGCAAGGAAGCGGAGCACGAAAGGGTCGCCGTCGTCGACGAACGCAACCGTTCGGTCGCCGAAGCACGCGCCGAGATCCAACACGAGCGCGAGGCTCTTCTCGCGAAGGCCAGCCTCGAAGCAGCCGCCGTCGTCGAGGCCGGCCATCACGATGTCGAAATTGAGCGTGAAACGGCGGCGGACGGGATGGTGAGGGCGGCGGTGGACATCGGCGTAGGGATCGCCCAGCGCCTACTCGGCGAGCTCGCAACGCGGCACATCGCAGAATCGTTCCTGGATCGCATTTGCGAGCACCTCGACGCACTGTCCGTGGAGCGCAGGGGCATGCTGTCGAAAGAGCTCGAGGGCCGCGAGCTCCTGGTCGCCACGACCTCGCCACTGAGCTCGGAGCAGCAGACGCGCTGGCTCGCGAGCCTCTCGGCGCGGCTCGGGGACGGGGTCAGAGCTCGCTTCGTGAGTGACGAGACGCTGATTGTCGGCTCCGAGCTCCGCTTCCCTCGGACGACTCTGTCGTTCTGCTGGCGTGACGCCCTCCAAACCGCGCGTGAAGAGCTCGTCCATCGTGCCGACTTTTCCTGAAAAACTCGAAGGGCGCCTCCGGGAAGTCCGCTCGCGGATTGCCGTGCTCCCGGTGCGTCCCGGAGAGCGCGTGCGCGGCACGGTCGAGGCCATCGGCTCGGGTGTCGTCACGGTCGCCGGCCTACCGGGCACGCGCTTGGACGAGCTCCTCGTCTTGCCCGGTGGTGCCCGCGCGATGGCGGTCGTCCTCGAAACGGATCGGATCGGCGCCATGCTGCTCGATCGCGCCGAAGGCGTCTCGGCCGGGGGCGAAGTGAGCGGCACGGGCGAGGTCGTCCGTACGCCGGTCGGCGAATCGCTGCTCGGACGGGTCGTCGACCCATTGGGGAGACCGCTAGACGGGGGTCCACCTCCCGTCGCCGTGCGCCGCGATCCAATCGAGCGCGCCGCACCCGAGATCATCGACCGTGAGCTCGTGACCGAGCCTCTCCATACCGGTGTGCTCGTCGTGGATGCCATGGTCCCGATCGGACGCGGGCAGCGAGAGCTCATCATCGGCGATCGAAGTACCGGCAAGAGCGCCCTCGGGCTCGACGCAATCCTGGCCCAGCGCGACTCCGACGTCGTTTGCGTCTACGCGGCGGTCGGGCAAAAGGCGTCCGCTGTCGGTCGGTTGATCGAGGAGGTAAAGGCGTCGGGTCCCCTAGCCCGCACCATCTTCGTCGTTGCAGAAGCGGACGATCCTCCTGGGCTCCAGTGGATCGCTCCCTACGCGGCGTGCACGATGGCGGAATATTTTCGCGACAAGGGCGGGCATGCGCTCCTCGTCATCGACGACCTTTCGAAACATGCGGTGGTCCACCGAGAAATCTCGCTCTTGCTTCGCAATCCGCCGGGTCGCGAAGCCTATCCAGGGGATGTCTTCTATCTACACGCGCGCTTATTGGAACGAGCGGCAAAGCTTTCGAAGGAAAAAGGCGGCGGCTCGCTCACGGCGCTACCGATCGCCGAAACTCAAGGGGGCAACCTGAGTGCGTACGTCCCGACGAACCTCATCTCGATCACCGACGGCCAGATTTACCTCGAATCAAAGCTCTTCCATGAGGGCCAGAAGCCGGCAGTGAACGTCGGTCTCAGCGTGAGCCGGGTGGGCGGCAAGACGCAACCGGCTGCCGTACGCGCGCTCGCCGGCAGGTTGCGACTCGACTACGCGCAGTTTCTGGAGCTCGAGGTCTTCTCCCGCTTCGGTCAAGTGCTCGACCCCAGGACCGAGCGGGTGCTCGAGCACGGGAGACGGATCCGGACAATGCTCGAGCAGGTCCAATCAGAGCCGCAGACGCTCGCGGTCGAAGTCGCGCTCCTCTTGGCGGCTCACGAGGGGATCCTCGACCTACTGGCGCTCGAGCACGTCGCCTCCTTCAGAGTCGATCTCGGCGCTGAGCTGCTCGCTAACCTCGGTGACATCGCAGATCGCATCGAACAGACGGGGCACCTCGGAGACGCGGATCGAACACGCCTGCTCGAATGGCTTCGGGCGCGAGCCCGCCCCAGCGCCGGCGGCGCGTGAGCCATGCAGCGGCTACCGGAGATCCGAGCCCGACTCCAAAGTTTGGCAGACCTCGACGGAGTCGTTCGCGCCTTGCGCGCGATCTCCGCCGCGCGCGTGCAGCAAGCTCACGCCGTTCTGGATTCAATCCGAAGATACACCACCGTCGTTCAGGATGCGCTGGCCGACGCGGCAGAGAACCTTTCACCCTCCAGGGATCCAACCGCCGCCAGTGACGACAGGGGATACGTCGTCGTGTTCGGTTCCGAACGTGGATTCGTCGGTGCCTTCAACGGCCGGCTGTTGGAAGCGGGAGCAGCCCAAATGAGGCCGCATGACGTGCTGCTCGTCGTCGGCTCTCGAGCGCTGCTTGCTGCGAGCGAGCGACACGAGACCGTATCGTGGAGTTGCGCAATGGCGTCGCAGGTCGGTGGCATCGACGAGGTCGCATTGCGAGTGGCGGAGGGGCTAGCAAGGGCGGGCGCGACGCTTTCCGCGGCGACAATGACGCTGGTCTACTCGCGCAACGTCGGCGGCAAGTCGCAGGTCGTCTCGGAGACCGTCGTACCTTTCGACACTCGGCCTCCCGAGCGCGAGCGCCGCAGCCGGCCGTCTGCGATCTCGAACGTGGCTCATGGGCCACTTCTCGATGGTCTCGTCACGGAGCTCCTTTTCGCCAAGCTAGCGCACGCCGCAGCCGAATCGTTCGCAAGCGAAAACGCCGCACGTCTCGCTGCAATGGAGTCGGCATCGGACAACATCGCAGGCAAGCTCGAAGAGCTCCGGCGCACGGAGAGCGAGGTCCGTCAGGAGGACATCACGATGGAACTGCTGGAGATCGTAACGGGTGCCGAGGCCGTCGCGAGGGGTCTGAACAGACAATGAGGCGGGCATGAATTCGCGATCGAGACGCGACGGGGAGGTCCATCGTAGCGGTCGCACGGGCTGGCTCCGAGCTGCGGTGCTCGGCTCGAACGACGCCATCGTGTCCATCGCGAGTCTCATGATCGGCGTTGCCTCGTCTTCCGCGGGGCAGCACGCGATTCTCGTCTCGGGTATCTCCGGGCTCGTTGCCGGAGCGATGTCCATGGCCTGCGGCGAATACGTGTCGGTCAGCTCGCAGCGAGATGCGGAGCAGGCCGATATCGAGATAGAGAAGCGAGAGCTCGCCACTCACCACGACGCCGAGCTCAACGAGCTCACTGCGATCTACATGAACCGCGGGCTCGACAAGGAGCTAGCGAAGAAGGTCGCTGCGCAACTCACTGCGCACGATGTCGTCGCGGCTCATCTGCGGGACGAGCTCGGCATCACCGAAACGTCTCTCGCCCGACCGATGCAAGCCGCGTGTACATCGGCCGCGAGCTTTGCGTTGTTCGCGCTGGTGCCGATTGCAGCATTTCTGGCAGCGCCTGCGCCGTGGCGCATACCCGCCATCGGGGCGACCTCTCTCGCTAGCCTCGCATCGCTCGGCGCTTTGGGCGGGCACCTCGGCGGGGCTCCGCTTGGTCGGGCAGCGTTACGAGTCACCATCGGAGGCGCGCTGGCGATGGTAACTGGGGCCGCCGTAGGTCGGCTGCTCCTCTGATACCTTTTGTGCACGCTCGCACTGTCCGTAGATGTTCCTCGTCGCACGCTCTGCGTGTCGCGCGCAGGAAGTGCGTTGCCTGCTGAGGTTCGTTCTCTCGAACGACTCGCCGGACGCGTGGATCGGTTCCTGCAGCTGGCTGAGCATGCCAATGATCGGTTCGCCGCACCTCACTACGGCAAACGACACGGCGACGCGCTTCCGCGTCCTCATAGTCGACCTGCCGGGCCACGGCCTTTCTGCACGACCCGAAGCGCCATATACGCTGCCCTGGTACGCGGACACGGTGATCCGATGGATGGACGCCATCGGTCTGGATCGAGCCCATGTTTGCGGACACTCATACGGAGGAGGCATCGCGCAGTGGATGCTTCTCGAGCACCGTCAGCGGGTCGATCGCCTCTCGCTGGCAGCGGCCGGCGGGCTCGGGACTGGTCGCACGATGGACCAACGGCCTTCCGGAAGACCGTATCCACGACGCGGCCCGCCGCCGACCTCACGCGCTTCCTCGAGGAGCCTGACCGAGCAGGCGCTCACCTGCAGCCCGCGGTGGCTGCCTGACGGCGCCGCTGGCAAACGAGTCCGTCTGCTAGTGGCGCGTCGCTCCGGCATGCCGTTCGATCGCGTAAAAGAGAATGGCGGTAACCTCCGAGAGCAAGGCGACCACGAGCCACGGAGCGACGCCCAGCGAATCGGGAATCGTCAGTCCGGCGTGCGCAGACCGCGCAACGATCGGGACGAGCCATCGGTAGAGCCCGCCAAACCCGAGCGCTCCCGCGATGAGCCCGAGCGACCCGGGGATCAGGTAGTCCAGGCGGCCTTCGCCGACGCCCGCGGCGATGGTGCCGGGACAGAATCCAGAGAGCGCCATCCCCACGCCGAAGAGAAGACCACCCCCGAAGTTTCCGACGAGAAAAGTGGAGGGAATCGGCACGGAGACGGCGACGCCGAGCGAAACGAGTACACGGATCCCGAACGCGCCAACGACGAGCCCGCTCAAGAGGAACTTGAGGACCGCCAGGTCGCGAAATCGGTAGACGTTGACGATGCGATCGTAGCGGGCGAGGCCCGCTTTCTCGAGCAGCCAGCCGAAGCAAAATCCGACGCCCAAGGCTTCAACGAGGTTCATGACCGTGCCTTCCGGTAAATCAGCCACGCCGTCGGAACCCCGGCGGCGAACATGCCGCCCATGAATGCAAATGCTCCCGGTGCCAGAGCTGCCCCGCCGGAAATGGCGAGGCTCGCCGTGCAGCCGCCCGCGACACCGGCGGCGAACTCCGTCAGCGCAGCGCCGATGAAGGCCACGAACCAGCGCATCGACACGCTCGTTCCGAAGACGTCCGACCATTGGGAGTCCGGCATCGTACGAAGGCGGAAGCGACCGCTCGTCACGGCGGCAACGAAGGAGCCCACGATGGCCCCGACGAGGATCGGGACGTCCCAATGCGCGGTGCCGGAGATGACGTGCTGCCAATAGACCGACCGGGGTGTGAGTAGGCGGCCGACGGGAGCCGCCAGCTCCTGATATGCGCCGCCGCCGCTCAGCCGGTGCCCGAAGATCGCCATCGACACCGCGACCACGATGCCCAGGAGGCCACCGGCGAGATACGGAGACCACCCCGAGCGCGCCGGGACGCGCGCGGCGACGCGACCACGCCGACGTCGTTCGTTGCTGACGACATAGGCAGCCGCTGCCAAACCGACGCCGCCTACCAACGCCGAAAAGGCGAGGTCGTGAGAATGGTTCGGAGGACTGGTGCTCGATGTCGGACCGGAGGGTGCGGCTGGCACGGTGTTCGGTGGCTCCGGCGGCGTGCCCGCCGCGCCAGCGTACTTCATCAGAATGTCCGGATGATCCTGGTGGCACGTCGCGCACCGTCCTCGAGGTGGCGCGAGAGGATCCACGAGTCCAAAGTGCGCCGCGTCATCGTGTGCCGTCGGAGTGCCGCCGTGGCAATCGACGCAAAAATCCCCGAAGGCATGGTCGGCATGCCAAGCCTCGGTGGCAACGAAGGTTCCTCGGTGCTCGGCCTCGTGACATTGCCGGCAGCTCGAGGAAGGAGCCCCGCACTGAGCGTGCGCCGACACGGCGAGAGCGCTGATCGTCAACGCCAACGATGCAACGAGCAACGGCCGCGTCATGCTCTCGCGTGCCACCCGCCGAGCATCCGTGCGTAGTTGAGTCGCTCCCAGGCGTGCGGGTCGGGCGACGAACGGAAGTCGAGTACGGAGCGGGCCTCGGCGCTCGATCGGTAGCCTTTCTCGTCGAGCCAGCCTTCCAGCTCATCTCGGAGTGCGGCGACGTGCCCTGGACCCCGCTCGAGCAGTACGGACGCGAGTTGAACCGCGTGCGCGCCGCAGAGGATCGCCTTTGCCGCATCCCTGCCGGAGTGAACGCCTCCCGTGCAAGCGAGCGATAGCGTCGTCGTCGCCGAGAGCAGGGCGAGCGCGTGTAGCCGCAACGGGAGCTCCGCCGAGGTCGACGGCACCAAGTGACGGTCGACGTCGAGCAAGTCGAGGTCGACGTCCGGCTGGTAGAAGCGATTGAAGACCGCAACCCCGCGGGCGCCAGCCCGTTCGAGACGCCGGACGAACGCGGGCACGGACGAGTAGAACGGCGAGAGCTTCACGGTGACGGGCAATCGCACGGCTTCCACGACCGCCGCGACGACGTCGAGCTGTCGCTGCTCGAGCGCCGCGCCCGCTTCGTCGGGTGAGGTCGCGACCTCGTAGAGATTCAGCTCGAGAGCGCTCGCTCCTGCGGCCTCGAGCTGCTTTCCATACCTGGTCCATCCGCCCGGCGTCGTCCCGTTGAGAGACGCGACGACGGGCACGTCGACGCGTCGTCGGAGACGTTCGAGCTGTCGCAGATAGGGTTCGGCATCGAGCGAGAAGACGTCGACATCCGGCAAGAAGGTGCGCGCTTCGGCATCGGAGTCCGTTCGCACGTCGAGGAAGCGATGGGCCGCCATCTGGTCGTGGACGAGCTGCTCCTCGAACAGCGAATGCATGACGACCGCTCCGGCGCCCGCGGCGACGGCCGCAGCGATGGCTTCCGGATCCTTCGACAGAGGGCTCGCGGCGACGACGAACGGGCTCCGAAGAGACAACCCAAGCCACGCGGTAGTCAGGTCAGCCATGGTGTTCCTCCGGTGGCAGATGGATGCGCGCGAGCTGCTCGTACAGCGCTCGCCGCTGCCGAACCGCGTCACGGGCGGCGTTGACGAGCATCGCGTAACGCTCCGGAGAACGCAGCTCCACCATTCGAAACCGCGCTTCGTTCTCCATGTACGCGCCGACGTCTAGCTTGGGCGGGCCCGAGTCGAGTACGAGTGGCGCCTCGCCGCGCTCGACCCGGCGCGGGTCGAAGCGGTAGAGTGGCCACATTCCGCTGTCGATCGCGCGTTTCTGCTGCGCGGGTGCGTGCACGAGATCGTAGCCGTGCGCGATGCACGGACTGTGCGCGATGATGAGTGATGGCCCCGGATGACGCTCGGCCTCCAGGAATGCTTCCACCGTTTGAGCACTCCGTGCCTGCATCGCGACCTCGGCGACGTACACGTGGCCGTAACTCATGGCGAGAAGGCCGAGGTCCTTCTTTCGTGTCGCCTTGCCGGCGGTAGCGAACTTTGCGGCGGCACCGAGTGGCGTTGCCTTGGACTGCTGGCCCCCGGTATTCGAGTAGACCTCCGTATCGAGGACGAGAACGTTGACCTTCTTGTGCGACGCGAGGACGTGGTCGAGGCCGCCGTAGCCAATGTCGTAAGCCCAGCCGTCGCCACCGACGATCCAGACGATGCGCGGCACGAGTGCGTGAGCGACCTCGCGAAGGGCGCGCGCTTCCGGAGAGCTGCTCGTCTTTAGAAGCGCTACCAGCGCCGCGACTCTTGCCCGTTGGGCGGCGTACCCTGCGTCGCCGGCGACCGTGGACAGCAGGCCCTCGACCAGGTCGGAAGGGAGCTGCGCCGAAAGCGCGACGAGGAGGGAACGCGCCCTTTGGGCCTCCACATCGACCGAAAGGCGCATCCCGAAACCGAACTCGGCATTGTCCTCGAAGAGCGAGTTCGACCAGGCCGGGCCTTGGCCGTCACGGTTCGTGGTGTACGGCGTGGTCGGCAAGTTGCCGCCGTAGATCGAAGAGCAACCCGTGGCGTTGGCGATGAGCAGGTGGTCGCCAAAAAGCTGCGTGAGGAGGCGCAGGTACGGCGTTTCTCCGCATCCCGCGCAAGCCCCAGAGAACTCGAACAAGGGCAATCGAAAGGCCGCCGTGCGCTTGCCGATGGGCAATTCGGAGAGTGGAGCGGATTGGATCGTCTCGAAGAACGCAAACGCCTCGCGCTCAGCTTCGCGATGCTGGACGAGCGGCTCCGACACGAGGGCCTTTCGCCGCGGCTGAAGCCGATCCTTCGCCGGGCAGACCTCGATGCAGAGCCCACAACCGGTGCAATCCTCCGGCGCTACCTGAACCGCGTATTGCATGCCGCTCAGGGCGGGCTCGAACGACTCTGGCACGGATCGAAATCCCGCGGGTGCGCGCGCGAGTTCACTCGGCGCGAAGACCTTCGTCTGGATGGCGGCGTGCGGACAGATCATCGAGCAAAAATTGCACTGCACGCATACGTCCGGCTGCCAGATGGGGATATCGATCGCGATGGCCCGCTTTTCGAATCGACTCGTCCCGCTGGGCCAAGTCCCGTCGGGCGGAAAGGCGCTCACCGGCAGCTCGTCGCCGCGTCCCTCGAGCAAGAGGCGCGTCACGCGTTGGACGAAGTCCGGCGCTCCCGCCGGCACGGGCAGCAGTCGTCCTCGCGCCGCGGTGACGATCTCGGGAACCGCTACCTCGTGAAGGGAGGCCAGGGCGGCGTCGAGAGCCACGACGTTGCGCCGAACCACCTCGGGACCTCGGCGCCCCCAGGTTTCCTCGACGGAGCGCCGAACATGCTTCATCGCCTCGTCGGGCGGGAGCACCTTCGAGAGCTCGAAGAAGCAGATCTGCATGACGGTGTTGATGCGGCGCCCGAGGCCGGCCTTCTCGGCTACCGCGTACGCGTCGATGACGAACAATCTGCATCGCTTCTCGACGAGTCGCTCCTGAACCTCGCGCGGGAGCGAGGTCCAGATTCGATCCGGCGGGGCCGCGGTATTGAGAAGCACCGTTGCTCCTTGCATGGCAGCCGACAGCACCTCGCGCCGCTCGAGGAACTCGGGATCGTGCACGGCGATGAACTGCGCTCGCTGGATCCTGTATGTCGATCGAATCGGCCGAGGTCCGAAGCGCAGATGGGAGACCGTCGTCGAGCCCGCCTTGCGCGAGTCGTACTCGAAATACCCCTGTGCGAAGAGAGCCGTCTCCTCCCCGATGATCTTGATGGTCGCCTTGTTGGCAGAAACCGTCCCGTCCGAGCCGAGTCCGAAGAACATCGCGCGCGACACGTCGTCGGGCTCGATGTCGAATGTCGCATCGACCGCGAGTGAAGACCCAGAGACGTCGTCACGGATGCCGACCGTGAACCGTCGCTTCGGGGACTCCCGTTTCATCTCGTCCAAGACGGCGTTCACCATGGCCGGTGTGAACTCTTTCGAGGCGAGGCCATACCGGCCGCCGATGAGCCGCGGAAGCGGTCGGCGACCCTCCTGAGCCGCTTCCACGAGCGCACACGTCAGCTCCTGGAGCAACGGCTCCCCACTACTGCCAGGTTCCTTCGTGCGATCGAGCACGGCGACGACACGCGCAGTCTTCGGAAGCACCGCAAGAAGGTGCTCGACGGAGAACGGACGGAACAGCCGCACCTTGAGCACCCCGACGCGCTCGCCGTTCCTCATGATGTGTTCGACGGTCTCGTGCGCGCATTCCGCTCCCGAGCCCATGAGCACGACGACCCGCTCGGCCTCCGGATGACCGACGTAGTCGAACAGGTGGTACCGACGCCCTGTCAGCTCGGCGAAGCGCGCCATCGTCTCATCGAGCGCCGTGGGGAACCGGGCGTAGAACGGCTCGACGGCTTCGCGAGACTGGAAATACACGTCGGGATTCTGCGACGTGCCGCGGACCACTGGACGGTCTGGGTTCAGCGCGCGGGCACGGTGAGCCCGGATGGATTCCTCGTCGACGAGTGCGCGCAACGTGGCGTCTTCGAGCGGAGCGACCTTCGTGATCTCGTGCGACGTCCGGAAGCCGTCGAAGAAGTGCAAGATGGGCACTCGCGCCCGGAGCGTTGCAGCGTGACCGATGGCGGCGAGATCTTGCGCCTCTTGCGCTGACCCCGAAGCGAGGAGCGCCATTCCGGTGCTGCGCGCCGCCATGACGTCCGATTGGTCAC
>CAZDNG010000095.1:0-22818 GCA_964506835.1 uncultured Polyangiaceae bacterium
GCTCGCCGTCGTGGAGCCGCCCCCGGTGACGCCGGAAAAACGGTTCGCCGCGCTGTAGCTGAACGTCGCGGCGCTGCCCCCGATGGTCGGCGGGATGCTCGTGATGTTGCCGTCGCTGTTCGTGGATACCGTCGTCGTGCTGCCCTGCGTATAGCTCGCAAGCCGGTTCGTGCCCGACGTCAGCGCGTAGGTGGTCGTTGCGCCGCCAGCGGTGCGCGAGGCGAGGTTTCCTACTGCGTCGTAAGTCCAGCCCAGCGTTCCGCTAGGCTATCCATGCCGCCCTGCGCGTCAGCGGGCGCCGTGAACGGCGCAGGGCCGCGACAACGGAGCGACCAGGGCGGCGCTGACCGGTTCGTGGTTCGCCGGAGGTGTCTTACGACGCCTCCGGCCCGACGATTATTCAGCTCAGTTGTGACAGCCTTGACCTTGTCGCACCTGATGTTCGGCGGCCTGACTCAGGCACTTGCTTGGTGCCTCCACGCAGCCCGCTAAAGCGAGTGCGACCGCCATGAAACTAAAGAATACCCTCATATGCCCTACTGGTTAGATGTTGGACTCATTGTCATCGTACGCCATCCGCCCGGACCGGGATCAGGACCCCCGTAGTAGAAGTTCGTGCCCGGCAGTCTCCAGCGTTCGGGACGCATTGTATCCGAAGATCCGACGATTGTAACTGGTGCTTGGATTGCGTCAGCTAGATACTGAGCTAACTGACCTGCAAAGCTTTCCCTGCCTCCTCTTGTGGCATAGCACTGGACCGCAAGAATTGGCTTCTTCCTATCCCAATCGTGGGAGAGAATGTAGTCACCGACTTCCTTGACAGTATACCCTGTTGTCGATTCGGCCGTCGGAAGTAGCACGTTCGGATTGTTGGCACTGCCGTGTCCGGCATAAGTATAGAACTTCGACGGATTGAACGCTGCGTCTTCCGAATAGGTTGGGTCCCAGGGAAACGTGAATTCCGCGTCCACCAGCCCCAGCGGGTCTGTTCTATTCAACGAATTCCCCTTGGCGTACGCATACGGATTCATTCCTCCTCCGAGCCCGATGGGGTCCGACTCCAGATAGCGCCCGAGGTCCGGCATATAGTCGCGGAACCCGTTCTGATGGAGACCCGTCTCCGCATCGAAGAATTGTCCCGGCAGGCGGATATTCTGCGTGGCACTGCCCGCTGCGTCGTTAGTCGTTCCGTAGGGGTCGTATGTCGCGCTCCAGACGACCTTTTGAGCTCCGTCCGTTACGAGTTGCGGCGTGCCGAGGTGATCAGTGTGCACGTAGTAAAGCGCGCCGAGGGCGGTCAATCCACCATCACCGCCGGATACGGTGCCGCCCTCCATCGTCGTAGTCGCCGAGTCGCCACCGGCATCCGTCGGAGGCGTAGCCGAATCAGCGCCGTTGCCGCTGTCGGGCATCGCGGCGCGGCCGTCGTTCGCCGCGTCCATAGACGAAGTTCCCGAATCGCGAACCTGACCGCCGTCAGTCGTTGCAACGCGCGCATCGTGACCCGCGTCCGCAACGTTGCTCGGAGGGGGGTTATTGTTGTCCTCGCAACTGCAAGAGACGAACAGGAAGCCAAGGGCGGACAACGCCAGGACCGGAGCAAGGCGTCTCCGGGTGTGCAACCCTATCGCCGCAAGCAGCACTCCCGCGAGTGACAAGAGCGCGGCGTTGTCTAGCCATCTGCGCGTTTGCGCCGACGCCATCCGGTCACCGTCACCGGAGAGCAGCGCCGTTCGTCTATCGCTGCGCGCGGCACCGGCAATCGCGGACATCGCAGGATTCGGCGCGAACGTGCCCAGAAGCGTGCCGTTCGCATAGATGTAGTCCGTGACGGCTTTGCCGGTCTTCTCCTCGAGCAGTTCGCCGCCAAGGCCGTAGGCAAAGAGCGTTGTCGCGCCGCTGCCGCTATCGGTCTTCGTGATGCGGTGCCCGTCGAAGCCGTAGGCGTACGAGGTGGCCGTGGCACTGCCACCGCTCACCGAGGCGAGCCGGTTCGCAACGCTGTACGCGAACGTTGCGACAGCTCCGCCGATGGCCGGCGGAATACTCGTGATATTGCCGTTCGCGTTCGTGGCGACGGCCGTGGTCGCGCTGCCAAGCGTGATGCTCGCGAGCTGGTTCGTACCTGAGGTATATCCGTAGGTCGTCGCCATCCCGCCGGTTGTGCGAGTCTTGAGATTCCCGACGCCGTCGTAGACCCATGCGAGGCTGCCGTAGCCACCGCTGCCGCTTGTGGCGCTCGTCAGCCGGTTGAGCGCGTCGTAGCCCAGCGTCTGGCTATTAGCCGCATTCACCGCGTCGGCGATGGCGGTGATGTTATTCGCGGCATCGGGCGTATAGGTCAGGTCTTGCAGCTTGCCGGCGGTGCCACTCACGGAAATGTTGCTGACGGCGTAGTCGGCATCGAGCCCGATAAGGCTCTTGAGCCCGTTGCCATAGCTGATCGAGTTCACGGGGCCGAACGGAGCGTTGGTCAGCGTCGCGACGACGGACGCAGTGGACGAACCGTTCGGGTACGCATCAACCTCGTTGATATTGCCCTGCGCGTCGCGCCCGTAGGCGATCTGGAGCCCGGAAGGATAGGTGACGCCGCTTGGTCGGCCCGCGGCGTCGTAGGTCGGTACGACGTCATGGTTCGCGCCCGAGCTCGTCCGGCGATTCAAGAGAACGCCGCCGCGTTCGTCGTAGCCGAGCGTCACTGCGCCTGCGGCATCGGTCACCGACGTCAGGCGGCCGATACCGTCGCCGTGAGGCGTGCCGGTTTCATCGTAGGTAAACGTGATGTTCTGCGCCGCATCCGCCGGATAGGCGATCGATGTCGGCCGATCGAGCGCATCCGCGCCCTGGTTCGCCACCACGCCCGCCGCGTCGGTCTTGGTCGTCAGGTTGCCGTCGGAATCGAACTTGAAGACGGTTGTTCCCGTATCGGGGCTCGTCTGGCCGATGACGTCGCCGAATCCGTCGAAGACGTAAGAGGTCGCGTTACCGTTGGCGTCCTTTACGGCGGTCACGCGGTCGTGGGCATCGTAGGTGGTCGTGGTGACGCCGCTATTCGCGTCTGTGCTCGTGCTCAGTCGGTCAAGCGCGTCGAACGTGTTCGTCGTCGTGTGCCCGAGGCCGTCGGTGACCGTGAGCGCGTTGCCGTTCGCGTCGTAGGTCAGGGTCGTGGTCTGACCGCGTCCGCCGACGTCGGTCAGGGTGCGGCCGAGCGCGTCGAAGGTCGCGGCGTGCTGCGCCTGCGGCGTGCCCCCGCTATCGTAGACGTTGGTTGCCGTGACGTCGCCGAGCGTGTCGAGCGTGAGACTCGTGTAGTTGCCCAGCGCATCCGTCACCTTGGTCAGGCGGTGCGCGGCGTCGTAGCCGTCAAGAAGAAACGAGCCGTCCGGCAGCGTGGTTTTGGTGGGGTTTCCGGCCTTGTCGTACGCGAAGCCGGTGGTGCGCGCGCCCGCACTCATCGCGACCGTGCTCGACAGCAGCCGCTGGCGCTGGTCGTAAGTGAGCGTCGTGGTCACGCTGTTCGGATCGACGATGGTCAGCGGACGGCCGCCGCCCGTGTGCGAGGTCACGCTCGTCACGTGGTTCAGCGCGTCCGTGATGGAGGTGAGCGCGCCGGAACTGTCGTAGCCGAAGGTCGTGACGTTGCCGGCGGGCGTCTTCGTCGTCGCAAGCAGAAAGTTCGCCCAGGTGTTGGTCCAGGTGCGGGCCTGACCGTTGGTCGAATAGGGGGAGGTCGTCGTGGTGGTATCGGTGAGCGTTATCGTCAGCGGCTCGCCGCCACTGTCATAGGTATAGCCGCGCGTGACGCCCGCCGAGGTGATCGTGGCCGGCAGATGCACGAACTTCGGGTCATAGGTAATCGCCACCGTGCGCGCGGCGGTCGTGCCCGCCGCTTCGGTGAGTGAGGTCGGCAGCCCGTGCGCGTTGTTCGTGTAGGTCGTCTGGTTCCCGTTCCAGTCCGTGGCGCTCGCCATGTACCCGTTTGCGTCGTAGGCGATCGTCTTCGTCGCCGCCGCGGTGCTGCTCGTCGCGGCGCGGCTGATCTGCGTCACCTGGGGCAGCCCCACGCCGTTCGCCCGTCGCGCAAAGGTGTAGGTGTCCGTCACGCCCTGCGCGTTGGTCACCGTCGTCGTCGCGCCGACGCTCGGATACGCGACCTTGTAAGCGTTCGCGCCGAGGCTGCCGCCCCGTGCGCTCGTGGCACCGCGTCCGTTCGTGTCGTAGGTCCAGCTCTCGAACGTGTCGCCGTTCTCGTCCGTAACGGAGGTCAGCGCGAAGGGCAGGCTCGCGTTGGCGTAGTGATAGGACATCGTCTCCGCTGGCGATGTCGGATAGGTGGCCGAGCTCAATATGCGGCCACCTGAAGCGGTCGTGTAGCCGTAGGAAATCGTCGTGTGATCGGGCGTGGTGACGCTTGCGAGCGTGGCGTCGGAGTTGTAGGCGAAAGACAGCGAGCGGCCATACGAGTCGGTCACGGAGGTCAACACCGCGCCCGTGTAGTTAAGCGTCTGCGTATAGCCGTTGCGCGCCTGGATGCTCGTGAGCGTCGCTGTCTTGCCGGAAAGCGCTCCTGCCACAACGCTGTCGTAGGTTTCAACCGTGTCGTCGGGACCGGTCAGCGTCCAGGTGCTCCCGGACTGGGTCAGCTGATAGTCCACGTCCGAGTCTGGCGTCCAGGTCGAGCCCACGAGGAAAAATGGCAGAATGCGCCCGTCGGGACGCTCGGCCACCACCGCACCGGAGCTGAGCACGTCGATCGTCGGGTCGAAGTTCGAACGCCAGTTGTGGCTCGTTTCGCTGATGTCCACAAAGGACGTTGCGTAGCTGTTCCGGCTTGCGCCGCTGTTGTAGTAGCGCGTGAAGGAAAGAGGGTTCTGGCCCGCGGTCGTGTAATCCGTGTGCTCGTAGAACACGTTGCCCGAAGCGACGTCGATAGGTGCCGCGACCGCGGCGAGTCCTTCCCGCGAGACGTCGGCGGAGCTCCCGTCGAGAAAGTCATCTTCGCCGGGTTGCGGCCCGGAAACGGCTCCGTTCATGGCCTCGCAGCCCTTGCACGGGCTGGGCGGCCGCCTTCCCAGGATTCCCGCGCCTTCGATGATGACTACGTCGAAAGTCACGGAGCCGATGGGCGTCGTGTACTGGACCTGAAAATAGTCCCACCCGGAACTCACGCCGTCGGTTGCCATATACTGGAAGTACGTGGCCTGCCCGGAAAAGCTAACGCCAGGGCAGCTCGGGTTGTTGTTGAACGTTTGCGGGGTGACCGTCGCCGTACCGCCGTTGACGGGCTTCACGGTGAGAACGCCTGTCGTCGGATTCAGCGGCGTGCAAAGGTTAAGACCCTGAACCGCGTACGCCCCGATGGTATAGGCGTTCGTGCCGGGCGTCGGAACCCATATGACGCGCGTGGCAGCGGAGGCGCGCGCGGACGCAAAGCAGAAGCCAAATACGACCGCCAGGAGAACGACGAGCCGGCGGTACACCGTTGCTCGTTGCATGCGTGTTCGCGGGAGCGCGCGAAGGCACGGGTTCATCAAATGCGACATCGCCACGCCTGCGCGAACTTGATCACGTTCCATCCGCCACCCCTTTTCTTGATAAACCTGAAGAAGCCGCCGCGACGCAGGGCAGCACAGGGGGAGGACGCTACGTGGCCTGTGAGTATTCAGTGTTTCAACTTTGTGAAATGTGCTCCCTCAACTCCACCCAACAGGCAGCAACGTTAGGCCGCAAGGTCGACAGCAATAGCGTGCAATGTAATGTTGATTCGCAAGGGTTTACTGCCCTCTCCCGTTCACCGACGTCTCGCTCGACCGCGCAGCCGGGCATGCCATCGCGCCTGGCCCGAGCGCTGGTCGGCGTAGTCATTTTTCCAGACGGCAGCAAACCTGATCGCGCCGAGAAAAATCCGGGCGGCGTTTGCCGCGCGGCTCACTCGGACGCGGGAGTGCCGCGCGCGGTCTTCGCCCGACGCGGCTTCGGCGGCGGAGGCGGGGGAACGAGGTCGGTCACGGTGACGCCGAGCAGGTTCGCGATACGCGTCAGCGTCTTGATCGTGATGTTCTGGCCGTACTCGATGCGCTGGTAGTTCCTCGTCGCGCAGCGCAGCTTTTCCGCCATCTCGTCCTGGGTGAAGCCCTTCGCACGGCGAATTTCCGCGATGCGCCTGGCGACGCGCCGCAAAGCTGCTTCGGGACGGTCCGGCACGCGAGGGAGCGTGCTGCTTGTTGCGTGCGCCTTAGAACGATCCTAAATGATCGTCCATGACGGACGACCATTTGTGATCGCCCGTGAAAACGCGGGCCTTGTGCGCAGGAGACGAGAAAATGCGATCGGAAATTGCAACAGCGGCGCGGATCGTGGCCAGGCTTGCCGTGTGCGTCGGCACGCTCACGGCGTGCTCAGGCTCGAACGGCGGGGGGAGTGGCGCTTCGGGAACGGGCGGAGCCGCCGCAGCGAGTGGCGGCACGGGCAGCAGCGGAGGCAGTGGCAGCTCGACGGGCGGAGCCGCCGGGTTGTCCATGGGCGGCGCGCAGGGCGTATCCGCAGACCTGCCCACGTGCGCCCCCGGTGAGACGAAGTTTACCGATAGTAGCGGCAACCTGGTTACGGTAGCCGCGAGTGACGGCAACGCGACTGCGGGGTTCGCGGGCAATGCCCAGGCGGGCGAGACTCTCTACTATTCGAGATCCAGCTCACAAGGCGACATTGCTGCCGAGGTTGACACTATCGGCAGCGGTGTCCTCGCAGCGGGCCAAACATATGACGCGAGCAAGGCGCAGGTGACCAGCACCGTGGGATCAACCATTGTCTGCGATAGCGCCAGCGGTAAGGTCAGGATCAACAGTACCGATCCAGCCAGTGCGGGTGCGTCCTGGACGGTGCAATGCGCCCAGGACGGCACTTCCACGGAGCAGACTTCACAGGGCTGCTTTCAGCGGTAGCAGCAGTTGTCGGTATCAGGGCGAGCCGCGCTACCTTGGGCGTTGTGAGGTGGGGTCGGGCTGCTTCAAGTCGGCGAGAGAGGTAGTGCGCCGCAATAACGCCTGCACTTGGTCTTACATTGTCGCGCAGCACAGGACTCCGCCACCCGGAGAGGCTCCGGCCGCACCAGGATTGTGAGCGGCGTTAACGCTCTCCCGAACACTGTCGCTCCCACACGACCAACCTGGGTCGAGGTCGCCGCAAACGTTTCCGCCCGACTTGTCAACATCGCCGCAGGAACTGACGGATAGCCACTCGGAACCGCATCCGAAGATGTCGTTGGTGATCCCGGCGTTTGCCTGACAGCCTGCGGCACCACTTGCGTTGTTGCAGCCGGGCCCTGTCAAAGTGCCGTAGGGCTCTGCACACTGAGAATAACCAGTGCTGCCGATCGCGACCGCGAAGAATGTGTTCAGCGGCCAGGTGGCTTCCGCTTTGCATCCGTCTGTCGGACTGCTCGAATTGATGGCCTTCTGAACACGCGCGAGAACCTCGCCCCCCGCGCAGATGTGCCAACCGGACGCACAAAGGTCGATCGCCGAGCAGCCTGTGCCGTTCGGGTTCGGACCACTGTTGCCATTCTGAGCGCAGTTCGGGTTCGTCGTTCGCAAGGGCGACGGGAAGACTCCGGTGTAGTTCGGTAGGTTTCCGTTCCCGTCCCATCCACCCCCGCAAGCCGCGACGGCAGGGAAGGTCGTCTGGTTCGTGAACGCCTCCCGGGTACCATCCGCGCAGCCGACGGCGCCAATGCTGGAGAAGGGCGTGCACACGCCTCCCGAACACACTTCGGAGGGTGTGCAGGTGCTCCCGCACGCTCCGCAGTTATTGCTGTCGTTGCCAAGCGTCACGCATTGTCCGGCGCATTGAGTCTGGCCGGAGGCGGTATCGCAGTTCGCCACGCACGAGCCATCCGAACAAACCGGCGTCGATCCGGAGCACTGTGTGCCGCACTTACCGCAGTTATGGCTATCGGAAGTCAGATCGACGCATGCGCCCGCCACGCCAGCATCGTGGCCGCAATTGGTGGATTTGGGCGGCGCGCAGCCACAAGTGCCGTTCGTGCACGTCGCGCCCCTTGTTGGGCAAGCCTGTCCGCACCCGCCACAGTTGGCGCTATCCAGCGCGGTCGATGTACACGCGCCGTCGCAGCAGGTCTGGTCCGCAGCGCAACTGGCGCACGGCGACAGAACGTCGAATGTGGAAGTCGCCTGCGGCGCGTTGGCGAGCGCCTGCGCCGCGCGAGTGTCCCCGTCGGACAAGCTGACATCGAGCAAGCAGGCAGCCATCCAACCATTGGCGCTGGTCACTCCGGCGTTCTGACAGATTGTTGTGTCGGCCTGCACTTGAGCGGTGCTCAGGTCTTGGGCGGTCTCAAGGATTCGCGGAAAGTTCAAGTTCGTGATGTCGGGACTCTCGGTGTTTCCACCGTCCGGATATTCGTCGAAAAGGCTGGTGGCCGGGGTAATCCGCCAGCTTTTCACGTACGTATTGTAAAACGAGTCGAACGACGCGGGTGAAGTAAGCGTCGTCAGGCCATCGCGGGTTGTGATATCATCTTCAGGTTTTCCGTTGGCGCTGCCGAGGAGACCTGACACCTCACTGCGTCTGCCATCCGCCAGAAATACCTGCACCCCCATATACACGCCGTTGATCGTCACCCAGAGTTGGTTGTTGTCCTTGGGCCAGACTACTATGTATTCATTTGGCCCGCCCCAGACCTTTCCTCCCCCAGGAAGCACCGTCTTGTCAGGACCGAACGTCGTCGGAACACGGTTGAGCGTGACCGTTCCATCGTGATAGAATGCCACGAGGTCGCTGCCGACTCTGGCCGCTACGGCCGTAATAACGGCCACATTCGAAGCGTTAAGCTGGTGGGTGCGAACCTGAACTTCGAGGTCGCCTTTAGACGAAATGCAGAGCGTTTCCTCGCCCCAGGGCTGACAATCATACAGCTCGCCGTCGAACGTCCGCAGGTGCGGATCGCCTCTCGCAGTTCCGGTCGTATTGGGCGGAGCGGGCGGCCCTTCTGGACCGGAATCTATTGGTGGGGGCTGCGGGCCGCTGATACTCGTATCGCCCCCTTCCCCGGCGTCGCCAGCGTCTTCGATTCCGCCTTCAGCGCCCCCGTCCGCGCTGCCGGGATTTGGACCCAGGCACCACTGTCCGCCCTGAGCAATACAGGCAGTCTGTCCGTCGCCTGAAAAATAGGCGTCGCGCACAACGGCGTTCTGGCCATGCGCCAAACAAACACCGTCCGCCTCGGTAATGTGGCACGCCGCTCCTTGAATGAGACTGCCACCTTCGCACGTGGAGGCAATCTCATCACCAGAAACCGAAATGCCCACGAGATCGATACAGGAGGACCCCACCACGCATGATGCCGCTACCGGCGACGGCTGCGCCGTGTCGAGCGCTGTTTGGATGTCCGCGAGAATCTTAGTGTCGGGTGCCAGCAATCCCGATGTCGGGCTCTTGAGTTCGAGATTGATATAAGTGGCCTCAAAGTCGTGCCCGGTTAGATCCGTGTTGCCCGTGAGGCGAGCTATAGGATTCGGAATGCTCGTGTTGCTCGCGAATGGCACCGGCCCGAGCAAGAGAAGCAGGCCGTTGATGACAAAGTCCTTGTCCGCGAGCGTATAGTCACCGCGCAGTGTAATTGAGGCTGGGGCGACGTGCACGGCCTTTATCGCACCGCTGCCGACTATGCCAACGCTGTAGTCATAGGCGGCATTCATGAACAGATTGCCCTGGGAGTGCGCCACGAGCACGATCTTTTGCTGCTGCGCCATATGCGCGTCGAGCTGCGCGCGATGTATCTGGTAGTCTTTTAGGGGTTGTCCGTTGGAAGTGTTATTGAACAAATCGACAAGTGCCGATAGCGCGGAGATAGTCTCCGTGCGAAACGTGCTGAGCAGGGCAGAGGCGAACGCGCCTACGCCTTGGACGACCTGTATGACGTAACCGATGAAACTTCCTTCCCCAGTGTTGCCGCTCAGCGCGTCCCAGAAAAACTCCCACCGACTGGAAAGGATCGCGTCCTGTTCCTGTGCACGCTGCGAGAACAACTCGGTCAGGTCGTCGAAAGCCGTCCCAGACGCGTTGTAGAATACATCGTAGCCAATCGACTCACCACTTGAAGGTGGTTTCACCTGTGCTCTGAGGGCCCTGGTGTGTTGCTCGGCCTTCGTGCGACTCGCCCATATCCCATTGAAGAAGCCGACTACGTATCCACCCGGCACACATCTCGACTTGGTGAACTCGTCTGCACTGGCCGATCGAGCGCAAAAGGACACGAGCACCGCAAGCGGAACGATCCGAGAAACCCAGAAGCGACTAGTTTTCACAGCGTTCTTCACCGCTTCCTTGCGACAGGCTGCCTATGGTTCCGTCAAGCGCCTGATTGTACCGCAAGTAGGAAAGGACCCTCAGTTTGGTATTGGCGGTTATTTTTTCATAGGTGTCGATCACATTACTGGATGTCGTCACGTAGGCGGCTGTTCCTGGGGCCGGGAATCGTGAGAAGACGCAGTCACCGGCCGCAGTCAAATAGTCAGCGATGGGCGATGCCGCGGTTATGGCAACTGTTCCAGAAGCAGCGACCATCACTGCACGCTGAAACCCCCGCGCGAGCTGTTGCACTGCAGCCATCTGCTTTGGGGTGTATCCCTGCTTCGCGATATACGCGTCGATGTCATCGCGAATGCCATTCTTGTCGGCATCGGGGCCTGCGACGTCATCGCTGCGGTCGGAGCACTGGCAACACGCCGTGGGCTTCAAGGCACGCGATGGCCTGGGCCGTGGTTCCGCCCGCCTTCTTGCACGCCTGGACGGCGGCGTTTCCCGCGCCGCCGCTTCCAGAGGACGCCCCCGAACCAGTGCTATTGCCGCAAGCGGTTAGCCCGACCAGCACAACGGCAAGCACCACTGTTGCTTGAAGTGTCTTTACTTGCGTATCACCCATGGCTGCCTCGTGACAGAACTTTCAAGCTTTCTTCACACTCTCGCACATTATTTCTTCGAGGTAAATCGCTAGAGATCTACTATGCCATCCACTTTCCGAATCAAATTCGCGGACAGGCCCAACCGAGCTTGCGGCCGGGCTGAACCTGCTTACGTTCAAATCGCCATCGGATGTTTATTGCGGACCCAGAGGCGCCACGACCCGCGGTGGCGCAGAATGGAGACGCTACGTGGCCTATGAGTATTCAATGTTTCATCTTGGTGAAATGTGCCCCCTCATAATCTACCCGACACGCAGCAAGGCTTAGGCCGCGAGGTCAGGCGCAATAACGTACAAGGTCACGTCGGTTCCTAAGGGTTTTACCGCCTGTCTTCCACAACACGGATTCCTTGCGAGGATTTCGCAAGACCGCACGGCCGGGGATGCCATCGCGCCGGGCCCGAGGGCTGGTCGGCGTAGTCATTTTTTCGGAGCGCCAGTTTTAGCGACGCCGAGAAAAATCCGGGCGGCGTTTGCCGCGCGGCTCACTTGGACGCGGGAGTACCGCGCGCGTTCTTCGCCCGACGCAGCTTCGGAGGAGGAGGAGGAGGCACCAGATCGGTCACGGTGACGCCCAGCAGGTTCGCGACCCGTACAAGCGTTCGTAGCGTAAGATCCTGTCCACCGGCCTCGATGCGCTGGTAGCCCCTCGTCGCGCAGCGCAGCTTTTCCGCCATTTCGTCCTGAGTGATGCCTTTTGCGCGGCGAATTTCCGCGATGCGCCTGGCGACGCGCCGCAAAGCTGCTTCGGGACGGTCCGGCACGCGAGGGAGCGTGCTGCTTGTTGCGTGCGCCTTAGAACGATCCTAAATGATCGTCCATGACGGACGACCATTTGTGATCGCCCGTGAAAACGCGGGCCTTGTGCGCAGGAGACGAGAAAATGCGATCGGAAATTGCAACAGCGGCGCGGATCGTGGCCAGGCTTGCCGTGTGCGTCGGCACGCTCACGGCGTGCTCAGGCTCGAACGGCGGGGGGAGTGGCGCTTCGGGAACGGGCGGAGCCGCCGCAGCGAGTGGCGGCACGGGCGACAGTGGCAACGGTGGCGGTTCCACGGGCGGAACCACCGCGTCGTCTACCGGCGGTTCGGAAAGCACATCCGCAGACCTGCCCACCTGCGCCCTCGGCGAGGCGAAGATTACCGATGCTAGTGGCAACCTAGTCGATCTGGCTCCAGGTGATGGCAACGGCCTTATGGCAGCGACAGGCCAAACCATCTACTACACCAGAGGCAGCTCAAAAGGCACAATGAGCGCCCAGTTCCTGCCCCCGGACGGTAGCGACATTGCGCTGGGCACTACTACCAGTGTCGGTGAAGGCCTTTCCACTTCGTTGGCTTCGACAACGGGCGAAGGAACGGCTGTGCAATGCCAAAGCACCGGCGGAACGGTGAAGATCAACAATGCCAGTCCGGGTACCGGCGATTTCGCCTGGTCCGTGACATGCGGCGCAAACGACGGCTATTCCAACGTGACCGAGTCGAAGGGCTGCGCACACGGAAATTGATTCTGTGGACATAGACACAAGTGTCCCCTCCATCGAAGCCGCTAAACGCAGATTAAGGTTAGCGGTCGTTGGCAGAAGGAGCCGCCGGGCACAGTGACAAGCCCGGACGGCCTCCGACTATCAGGCAAAGGCCTCGACGTAGCGCGTGAAGGGACGCGCCCAGGTCGTCGGCTCTCGCACCTCGCGTTGTGCGGGAAGGATTCCCAGGCGTTTGCTCGCCGTGCCGTGGTGGGCGGCGTCGAGCTCGATGCCGAGATACGCACATCCGGCGTCGCGCGCAGCGACGAGCGAGGAGCCTGAGCCGCAGAACGGATCGAGCACGAGCGCACCCGGCTTGCAGAAGGCCCTGACGATCGGCGTCAGGCACCCGGCGGGCTTCTGCGTCGGGTGCAGCCGGTTGCCCGTGTACTGCCAGTCCAGCACGTCCGGAATGGGATGCGCCGGAAAGCGCGCGTCGCCCTTGGCAAGCAGGTACGCTGGTTCGTGATGGTGCTCAAAGAAACGGGCGGACGACGCGTAACGCTTGCGGAACACGACGTGTCCGGCAACGTCGAAGCCTGCGGCCTTCCAGGCGGCAAAGAAGCGATCGACGCGGTTCCATCCGTAGAAGCTCAAGCACAGCGTTCCGGGTTTCATGAGCCGGAACATTTCCGCGAAGGCGGGCTTGAGCCAGTCGTCGCGGTCGTCGTTTGCGACAGTGCGGCCACTGCGGTCGCGGTAACGCACGAGGTACGGCGGATCGGTCAGGATGAAGTCGACGCCCTCGGCGGGAAGGCCACGCATCAGCTCCACGCAGTCGCCGTGGAGGATGCGGTTCGTGGAGAGACCGGTCATTGCGCGCCTCCTTTCGCCTTGGCGATGGCGCGGTCGCAGAGGGACGCGATCCGGTAACTGTCGGTGTCGAGCGACGGCACGCGGAAGCGCGGGGCGGTGTTGAGCGCAGCGACGGCTTGCTCGAGGGCGGCGAGCAATGTTGGTCCCGCTGGTGGTGTTTCGGATTCATGGCTCTGGGCCCTGAAGTGCGAAAGCATGCCGTGCTCGTGGCAGACAGCGCACTCCGCAAAGCTGGTCGCGTCCCATTCCATGTCGCCATGTTCGACCTCGGCTCCGTCGTCGGTGACAATTGCCATCGTCAGTACCTGGATGCGGAATCGGTCTTCGTTGCCGCACGCCGGGCATCGGGTGCCCTGTAAGCAGTTTTCGTTCGTCATAGGTAAGCTCCATTTAAGAGAGGTTAAGATGAGAGCGGGAGCGCCCGCCAAGAGCAGCTCCCGCAAGGTCGGCTAGGCACGGGCGGCTTTCGGTTTGCTCTTTCGGAGCGCTACGCGGCCGTTGACCGGAAGCGCCTCGAGGACGATGTCGAAGCCCTCGCCGTCGCGGTGCGCCCAGGCGATGCCGATGCGCGTCCAGTCGGACTTCGTTTCGCCGTTCTTCTGGTAGTCGCGCACGCTGTAGGCGGTATGAGTAGGGCGCTTGCTGTTGGTCGCTTCGTTGGTCATCGTCGTTTCTCCTTCGCTTGTTTTCGCCCCGTCCCTCGGGGCTTTCGCGGACCGACCAACCCGGCGGAACAGCGCAGGCGTCATAGCTTCTTGGGGGGACCCGGCTTTGCCTGGCGGCTTCGCCGGGCAAGCCGAGGGGGAGCCAAGAAGCGTAAATTGACGGCAAGCGACGCCGGGTTAGGAACGCGGGAAAAAGCCAAAGGGACGGGAGAAACAGCGTTGGAAACGACGGCAGCACGACGGGCAACGGCAGCGATCCGATCCGGCGGACGGTCGTGCGCCGATCTCCCGGCGGCGGGCCGGAAGATCGGCTTGGGCGAAGCGCTCACGCCTCGTCGGGGAACGTGCCGCGCGAGGCCATCGAATGAGAGCGCTGCACATCCCGCGTCACGATGATGTGGTCGAGCACCGGAATGCCCAGCAGCTTGCCCGCCTGCGCGAGCTTCGCGGTGACGTGGAGGTCGTCCGCGCTCGGGCTCGGGTCCTGCGACGGATGGTTGTGCCCGATGATGAGCGCCGAGGCGCACGCCGCGATGGCGGCGCGGAACACGGTGCGCGGCTCGATGTTGATGCCCTGCTGCCCGCCGATGGCGACGACATGCGCGCCGGTGACCTGGTTCTGGCCGTTGAGGAACAGCGCGACGAAGTGCTCGCGGTCGACGTGGCGGAGCATCGCGTGGAGCGTCCGGATTGCGAGGTTTGCGTCGGAGAGCGAGGGCTCTGCGAGACGGAGCGGGCGGCGGGATTGGACGAGACGGATTTCGTAGACGGGGATTTTCTGGAGCGGAATCTTCGGGGTCGTGTGCATCGTGAACCTGCCTGTTGCGATTCGTGCCGGGGGCTTCCGGCTCGTTCGCTTCCAGCGGGCCGCGCGACGCTCCCCGGCGGACGGGCTGCATTTCCGGAGGGTCTGCCCTTCACACCCGCGCGAAGCGCTTCCGCACGCCAAGAAGGGCGGAAACCGGAAAAGCAGAAGCACGGCACCCGAAGGGCCGAAGGTGCCGGGGCGCGGCGCTGTCTGGCGGCACGCGCGGACGAGCCGGATGACACCGGCGGGCAGCAGCAGGATTCGAGCGCACGGCGTCGGGGATGACGGCTGAAGCGCGACAGAACCTGCTCGGACGAACCCGACCAGGATCAGCGTTTTGCGAGCAACTCCAAAAAAGCGACGACGAGGTGCAACACGGATGCGACGATCGTGAGGATGATGGGGAGCAGGTCCGTCATGTGGGCTACATCTCCGGGCAAAGGGGTGCCGTTGCCGCCGATGGGTATCTCGGCAGCCGCAGCGGGCTGTTATGGAGTATGCGGCTAAGACCGGGCGTGGTCGCAAAGAGCGGTCTCAGCTGAGCGAAGCTATAAGTGCGCGATAGGCGGAAACAAAAGCTGACTCACTGCGAAAGCACCAACAAGAGGAGCAAACTCCATGCCCCTGTTTCGCAAGTGCCTGACAGCAGAGTTTTCGGCCAGCTGACATAGCCCAAGCAGACTTATTCACAGTCGAGTCACGGCACGCGCATGCCTTCGTCACTCGCCGATATGCGCCAGCTCCGCAAAAAGTGCGATGACGGACATGGAATGCAATCGCGACATATCTTTGGCGTCTTTCACGCACGAGCCGCTCCGCGATCATTCGTTCACGAAAACGACTCGAAGATCAGCGCGACGACGTGCTCGCCCTTCGCGTTGCGCTTGTAGGCGACGCGCGCGCGGACGAGGCCGCGCTCCTTCGCGAGTTCCCCGATCACGCGCATCAGAGCCTTCGTGCCGAGGTTCGGCGTCTGGTCCGTCCTTGCGGTGGCGTGGCGGGCGGGCGTTGTCCGGCATGGGATGGCGGAGCATCCTGCACACTTGACCAGTGGTCACTGATCGCGCTAACTATAGGCAATCATAAACGTTGTTATGGCTGATTCCGCATCAAGGATGGCCGCGCCGAAGAAGACCAAGCAACTCGTTGACTCCCAGTGGAACGAAATCGCGGCCCTCGCGGCCGAGGCTGCTGCATCCGCCGCCGGAGCCACCGCGATTCTTAGCCGCTCAGACCGAGCCCGTCACGACACGCGGATACACGTACGCCGCACTGAGGGGCTTATCCGACGCGGCTGACTGTGCCATCTTCGGCGCTCAGTAGTCCCGGGGCGCAACAGCCGAAGTGAAGCGGAAGGGTGACATCCATGATCCGTAGGAAGGCCATCATCGTCGGGGCTCCGCGAGAAGTCGGCGGCGGCGCGGCCATACTCGCAGGCGTGTCAAAGGACGTGCAGCTATACAGCAACTTCCTTCGTTCGGACCACGGGGGCGCGTGGCTTACCGACGAGATCGTGATCCTGCGGGAGCCCTCGAGCAGAGAGCTGTCGCAGCACCTGGCAGCGGCGAGAGTGAGCGCCGACTACACGCTGACGATCTTCAGTGGTCATGGGGGTCATGTCGACCGGTGCTCCCGGATTTATATCAACCCGCAAGAGTCCATCCGGAGTATTGAAGACTTCCGAACAGGAGCTGCCAAAGAGCTCACCATCTGCGATACATGCCGCACGATCGAAGGATTGCAAAAGCTTGCAGAGGATACGGTCGGTCTGGCTCGAGTACCAGACCCATACCGGCAGTCGTGTCGGAGCGCATTTGACCAGGCGGTCATTCAGGCTCCATCTTTCCGCGAAATAATGTGGGCTTGCTCCGTTGGGGAGACCGCCAGCGACACTGACGAAGGAGGGCTCTTCTCCAAGAGCCTCGTTGGGTGCGCGCTACAGTGGGCACGGGCAACGAGGCGGGCGCAGCAGATCACCAGGCAGGTTCTCAATGTCCCCAACGCGTTCGCCTATGCGAAGACGGAAGTGCAGCGGCACAACCTGCCTGGACACACACAGACCCCGGAGCATGTGACGCAGAGAGGCTTGCACTACCTGCCCTTCGCCGTGGCGTAGCAGATGTGGGCGAAGGACAAGCACCAGAGCAAGACGTCGTACAAGCATTGGGACGATAAGAATCTCCCGATTAAGGACCTTATATACGCTTGCGAAGAATACATCGTATTTCTAGACTATGACCTCGCCATTGACTGGAAAACGATAGACGAGACCTACGGAAATTTCTCAACCGGGTGGCCAAAGATTCAGAGCCGCTATACGGCGCTCGAAGACTCACTCTGCGACGGCGCGTCGCGGTCGAGCATCAGGCGCGCGCACCGCTTGATCGCCGAAGGCGTCGCGAGAGGGCTCGACCGTAACTTAAAGGAAGCGGAAGCGAGCCTCGACAATGCTGAGCGCTACATCTCAGCGCGCAATCGCGAACTCTCTCAGATCGCGTACCTCAATTCCGCTGGATGGATGACCGTCATCATCTGTCTCACCTGCCTCGTTTGTTGGTTGGAGCGCTCCAGACTTTGGCCGGTTCTCGGACCGGCGCTCTCTTGGATGATCATATATGCGGCAGGCGGGGCCCTGGGGGCGTTCTTGTCAGTCCTGCTCAAGCGGGGCCAGCCACTCGACCCCAATACGGAAAGCAAAGGTCATAGTACGGAAGCGCGCGCGCGAATCCTGGTCGGAGTCTGCGGCGCGGTTCTGACCGCGCTCGCGGTTCGCTCTGGTTTCCTCTATCCGCAACTTGCGGCAACACCAGCCCTTCTTCTTGGCGTCTGTGCGTTCGCCGGACTCAGCGAACGGCTGGTGCCCGACCTGACGAGGCGGATAGAAACAAAGGGGGCGGCGGCGCTACCGGAAACCGCCACGAGCAACGATCCCGCGAAGCCAACGATCGCTACTGAGACGCCGCCCGGGCGAGGGTAGAGAACCCTAACAGGATCGTTTATTCAGCGTGCAAGTGCTCCGACGAGATGGCGGGACTAATATGCCGCCGCAGTCACGTCCGTCTGCGTAAAGTCCTCCCCCTTGAACAGCAGCGGCTCGCCCGTGTCCTTGGCGAGCGCGTAGGCGAAGCAGTCCCCGAAGTTGAGCCGCGCCGGATGGACGCCCTTGCCATATTTCATGGAGGCGCGGCGGGCGGCGTGGGCCTGGGCCTTCGTGACATCGACGACATCTATCTCGTAGTTCGCGACCAGAACGTCGAGATCGCGCACGCCCTGCTCGCCCTGGCGCGCGAAGAGAAGCATGCTGGCTTCGAGCCAGTTCGCCGCCGATATCTGGCCTGAATGAAGCGCAAGCGCCCGCGCGAATCGGACGGCGTCAGGCTCTTGCTGGAGGATGGAGAGTAGTGCCGAACTGTCGACGATCACGCGGGCAGCCCGTGCTCGTCGTAGAGCATCTCTTCCAGCGTGCGATTGTCGAGCACCGGAAGGGACGCGCAGTGGCGACCGATGGCCATTGCTTCTTCGACAAGCGCATCGACGTCCCGCGCCTTGCGCTCCTCGCGGGCGCGAAGGTCGCGGAGCGCCGTCACGACGACGCCGGTCATCGTGCTGCCGGTGCGTCGCGCGAGCTCGCGGGCAAGCTGTTCGGCTTCGGCGTCCCGGATATGTAAAGTCATAAGCTACCTCAAACGCTATTTCATTTGATACACATATACACTATTTTGCACATGGTGTACAGAACCATGATGTGCTTGACGGGGGAGCGATTACCGTACATAAAAGACGTTATGTCCGGTAATAACGCGGGGTTGCAACATGTACCATCTAATGGTACTATGGTCACATTGTAACTCAAGGGAGGGTGTATGGGGAAGAACACGAGCATCACGCTGAGCGAGCACTTCGAGGGCTTCATCGCCCAGGAGATCGCCTCGGGACGCTACGGCAATGCCAGCGAAGTCATGCGCGCCGGACTGCGCCTGCTGGAACACGAAGAAAAGAAGCTCGCTGCGCTGCGTGCGGCGATCGATGAGGGCGACGCAAGCCCCGAGAGCGAGGATGTGAACGCCAAGCAGTTCTTCGCTGACCTTCGTGAAAAGCACGGCCTCGAGCCGCGCAATGGGTGAGAGCAGGCTCTCTCCCAGCGCCAGAGCCGATGTAGCCGCAATCGCCGAATACACCACGCGCGCCCACGGCAAGCCGCAATGCAGCCTGTATCTGAGCGACCTCGAAGCCTGCTTCGCGCGTCTCGCCAAGCATCCGGGCTTGGGAGTCAGCTGCGACCAGGTCAGCCCCGATCTGCGGCAATGCGATCAGGGCCGTCACGTCGTCTTCTATCGCGAGCGGCCCTACGGCGTCCGCATCGTGCGTGTGCTCCATGCGCGCATGCTGCCGGGACAGCACGACATGAGCGATGCAGGGGACGAGGCATGACCGACGACGCCCTCCCCTGCCCGGCTCCGGATATCTCGAACGCGCTTGCCGTCGTCGTCCATGCGGCGGCGGGCGTCTCCATGGCGATGCCCGCCGTCATCGCGCGCGCGGGCGAGCGCGCGGCGCGCGTGACGCTCGAGTTCTTCACGGCGCGGATTGCGAACGCGCATACGCGGGCAACCTATGGCCGCGCCGTCTTCGCCTTCTGCGCCTGGTGTGAGCGGCACGGTGTCGCGCTTACCGCCCTCGACGCCGCCACTGTCGCGGCCTACCTGCACGGGCTCAAGGTCGAGGCACGCCACCAGGAGCCGGAGCGCGCGGCGGCGGTCGCGAGCGTCAAGGTCACGGCCTCGGCGCTGCGGCACTGGATGGACTACCTGACGGAACAAGGCGTGCTGCGCGTAAATCCAGCCCTCTCGGTCCGCACGCAACGGCTCGTCGTCACCGAGGGCAAGACGCCGGTCATGGAACGCGAGGAAGGCCGGGCGCTGTTTGCCATGCTCGATGACGCGATCGCGCAGGACGGCGACATCCTGCTGCTGCGTGACCGCGCGATGTTCGCGGTCATGCTGTTCGGCTTCGTGCGCGTCGGCGCGCTCTGCAAGATGACCGTTCGCGACTTCGAGGACGAGGGCGCGGCGGCCTACCTGCTGCTCCACGAGAAGGGCGGCAAGGAGCGGCGCATCGCCTGCCATCATCGCGCGCGGGACTATCTCCGCACCTACATTGCGGCGGCGGGTTTTGAGCCGCGTTCGCGCGCGCCGCTGTTCCAGAGTGCGCCCAAGCGTACCGCGACGCTCTCGGGCAAGGCCATCACGCGCGGCTCGGCCTGGGAGGCCGTCAAACGCCGCTGCAAGACGGCGGGGCTCCCCTCCTCCATCTGCAACCATTCGTTCCGTGCGACCGCCATCACGCTGCACCAGCTGAGCGGCGGCAGGCTTGAGGACGCCCAGGAGATCGCCGGGCACGCCGATGCGCGCACGACGCGGCTCTACGTGCGCAAGCATCGCGAAATCGCCCAGGCGGAAGTGGAGAGGGTGCAGCTGTAGTCGCCGC
The DNA here is from genome assembly GCA_964506835.1 of uncultured Polyangiaceae bacterium. GTDB lineage: Bacteria > Myxococcota_A > Polyangia > Polyangiales > Polyangiaceae > DASZVB01. Next base: position 20,283 of record CAZDNG010000095.1, read on the forward strand.
GTCCAATCAATGCGTGCTTCGCGCTAGTCGATAGAAGTGCTTCGCACCCTGGTAAAAGAGATGCGAAAGAATTTCCGCATCAGACCGGTCGATCACCGGGTCCACATATACGCGAAGAAAACCAGGTTCAAGTGGAGTCCCCTCGGTCTCGCTGATAACCAAAGCCGCCTCGGTCAGACTCGCATAGTTGCCAATTTCCGTGAACGGCGTCCCTCTTGCCCCCCGTCTGGCGAGTTCCCACATACCTACACATCAAGCAATATTCTTATGACGACACAAGCCAACCGTTTGCGTGACACGTTGCGTCTCACCCCTTGTGAGCGCCACAGCTGACACTTAATCTGTCACACTTTCTTTGTAATGTAAACTATACACTCTTTGATTATGTGACAGCGTTTACTAGGGCTTTGCTCTCACCCGGATAGGCGGCAACAACGTGTTCGTGGAAACTGACGAACTGTTCCTTGCGGCGCATCTTGAGCACCGACGCGAATTCTTCGAGCTGCGCGAGCAGCGCGTTGACGGCACCGCTCGCCGCCTTCGCCTTGGCGCACCAGTCCGCGAGATTGATCGCGTCGGCTTCCGGTGGCGTCGGCGTCACAACGCGAGGACGGTGTTCTCTCGGCACGTGCTCCGGATAGCGGATGGGAAGCCGAAGAACACGGCGGTTCAGGGCTATGCCGATGGCCTGCAGAGGCGGCTTGAAGAAGCGAAGCCAAAAGTTCCTCCCCTCGTCAAACCCGCAAGGGACGCTACTCCACAATGATCCTCAACGACTTGCGCGAGTACAAGCTCGGAAAGAATTTTAAGTTCCAGCTGGCCAGTGCCGACGGCCGGCACTCGACCACCTATTCCGTGATGACCAGGAAGTCGACGGACGACGTCTACGTCACGCCTATGATGATGGGAGGCGAAACGAAAATCAGCCTGCACAAGAGCGGGTCCTGGCAAGCGGGCTTGACCGTCGAAGGCCACGCAAGATTGCCATCGAGCGCCTCTCGCCATTGGGAAATTTGGAAGCGTCCAAACGAGCTTCTGCCCGGCGTGACTCGGGCCTGGTATTTGCTGCTCCCCGGCCAGGAATTGCGCGTTAGCTCCAATAATACCACCTACAAGCTGCCGCCTGTCGGTAGCGGCTACGCAGCCTCGGTCGAATTTCTGTTTATGACTGAGCATGGGCCCACTGTTGATTTTGGAGAGGTCGCCATGGTCGGCCAATGGCGGCTGAACGTGAGCGGGGAAAGACTCGTGATCGTCGCCAGAAAGGTGCCGTGGGAAGAAAATCAGCGGGCCCGCGCCAAAGCAGTGATGGAACAGGTTCGAGCGATGGGGAACGCGCAGGGCGTTGCCGTCACTTCCGAGCACACATGCTTTGTCCACGGGCACGATGACCAGGGCGTTCGGTTCGGAATCGAGCTGGCTGTTTCCTAATTATGGTGCATAAGTGGCCCGTCAACCGCAAGCTACCCCCGGACGCAATACGATGCCTAATGCAACTGCGACACTCGACGCCACGGAGTTGCTGCACGGTGCGTTCTTCGCGCTTGAGCAAGGTGGACGATTGCTGCACGACGCAGTCAATCTCTGGAATCAGCAGCGCTACTCGAGCGCTGTTGTACTCGGGGTCTTCGCGCGGGAGGAGATAGGCCGCTTCAAAATTCTTATCCAGGAACGCGAAGAGGCGCTCAAGATCGGCCCGCGAAGCGTTGAGGGCGTTCGCAAGCTCTGCAACGACCATAAGGAGAAGCTTCGCACTGCACCGGCAGGCACGTCGCTGCATTTCGATGCAAGCGCGCCGGGACTCGAAGGACTGCACGCACACCCGCAAAGCCCGGAATTCAAGAAGGCGCACGCAATCCTTGACGAACGCATGAAGCAGAAGGCTGAGGCTCAGCCCAAGAGGACACACGTCACGCGCATGTCGGCGCTCTACGTCGACTTCGACGAAGCGACGAAGTCGTGGAATCGCCCGACGGACATTGCGGCGGGGTCTGCTGGTCTGCTTCTTCAAGAGATAGCAAACGACTATTCGCATCGCTACAGCTACCTCGCGAATCCGAATTACCACTTCCGGGAACCGTTTGAGGCTTTCCTTGCGTGGGAAGCACGGCCCACGCTGCCGGAACCAATCTGGCCCGATTTGTCGCAAGTGGTGCTACCGCTGGAGGGTTGACAGAATAGTGTGGAAGGCTAGGCGAGTTCGCCTTCTTCGGCTGCGCACACTTCGGGCATTCCCCCGTAACCGCCCACTCTGAATCGCCGGAGCGGAGACGGTGCAAACGGCGGGCGAAGCCCGGCACCGGAGCCACGCGCAGCAAGCGAAGCGCGCGAGCATGACGAGGAGCCACCCATTTGCGGCGGCGAGCACCGCGACACAATGAACGGGCGGGGAATGCCGCCGTGCTCGGACGCATCAAGGCTCGGGCTGCGCCCGAAACCCGGCAGACGGGTTCGAGGGCCTTGACCCGTCCTGCGCTGCGGCGTGTCACGGATCGCCGTATGAGAGCCACTCGGGATCGGCGAAGCGGATCCAGTC
>CAZDNG010000096.1:0-22694 GCA_964506835.1 uncultured Polyangiaceae bacterium
GGTTCGTTCGCCGTGAACGATCCGTCCTTCGTGGCTGCCTCCCGCCGTTGTCGGAGAACGATTGCTCCTTGCCGGCAAGGACGAACCGTTCGTGCTCAACGAGAGGCACGACTCGGCTGGTCGGGTACGTCGCGTCGCTCGGCGACGTCGAACCGTCCACCGCTCTTGCCACAACCGGATCGGCGCGCTCGGGATGCGCGGCTGTTTATGCGACAACATGACGCACGCCTCGGCGGGAGGACGGATGCTATCTGCAAGGACGCTCGTCGCGCGAGTGACTCGCGCTGCGACCAGTGCGGTGGCTCTTCAACCACTGAGGAATTTTATGCTCAAGTCTCAGGTCGTTTCTCTGTTCGGTTTCAGCTGCATCGTGGTTGCCTCGGCGTGCAGCAGCAGTAGCGCAGGCCCGGGGAGCCCCGACGCCTCGGCGGGTGGTTCGTCCAGCTCGACGGGCGGCGCTTCGGCGTCAGGAGGGACGACGAGCACTGGCGGCAAGACGAGTACCGGCGGCACGACCAGCACCGGCGGCACGACCAGCACCGGTGGCAAGACCAGCACCGGCGGCACGACGGGGACCGGTGGCACGACCAGCACCGGCGGCACGACGGGGACCGGTGGCACGACCAGCACCGGGGGCACGACGAGCGTTTCCGAAGCGGGGGTCGAGGACGGGGGACCGATGCACGTCACCATCCGTTTCAAAGCAGTCGTCGGCGACAAAGCTTTCGCGTGCGGCACCACCTACACGGCTCAGGGGTCGTCGCACGTGAGCGTCCAGCCACGCGACTTCCGTTTCTATGTGCAGAGCGTCGCTCTGATCGACGCTCACGGAACGAAGACGCCCGTTTCGTTCGACACGCGAAGCCCGTGGCAAGTACCGAACGTCGCGCTGCTCGACTTCGAGGACGGCACCGGCGCCTGCACGGACGGCAACGCAGACATGAACTCGGTGATCACCGGCACCGTCCCTCGCGGGTCGTATACCGGAGTCGAGTTCGTCAACGGCGTTCCCGACGCGATCAATCACGCCGACCCGCTGACGCAACCGGCGCCGATGCAGTCGAGCGCAATGACCTGGGGATGGCTCTACGGGACGAAGTTCGTCAAGGCCGAGCTCGGCGCGATCGCGGCGCCGGCGGGCGACGCAGCTCCGGGGCTCGGGCTCGTTCACGTCGGCAGCACCGGGTGCGACAACGCGTCGGACGCCGGCGCCACGAACTACGGTGCGCCGCCGAAGGTGGCGTGCACGATTCCCAATCGAAACGACGTCCGGCTCGACGGGTTCGATCCTTCGGTGAATACGATCGTCGCCGACATCGGGGCGATTTTCAGCGATATCGACCTTTCAGTGGACAATCAGTGCCACTCCGAGGGCCCGACGTGCCCCTCGGAGTTCGCAGCGCTCGGCATCGACTTTGCGACTGGCAAACCCATAACGACGCAATCCGCTTATCGCGTGGAGTGAGATGCTCTGCCGTAGCGGAGCACTCGCGGGGAGTGGAAGGGCACGCGACCGAGCCGCCCTTTTCGCCTCGTTGCTTATCGTCGTCGCGGGCTGCGGCTCGGACGGGCATCGGTCGCTGCGCGACGTCGACTCGGGCGCGGGGCGGCCCTCGCAGGGAAGTGGCGGCTCGGTAGGAACCAGTCACGACGCGGGCTCCGGCGGCCTTGCGTCGAGGGACGCGGGCTCCGGCGGCCTTGAGTCGAGGGACGCGGGCTCTGGCGGCCTTGCGTCGAAGGACGCGGGCGATTCGGCGAGCCTCCCTGCGCCGGACGGTGGCACGGACGACGCGGGCTACCCGGGGTACGTGTGGGATCTGCCCCTTGGCTTTCCGATCCCCGTCATTCCCGCTGACAACCCCATCACCCCTGCCAAGGTGTCGCTCGGTCGCTACCTCTTCTACGACGTTCGCCTTTCGCACAACCAAATCGAGTCGTGCTCGAGCTGCCATGTGCAGGCGCTCGCCTTCACGGACGGGCGCGCTCGCGCCGTGGGTTCGACAGGCATACTTCACCCACGCAGCGCGATGAGTCTCGCGAACGTCGGGTACGCTTCCACGCTGACCTGGGCGAACCCACTCGAAACGGATCTCGAGCATCAGGCGCTCGTCCCCATGTTCGGTGATGACCCCATCGAGCTCGGGCTCGTCAGCGAGCAGGAGATCGAAGCGCGCCTCGCAGCGGTCCCAGCATATGACGTCCTCTTCGACAAGGCCTGGCCGGGCGACCCGAGCCCGGTCACGCTCGACCACGTCGTCCAGGCGCTCGCGTCGTTCGAGCGGACGATCATCTCCGGCCGGAGCCCCTTCGACCGTTATCAATACGGCGACACGGACGCCATCACCGAGTCGGCCAAGCGTGGGTACGCGCTCTTCAACTCGGAGACCATGGGCTGCTTTCACTGCCACCTGGGGTTCGACCTGACCGACCACGTGAACTGGGCGGGCAAGGCATTTTTGGACACCCCCTATCACAACACGGGCCTTTACAACATCGACGGCAAGGGCGCCTATCCGGAGCCCAACACCGGCGTCTATCACGTCACCGGCAAACCCCAGGACATGGGGCGTTTCAAGGCGCCGACCTTGCGCAACGTCGCCGTCACCGCCCCCTACATGCACGACGGCTCGATCGCCACGCTCGACGAAGTCCTGGATCACTATCAAGCGGGTGGACGAACCATCAAGAGCGGCCCGTATGCGGGGAACGGGAACCTCAGCCCGTTGAAGGACCCGCTCGTCGAGCCGCTCACCCTCACCGCTCAGAATCGCGTGGACGTCATCGCATTCCTCGACAGCCTGACAGATTCGGAATTCTTGCACGACCCGGCGTTCGCCAACCCGTGGCCGCCGGGCGCTACATCGCCGTCCGCCGACTCGGGGCCTGACGCGCGCTGAGTCACCCTCCGTCCGGACCGGGCGCGCCGCGTGTGGCGCAAGTCCAGCACGGAGGTGCGTCCGACTTTCTGCGACAGCGTGCCGCAGTCCGTTCGAGTCCGCGCCGCGGCAGAATTCAGGAACCAAGGCCATGGTGACGACGGCAGAAGAGTGGGCTCGCATCCCTGGGTTGTTTGGTTGGTCCGTCGTGCGCGAGCTGTCGCAGGCGGCGAGGGCAGACTCCGAATGGCGCTTCGTCGTGAAGCGGCATTCGGTCGGAAAGGACGGTCGAGAGCTCTACTGCGTCGAGATGTTCGTGGGGCGCGCGCCAGGCCCGTCAGGCAATTCGACCGGCGCGCTCTCTCGGCGCAGGTAGCCGCGCCGCGACTTGGCCGGCGCGTCGAATTTCCCGGCAGCGTGCTCGAAAACTGCGCGTCAGTTCATTCGAGCCACGCGCTTCCGTTCCACTTCAGGATTGTGCCTCCACTTCCAACGACCCACACGTTGTTTGCGTCGCTTCCCCAAACCGACCACAGAACTCCGGTCGCTTGCACGCTCGCACGCGACCAGTTGCGGCCGTCGCCGTGAAGCACGGTGCCGTCGAGACCGACCGCCCAAACGTCGCTCTCGCTGCTTCCCCAGATGCCCAGCAAGTGTCCCGCCGGAGCGTTGCCAAAGCCGACCCAAGTCGACCCGTCCCAGTGCTGGATCGTTCCGTCGTAGGCCGCTACCCAAACGTGACCCGTCGGTGTTCCCCAAATGCTGCGCAGCGACGTTCCCGAGTAGGCAAACGTGTCGAACGATTTTCCGTCGCCTCGCTCGATGAAGCCCTCGCCCGAAAGGCCAGTGCCGACCATCCAAACGTCTCCGGTGCCGCCTGCCCAAACCTTCCACAGGCTCGCGCTTCCCGGCACTTCGTCGTCTTCCCACGCGGTACCCGACCAATGACGGAGGACTCCCGCCGCGTCGTCGTTGTCCGTGCCCACCGCCCACACGTCGTTCGGGCCGTTCGACCAAACGCCGAGGAGGCTTTCGTACGAAGCGGCGTCGGACTGGGTCCAGTGTTGCCCGTCCCAGTGAATGGTGGTTCCCGCGTCGCCGACCGCCCACACGTCGTCGGGACTACTGCCGTGAACGGCCAACAGGTTCTGGTCGACGCCGGATTCGAACGACGACCACTTCTGGCCGTCGAAGTGAATCGTCGTTCCCGCAACGCCGACGGCCCACACATCGTCCGCGGCAGTGCCCCAGACGGAAATAAGTCCTTCGTCGGTAGGTGACGTCACGACGCCCGTCTCCGGACCCGTGTCCGGGTTCGCGCCGACGGCCCGTTCGACGCCTCCGCTGCTCGATCCACACCCGAGGAGCGCGTCACACGCGAACGACAAAGCGACGACCGATCGAGCAGACCAGCGGACTCGACGATGCAGCATGCCCCGCCTAGTGGGCCACAACGGGGTCTTTCGGTCGTGCGACATGGCGCCGCAGCATCGATTGCGTTCCCTGCGTCAAAAGACCGCACGACCGAAATCGTCGCGACTCACCACTCTTTCGCGAGAGCGGACGCGCTGAGCCTGCCGTTCAGAAAGCTCAATCCATGTTCATCAAGTCACTCGTCGTCGGAACGTCGATCCTCGGTCTCGCGGCGTGCAGCGGAAGCACCGCGCCCGAACCGTCACACTCGGTCGACGTCGCGGGTGATGCCGCAGCAACGGCGGACGCCGGCGGACCGACGTTGGCGCCAATCCCCGGCTCGCAGCGAATCTCGTTCGAGCTGGAGCCGTTCGATATCCCTGCCGGCGGCGAGTATTACAAATGCCAGGACTACCCGAACCCGTTCGGCGAAGACATCGCGATCCTCCAGAGCTTGTCCGTGATGACCTACGGGTCGCATCACATGTTCGTGTTCCGGCTTTCGAACGATGGCTTCTTCGGAGGCACGCCGAACCTCGGTCCCGGCAATACGAAGGGGCCGCTCTTCGACTGCCCGAGCGGCGGTGCGGAATTTCATCCGTTCGTTCATGCTGCCCAGACGCCGGTTCAGGAGTTCGTGTATCCGAAGGGGATGGGACAAGCGTTCAAGAGCGACGAGACCGTTCGCTTGATGGTCCACTACCTCAACACGTCGACGGGGGTCCTCCACGCGAAGCTCAACGTTACGATGGACTACGTCGGGGCGAACCAGGTGCAAACGCTCGCCGCTTCCATCTTCCTGAACTCGCTCGGTGTCACCGTTCCGCCGGGGACGAGCACCCAGGGCTTCTCTTTTCAACTACCGCAAGCCGTCAATTTGCTCGGGGCATCGGGTCACATGCATCGTCGCGGTACGCACTTCGAAGCGACCGCCGTCGCGGGCGACGGCTCGAAGACTGAGCTCTACCAGACGAACACCTGGGATGAGCCGACGGCAGCGGCGTTCTCACCGGCCATGCCCATCGAGTCGAACACCACGATCCATTGGGCTTGCACCTATACGAACACGGGCGCTCAAACGTTCGTTTTCGGCCAATCCGCCAATTCGAACGAGATGTGCATTTTCACCGGTACTTACTATCCTTCGGCAGACGGCAACGGTCTGTACGACAACGACATCGCCCCGGGCACGCCGAACTGAGCGCACCATCGGCGGTGCGACATGTGGTCGCACCCGTCGCGATCAAGCGGCGCGCAAAACCTTTCACTCGCATGCGACACCTTGCCCAATGGTGCGGGCTCGCGTTCGGACGATGATGCTCGGGTCGTCATGCACGCGGGCTCGACCAAAGTCGGCGTTCGCCTCGGGGCGCTCCTCGCGATCTTCGTGAGCGGGCTGCTCGTGGCGCGACAGCCGCTCGCTTCGCTTCTCGGAAGCGGCCGTCTCGGCTTCCGACAATTGTCGTGGGAGGCGCCGCAGTTCCAGGGCCTGGCTCAGGACGGCCGCCCCGTATCGGAGGCGAGCCTCCGCGGTCACCCGTGGATCTCGAGCTTCGTCTTCACGCGGTGCCTGACGGCGTGTCCGCTGATCACGGCCAAGCTGAGGCTACTCGAGCGGGAAATCGACCGACCCGATATTCGCTTCGTTTCGTTCTCCGTCGACCCCGACTTCGACACACCGGAGGTGCTGCGTGGGTACGCCGCGAAGTGGGGACCGACGGACTCGCGCTGGACGCTCGTGAGCGCGGACCGGCACGTCGTCGGCGCGGTCGCGTCGGGGTTCAAGGTTGCGGTCGGGCCCTCCGGGGACCCGGCCGACCCGATCCTCCAGACGAGCTTGCTGTTCCTGGTGGACGGCTCCGGACAGGTGCGAGGCGCATACGATTCGACCGACGCGACGGCGATGCGCGAGCTCCGCGTGGACGCGAGCTCAGTGGACCGGTCTTCGCCCGCCACTCGTGGGCCGAGCGATTCCGTCGCGCCGAGCGCGCAGCAGGACGAGACGGAGGCGACCGCCAGCCGCGAAATGCGCGGGAGAGACCTGTTCGCGTCGCTCGGCTGCGGCGGATGTCACGACGACGCGCGCGTGGCGCCGTCGCTGCGCGGCCTCTACGGGCAGAACGTCGCGCTCGAGGGAGGCAGCACCGTGCGAGCGAACGCCCTGTACATCCAGGACTCGATCCGCGCGCCGTCGCGCCTGCTCGTCGCGGGCTACGGTCCCACGATGCCGAGCTATGCCGACTTCGTGTCCGATGAGCAGCTCGAGCTCCTCGTCGCGTTCGTGACGTCATTGTCCTCGAGTGAAGGCGGACCGGAGCCGGCAGCCACGCGAGCGACGACCGAGATCGATCCTGAATGCGGGATGACCGTGACGGTGACCGATAACACGCCGCGCGCCACCAGGGACGGCAAGCACTATTTCTTTTGCAGCGATCTCTGCCGGGACAGGTTTCTTCGAACGGCGAGCGTCGGGCACTGAAAGCGGCGACGGAACGGCTCGGTCTCGACGGACGAGCGAAACCCGAGCCGGACCGCGATACACTCGGGGGATGCGTCTCCAGCACCCACGCATCGCTCCCCTCCCCGAATCGGAATGGACCGACGAGCAGCGCGAAATTCTCGCGCGCACGACGGCGCGCCGCGATCATCCGCTGAACATTTTCACGACGCTCGCGCGCCACGCGCCACTCTTGAAGCGGTGGCTCGTGTTCGGCAATCACGTGCTCTTCGGGTCGACGTTTCCTGCGCGTGAGCGCGAGCTCGTCATCTTGCGGGTCGGAGCGCTCTGCAAGAGCGAGTACGAATTCGCGCAGCACACGCGGATCGGGAAGATGTGCGGCCTCACCGACGAGGAAATCGACGGGCTGAAACGGGGCATCGACGCCCACGCTTGGACGGCCTGCGAGCGAACCTTGCTCACCGCGACCGACGAGCTCCACGCCGATCAGATGATCGGCGACGCGACCTGGACGGCGCTCCGCGGGGATTGGACCGAGGAGCAGGTCTTGGATTTTCTGTTCACCGTCGGGCAGTACACGCTGGTGTCGATGGTGCTGAACACGCTCGGCGTGCAGGTCGAGTGAGGTAACCGCGGCGCGCGCGTTCCCGCGCGACGAGATCCCGAAAAGCAAAAACGCGCGCGAACCGAAGCTCGCGCGCGCTCTTGGCCGTGGTCCAAGGAGGACCATCGACGTTCTAGATCACTTGGTGATCGTGCACTCGGACGAGAAGCCCGACGGGAGTCCGCTCGCGTAAGGTTCGGGGCTCACGCCGTACGGATGCGCCTGGAAGAAGGTCCAGACGTCGCCCGCAAGCCCAGCACCGCCGCAGTGACCGCCACCGGTATTGCAGTCCATCGAGAAGCCCATTCTCTGCTTCCACGCCATTTCCGCCGTTGCGCTCGTCATCGAGAAGTCGACGACGACGACATCTGTGCCCGGCGCGCCGTGGACGGCCATATAAGGCGGCGTGTAGCTGCCCTCGAACGTGACAGGGACCACCCATCCGCCCGAGTTCGACGACGCGGCCGCGATGTAGTTCGAGCGCTCGGCGGCCATGGCGGCCGCGAAGAGGCCGCCCGCGCTGCAGCCCATCGTGTAGATGCGGCGAGGATCGACGTTGTAGTTCTTGACCGCGCAAGCAGCGAGCCCGTCCGTCAGCTTGAAGTCGCCCGCGCCGAAGATGTCCGTACCGGAGAGCAGATCGCCACCCGTCGTATTCTGGAACGAGATGATGACGCCGCCGGCAGCCGTGATTCCCGACGCGACGGGCGCGGCCATGAATGCATACTCCCCGGAGGTCGACCCGGTGCCGTGCCAGTAGAAGAGCATGGGCGCCGTGGGTCCCGAGGCCTTGGTGCCGACCGCGACCTGAATGCCGTCCAATCCTTCGTAGGTGATGGTGCCGTTGGCGAAGTTGGGGCAATCGCCGGGATCGGGTGGGATGGTCGGATTTGACGAGCCACCGCCTGCAGCCACGGCGCCAGCGCCGCCCGAAGCCGCGCTGGTTCCGCCGTTGCTTCCGATGGTCCCGCCACTGCCGCCGATGTCCGTCGTGCCGCCGCTGCTAGTGATGCCGCCGAAGCCGCCACTCGAGCCCGAGGTGTCACCGCCGGTGGTCGTCGGGAACCCGCCGCTGCTGGGATAACCGCCGACGCTCGGGTAGCCGCCCGCGCCGGTCGCGCCCGTGGAACACTCGTTCGTGTAGAACTTGCAGTTGAGGCAGCCGAGCGTGCCGGTCGCCGCCGGGTTACCGGTCGCTGTCGCACACGTCGCGCTGCCGACGTTCGTTCCGTCGCAGTCCTCGCCGAGTTCGATCATGCCGTCGCCGCAACCCGTGGACGCCGTGGTTCCGCTCGAACCCTTCCCCGACGAGCCATCCGACCCCGCGGAGCAGCTCACCCCGACACCGACCAGCGCTATGAGTGCCGAACGGAACAAGCCAGAAGCGAAACCCCGCCAGTGCACGATCTCGATGCGTGAAGACATTGCTCAACCCTTTCCGTGTGCGTGCGGCGCGCCGCCGCAACCGCCCTACGAGTACCCTACTTATACGCAATCCATCAGCGCGAACGAGTGTTCTTCGGCCTTCCGACGATCTTCGATTTGAGCGGGAAAATGCTTTGCGGACTGCATGTTGTGGCGAAGTAGCATCGCGCGCCCCATCGACGTCACTCGCGTACGATTCGTTGCCTTGAACTCAATGGTTCGCAATTAGCTGCTACGCCCTCACCGACACCGAGGTGGCCACGAGAGCTATTCGGCCACTGAGCCGCTACACCCCGCGGTGAAAAATGATGCTGCGAGTGCGCATCGCGACGCGCTTCGAGCCTCTCGACGAGACTGTTACATTCGAGTCATGAGCGCGCGCCGACACGTCGACATTGGGCATGACGAGCCCGCGAGAAGCGCCGCTAAGAAGCCCCTGAAGCGCCCTGCGAAGAGGTCGCGCGAGGAGCGTCCAGCGCCTCGAGCAAGCGCGTCACTGGTCCTGCATCTTCAGGATTCTCTGCAAGAAATCATCGACGGATTCGACGGCGTCGTGCGCCGCAAGGTGCTCGCGTCGGACGGATGGTTCAAAGGGGGCAAGCTCTTCACGCTGGTAACGAAGCAAGGGCGCATCGTCGTTCGCCTGCCGGATGAATCGGCGCAAGACGAGCTCTTGTCGCTCGACGGCACGAGCGAGTGGAAGATCGGAAAGAAAGCGCCGATGCGGAGCTGGCTCCAGCTTCCAGAGCGGTTCCACGACGATACCGCGGCGCTCACGACGTGGCTGAAACGGGCATGGGCGCTTACGCCCGGCGCCGCGGCGACGAAACGCGCCACTCCGAGCAAGGCGACGAAGAAGCAGGCGACGCGTCCGACGCGGCGCGCGCGGTAACTAACCGCGCTGCTCACGGGCGCCGAGCGTCGGCGGCCCGACGGGCATCGACAGGAGTAGGCCGTTTCTCCGGCGGCGCTTTTGCTCGTACATGAGCGCGTCTGCCTTGGCGAGCAACGCCTCGACCGTCTCGGGGCGCGATGATTCGTAGACCGCCCCTCCGACGCTCGCCGAGAGGCGATAGCGGCGATCGAAGATCACGGGATCGGTGACGATGATGGCAACGGCCACCCCATGCAACGACTTAAGGACCAGGGAACGAGCGGGCAGCGCTGACGACCCCGAACTGCCCGCGAACGGCGTCGAGAGGCTCGTCCCATAGCGACTCCCATCGCGTCGAGAGCAAGAACGCGGCGCTCTTGCCGCTGCGATACCAAGCGCGCACGTCGTGCAGCAGAGACGGGTACCGGAAGGCGTAGAGCAACGTGCCGAGCGTGCTGAGCACCCACGACGTTCGATTGTGGAGCTGTCCGCGCGTGAAGGCTTGGAGCGCGATTTCGCCGGGGACGTCGGTCGGAAGACCGGTGAGCACGTGCCAGAGATCGTGCGTTTGTCGGATGCGCTGCGCGACGTACGCGATCTCGATCGGAATGCCGGGCGGCCGCTGGAACATGTCGGGGTCCAATCCGTGGGCATCGAGAAAGCGAACGTACGCTCCACCGAGCGTGTCGGGCGACAGCGCGCGGAGTCGGTCGTAATCGACGGCTCGAGAGCTGATCTCCGGACGCTCGACGAGAAGCGCCCTGCCGTCTTCGCTCGCGGAGAGTTGCGCGAGCGTCTGCAGGATCGACGGTCGATCGATGGAGATGGCGAGGAGAAACACTTGGCGCGTGTCGTTCGGATCGCGGGCGAGCGCGGTCGCGGCGCGAACGGCGACGCCGATGCGACGGAACGCGGCGAACCATCCCGAGGTTTGCGCGAGCTTTGCTACGGCGGCTTCGTCGAGGTCGGTGAGCATGGTGAGCTTCAGAGTGGTCATGGCGTCCTCCTTGTTGTTGACACCACTGACAATAGCGCTATTGTCACCTGTGTCAATAGCGAGACGGCCCATTTTTTCGGACTCTGGTAGGCTCCCGCTCACCATGGCGAAAGCGGTTCGTCCGCCGCGGAAGACGCGGATCCGTCGTAGTCCCGAGAACGCGCGGGCTCATATCCTCGAGGCAGCAGTGCGCGTGGTTTCGGCGCACGGTCCGGACGCGGCGACGTTGAAGGACGTCGCCACGGAAGCCGGCGTGAGCCACGCGCTCGTGGTGCACTACTTCAAGACGTACGACGCGCTCGTCGATGCGGCGCTCGACGAGTCGATGAGTCAACTGCGACTCAATCTGCTCGAAGGCATTCGGACGTCGACCAATCCCAGCCCCGAGCACCTGCTCGGACTCTACCTGGATGCTGCCTTCGAGCCCTGGTATGGGCGCATGGTGAGCTTCGCGCTCCTCAGCGGGCGCCTGACTCAGGCCCGCTACGCGGAGCGGATCGCGCCCGACGTGAAGCGGATCGCCGACGCCGTCGAGGGCACGCTCACGACGCGCACGAAAACTCCGCCGTCACGCGCGGAGTTGGAAGCGCTCATCGTCGCGGTCTGGTCGATGGCCATCGGGTACGTCGTTGGCGGCGCCTTTTTCTGGCGCGCGCTCGGGCGGGCACCCGGCCCAGACCGCGACGTCGCTCTCCGCGGCGCAATTTTTGCGATCGCAGAGAGCACGCTCGCCGCCGCCGGCGCGGGTCGAACCGCCGCGCCGAGTGCTGCGCGACGCCGCCGCCCCGCCGCTCAATGACTCATCAAATCGTCGAACGTCGCCTGGCCGGCCCAGGGAAGCGGCTTCATCAACGACGAGCACGTCGTCGCGTCGAGGCACGTGTGGAAGTCGCCCGGATCCGCCGATGACGTCATGACCGACGGATAGCCGCAAGCGCCGAGGCCCGCGGGGCCGCCGCTGTTCTGCGGCCAGAGCGCCCACGCCGTGTACGAGATGTCGAACTGGTTCGTGTATTTCAGGAGCGTCTTCACGAAACCGGAGCTGCAATCGAACGAGCCGAACTCGGTCGCGATGAGCGGGCCGAACCGCGCCATCGGCAGCACGTACTCGGACCATCCGCCGGCCGCAGGCGACGACTGATCGACGGCCTGGCACGCGGCCTTCGACATCGGATTGCAGATCGCGCGATCGCCGGCGCAGAGCCCTGCCGATTTCGTCATCGGGTTGTACGCGGTGTCGACCCACGTGCACGGCGGCATCTTCTTGTCTTGCGTCGAGGCGTAGCCGTTGTTCGTGCAGGTTTTGCCGCCCGGCAGATCGGTGCCGCTCGCCGCGCCCCAGGTGGTTCCGTCGGCGTAATAGGAGCAAAACCCGGATTCGTACGGATCGGACGCGCTCTGGTCGGCGCCCGACGCGCCGATCTGACCACAGCACGAGCCATGTTGATAGGGATGGAAGGCGTACGCGATGTTCGGGTACGTCGCCGTCCACGGCAGGTACTTCTGCGGATACGCGATCGGACCGAACCGGGGTCCGAAGTCGTAGCCAAAGTCGAGACCGTTCACCAAGACGATGTTCGGCGCTTGCGCCTTGTCGCGGATCGCCTGGATCTGCTCCATCATGTATGCGGTCCAGAGATCCCAGGGGTATTCACTGTCGTCCTCGTTCACGCCGGCGGCGGGAAACGGGTTCGGAGCTTTCCGCGCATAGGGCTCGTTGAACACCTCGAACCAGACGCCGCTGTCGCTCTTGTAGTGGTTCGCGATGTCTTCCCACATCGAGCTGATCTTGTCCTTGTTGTAATACGCGTTGTACATGCTCACGCCGTCGGCGTTGGCGATCGCGCACTCCCACGTGCTCGGGTCGCTGGTGTACCAATCCGACGGCGCGCAGCTGTCGACGCCGGACGTCTTGTTGATGCCGGTGCAGCCGTCTTCGTACTCGGAATACTGGTGCGTCACGCCGTTACTGACGAACGAGCCGCGATCGACGCCGCCGCCGTTCCCCATCTTGGCGATGGCCCACAGGTGATTGTCGATGATCACGACGGCGCCCGCCGAGCGTGCCTTCTGAACCGCGACGTCGACCCAGTCGTGATAATTTTTCACCGCGGCATTGCCGTAGTCGTGCACCTGGTAATTTTGCGCCCACGCCGAGCCGCAAATTGGGATGCGCACGACGCTGGTCTTCCAGTTCGTCGTGAGCGTCGAGATGACGTTGCCGAGCACAGTGGGCGCGTTCGTCGCTTCGTTGCCCTGCCCCGACGCGAAGAGCCAGAACCCGCCGCCGGAGCCGGTCTCGCGCGTGCCGGTCTCGAGCCCCGTCGTGGAGATACCGTGGAGCACCGTCGGCGTGCCGTCGGGCGCGATGAAACCGAATCGCCCGGTCGACGTGTTCAACGCCGTTCGCCAGATCCCCGGGGTCGTATTGACGGCGATCGGGCCGGTGGGCGCCGTGCTTCCACCTGCGCCGCCCAGGCCGCCGTCGGGCAACGTCCCCACGGTGCCGCCCGCGCCGACCCCTGTGCCACCCTGCCCGGAGACTCCACCTCCCGCCGAACCCGCAGAGCCACCGAATCCAGAGCTCGCGCCCGCCCCTGTCGCTCCCGCGCCAGTCGCGCCGGCGCCAGTCGCGCCCGAGCCCGTCCCAGCGCCAGCACCCGCGTTGCCCGACGCACCCGCGCCGGTCGCGCCCGAGCCTGAAGCGCCGCTTCCGTTGCCTGCCGAGCCGGTGCCGTTCGAGGCGCCCGTGCCGTTACTTCCCGGCGAACTCGACGTCCCTGAAGCGCTCGAGCACGCAAAAATGACGAGCGGTGCAACTGCCGAACCTGCCAGAACGAGCGGCGCCGCAAACTGACGAACCTTCGTGAGCATGCGGCCATAGTCGCGCGACGCCGTTTTCGGGGCTCACGAATGCGGCACCCGGCATCGCCAGTGCTCGCGCCTCACTTTTTCAGTTGGGTCGCCCTTGTTCGGTCAACCCGCAAGCGCGCTCCGCCCCCCGGGGCCCGCATTGTGGCACTGGCGCAGCAAAACCTGGCCCGCCATTTCGCGTCGCGCAACAGATCTGACCCGCCGAGCAACAGCCCTCACCGCAGCACGAACCCGCGCCGCAGGCGTCCGCTGCGAGGCTACACGGCGCCGCTTCGCAGATTCCGTCGAAGCAGACGGGCTTGTCTTGCGGACAGCGTGCGCCGCAAGCGCCGCAGCTCTCGGGATCGACAAACAAGTTGCGCCAGACGTCGTCGCAGCAAGTGACGTACGAGGGCTCGAACCCTCGACAGCCGACGGCACCGTCGGGCGTCGGTAACGTCCCCGAAATGCCGCCAGCGCCAACGGAAGTGCTCCCCCCGGAAGCGGTGCCAGAGCCGCCGTCGAGTGCATGATCCACTTCACGAGTGGTTCCGCCGCACGAGAACACGACAGGCAACGCCACGAGGCCGATCAACGTCACTTTCTTTGGCGCCAGCGCAAACACTTTTGGCCCGTAGGTTCTTGTCTTACTCAGAAAGCACCAAACCCACCGCTATACGAACATATCGGCGGTGACCCGGAGCATGCTGGATTGCCGCCGGCCCGCGGGTTCGCACATTCTGCAACAGAGACACAAACCTTTCGACAAAACGAACCGCCGCAACCCGATAACGGAGGGCAATCCGTCTGTGACAGGCAGTGTACAGTCCAATACCCATCCGGATAGATCGGATCCGTGTCACATAATGCCGTGCCGGCCGGCGTCTGCGTTGGTAGCAGGATAGCCCCTGGCGGCACATTGTGAAACGGAACTATGCTTCCGAAGCCCGGGGGCGCCCCGTCTTGAATCGCCTGCAAAGGCGTCGACGAGGCGACTAGTCCTGGATCCAGTTGCCATCCGTCGCTCGGGACGCAGGGGTCACCGATTTTCTTCGAACTGCGGACTGCACCGTCTCCGCTCTTTGCGATCTGTGCGTTCTGGCTAGATTGCCGACGTTCGGGTGGCTCAGGAGCGCAGCCGGTAACCGCGATGAACAGAGCCATTGCACCACCTTTGACCATTTGACTAGGGGTCATTGGTGTTTCCCTCGATCCCTTGCGTTGTCGAGCCGACAATCGGTTGATTCCAGGAATAAACCCAGCCCTGCCTGCTCACCCTCATAACCGGAGGGGTACGCTCAAGTCTCGCGTCACGCAAGCAGCGCTTGTCGCCGACGAGCGGTCAGCGCTAACGGGCCATCCCGTTGCACTCAACTGGCCCATCGGCGAGCTCACTTGAGAGCTCACGCGGCGCGATCGACTAGCAACCCCCGACTCGGCGAACCCGACGAGACCGTCGAGCGCGGCCAACGATGCATGGCTCAGCGTCGCGCCGGAGCGCCCAGGGATTTCTCCCTGGATCCATGCAGCGACGCGGGCTTCGACGATTGCGCGCGCGGCGCATCGACGGACGACTACGAAGTAAGTTGAGCCGTTCGAGTCACGCGGAGCTACGAGCCCATCACGCGCACGACGTCGACGTCGATGACGGCGGTGCCGTCGACGGGCCACCGCGGGATCCGCGTCTCGAGGCGGACGCGACCGACGTCGGCGGGGATCCAGAGGCGCGCACGCCCGCCGTCGGTCATTCGTTTCATCGCGTCGCGCCACCCGACGGGAAGCTGCGCGAGCGGTAGGACGAGCGACGTGCCGCGCGAGGAGTAGAAGCGAACCCCGGCGTTCGTCCAGCCCGTGACGACGAGGCTCGCTTGATCGTCGTCGGAGGCGCTGCGTCCGCCGCTGCCGCGTTCGAGGATCACGTACGCGGTTCCGTCGTCGGCGCGGCGCGCGCTCGGCGGCGGTCCGGTGACGTCGGGCGGCACCGGCGGAGGCTCGGGGCGAGCGTGCACCTTGAGCATCGTCACGTCCGCCAAGTACGGCTCCGCCGGTTCGCCGAGCGTGTACCAGAGTCGCGCGCGATCTCCCTCGCCGAGGAGCCCGAGCGCGTCGGCCCACTCGTGCGGCAACTCCTCGGCCGCGTACGACACGGAGTCTTCGCTGCCGAACGCGCGACTCGTCGTGACCATCCCTTGCCGATTCCACACGGTGAACCGCAGCTCGACGTCGTCCCACGGGTGGTGCTCGCCCGCGCTCCCGTGAGCGAGCACGACGTACCGCGCGCCCGACGCCACCCGCACGGAATCGGGCGCCGCACGAACGACGTCGGCGGGAGCCGGAATCGGTCGGACCGGAAGTGGAATGAGTCCGCCACTCCCGAATCGCCGGCTCATCGACTCGATATCGCGACGCCGCATCGACTGCCAGACGGCCGCGTCGGGCCGCGCGTGGCCGATCGACGCGCCGCGCTCCGCGGTACCGCCGTCAGCAATCGCCGCAACGAGGTGCGCCTCGCCGAGTTGGACTCGCGTCGTGGGCTCGGCCGGTGCGCGCGCACACGCCGCCAGCGCCGTCGACAGGGCATACAGTATCCCCGCGACGCACCGACGGCGTCGCTGCCTTCTCGGAACCATCACGGGAAGGTCATGTGTGTCTTGATTTCCTGCACCTGGTAGGGGTTCCAGAGAGAGACGAACCAGCCGAGATCGGCCGTGGTCGCCGTCGACGCGTCCCAAGCCTCGACGATCTGGGAAGCGTAGAGCGCCCCTTGAGTGTTTTGCCAGATGGGTAGCGTACTCGGGTTGCAACTCGCTCCCGTGAGGAAGTTGCAGAAGGTGCTGAAGATCACCGGATCGGTGGGTGCCAGAACCGTCTGCGGAGCGCTCCACGGTCCCCACGGATACGGCGCCGTGCGCATTTTGATTGCGCCTGCCGTCGCCGGCATATCCGTGACCACGCCGCCGAATACCGCGGCCCAAACGGGTGGAACCCCGCCGCCGTAGAGCATCACCCATTGACCCGTCTTGTTGGTGTGGTTGGGTCCGTCGGGCAACACCAGGTTGTCCAAATAGGTGATACCCATGTCGCCGGCGGCGCCGTCTTCCCAAGCGACGTCCGTCTGGAGCGGCGCCGCGTTGGCTTGTGACGAGCTCCAGGTTCCCGAGGAGGTGTAGTATTGGAACGAAATGGGCGCGGTGATGACCGGGCTCACCGCCTTCGCGAGGTAGAGCTCGCTCCTGCCGCCGTGCAGCGAGTTACTGAAGAAATTGGGTTTCCCCCAGGCCCAGATCGTCGCCGTCGTCGAGGTCGACGTCGGACGCGAGAACACCGTGTCCGACACGGAGGCACGCGTCGAGACGTTGAGGAACTTGTTCGTGATGAACGGGTACGTGACGTAATTGTTGAGGGCCGTGCTCGCCGCTCCGATATTTTGGACCGTGGCGAGGGCGTAGATCTTACCGGCTTCGGATCGCATCTTGTTCCCGTCCATGGGATCCGCGAACGTCGGCCCCGCTGGAACGGGGACGTATCCAGCGGCTCCCGACGGATCGGCGAAACCGATCATCGACGAGGTTTGGTCGATGCACAGCCCCATGTTGGCGTTTCCCTGGATGTGCTGACACGCCGCTCCGTTCGCCGAGTGCGGGATCCAGCACGCGAGCCCGCCGATTCCGGCACCCATCGAGGTATCGCAAAAGAGACCGTTACACTGCGAGCTCGAAGTGCAGGCCTGATGGGCGCCTTGATTGAACACGCCGTAGGGGGTGTTGGCGGCCGTGTAGAACGACGTCACCGGTGTCTTCCCGCCACCCATGTCGAGCAAGGTCCCCGTCACCTGATCGTGGACCTGAGCCATCCCCGCGAACGACAGAGAGACGGAGCTCGTGCCGATGGGCGCCGTCACGAAATATCCAACCGCGTCGTTGTTCGCCGGAGTCGCCCCGTTTGCGTTCGTATACGTGTCGCCAAAAAGCAGGATTTGATACGACGACCCCCCGGCGACGTACCAGGGCGAGCTGAAGCCCAGATCGGTCCCATAGTAGCCGCTGTAGGGACGAGCCGGGCCAATGATCGGACCCAGGTTGGTGCTCGACGTGGAGAATGCAAAGGCTTCCGTCGACGCCATCACCGCAAATAAAGAGACCAGTCCGCTTATCCATCTTTTGGTCATGCTCAACCCTCGCGTTTCCAGATGTTCGTACCCGAGACCGTTCATGGGGGACCCGCAGAGGAGCCCCCGTCTGCATCGAACGAGAAGACGTAGACGGCACCCGCTTTGGGCATGCTCATGTCCAAGGGGTTTGCCTTGGGCCCCGATTGCCCGCCCGCTTCCCACGGCGCGCCGACGACGACGAACCTCGACGACACGCCGACCGAAAGCCCAAAAATCTGGTTCGCCTCCGTGCCGGGGGCTTGCAGGTGCGGAAGCTCGCGAAATAGCCCGCTCGGATCGCTCCGGTACACGGCTGCGCTACCGGAGAAGGCGCGCGCCGCGTCGGGTCGATCGTCCGTGCGGTCGCCGGGTTCCCACGGAGCTCCAGCCACCATGCGATCTCCGGACAGACCGACGGCGATGCCCAGCATCGAGTCTCCGTGAGCGGCGCTGATGCACTGCTCGATCGCCCATTGTCCGTCCTTCTGGGCGACCACGTAGGCCGCTCCGCGAAACGATATCGGGGCCTCGCTGCCACCGCACGACCCGGCCGCCAACGCACCGACGACGAATCGTCCATCGGAAGCGGAGAGCGCGCCCCCGAAATACGCGTACGCGCTGGCGACGTTGGGCTTGACGTACGCCTCCTCGGTCCACTCTTCGTTCGTAGAGAAGCGATAGACATAGACGGCGCCGTCTCCCTTGAGGGCGGTGCCGCTGGCGTCGCCGTCGATACCGGTGCTCGCGCTTCCTTCGCCGGCAGCCCCCACGACGAGCAGGTCACCGTCGAGAGCGAGCGCACCGCCGAATGAGTCGCCGACGTGTGCGATTCGAGGTTTGACGACGAACGGCGGGGCGTCGAAACGGCCACTGTTTCTAGGATAGACGTAAACGGCGCCACTATCCTTGGCGACGCTGTCGTCACTCGGCGCTCCTACGGCCAGCCATCGTGCCGACAACGCGACGGTCGCGCCGAACAGATCTCCAGCGGCAATTTGCGGTTCCTTGAGGTACCGAGTCCACGAAGCGGCGGCTCGATCGTACACGTGCACCGCGCCGGAGTCCGTGGCGCTATCGTCGATCGGGTCGCTCGCGGACGCACTGTCATCGCCGCTGACGCCGATCACCACGATCGAGTCGTCGAGGGCAACATGAAGGCCGCCGTACGCGGGCAATGCGTTGAATCCTTGCGGAACGTCCGTCCCGAGGATGAAGCCGTCGTTCGCTCCGACGTCGGGAACGACGAGGCGCGTCGGCGGCGCGTCGACGTGGTCGAGATCGAACAGATACGTGGCTCCCGCTGCCGTCAGTTTCGTCACGCCGTCTGGTGTCGTTTCGTCCTCGAACGGCGCAGTCACGGCGACCGTCGACCCGTTCACCGCGACGGAATCGCCGAAGTCTGCGTGCGCACTGGGCTCGAGCGCCTTCAAATACGCCGTGAATCTCAGGTCATTTCCGCCGGGTGCGGTGGAGGGGCCGCTCCTGGCCTCGAATTGGGCGTCGGTCGACGACAAGATTTCGCTGCATCCGACGCCCGACGTCGCCAGACACGCGAGGAGGCACGGAGAAAAGACAAGCCGAGTGGTCAAACTCGGGCGCCTGAGCAAACCGCGTGCCTGCACGATTCTCGCCCGAAATCGCGACGATTCGCACGCCCGCCGGCCTCCCGTCGCGCCACTTTTGGCACGCTCCGAGCGTCAGTCGTGGCACTCGCTGCCATTTTTGGCACTCACCCTGGGCGGGTCACCCTTGCGGGCCAGAAGGCGGCACGGTAGCCGTGACGGCCATGGACTTCGAAGCGCTCGCGCAGCGCATCGGCGAGACGATCGAACGGACCGGCAACGCCAAAGCGGTGTTCGGCGAACCCGTGAAGCTCGCCACCCAATCCGTCGTTCCGGTCGCCGCAGTCGTCGTGCAGCTCGGCGGCGGAGGAGGCGCTGCGCGTCTCCTCGGCGGAGGTGGCGGCGGCTTCAACATGCGGGTCACCCCGATCGGCTACATCCACGAGAAGGACGGCGTCGTCACCTTCTCGGCGATCGACGTGCCGGAGAGTGCACTGCGAGCGCACCCCGAGCCCGCGCCCGATATCGCGTCGCTCGTCGAGCGGCTCGCGCGACGGTTTCGCGAGCAGCCGTAGGTAAGGCGTCTGCGCCCGCCGCGCCGGCAAGAGAGACCGCTCCCGCGGCTGCTGCTGCACTTCCGCTTCCGGATCGTTGGAGCTGCCACATTTGGCAATCGCGGCGTGCCACTCCCGGCCCATCGCGCCATCCGTGGCAGCAACCCGAGCGTGACGTCACTACGCGACGTTTTCATCGAAGGGCCACAAATTGCTCGAAACGACGATGCTCGAGTGGCGCGGATCGGATCGTGCAATTCGGGCCCGCTCATCATGCGCCTCAGAATCCTTCGATCCTCCGTTCTTCGAAACACAAAGCTAGCCTCCGCCACCACTGCCGGCCTTCTCGTGCTTTCAGCGGGCAGCACGGCGCGAGCCGACGCGACCACCAGTACGCCCGCCGCAACTTCCACCTTCGACGACGTGGGCAACATCTATAGCGCGGTGAGCAGCCTCACGGGATTCGTGGGCAGCATCCAACCGGCGTTGCAATTTTTGAACTTGCTTCAATCATCAGACACGCAGGTATTGAACGATCTCAACGCCATCAAGGCGCAGCTCGGCGCCATCAACGTGGCCGTCCAGGCAGACGCGAAGCTGAACTCCCAGTTTTGGGTCCAGAACCTCCTCGCCAACTCGAAGACCGGAGTCGAGCAGCTCCAGGAAAACTTCACGTCCTTCGGGACCCTCGCCGCCGCAAACTCGCCGGTCGGAGTCTCGGCTGCCAACTCGACCCTGCTCGCCGTCAATCAGATCTTGCCGGCGTCGGGAGACGTCGACACCGAGTCCAATGCTTATTTCGAGGCGATCTACGCCGCGTCGAACACCGATGGACCGGTCAGCACGACCGTCGGCGTGAAGACGACCGCAGAGTGGAAGCTCGTGATGCCTTGGCGGCCGGCGGTGAAGGCGGGATTGGTATTCGATTGGCGCGAAGGATTGCCTGCACTGACCACCGCGATTGCCATGCGGCTCGGCGCCCTCGGGTTGACCGCCAGCCCTTCATCGCCGAACAACAACATCCTCAACGTGGAAGCTCACGGGTCGACCGGCGCGGGGTACGACGCCGAGACGCGCAACTACGAATCGGTGCTGTCCACGCGGATGGACGAGCTCGACTCACAAATCCATTGCCGAGAGTCGATCTGGGCGGTGGGACAAACCGTGGGGGACTACGATTACAAGTGGCTCTGCACCGACGTGTCGAGCGGCATTTCGGGAAGAAGCGAGAAACGGGGGACCATCGCCTACCCGCCGAATGATCGCGATTGGAACTGCGGGGCCGACGTTTGTTACAATTTCCATTGGCAGGGCATCGGGCCGATCGGTTGGTACACGTACGGAACCACGCGGATGGTGAACGCCTCGGCGTCGCACGATCCCCCCGTCTACGATTCGATGTTGATCGACGCGTTCCGGAAATACGCACCGAAGACGCCCGCGTTCGCCACCATTCTCGCGCACGGAAAGGAAGATGCACTGAACGCGCTCTACAAGTCACTCGGCGTCTTTCATGTACAGCAGGTGGAGGATCAGGCGGAGAACGCCTGGGAGGGGATATGGCAACCCGCGGTGAACAACCAGATCAAGAACTGGGGCTCGCAGCTCTGCCTCGATCTAGATCCGACGTGGGTTGGAGCCGAGATCCTTGCCACCGGCAAATCGCAGATGATCGCCGGCTACCCGTTCATCCTGAATGATTGCAAGAGCCCGACGGATTTCTGGACGTCGGACTGGGGATGGGACTCTCTGACCGGCGAGATCGTCAATTCCGCGTACCTCTACCTGACCGGCGCGAAGTGGTGCATCGCCACGCCCTCGTCGCGCACGAATACGGCCGTCGTCACGGCGAAATGTGACGGGAGCGACGGCCAGGTCTGGACCTGGGACAGCGGTACCGGCATGTTCAAGAACAAGCTCGCGACGATGTCTCCGTTGACGGCGAGCTCGGCGAGTAAGGGCGCGACGATCGCCGTCGGACCCGCAACCCTCAGCCAGGGCTCCGACGGATCGACGCAATGGGGCGGCTAGCGGGCGGTGCCCTAGCGATCGGCTTTGCCGACCATGTTCAACAAGTCCTTGGACATATCGTCGGCGGTGTGAAGCACGCTCACTTGTGCGGCGAGCGTATTTTTCGCGACGTCGAGGTTCACGAGACTAGAGGCGAGATCGTCCGGGGCCGACGCGGCCGCGCGCGCTTCGGGCGAGATCGTCACCGGATCGGCCGTTCGGAGGCCACTCGACACGATTGACGCAGCCGACCGATCCGCGCTGGCAGAAGCGCGCTGAATTCCAACGAGGGCGCTCGACGTGATCGAAGAAATCCCGCTAATTCCGGCCATACTACGGTGAACGGCTGGCGCGAGCGGACCTGGAGCGTTTTCGGCGCGCTCGACGTTTTCTGGCAAGCATCGGGGCCGGCGCTGCCTCGCCCCGGTGTTCCGATCGAGTCGAGATCAATTTCCCCACTTCGGCGCGACGCGCGATGGGTTTTTCGGCCGTCCATCGAAAGCTCGGGGCTAACGTCCCGATCACGAAGCGAATCCGCGGCGTCGCTACGTTGGCATGCGTGTTGAATGAAGAAGGGGAAAAGGCGGTGTTCCCATGATCCGTTTCGTTCAAATCGCACTAGCTACGTTAGCTATGTGTATCGGTCTGTCGTCCGCCGGCTGCGGCGTGTGGGTCCGCGCCGACCACCCGCATCACTACGACGCTTGGTGCTCTCGGCACGATTGCCACCATCACTACTATCGTTAGTCGGGGGGCCTTGGCCCCCCGCGGCTCGCTTCGCGACCGCTCTGGGTCCTGGGGGGACTTTGTCCCCCGCGGCTCGCTTCGCGACCGCTCCCCCTGCCGCTTCGCGGGCTCGCTTCGCTCGCGTCGAGCCCCGCGCACCGGTTACCTTGAGCGAAGCGAATACCAGGGGGA
>CAZDNG010000097.1:0-3268 GCA_964506835.1 uncultured Polyangiaceae bacterium
TAGATGGTCTCCAGGTTGCGGTTGTGCAGAGCAACCCAATCCGCGAGAGCTTCGGCCTCAGCCACCGTCGTCATCGCGTCTACCAGCACGGCGTCGTAGTCGCCGAAGATGAGAGTCGAAGTGATCGGGTCGAAGCCGAGCGCCTCGCCGAAGGGCCTTGGCCGCTCGCCGACCATAGCCTTTCCCGGGGCGGTAAAGACGTTCACGCCAAGCGTGCTCGACGCGGCGGGCGCGGTCACCTGCGCGGCGCCTTTCAACCCATTTGTGCCTTCCAAGTTGGTACTCCCTTCGGTGCCAGAGCCAGTGACTGCTCGAGGCAAACTTGGCAGACGCGCGATGATGAATCCATTGGACGAACGTATCAATCGGCCCCCGACCGCCTGCGGTCACGACAACCAGATCTCGAAGCGACGTCGGGTCGGATTGTGCCCGCGTGATTCGAGCACGTTGGCGACCCGTGGCGCATTTCCCCGATTGCGGATATTCGAGCACTTTCTGCGCCGGCTCCCGAGGGTGGACGCCGCGCCACCTGCGCGGGAGACGCCTGCCTTGTCGGCACAATCCGGCACACCTGTGGGTGAATAGGCACAAGAAATAGGGCCTCTGCCGTTCTCCAAACGGGGCATGATGCTTGCGTCAGAGGCGTCCGATGTTTCGTTCGATCGATCGATTGCTGCCGTTCGGAGTCGCCGCATTCGGCGTCTCCCTTTGCGTCGCCGGGTGCAGTAGTGACGAGAGCTCTGCTTCGCAACCTGACGGATCGCCCTCGACAGGTGGGGTCTCGGGGATGGCAGGTTCCAGCGCTGGCGGCGGCGCGGGCACCGGATCCGGTGGCAGCTCGAGTGGAGGTGTCACCGCGTCGGGTGGTGCTTCGTCGGGTGGTGCTTCGTCGGGCGGAGCCTCGTCGGGTGGTGCATCCACGGGGGGCGTGACGTCGGGATCCGGGGGCAACGGAGGTGCCTCTTGCGCTCCGGTTTCCTTTCATATGAATCGGGGCGGCCCGCCACCCGGCACCGATTTCTGTTCGGGTCCACCGAACTGCGCGGATGGCGACCAGTTCGGCGTGCTCGACGGATCGAGCAACGCGCTCACGATCGGCCTCTCGTGTGGAATGACGGATTGCTCGACGTGCTTGTCCACGCCCTGCCCTCCGGGATCTTGTCATTTCTCTTCACCGATTCCGGCAGCCGGGATGGACTTCACTTGGGACGGCACCGCGTATGCGCGAGTGACCGGATGCGGGAACGGCGGCATCGCAGTCGCTTGCTACTCTGCGCATTGCGCGCCACCAGGGCACTACGTGGCCCGGATGTGCGCCTATGAGTTACCTCCGAGCAGCGACGGTGGCACCCAGGTTTGCGAGCTCCATGCATCCTCGACGCCCACGTGCGTCGACGTCCCGTTCGACTATCCGCCCGCCGCTCCGGTCGTCGGCGTGCTCGATCCGCGGAAGTGAACGTCGTCGGCACAATCGGACGCGCGAAGGCCCTCGCCGGCTCGGACGAGGTGGAGGATTGTCCGTCGAGGTCGGGGCGAGTAGAATCGCAATCGATCGCATGATCGTCCTCCGGTACTTTGCAGTTGTCGGCCGCGCGCAATCGCTGCGACACGCACTAGCCGATGCCGGGGTCGCACATGAGGACGTGCGCATCGCCTTGAGCGACTGGGCGAAGCACAGAGAGGACCGCGGTTTTGCTGGACCGTACCGTGGGCTTCCCGCGCTGAGTTGCGACGGCGAAACAATAGCTGAGACCCTCCCTATCGCCTCTTTTCTCGCGCGACGCCTCGGGCACCACGAGGGCCTGAGCGACCTTGCCATCGCCCGCCTCGATGGCATCTGTTCGAACGCCTACATCGAACTAGTGGTTCGCGCGGCCGAACTCGTGTGGGCCGACCTGTTGCATCCGGGAATCGATCTCTCCGTCGCGTTTCCGCGTCGGATGGCGAGGATGGTCGAGAAGCTCGAGAGTCTGGACGCGCAGGCTCCCGAGGGGTTCTTCGGCGGGGAACGACCCGTCATGGCAGACTTCTTCGCTGCGGAAAGCCTGCGGGCGATGCAACATCTTCTGGACGCGTCGCGCGCCGAAGCGATCACTAAGCGCGTGCCGCGCCTGGCCGTACTCTCACAACGAATCAGCGATCGTCCGGCGATCAGCCGTCTGCATCGGCCGGATCGCCTCACGGCTCGCCCGGATGAGCCGGCTGTACTGGAACGTTTGCGTTCCCTGTCTGGGGTTCCCCTCTGACACAGAAGTTGCGCCAGGTGCGCGCTCTCGGACCCCGGCGGCGCCGTCGCGACGCTTTACGACATCGGGGCGAGAACGCGCTCCGTCGTTTTCGACGGGAGCATTGACTCGACCGCCGGAGCAGCGCTCGAGACACAATCCGGTCGCCGGGGTCGCCGAGGTGTACGTAGTCGCGTCGCCGTCCTCGCTTCGCTGCGGGCGTCGGGCCCGCCTATCGCCTCGCTCCGCTCGGCGTTTGGGAACATCGTCGCTCTTCCGCGGGTGGGCGGCTTGCATCGCCGTTACGCCAGGGGAGCGCGGCATGAGGCGCGCCGAGACGGGTCTCGGACGCGTTTCTAGCCACCGCAAGCGTCAATCAGCCGTCGCAGATTCGAATAGTCACTTTCGACGACTGTCAGTGGGTCCGCGTCGCTCCGAGCCGCGAATTGTGGTGCAGTTCGAAAACTGCAACCGAGTGAAAGGTTACACCCGTGGCTTCTGTTGTTTCGCGCTTGCACGTATCCTCTTCGGCCAAGCGGTCGGTAGTCTTAGTTTCGAGGCGACTTCCACATGCACATTCGATGGGGCGCGTTGGCCACGGTTCTTCTGCTGGTCGGTTGCGGCGGCGGCGACAACGTTACTTCTCCAAACGCGTCGGCGCCGAGTGCGACCGCAAGTGTACCGCCTCCGGGCGACGGTGCTCCAAACGCAATGGAAGGAGGCCACACCGAGGAAGGGCAGACCGAGGGAGGGCAGAAAGCGGGCGCGGGCGGCGCGACGAGTGAGGGCGGCACGGTCAAAACGAAGGACGCGGGCTCGGGGGGCTCGACTGGAGAAGGAGGCACGGTAAGGGACGCTGGCACCGGAGGCACGACGGCGAACCCTTGCGCCGCCTGCGGGGCGAATGCGGCGTGCTCGACCGACGGTGGAGCCTCGCACTGCGCGTGCAGCGCAGGGTTCCAGGGCGACGGCGTGACGTGCACGGACGTGGACGAATGCGCGACGAACAACGGCGGATGCGACGCGAACGCGACGTGCACGAA
>CAZDNG010000097.1:3368-5134 GCA_964506835.1 uncultured Polyangiaceae bacterium
TGGACGAATGCGCGACGAACAACGGCGGATGCGACGCGAACGCGACGTGCACGAATTCGCCCGGGAGCTTCAGTTGCGCCTGTAATTCGGGTTTTGCTGGGAATGGTCAGGCGGGAATCG
The DNA here is from genome assembly GCA_964506835.1 of uncultured Polyangiaceae bacterium. Lineage (GTDB taxonomy): Bacteria > Myxococcota_A > Polyangia > Polyangiales > Polyangiaceae > DASZVB01. Next base: position 3,489 of record CAZDNG010000097.1, read on the forward strand.
GCCTCGTGTGCACCGACGTGAACGAGTGCGCCACGAAGAATGGTGGCTGCAGTGCCCACGCCACGTGCACGAACACCGAGGGCAGCTTCACCTGCGCGTGCAAGTCGGGCTACTCGGGGGACGGTGTCACGTGTACGGACGTGAACGAGTGCGCGACGAACAACGGCGGGTGCGACGCGGACGCGACGTGCACGAACACGACGGGAAGCTTCACCTGTGCCTGTAAATCGGGCTTCACCGGCAATGGGCAGACGGGAACGGCCCTTGTCTGCAGCGACGTGAACGAATGCGCCACGAACAACGGGGGATGCGACCCGAACGCGGCGTGCACGAACACGACGGGGAGCTTCACCTGTGCCTGTAAATCGGGCTTCACGGGCAATGGGCAGACGGGGACAGCCCTTGTCTGCAGCGACGTGAACGAATGCGCGACGAACAACGGGGGATGCGACCCGAACGCGGCGTGCACGAACACGACGGGAAGCTTCACCTGTGCGTGCAAAACCGGTTTCACAGGCAATGGCACGACTTGCACGGACGCGAACGAGTGCCTGACCGGAAACGGCGGGTGTGATCCGAACGCGACGTGCACGAACACGGTGGGCAGCCGGACGTGCGCTTGCAACGCTGGGTTCACCGGCAACGGCACGAAGTGTACGGACGTGAACGAGTGCACGAACGGCACCAACAATTGCGGCGCGAACGCGACGTGCACGAACACCGCGGGGAGCTTCACCTGCGCGTGCAATGCCGGCTACAGCGGGAATGGCGTGACATGCACCGACATCAACGAGTGCACGAACGGCACCAACAATTGCAATGCGCGCGCGACGTGCACGAACACCCCCGGGAGTTACACGTGTACCTGCAACGCCGGCTACAGCGGAAACGGCGTCGCGTGTGCCGACATCGACGAGTGCTCGAACGGGACGAGCAACTGCAGCGCGAACGCGACGTGCACGAACACGACGGGAAGCTTCACTTGCGCGTGCAACTCGGGCTATTCGGGCAACGGCGTCACGTGCACGGACGTGAACGAATGCACGAATGGAACGAACGATTGCAGCGCGAACGCGACCTGCACGAACACGGCCGGAAGCTTCACCTGTGCGTGCAAGACGGGCTATTCGGGCAACGGCGTCACCTGCACCGACGTGAACGAGTGCGCGACGAACAACGGCGGTTGCAACGCCAACGCGACGTGCACGAACACGGCCGGTGGTTTCTCGTGTGCATGTAACTCGGGCTATTCGGGCAACGGCGTGACGTGCACGGACGTGAACGAATGCACGAACGGAACGAACAACTGCAGCGCGAACGCGACGTGCACGAACACGGCCGGTGGTTTCTCGTGTGCATGCAACTCGGGCTATTCGGGCAACGGCGTGACGTGCACGGACGTGAACGAGTGCACGAACGGAACGAACAACTGCAGCACGAACGCGACGTGCACGAACACGGCCGGAAGTTTCACCTGCGCGTGCAAGACCGGTTTCACCGGGGACGGCGTCACCTGCACCCCCACGAGCAATTGCCCCGCGGGATGCGATCAGCACGCGACGTGTGCGAGCCAGGGCGGTGGCACGTTCGCCTGCGTCTGCGACTCGGGCTACACCGGCAATGGGACGACGTGCACGGACGTGAAC
>CAZDNG010000097.1:5234-22691 GCA_964506835.1 uncultured Polyangiaceae bacterium
GAGTGCACGAACGGAACGAACAACTGCAGCGCGAACGCGACGTGCACGAACACGGGCGGAAGCTTCACCTGCGCGTGCAACTCGGGCTACACCGGCAATGGGACGACGTGCACGGACGTGAACGAGTGCACGAACGGAACGAACAACTGCAGCGCGAACGCGACGTGCACGAACACGGCCGGTGGTTTCTCGTGTGCATGCAACTCGGGCTATTCGGGCAACGGCGTGACGTGCACGGACGTGAACGAGTGCACGAACGGAACGAACAATTGCAGCGTGAACGCGACGTGCACGAACACGGCCGGAAGCTTCAGTTGCGCGTGCAAGAGTGGCTACTCGGGCGACGGCGTCACGTGCACGGACATCAACGAATGCACGAACGGAACGAACAATTGCAGCACGAACGCGACGTGCACGAACACGGCCGGAGGCTTCACTTGCGCGTGCAAAACGGGCTACACGGGCAATGGCGTAACGTGCACGGACATCAACGAGTGCACGAACGGAACGAATAACTGCAACGTGAACGCGACGTGCACGAACACGGCCGGAAGCTTCAGTTGCGCGTGCAAGAGCGGCTACTCGGGCAATGGCGTAACGTGCACGGACATCAATGAATGCACGAACGGAACGAATAACTGCGACTCGGCTGCGACGTGCACGAACACCGCAGGCGGGTTCACGTGCGCTTGCCCCAAAAACCAGATCGGCGATGGCACGTCGTGCATGTGCGACTTGAACGGGACGTTCGCCACCTTGAACGAGATCGACGTCTCGTGGACCGCTGTCTCGGTGCTCGGAATAACGGTCATTGCCGCGGGGAGCGACACCGTGTTTTCTTGGGGGATCCGTCACATCACTGTGACGAATGGCTCGACGGTCCAGGTCGACAGCGTGCCCTGCGGGGGGACGGCGCCGGATCTCTGCAGCCCGTACTACAAGCAATCTTTCACGGATGCGATCCCGACGAGTATTTGGCAGGGCGCGAACATCCCCTTCGGCACCGTGACCACGACGATCACGGATCCCGATCCGGGCGAGGCGTTCGTAACGCCGACGGAAGCGGGCATCGTCGGAGTCACGCTCAGCGACCCGCTCGGGGCCTGGCCGAACGCGTGGAACGCAGCAGGGCTCACCTGGGCCGGACCGACGTCGACCTCGACGCCGCCGGACCAAGACGGTGATGGGCAATACGGCATCACGTCCTATTTCACCAACACCGGTACTTCGAGCGTGTGCAGTCAGCCGTACGCGGATCTTCCCGATCCCAACAGCCCGCTGAGCGGGCCGCGAATCGATCGGGTGTACACGGGCTCACGCGTCCTCGGCGGGTACAACGGCACCATCGTTGCGAAACCCGCGGCTTCGGATGGACTGCCGTGCGACGTCATGACGGGGACTCTCACCGGCCCGGTCAACGGTTTTCCGGAACTCGACGGCCGCGTGCGTGGCTGTCATCTCGACAACGGCACCGCCTGTTCCGATACGACGTGGCAGGACCTCGATGCGCAAGGGAACACGGCACCCCAAACCATCACGGCCACCCACTTCTCGATGGTTCGCGTCTCGGATAGCGGCATCACGTGCGCGACGGTTCGCGCGATGTCGTTTCCGTGACGTTCACGAACTGGCTGATTTTCCTAGTGGGCGCAGCAGGGATCGAACCTGCGACTTCGACCGTGTGAAGGTCGCACTCTACCGCTGAGTTATGCGCCCGGGACGGCCGCTTCGGCCGAGGGCGGGGCTTGTACCGCGGGGGGGAGATTCGTGCAATATCGGCGGGGGGAGCGGGGGCGGCGGTTCGGGGGGCTTGCCGTGGACGGCCGGTGATATAGAGGCGCCGCATGGATCCGGAGAGCCCGACTCGGCAGCGCGACCGGCGGAGAGGAATCATCATCGTGGCCTGCGCCTTCGTGGCCGCGGTGTCGGTGTCGTGGTGGGCCCGGACGGTATCCGCGCCGGAGCCGGATCCGCAGACGGCGCCGGAGACGAGCGGGGGCGTCGTGGGGTTCCCGAAATCCGTGGACGTGATGCAGTCGCTGGAAGGGGCGCACTCGCTCGCGAAACGCGACGACTTACTGGGCATCGGGGTCTGGGGCGCCAGCCCGGACGGCTCGGTCGACGTGTCGGTGCCGGGCGATCGGGTGCGCTACGTGTTCGGAAGCGGGCGAGGTGAGGGCGCGCTGCCGCCGCATCCGCCGGGACAATTGCCGAGGCACGACACGTGCGGCCGGCGAACGGTGCACGTGAAGGAGGTGGGGATGTTCGCCGATCCGGACATGCCGACGTATCCGTGCGGCGGACCGCCGCTCGAGCCGCTGCCGTATCCGCGTTGTGGACCGAAGGAAGTCTGGCAAGCGGCGATCAAAAAAGGCGTGCCGACCAACAAGAAGGCCCACATCGAGTACTTCCGCTCCGCTGCTGGGCCGGCGTGGCGATTCGAGCTCGACGGCGCGCCGATGCGCTTCGTGCTCTACGGCGATTGCGAACGCGAGCTCACGGGTTCGGAGGCGTCGGGGGCTTCTCCGTAGCTGCAGGCGGCGCTTCGACGCCGGCGATCTTGCGGACGCGCTTCCACACGTCGTCGCGGGTCCGGTGATCGCTGGCGCCGAATCCGACGACGGGGCGCTTCGACTGCTCGGCGATTTTTTTCAATGCCGGCTTTTGCTGAGCGACGGTGAGTTTGTCGAGCTTCGTCGCGACGAGGAGCACCGAGAGCGGTGGCCGCGAGACGTGCGCGGGCGAGTCGAGGAGCTCGAGGAGATCGCGCTCTTCGTCTTCGAGACCGCGACGCACGTCGACGAGCACGACCACGCCGCGCAGCGTGGGGCGGCCGAGCAAGTACGCTTCGGCGAGCGTGGCCCAGAGCGCGCGGTCGGCTTTCGAGCGCTTCGCGTAGCCGTAACCGGGTAAATCGACGAACGTGACGACCGCGCCGTCGCTCGCCTTCGCCTCGAACACGACGAGCTCGCGGGTCGAACCCGGCATGGAGCTCGTGCGCGCGAGGCCTTTGCGCTCGAGCAAGGCGTTGAGGAGGGTGCTCTTGCCGACGTTCGAACGGCCGGCGAACGCCACTTCGACGCCGGCGGGCGGCGGCAAGAGGTCGACCCTGGGCGCGCTCGCGACGAACTTGGCGTCCGCGATGGAGGGCCGGATCTGCGGAGTGCCGGCAGGCGCGGAGGGCTTCTTCATGGGCGCACTCTATCGCGCCTGAGCCTTCGTGCGACGCCGTGACGCCGCGGAAAGGACGATCGCGAGCTCGTCGGAGCCGAGAAGGCGTGCGGCCACGAAGAACGCGACGAGGAAGACCAGCGCGCCGGCAATCCCGGGCGCGGCGTGTTCGGCGAACGATCCCGCCGCGATGCGGAGCGCGAACCGCGAAGCGAGCACGCCGAGCGCGGCTCCGGCGACGGCGGCCGCGAGCGTCTTTGCCGCGGAGCGCGCAATCTCGCCGAAGCGACGGCTCTTCAAGTGCCGACGGAGCCACAGGAAGAGGAGCGACATCTGAACGAAGCTCGAGCCGGTGACGGCGAGGCCGATGCCGACGTGGCCGAGCGATTTGCCGAGCACGACGGCGAGCACGATGAAGGCGATGAGATCGAGGAGCGACACCAAGACCGGCGTGCGCGTGTCGCCGACTGCGAAGTAGACCGCGACGAGCTGCCGGACCAGGGCGACCGTCCAGATGCCGAGGCCTTGGGCGACGAGGGCGCGCGCGGTTTCGTGCGTCGCCGTCGCGCCGAATTGGCCGCGCTGAAAGAGCAGCGCGACGATCGGTTCGGCGAGCACGACGTAGAGCGCCGTCGCGGCGAGCGCGACGAAGAGCGCGAGGCGTACCCCGAAGGCGTACGTCGACTCGAGGGCGTCGTCGTCGCCGCGCGCCGCGAGGGCTGCGAGACTCGGGAGCGCCGCGGTTTGAATCGCCATGACGAAAATGCCCTGCGGAAAATCGCACAGGCGGAGCGCGAAGCCGAAGTACGTCTGGGCTCCGACGCCGAACTCCGACAGGAAGCGGCGCGCGATGACGACGTCGACGAGATAGATGCCGAGGCCGAGGAGCACCGGGCCCATGCGCTTCAAGACGACCCGCACCTGCGAGTGCGCGAGATCGAATCGCGGCCGATCGAAGTAACCGATTTTCGACAAGCTCGGCCACTGCGCGACCATCTGCAAGACGCCGCCGGCGAGCGCGCCCCAGGCCATGGCGAGAATCGGTTCGTTGCCGGTCGCGCGGAGCCACGGCGTGAGCGCGAGCGCCGAGGCGATGCAGGCGACGTTCAGTAACCCCGGAGCGAAGGCGGTCACGACGAAGCGCTTCGCGGCGTTCAACGCGGCGGCACCGAGTGCCGCGGTCCCCATGAAGACGATGTAAGGGAAGAGCCAGCGCGTGAGCGTGACGGTGCGTTCGAACTGGCCCGGCTCGTCGTGGAACCCCGTCGCGAACAACTCGACGAGGGGGCGCGCGAACACGACGCCGAGCACGCTCACCACCGCGAGGACGGCGAGCGAGAGCCCGCGCATCGCCGCGAAGAAGCGTCGCGCGGCGGCGTCGCCTTCGGTTTCGCGGGTCTTCGTGAGCACGGGAAGCACGGCCGTTTGCACCGCGCCTTCGGCGAGCAATTGCCGGAGCGTGTTCGGGATCGTGAACGCGATCATGAACGCGTCGGTCTCGGGGCGCGTGAAGAGCGCGGCGAGCACCAGATCGCGTCCCAGGCCGAAAATACGACTCACGAGCGTTCCGAGCGCGACGATGCCGGCGCGGCCGGTGATCGCGCGGTGTTCGTCCTTGCGCGACGCTTCGAGCGCGCGACTTTCGCTCGACGTCATTTCGTGCCCGCGTGGGCGCGAAGTGCCCGTTCCACGAGATCTAGGGCAAGATCCACGTCGCTCGCGTCGATGAGGCCGGCGGCGAGACGGCCGCGCACTTTGCCGTCGAGCTTTTGATGCGCGCCGCCGCACGCACGGCACACGAGCCCGCCGCGCGACGCGTCGACCATCGCCGAACGGCCCGGCGCGCACTTTCGTCCGCAGCGCACGCACTGCTCGAGATCGAGCGCCCACCCGAAGGCGGCCAAGAGTCGAAACCCTTCTTCGGCGAGCACGAGTCGCGCGCTCACCTTCTCGTTCACGTCGAGGCGATCGAGCAGTTCCGTGATTGTCTTCCAGACGGCGGGCTCGCCGGTGCGCGGCGGTGCCGCGACGCGGATCCATCCGAGCGCGCGACCCGCGGCGTCCATGCGCTCGAGATCGGACGTGAGCGCGAGGCGCGGCGTTTCGATCGTCGCCTCACGGAGGAGCATCAAGTCGCTCGCGAGCGGTTCGTCGAGCTCGAGCTTCAACGTCTGGAACGCCTCGAGGGCGCCGGCGAACCGCTTCGAACTCTTTCGTGCGCTCCGCGCGAGCGCCGAGACTCGTCCGAGCGACTCGGTGAAGAGCGTGAGCACCAGATCGCTCTCGCCGTGCTCGACGCGCCGGAGGATGAGCGCGGAGGTGCGATGCGAGCGATGCGGCTGTCGTCTGCCTGCAGGCCGTGCGCTCACGCGCCGTAGTGCGCCGGCGTCGCTCGCGGGTCGGATGAGAGCTCCTGTGGCATGTCGTGGCCGCGCGGCTTGAGGACGATGCTGAGGGCGAGCGTGAACAAGATGAGCAAGAGCACGAACGCGATCGCCACGCCGAAACGGCGGCTTCGCGCGGGCTTCGTCGCGCTCGCGATCGGGAGCGGCGTCACCCACGCGACGCGGCGGCTCGCGGTGTAGCGCGCGAGCACGTCGTCGGCGGGAAGACCGACCGCGCGCGCGTACGACTTCAAGAAGCCGCGCACGAACACTTCGCCGGGAAGTTCGTCGAATTGATCGGCCTCGATGCGCGTCACGCTGTCCATCGGCACGCGTGTGGAGCGCGAGATTTCCTCGACGCTCATCTGCGCGTTTTCTCGGTGGCGGCGGAGATATTGCCCGACTGGTTCCATGCGGAGTTCGTTACTGGAGCTTCCCGAGTAACGCGCCGCATTCTCGTCCAGCGTCGGTGCGCTTATCAAGCTGAACACAGCGCTGGAGGTCGTTCTGCGCGTCGCTGTTTCGACCGAGCCGAACGTACGCTCGGGCACGGCCGGCAAAGGCATCCTGGAGACCCTTGCAACTTGCGAAGTCCGTCTCGACCGCGCGAGTGAATGCTTCCACGGCCTGGGCCGGCGAATCCTTCTTCTCGTACGCGAGACCGAGCCGATAATTGCCGACGCAGAAGTTCGGCTGGGCCGCCACGCTCCGCCGGAGCGCCTCGATCGCGCGGTCCAGATCGCCCTTTTCCAGGTACGCCCAACCGAGGTTTCCCCAAGCATTTTCAGGGGTCTGGTAGAGGATGTCCTCGGCGAGCGGGCGCAGTACGGCGATGGCCTCGTCGTACTTCTTCTGGAGCACGAGGATCACGCCGAGCGTGTTCTTGGCTTCGCGGAAATCCGGTTTGGCATCCAAAGCCAGGCGCGCGTATTTCGCGGCTTCCGGCAAACGGCACTCGTCCGCGCTGCGGCGGCAAAAATCCAGGTAGAGAAGCGCGACGAGGTGCTCGGCCTTCGCGTTGTGGTCGTCGAGATCGACGGCTTTCAGTGCGTGTTCGAGGGCTTCGCGCGGTTGGCTATGCCGAAGCCAGAGATCGGCCGCGATGTCGTTCTCGGCGACGCTCTCGCGCTCCGGATCCTTCGCCGGCATGCCGTTGTTCGGTGCCGGAGTGCAGCCCACCGTCGCGCCGAGGGGCCCCAAAATAAAGGCCGCTCCCAGCGACGCCCATCGTCGCCTTAATGTCGGATTTCTTTCGAGAAAATGCCGTCCTGGCATCAATCCGACCTTCGAGCGCCGCGCGTCGACTCGCGCGCCCCGGCGATCTCGCCTTTGGCCTCGAGCAGTCGCCGAAGCTCGCGGAGCCCGTCGATGTCGGGGATCTGGATCTGCTCCGCCTCGATGCGAATGTACCCATTGGCGCGGAGTTGCTGGACGTTCCGTTTGACGGTCTCGACGTCGAGTCCGACTCGCGCCGACAGCTCCATCGGCGACACGGTGAGCACGAGCGGTTCGCCGGTCTCCGTGTGATTGCGTTGCGCGTCCTGGCTCATCTGAAGGAGGGCCGTCGCGACCTTCACGTGCGAGTCGCGGAGGAGCAAGACTTCGATCTGGTCTTCGGCTTCGCGCATCCGGCGAATCAATTGGGAGACGACCCGCATGCCAACGGTCGGATTCCCCGTTAGAACGTGTTCGAACGTGCTCTGTTCGAGGGCGAGCGCCGAGCTCTCGACGAGGGCGACCGCCGTGGACGTGCGCGGAGTGCCCGGGATCAACGCGCCTTCGCCGAACAAGTCGCCTGGCCGGACTACCCGGAGACTCCGCTCCGTCGAGCCCACCCGTTTGATGAGGCGGACCCGGCCTTCCTGGAGCAAATAGGCCTCCGCCGCGATCGCCCCCGCTTCGAAGATGACCTCGCCCGCAGCAAAGCGACGCTTGAAGCGGCTAAGCTGTTGATACTGCTCGTCTCGGGCCGCCTCGGAGGTCATCGTTTCCTTTCCAACGATAGCGGAGATTGGGGGAGATCGGGGCGTCTAGCGTCGGGGGGCCGCACGTATGCGGCCCGAGGCGGGGCATCCGAGGGATCGAGCTCGGCGCCGAGGAGCGCGACGCACAGGGCGTGCGGTAAATCCGTGAGCGGCGATCGGAGCACCTGGGACGATTCGACCTCGTCCTTCAGTTCGCCCACCCACGTGGTCGAGGGCTCCGCGAATTCGGCCGCGGCCAGCGCGAGCTCGGCGCGCGGCACCGCCCGCGGCGCGACGCGTTCGAGGCCGCTCGCGTCGTAGACCGCGAAGAAGACGTCATTTCGGCGCGCGTCCACGACGGCGCAGCGGACCCCGGCGCGCTCCGACGGCACCCCGCGGCACATCGCACGCAAGGCCCCGATGCCGAGGAGCGGCCGATCGAGCCCGAGCGCGATGCCCTCGGCGAACGCGAGCCCCACGCGGATCCCCGTGAACGAACCCGGGCCCACGCCGGCCGCGATCCGGTCGAGGCTCCCTTTCGACCATCCCGCTTCCGCGAACGCCGCGCCGAGCATCTCGATGAGATGCTCGCTGAGCTTCCCCGCCGCCGTGCGCGACTCTGTAACGACCGCGACGCCGTTCTCCACGAGCGACAAAGTCCCGCGCTCCGAAGACGTCTCGATCCCGAGTACCCGCACGCCACGGCCGTGTACCACGGATCGTTCGCAACCCGATCTCCCTCGAGCCCTTTGGCGTTTCGCCTTCGCGCGGGTACGCTCGCTCGGTGAACCAGATCGTGCCGCGATTCGACTTCCGAATCGCCTTCAGCGTCGCCGAAGACGTCGGTCGTCATCGCGATTCGAACGAAGACACGCACCTCGTCGATCCGGCGCACGCGCTCTTCGCCGTCGCCGACGGCATGGGCGGACACGCCGCCGGTGAAGTCGCGTCGCGCCTCGCCATCGAAGAGGTCCGAAAGTCGATCGCGTCCCCGCGTTCGCAAAACGCGATGGAGGCTTACGTTCGTCAGCCCGATCTCGGCACGCGACGTCAGGTGCTCATGCGCATGCGTCGCGCCGTCGAGCACGCCAACGAACGCGTCCGCGACGAAGCCAAGATCAAGCCCGAGTGCGCCGGCATGGGCACGACCCTCGACGTCGTCTGGCTCGCGCGCGACCACGCTTTCGTCGGTCACGCGGGGGACGGCCGCATCTACCTCGCCCGCCCGAGCACCGTGCTCCAGCTCACCCAAGATCACGCCGAGGTCGACTCCCTCAAAGCTACCGGCGTGCTCTCCGCGCACAACAAGCTGCGCGCGAGCCGGCTCCTCAACGCCGTCGGCATCTCCGACGACGTCCAGGTCGACACCCTTTTCGTCGATCTCAGTCGAGGCGATCGTCTCCTCATTTGTTCCGACGGCGTGCACGGTCAGATCGACACCGAAGCCGAGCTCAGCGATCTCCTCCGCATCGGCAACGCCGAACACGCCGCTCGCATGCTCATCGGTCGCGCCGCCCAACGCGGCCGCGACAACGCGACCGCCCTCGTCATCGACATCGCCGAACGCTTCGTCAAACGCCAGGACGACGATCGCGGCTTTCGTTCCCGCGACGTCGAGCGCGCCCAGCTCGCGCCTCTCTTCGTCGATCTCCCGCTCAGCTCCGTCATGGCCGCCCTCGCTGCCGCCGTCGAAATCGAATTCGAACCCGGCGCCATCGTCCCCCAAGTCGTCGCCAGCGATCTCGTCGCATACATCGTCCTCGACGGCCTCGTCCGTTGCGACGCCGATCGCGTCGTCACCGTCGGCGCGCTCCTCTTCCCCGAATCCCTCGTCGGCGTCCCCATCGTCGGCGAGCTCCCCATCGTCGCCGAAACCTCGCGCCTCTTACGCCTCCGAGCGGACGATTTCTCCGAGGTGTGCAGAGCCGACCGCGAGCTCTCGTGCGAGCTCTATCGACGCCTCGCCGCGCACCTGGCGCGAGCCGGGCAAAGGAACGCGCCGCGGCGATCGGTGCCGAGCAGTCAGGGCTGAGCGGAGCGCAAGCGCGAGCGCGAGAGAACGACGAAGCGTGCGGCGGATGCGACGGGCGCCGAACAAAGAACGGCAAGGACCGGGCGGGAAGCGCGTGGCGGTGGCACCGAGAAAACGACGCGAAGTGCGGCCGCGGCGAACCGACGCCCGCGCCCAAGTGCATGAAATTACGAAAAGGTGCCGCGCCGATGAGCCTTGCATTCGCGCCGCAAACGACTAGTTTCACGCCCGCCTGCGAGCGGATCCCCTCCGCGTCTCAGGCTGGTCGTACGGGGCGTAGCGCAGCCTGGTAGCGCATCAGACTGGGGGTCTGAGGGTCGTCGGTTCGAATCCGGCCGCCCCGACCATTTTTCTCGGTGTTTTTGTCCTAGATCGTGACGGCAAGGGGGCCTCATCGGGTGCCATGAGTGCCGCCGTCTGCCAGGTGTCTGCGGCACCGGTGCGGCAGTCGTCGAGATTCGAACCGGTGACCCTTTCACCGCGTGCCGCGACTGCAATCGCCCCTGGTAGAGCTTGCCCGCGTTCGCCGTGTTGCAGCCCGATCGCGTCGCCCATGGGCATGCCGCGAGTCACCACGCGGTAGTGAAGCGTCGTCTTCGAGATGCCCGTCGCCTTCGCCCATTCAGTGAGTGTTCGGCGGGTGCCGTTGACGTCGTAGAGGACCGCACTGGTCTTAGGCGAGGGGAGAGCCGTCAACGTCGACACTGGTTCGACCTTGCCGCGCGCGGCCGTAGCCCGAGTCGCGTAGCGTGAGTCCACGGTGTTGAGCATTCGATCGGCTAAGTCCTCCTCCTTGACCCTCGCGTATACGTCTTCGGTGATTCGCGTATTCCGATGACCCATGAGACGCGAAACTAATTCGAGTCGCATGCCGAGATCGATCAACCATTGACCTGCCGCACGTCGAAGATCATGAGGCGACAGCGTCTCGACCTTCGCGACTTCTGCAGCGAGACGGAGATCGCGTTTGAAGTTGGCGAGGCGACCGAACAGACGACCGTCAGTGCCGGAAGCGTGCTCGGCGGCGTACTCAAGTAACAGCCGTTGCTCATCCGTGACGATCGGCACCCTACGATCACGCCATTTATTTTTCGTACCGCGCACGGGAACTCGGACGTCCGCCACGTCCAGATCATCAGGAATGTCGGCGCGCAGTGCATGGGGCAGGGCAGCGGTTTCGGCGCTGGTCGCGAGGATGAACGCGACTGCAGCGGCCGTATCCGAGGGCAGGTGAGGGAGCAGCGCCATTACCTCGGTGCGCCTTGGACTTCGCGTCCGTGACATGTACCGCGCCGATTTCAACTCGTCCGGCATGACGATCAAAGGGTCGCCACGCCACAGGCCCCGCTCTATGGCCAGCCGCAAGGCAGCGCGCAGAGTGATCAGATCCTGACGGATGAGAGCGTCCTTGGCCCCTGCCGCGCGCTCGTCATCGATGTAGTCCCACACGTCGGAACTGTCGCGTAGGCGCGCAATACGGAAATCGTGTCCGAAGTGACGGAGTAAGTGCCCTGCGGTCCCCTCGTAGAAACCCACCGTCCGTTCGGCGCCCTGATCATTGGCGACACGCGCGCGCCGATTGTCGATCAGGATCGTCAGTGCTTCATTGAGCGTCGTCGTTCCGTTATCCGGAGCAACGGCTTGTCGCTCCCAGTCCGCGAGAACGGCCCTAGCTGCCTTCTTCGACGTGCACCCGGTTGAGCGCTCGTGCCTGACGCCGTTGGAGTCGTAAACCGTGGCGTACCAAATCCCGCCGCGCTTCCGGAGGTGAGTGTCGTCTTGTCGCATGGCTCTCTCGAAAAGGTCTCTCTGACGTAGCGCTCCCACGCGCCGATGGAAATACGAAGCGCGCGCCCCTGGAAATCCTGCTTCGCGCCGGCTCGTCGAAGGTGCCGATAGGCCTGGGACTTGGAACACCCGAGGGCCGCCATGACGTCAGCGGCGCCGATAAAGGTGGTGACCGCAACGTCGCGGAGATGACGTGGGGCCTTCGCGGCGTCGAGGCTCGTCGACGGAACCCATCCGAGATCCGATCGAAAAATGAATTCATCCGGATCATGGGCTGGATCGTCAATCCACTGGCAGAACGTCAGCCAGCCGCTGAACTCCCGCGCATTGCGGAATCCCTGCTCACGGCATTCGCCAGGTTCGATCTTCATGCACGCCCGCGATTCAGTCGATCCCGTGAGCCGCTCGTTGGGCGTCCGCTCGCCATCGGGCGAGCCGCCGCGCACGGAACGAAGTCACTGCGATCATCGTTGACGGAATTTCATCATCCGATTTGAATCAGTCAAGTCGCACATCGTTGAAAGTGTCGAGCGCTCGGCTGCACGCCTCTCATTCAAGGTCGCGCGCGGCGATGCTTCAAAGTTTGGGGGCTATGCTGATCCCGAATGTCGATTCTTGCTGCGCCCATGCCGCATCGTCGACGTCACCGAAAGTCATCCCATGCGCGATATCAGTGTCGATCCTACCGTAATTAAAGGAGTCTCCCGGCTAATCAGACGTAGAGGGCTCGAACAAGCCGCCGCGATTCTTGGCGTCTCGCAGCTTACTGCGGCCCGAATCGTGGCGACACGACGTGCCTTCAGCAGCACGATCGATCGCATCAAGGAAGGCCTCGCACGTCTCGACCGCACGCCGCGTCTCTCCGATCCTTTCGACGTCGACTCGCCACGCATGGGCGATGGGCACAGCGACGGCCCGCGTTCAGGAGATCCGCTCGATGCCGTAGGCAACGGGTCGACTCGTGCATAAGTTTGAATGGCCCGAAATGCGAACGGGCCCAGGGAAGCAACCTGGACCCGCTCATTCAGACGCAACGATCGAAGCCCTTCAACAGATGAGCAATGAACAATGATAATTTAGCCGTCAACGCAGTTTCGTCAACGGATGCGCGCACGAATTGGCCCACCGCCGAAGATGTACGGCCGCATAAAATCTCGTTCGACGCCGAGCGCTGTGACGAGGCCACCATCGCCGACGCAGCAATCGGCATCTTGCGCGAAGAATATCCGCGGCTGGTGTCATACGGCGGGCAACTCTACGGCTATCGAGCCGAGTCCGGCGTGTTCGAGCGGCTCGCAGACGATAAGGTCAAGCGCCTCATCAAGAGCTTTTCGGGCGCGCCATTGATGGGCCCGAATAGAAAAGGTGAAGACGTCACCGTGCGCTTGCTCGCCGTCAGCAACGGCAAAGTAAACGGCGTCGTGCAGCTCATTCATGTGGAGCTCAGCGACCCGACTTTCTTCGACGACGCGCCAACTGGCGTAGCGTTTCGGGATTCGTTCGTGCGCGTCGACCAGTCCGGCATCCACGAAGAGCTGCTGTCACCGGCACACCGCGCGCGGTATCGCTACGACTTCGACTTTCGAGGCGACGAAGAGGCAACGCGGTTTCAGAAATTCCTGGGCGACGTATTCCTCGACGACCCAGATCACGCCGACAAGATCGCAGCGATACAGGAATTCGTGGGCGCCGCGATCACGGGCCTAGCAACACGGTACGAACGCGCGTTGGTCCCCTTCGGTCGCGGCGCAAACGGCAAATCGACGTTGCTCCGCATGATCGAGGCCACGATGCCGCCGGGCTCAGCTACGTCGATTGCGCCGGCATTGTGGGGCGATCAGTATCAGCGGCCGTTGCTCAATGGTGCGCGGCTCAACGTCGTGCCGGACCTAACCGATGACCAGCTAGGGCCGGCGGTAAAGGGCATCATCTCCGGCGAGGGTGTTGCTGCTCGAAATCCCGGTGGCGGCAAAGCGTTCGCGTTCAAGCCGCGGTGCGCGCATCTTTTCGCGTGCAACGAGCTCCCTAAGACGAAGGACACGAGCCCGGGATTCTGGCGCAGGTGGCTCATCATCGAGATGAGACGCAACTTCCAAGGCGACTCGAATCGAGATCCACACATCGTCGACAAGATCGTCCCTACCGAGCTGCCCGCCATCGTTCGATGGGCGCTCGCCGGAGCCGTACGGCTGGCGCAGAGTGGCGACTACACATTGCCGGCAAGTCATTCGCTCATGATCGACAGATGGGCAGGCGTGTCGGACCCGGTGAAGCACTACGTCGAGCGCCGTACGGAGCCTGACGATAAGGGGACATCGGCGACCGAGCTCTACGACGATTTCATTCGCTGGGCCGAGCCGTTCGGCGCGCATACAGGTTGCGGCTCTGTCGCGTCGATGGGCAAGGCCCTTACGAAAATGGGTGTTCAGGCTGGCCGTAGCGCGTCGGGAGTCGTCTACTACATCAGCCCGAAGTCCGGCGCGTAGCCTATTGGCGCGATGCGTCGTGTAGGTAGTGTAGGCTGGAGGCTGTGGGCCCCCTTATCTAGAATCGTAATTACATCCTATGCGATAAACCTAAGCTCGAAATCCTACACTACCTACACAACAGCATAAAACATGCTGAATACGTCGTCGGCCGGCAGAATGATGCATGATTTCGAACAGATGGGTACCGTCTACAGTACGGACGCTTCCAGCCTCGCACGAGCCGGCGCGTGGGGTGCCGTATTTGGGCGCCGCAATGAGGATGCCTGCAATTGCCGTCGTAGTTGAATTACAGTGACGCAAGACACCGACTTTCGTGCGCCGGTCGCGATCCAGGGGGCTTCGGCCTCGACATGACTGCTTCCGGCGACTCGAGGGGCAAGGGATCAAGGTCGACGACAACCAGGCCAATAGATTACGCCAATAATGCGTTATCCACTGTGCGTCGAGATGGCATGACAAATAATGACATGCCTGCCAGCCGCCGACGGTGCCCGAAGTCATGCCCCGTCCCCAGCGGTATGGCGGCAGTGAGCCTAAGATTAGGCAAACCGGCGCAGGGTCAAGGTGTCATGCACCTCCGCTCCCGGCGAAGCCGGATAGGGCAGTGTGTCTCGGCCCTTTTGCCCCTGCCGTCGCCGTGAGGATGAGCCATAAGCGCCTTTCGATGCCCACCCCACACGAGCGCTGCGGCGCGAGGCAAAGGCGTCTACGAGCCGCCTATAGGGCTCATATACTAGGGGCAATGACTTAGATGATTCCCATATTCGTACATTGGTGCGGTTGGTGGCGGCTAAGCTTAGAGGGACAGAGCAAGACATGTTCGACTTCACTCGCCCCGATTTTACCAAGCTGCCTACGCCATGCATTACGTGCAAGGACGTGGCGCTGCCTGGCCAGCGTCGTTGTGAGACTTGCGCCTACAAGCATAGGATTCAAGCATCCGAACGGGCCGCACGATTGAGGTCGGCCGGCTGCTGCCTCAATTGCTCTTCGCCCACGTCGCTTGACCCTGTCACTAGCCAGCATTCGAGCCGTTGTCAGGCCTGTCTAGACAAGGCACGCGCTCGCCGCGCCGCAAATAAGTCGGCAGGCGCTTGCCTGTGCGGTAGGCGGCCGGCATTGGGTTGTATCACTTGCGCCTCGTGTCTCGAGACTCGTAGGACGACCTACCGCAATCGCAAGGCCCGCCTTGCAGCCGAAGCAATTGGAGTCCAGTCATGAGCAACACTAGCCCGTATAGCGATGAGATCTTCTACAGCCGAGCCTACATCGATGCGTGTCACTACGCCCATCGCGCACTTTCAATCGAGGGCTTCTTTGGTGCTGAGACCCCTAGCTTCGATGAGATCGTAGCGCAGCAACTCAAACGCCATGCCGCGAATGCCAAGGCGACTGCAGCAGTCAAGTCTACCAAGGCGCTTCCGCCAAAATCACCCATTGCGCCCGCCACTAACTCTAAGCTTGTGAAAGATCCACCTACAACTATGACGACTCCCAAACGACTCACTCAGCAAGACATTGATAAGATCGTGGCCGATGCCAAGGCCGCTCGCGAGGCGCATGAAAATGATGGCCTGACTCAGCCGCAAGTTGACCGGCTCGAACGCTTTGATCGCGAGAATGGCCTTGGGGAACATGCGACTATGTGTATTGCCTACGACGATCAATGCGGCACGCAAGTGTGTGGAATCTCGGTGGCAGATGCGAAACGCCGCGGCCTCCGAATCGACAAGACTTTGAAAGGTGGGGCGCGCTAATGGCTACCGCAAAGACGACGATCGTCGAGGCGCCTAAGTCTCCCAACTACGCCTCGCTTTGCGCGACCAAGGCGGAGCGTGATCGCGAAATCATTGCTCGCCGGGATGCCAAAAGGCTGGAGCTCGAAGACGCTGAGCGCGCCAATTTTTCGCGAGCCGCAACGGCCCTTAAAGACGCTGCCGACGCACTCACTGCCGAAGTCGAAGGGCGGATCGTTGACTCTCAGCGCAGCGTGCAGGCTGGCCTAAAGACTATTTGGGCCTCTTGGCAGGTGCAGCCGACCCGAGATCTAGCACGTGAGTTCGCCGCCAAATGGCGTGCTGCAAATGCTGCCAGGCTCGATATGACTGGCACGGCCGTGCGGGAATGGGAATCTATCTTTCCGCTTTTCGATTTGATGCTTGCCGATAATCCCGAGCGACTTCAGTGGCTGACGGCGCCCGATCGACTACACTTCACTTCGGCGTGGAGCGCGCCTGTCGCACGCCCTGCACACTGCACTCGTGAATGGCGCTGACGTCCCCCACGTCTATGATCTGATGACGCAGGTCGAGTCCAGTGTGTTGCAAGCCGCATCGACTGCATTTCACTACCCCATCAGGCCTGAGTCGGGCGCATTGTGGGATGCGATCAGATTTGGCGGCTCTAGTCGCGCAATCGACTCGGCAGTCAATGAGATCCACAAGCGTGTCGCAGCCAGTGTGCGCCAGCCTGCGCCGGCCCCAGCCGAGTTCACTGGATATGGCGGCTCTGTCTTTAAGACTAAGACTATTTCGACCGGCGACGATTTGGAACTTCATAGTTCCTAACCCAAACACTCAGGCGGCCGGGGCGGTTGTCTCCACTGCATACCGTAGTGAATTGAGAGGGTTTCCCTATTGTCCCTCCTCAATTGCTGCTCCGGCCGCCGACCTATTTCAGGTTTCTCCAATGTCACAATTTGCTGCCCAATGTGATTCATCCTATCCCGTGGCTCCGTCCCTGGCCTATGGTGACGGCGGCAATGAAGGCGCTCACGTCCAAGGCTGCGCCTGCGTTACCTTTGAGACAATTCGATCTTTTGATGGATCTGGCTCAGGCCTTATTCGTCGGTGTAGTGACTGCAAAGCGGTCGCGAGACGCATTCGTGAAGTCGCTCAGGGTCGCCGGGAATGACGTCGGGCAGCCTGCACTGTTGCATTGGATCCGGCAACGTTGGAGAAAGTACGCGCGCATGTTTTGGACAAGTGGAACGGCAGACCGTGCCCTATGTGCGAAACTCGGCATTGGGGGGTTCACGGATATGTAAACGTGGAATTATCCGAAGCCATTGGACACCCGGTGTGGGGGCCTGCGGTCTTGCCATCGGTCGCGTTGGTCTGCTTGACGTGTGGAAATACCCTGCTGTTGAATTTAGCGTTAGTTGGGGTAACACCACCAGGCCCCGCCGGGGACATCAGTGGCTAAGCCGGAAGCCAGCGTTATTCAGGCGGGAGACTCGCGCCAGGTGTACCCTAGGGCTGGATCGCTCACCGTTGCCGCACCGCATGTGACGGGAAGTGAATTGGAAACGGTTCGTAACGCCTTAGAGCATCCTCCGAGCAAGCCGGATTGGATCTCGCTTGTGCTTTCAATAGCGAGTACGGCCCTCTTATGGTGCAAAACTCTTTCCGGACATGCTGACGGCAAGATATTGCTCAGTCTATCCGATTTTATTGTGCTGGCGGCCTCGCTTGCGGTCGTCGCGGTCGCTATGTATCGGTGCTTGGCTTCTCGCAGTGAAAAACATCCTTTTCATGAGCAGGCTAAGGCATATGTGGAGATGCTTCAGAAACACGAGAAAGAATCACAAGTCTCTCCTGCTCCCGCGATGATCATTGGGTCAACAAGGG